>DAIQBS010000106.1:0-3547 GCA_036781025.1 Sphingobacterium sp. | reverse complement strand
TGATTTAATTTGTTAAATGTTTGTTAGTAAGTTGGAAGCAATAACGTAACATTTACTTTCTCGTTGCACACTAAACAGAGTTTTGCATACAAACGAGGTGCAAAGATATATATAATTTATTAAAAATGAAATGTTTTTGAACTTTTTCTTAAAGAATAGTAGAATTCATCTTTTACCAAATTCAATCCTTAAATACCTGTGTTCATTTCCCAAACAGCAACCTTATTTGTCCTCCCCAAGCACCTATTATTAAATCTTCCAGACCATCCCCATTGACGTCCGCAACAGCTATACCCCAACTCCTATCTTTCGTAAGATCGGGAATAACTTCCGAAGTAGCAAACGTAAACTTTCCACTTCCATCATTTTTTAATGCCTGAACTTGCATCGCTTCGAAGGGAGGTATTTTTAAGGCACTAAGTATGATATCTAAATCCCCATCGCGATCATAATCAAT
The DNA here is from genome assembly GCA_036781025.1 of Sphingobacterium sp. Classification (GTDB taxonomy): domain Bacteria; phylum Bacteroidota; class Bacteroidia; order Sphingobacteriales; family Sphingobacteriaceae; genus Sphingobacterium. The sequence goes on along the minus strand of DAIQBS010000106.1, from coordinate 3,090 downwards.
CACATTAGCAGCATAGGTAGAAAAGTCATAATCAGGAATATGGCTTTCCGTAACGTCTTGAAAAACTCCTGAACCTTGATTTAAGAATAATCGGCCTTTCGGATTTCGTTCTACTATACCACCATTGCTTGTTAAATTCGCATAAAACAAATCCAATAAACCATCATCATTTGCATCAAATGCTAAAACTTCACGAGTATGCATTGGTTCAAGTGAGTTAAAGGTCCCCTCCTTTTCTTTAAATTGACCTTTCCCATCATTAAAATACAATCGAGCAGGAGGTCCTTCATTACCAATTGCCATATCTACAAAACCATCCTGATTTAAATCCACCAATTTCACAGATTGAGTCAAATCTGCATGCGCAGGAATCAAATCATTATTTTCTTTAAAAAACCCTAAATTATCAGGATCATTTAACCAAACAAAATTACCAGGTTTTTCGCCTGTATTTCCTACAACAATATCCATAAATCCGTCATCATTTACATCTGCCACATCTAACGCATTACCCTCACTTTTTCTTGGTAGTCTATCGGAAACATTTCTAAATGTTCCATCACCATTACCTAAATAATACTCGTGATTCTGATCATCTTCTGCTACAAAAACAACATCTATAAAACCATCATTATCAAAATCGGCAATCCGAACATGTTCAGTATCGTTTTTAGCGTCTGAAAAAACACCCTTCTTCCAAGTAAATTTTCCTTTTCCAGAATTTATATACAACCGATTAGGTTCCTTTTCTAATGCAAATATCAAATCAATTAAACCATCTGCATCTACGTCAGTTGCTACCACATCCAAAGCATGTGTTTTAGGATCTAATGGAATATGCGTTTCTGTTACATCAATGAAATAAGTGCTTTCATTAGGCTTGTTTTGACAAGTAGCAGATGAACATATAAACAACAAGATGAAAGACAGGCAATAGATAAATTTAGAAAAAGACATAAATTTTAAATTATATTTTAAAAAAACATCAGCAGATGACTAATGGCCTTAGGTTATTATAATAAACACTAAAAACGGTAAATTGTTTCTTTAACTACCATCATTTATTCAATTCTTGAAACAAGGCTTTACTCAAGCTCATATTAGCATCATCAGCAACGAACTCCCAATACATAGCTCCCAACAAACCAGTAGTCAAAATATAATTCGCCTTTAAACGCAAAGATTTTTCATTTTCCAAGGTGCAAACCATCAATCCATCAGCATTCACCACATAAGGCACTTTAGCAACATCGTCCCACAAAAACGTGAAATTATGTAATTGAGCATAATCCTTAAATAATACAAAATCTTTGACATTCTTTTTATCCCCTCGCCCATAAAATGGAATACCCATCACTAATTTTTCTTTTGGAATTCCAGAGGAAATATGTGCATCTATAGATTCCACTAAGGTTACTGGACCAGATAATGAAGAACGATATAAACTTGCATGATGACTAGGAGGTTTCGCCACATCATACATCATAACATTAACAAAATCTAATAAAGGAATAATCGTTTGGAAATCGATGTATTTAGCATCAGCTACAGAAGCCAAGGTTAATAACTTCTCTTTTCCTATTTGGTCTCTGATTTCCTTCATCAACAAGGAAAAATGTTTCGTATCATCAGGATGAGCCGAAATGCCTGCAGCATTACTGCTAGGATATTCCCAATCAATATCGATTCCATCCAATTGGTATTCCTTAACAATACGAGCACAATCTTTAGCAAAAGAATGACGAAACGTCGAATTCGCGGCCATCTCACTAAAACGCCCAGAACCCCAACCTCCTATAGATAATAAAATTTTTAAATGTTTATGATTAGCCTTAAGTTTCACTATCTCTTGCAATCGAGTAGGATTATCAATTCGAACAGAATTAAATGAATCACTTACATGTCCAAAAGCATAATTAATATGGGTGATTAATTTCGGATCAGGAATTGGTTCAGTCCAAGAGGTTACATAAGAAACAATTACTTTTTTAGATGTTTGGGAGAAACCCCACAACACAAAACATAACAAAAATATAAAGACTAAAATTAACTTTCTGTAAAAAATAGAATAGGACATATTAGGCTAATGTTTAATGATCTAATCAGTATTAACTAATTAAATATAACCAATTTAACCTAAATATTTAACTTCAAAAAAGCATTTCAAAATATTGCAAAATTTACAAATAAAAAAAACGAGCTTGCGGCTCGTTCTTTTTAATATTTTATAGTGTTACTTAATAAGCTTAAACTTATTCTTTTTCAACTTGCATGTAGTTCAATTCAAGTGGAGTTTTACGACCGAATACTTTAACCATAACTGTTAGTTTCTTCTTATCCTCATGAACTTCTTCAATCTCTCCTGTGAAGCCATTAAATGGACCATCACTCACTTTTACTGTTTCACCTACATAATAAGGAACATTGATTGATTCTCCTTGCTCAGCCATCTCATCCACTTTACCTAAAATACGGTTCACCTCGGCTGGACGTAATGGGATTGCATTTCCTGCTTTGTCCCCTAAGAATCCAATAACACTGTTCACATTTTTTATTGCATGCTCGATCTCCCCATCCAAAGCGGCTTCGATCAATACATATCCTGGGTAATAGTTACGCTCTTTTGCTACTTTCTTACCATCACGCATTTGATAGTATTTCTCCATAGGAATCAACACTTGAGTAACCAAATGTTGAATACCTAGACGATTGATTTCAGCCTCCAGATATTGCTTTACCTTCTTCTCTTTACCACTTACTGCACGTACTACGTACCATTTTAAACTTTGATCTGCCATAATTATCTATTGGATTAGAAAATTAAGAAGCTGTATTGTATAATAGCTCCATGATATTGCTCGAAGCTTTATCCATTACAAAAACCAGTAGGGCGATTATCAACGATGCTACTAAAACAATAATTGCATGACTTTGTAATTGTGCCCAAGTTGGCCAAGTCACTTTCTCAGTGATCTCTGTATAAGAGTCTTTAAAAAAATTAAGTACTTTTGCCATTTATAAGTTTTCTAAGTTATTTAGCACGGGCACTAGGATTCGAACCCAGATCGAAGGTTTTGGAGACCTCTATTC
>DAIQBS010000105.1:0-4036 GCA_036781025.1 Sphingobacterium sp. | reverse complement strand
TTGGTCTGGTAGTTCAGCTGGTTAGAATACATGCCTGTCACGCATGGGGTCGCGGGTTCGAGTCCCGTCCAGACCGCTAAAATTAAAATGAAGCTCGTCTTCTATTTGTTCTTTTTAAGTTTATTTTTTTGGTCTGGTAGTTCAGCTGGTTAGAATACATGCCTGTCACGCATGGGGTCGCGGGTTCGAGTCCCGTCCAGACCGCCAAAATTTAAACACAGAAGGTATCCAATTGGATGCCTTTTTTTGTATCTAATCTTTCCTCTCTTCGCTTAATTTCTTCCAGACTTTATTTAATATTTATATTAAAATAAATAACTATATTTATTTTATCAATTAACCTGATTATGGAAATTCCTCATGACAGCTCCAACTCAGAAGGAAGAACAATAGCCATCATCTCCTATTTAACAGTTATAGGACTTATCATAGCTATGGTGCTTAACGAAGAAAAAAAACATGAGGAAGCCAGCTTTCACATCCGACAGTCATTGGGTTTATTTATATCTATTGGATTCGTATTATTATTCACGTACATTCCATTTATTGGGAATTTCTTGGCTTCTGCAGGACTACTCTATTTCTTTATCCTATGGGGAATTGGCATAATAAATGCCGTATACGGACGTAAAAAAAGAATTCCTACGGTAGGTATATATTATGAGAAATTATTTTCGAATTTCTAGTTATTTCGACCTACAAGTGCTGGATTTTATTCAATTATCATCTTCCTTAAATAAACCATAAAGATTGATGAAGGCTGTTGATAATACATAAAATTTCCATTACGTTTGGGAAGTAAATTGAAAATTTAATTTAATTTACCACAGTATGGGTTACTATTTGAAAATAAGGGTATTAATTAGTGAGTAAAATAAAGAAAATCATAGCACACGCTCGAAGCGATCAAGAGCTTTTAGATGGCATTCGGTTAGGAGATAACGCCGCGATTGCTTATATCTATAAATCTTGTTATCCTTCAGTGTCGCACATGATCATTAATAGCAGGGGAAATGAAGATGAAGCGAAGGATATTTTTCAAGAAGCCATCTTAGTTTTATACGATAAAGTTACTCATCAACAATTTGAATTAAGTAGCAAATTAAGTACGTTCTTATACGCTGTTTGTCGGAGGTTATGGTTAAAACAATTGGGTAAGAAAGGTTTTTCTGTTCATTTGGAAAACCAAGAGGATTTAGATCTCCCTGAGTTAGACAAAGATTTGACTAACCATGCCGAACAAGAATTAAAGTTCGAACAAATGGAAGTCGCATTGGCAGGTCTTGGAGAGCCTTGTGTTACTATCTTAAAGGATTTTTATATAGAAAATAAATCCATGCAAGATATCTGTAATAAATTAGGCTACACGAACACAGACAACGCAAAGAACCAAAAATATAAATGTTTACAACGTTTGAAAAGATTATTTTTCGAACAACAGAAAAGAAATGAGGAATAATATGAATCGACAAGAGTTTCTGGAATTAGCAGATCAGTACCTGAATGGGGAATTGTCGGAAAACGAAATGCTTTCATTTGAACAAATGTGTGAAGAAGATAAAGAGTTAGGTTCTTTGTTTCAAAGCCATCGTGATTTTCTTCTTGATTTCGAGCAACAGCAAAAACGTGAGCATTTTAAAAATTCCCTAACAGAGGTGATGCAAACGAGTGCTTCTCAGCCATTCATCTATAAGATGTGGAAGAAGTTAAAGATTAACGCCGTTGCCGCGGCTGCAGTAGCTATTTTATCTTCACTGGCCACCTTATACCTTACTGGCTATTTTTCAACTATACGCAAAGCTACATCCGATTATAGCGCATTAAAACGTGAAGTCAACAATGTCAAACGAAATGTAAATGCGCATCAAGATGCTATCAAAAATATTAGTAAGGAGAATGCCCCTCAAGAAGCTTTACATTTTGGAGCTACCGGCTTTATGTTAACAAAGGACGGTTATGTTGTTACCAATTACCATGTAGTAAATGGAGCAGATTCAATTCATCTTCAAAATGCTGCAGGAAGCATCTATAAAGCTTCCATTGTACATTTAGATCAAGAAAAAGATATTGCCATCTTACATATTACAGATACCAGTTTCAAAACTGCAAATAATATCCCCTATACATTTAAGCGTCAAAACCTAGATTTAGGAGAAGATATTTTCACCATTGGATATCCTCGTGATGAGGCGGTCTATGGCGAAGGTTATTTAAGCTCTGCTACCGGATATACAGGCGATACCACCGCTTATCAAATTTCCATACCGGTGAATCCAGGAAACAGTGGAGGCCCTGTATTGGATAGAAATGGAAATATCATTGGAATTATTTCTGGTAAACAGAAAAGCTTAGATGGAGCAGCTTTTGCTATTAAAACAAAAGCATTGATTGAAACGTTGAATCGTATTCCTAAGGAGTCATTGAAAGGAAATATTGTATTAAGCAGTAAAAACAGTTTAAATCACCTGCCACGTACTGAGCAAATCAAAAAATTACAAGATTTCATCTACATGGTGAAAGTCTATTAATAACAAGACAAGATCATCAATTTAATTGTGATGTCTTTAAAATGAGGTTATTGGATAAATAACCTCATTTTTTATGTAATTTCTTCAAGACATTCCAGGTTCTGGAGTTAAAATCAAATAATTTCTTAAATAATATCTATTACTTTGTATTGCTTAACAATAAAATTCAATTTGTTAGAGCGAAATTATTTAACTAATAAAAAGCCAATTAAAGAATTAAAAACAGTTTATTATCCAATTTAACGTATGAAAAATTCATATCTATTCTCCATGTTGATTTGTCTATCAACAGTAACTTACCAGGTACAAGCTCAAACTTCCAGTTTTGAAAACAACAAATGGTCAGGATTTTTCGATCAGGAAAAATTCAACCAAAACTTTGAAGACAAAACCGCTGCCTTATTGCAAAATGAAAAATTTATCTCCCCAAAAGATGCTGCTAGCAAATTGCTAGCTGTAGAGGGCCAAAAAATAAATCTTAACAAACCCAAAACCAGAACCAAAGCACTTAAGTCTGCCGAAGTTGCTTCCATCATTCAACCATCCTTTGTAGCATTTGGCGTTGCTTACGATTGTGGAAACTGCCATAGAGCACATATCAATGCTGCATCGGGTTATATCATTAGTGAAGATGGGTTAATTGTTACCAATTATCACGTCATTGAAGGATATACCAATGAATCTGGAAATAAAAATTTAGCCATGACAGTACAAGGAATTGATGGCGAAGTTTATTTAGTAAATGAAGTTGTTTCCAGTTATAGAGCAGCAGATTTGGCGATTGTAAAAGTAGATACCAAAGGAAAAAAATTAAAAGCTTTACCGCTAGGAAATACGGCCAATGTAGGGGATGATGTATTTGTAATCAGTAACCCTGCTCCTATGATCAATTACTTTAGCGTAGGAAAAGTAGCAAGAAATTATTTAGGGTATTTTAATTCCAAAGTGAAATTACCACAAACGGATATTACTGCGGATTATGCTGCTGGTTCCAGCGGAGCTCCAATTGTAGATCAATATGGTAATTTGGTTTGTACTGTTTCTGCAACTCGCTCCATATATTACAACCCAAAAGAACAGAAAAACTTACAGATGGTCGCTAAAAACACCATCCCTGTTGTCTTATTGAAGGAATTAATTGCCAACTAATCCTTCTTAATAGCTAAAAAAATAAGCTTGTATAATGGTAAGAAGCCAATCAAATGATTGGCTTCTTGAACTTTAAATATACTTACTCTAGTTATTTATTCGGCTGTGGAGTTGTTCTCAGGTAAGGCTTAATTTCTTTAAAACCTTTAGGAAATTTACCTGGAATATCCTCTGTTTTTATAGCAGGCACCACAATCACATCTTCCCCATCTTTCCAATCTGCTGGTGTTGCTACCTGATATTGATCTGTTAGTTGCAATGAATCAATTACTCTTAAAATTTCTTGAAAATTTCTTCCTGTAGATGCAGGGTACGTTAAAGTCAATTTTACTTTGTTATCCGGTCCAATCACAAATACA
>DAIQBS010000104.1:0-4248 GCA_036781025.1 Sphingobacterium sp. | reverse complement strand
AATCTTTATTTACTAATACACTCATTTTGTCTTATTTTTTGCAACGCAAATCTACCATTTTGAACTGACTTCTAAAAATCATTAGTCTAGGTATTTTCGTTATTTTTTGATAAACTTAATTTTATTTACAAAATCCCAAAGCACAATACCTATGGTTACTGAAACATTGAAGGAATGTTTTGTTCCAAATTGAGGAATTTCTAAGGTATTATCAGAAGTATTTATCACTTCTTGTTCTACACCATGCACCTCATTACCAAAGACTAAAGCGTATTTAGCAGATTCAGTAGGTTCATACGTTTCTAGCGAAATGCTATTATTTGCTTGTTCAATCGAAAGAATAGTATATCCTTCATTTTTTAATAAAGTAATGGCTTCAAATGTAGATTTATGATAATCCCATTGAACGGATTGTGTAGCTCCTAAAGCAGTTTTTTCGATTTCTCGATGAGGAGGTGTTCCAGTAATTCCACACAAAACGATTTTTTCTATAGAAAATGCATCAGCTGTTCTGAAAGCAGAACCGACATTATGCATACTACGAACATTGTCCATTACAACGACAATGGGAGTTTTAGCTTGTGTTTTAAACGTGTCTACATCAACTCTATTCAGTTGATCCATGGATAATTTATGCATCTTGCAAAGATAAGAAATTGGAAAAATTAAAAATGATTTTGATTATTAGATTTAGTATGTTATTTTTGCAGTCCGAAATAAAGTGTAAAAGATTAAAATATTATATAGCTAAGAGAAATGGCAAATCATAAATCAGCGATCAAAAGAATTAGAACTAACGCTGCGAAGCGTCTAAGAAACCGTTACCAAGCAAAAACTACTCGTAACGCAATCAAAAAATTACGTACTACTACTTCTGCAGAAGAAGCAAAAGCATTATTACCTCGTGTAGTTTCTATGCTTGATCGTTTAGCAAAGAAGAACGTTATTCACAAGAAAAAAGCGGCTAACAACAAATCTAAGCTTACTAAGTTTGTCAACAAACTAGCATAAGTTAAGATTTACCTTCAAGATATGTAAGGGATGTTTTCACATCCCTTTTCTTGTTTCTACCTATGTCAAAAAAAAAGCCGAGCATCTCTACTCGACTTTCTTCCTTATTTTTCAATACAATTAAGCTGTAAAGGAATATTTTCTTTACTTTATTAACCCCTCTACCTGTTCAAACTCTTGTTGAATTTCTTTTGATACTGGTTTAGTACAAAATGAAATTAAGATAATAGTTATCATACTTAATATAAACCCGGGGATAATCTCATAAACTTCTTTAAATGGATGAGGAATATATACCCAGCATAGAACTACTACAGCACCCACCAACATTCCTATCAAACCTGCAAGAGCTGTCGTTCTTTTCCAAGTTAAGGATAATATGATTAATGGGCCGAAAGCTGCTCCAAACCCTGCCCAGGCGTTCCCTACAAGATTTAAAATGCTATCTTTTGGATTTAAAGAAAGTAAAAGTGCAACAATAGCTACGATCAATACAGAAACTCGACTTACCAACAACATTCTTTTGGAATCAGCTGATTTGTTAAAGAATGTTCTATAGATATCTTCAGTCATTGAACTGGATGTAACTAATAGTTGCGAGGAAATGGTACTCATTACTGCAGCCAAAATAGCAGACAATAAAAAACCTCCGATCAAAGGATGAAATAAAACTCTCGAAAGGTAAATAAATATAGTTTCAGCCTTTTCCTTAGAAGCATCGAAACTTTGCATACTCGACACATCAAATTGTTGCAAATAAGCTATTCCAAATAAGCCAACCAACATCGCTCCACCAACTGTAAATATCATCCAGGTAATTCCTATTTTCCTCGCTTTAGGAATATCCTGTACTCGATCTATAGCCATGAAACGAACTAAAATATGTGGTTGCCCAAAATAGCCTAGGCCCCATGCTAAAAGCGAAAAAATAGATATGGTTGTTGTTCCTTTAAAAAGGTCTAAGTAATTTGCGTTTTTTGTGTGAATTATATCAATCGTATTATTAAAACCTCCTAATTGAAATATGACTACTATAGGTAATAATACCAACGCGATAACCATGATGGTTCCTTGAACAAAATCTGTCAAACTTACAGCAAGAAATCCACCAAGAAAAGTATATAAAACCACCACAAATGCAGTTAAGAACAAACCCGTATAATAATCCATTCCAAAGGCCGATTCAAATAAGCGGCCTCCAGAAACCATCCCTGCCGAAGTATATAAAGTAAAAAACACTAAAATCAATATTGATGAGGTCATTTTCAATAATTGCGTACGGTCATGAAACCTATTTTCAAAGAAAACTGGTAAGGTAATCGCATTTTTAGCAACCTCCGTATACACCCTCAATCTTGGCGCAACGATAACGTAGTTAAAGAAGGCTCCTATCGTTAAACCAATCGCTATCCAAGCACTTGATAAGCCTGATAAATACATGGCTCCAGGAAGCCCCATAAGAAGCCATCCACTCATGTCTGCTGCGCCAGCTGAAAGTGCTGTAACTGCAGGTCCCATTTTCCTACCCCCTATTAGAAATTCTTCAGAATTACTCGTCGATTTTTTCCAGGAATAAAAGCCAATCCCTATCATTAGGAGCATATATATCCCAATGGATATTAATTCGTAAACATTCATAGATTAAATTACTTAAAAAGTATTAGTACGATGATTAATTATATTTAGCGGCTTCATTAGGTTTAGGGGTTGAATTTTTAATGAATTGACGGATATCTTCATTTGCTTTGATTAAATCCTCTTTACGGAGATACATCATATGTCCACTTCGATAGCCTACAAAACTCATTCGATCTTTTAGTTTTCCCGAAGGATCCATTTGCCATAAATTATATTTTGCATTAAAATAATCACATGCACCATCATAATATCCAGATTGAACCATAATCTTTAAAAAGGGATTTTCTGCCATTGCTTGCCTTAATCTCATTCCTGTGTTATCGTTGTTATTATCCCATGGATGAACAGAACCAAACATATTGTATTTAATATCTGATTTATAGTTTAATTCATTGGCATAATAATAATTTATAGCTGGTGTAAAGGAATGCAACCAAGAAGATAGCTCTGCATTAAAATCTGGACGCTCCCCGCCATCTTTAGCATCGATACCAATATATCTTGAGTCCAAACGACCTATGGTCTTTCCTTCAGCACGGAGCAATTCTTTCCAAAAAAGATTGGTAGAAACATCCAAATTATTTTGAGAAATGACAATCTCAGATATTCCTGAATAATATGCCATCTTTTTTATAATCTCAGATCTTTCTTGATCTGGTAAACTAGCCCCTTTAGCGATAGCAGGCAACAATTCATTCATCGTAAATTGTTCTACTTGAGGAAGGATATCTTCTAAATCTTTTGCCTGCAAATCAGTTGCTAATTTCTTGTGATACCAAGCAGTAGCAGCATAATAGGGCCAGCGTAACGCTTTTTCTAGTGCTCCATCTCGTTTAATTCCTAATTCTGTAGGAGAAACTAGAATAACACCATTCAAATACATCCATTGCGAGTTTTGAAGCTCATGGGCCAATCCGGCAACTCGAGTTGTACCATAACTTTCACCAATTAAATATTTAGGAGAAGTCCATCGATTATTTCTAGTTACAAATGTATTTAACCATTCAGCTAGATACTTTATGTCCGCATTTACTCCAAAAAATAAAGAACAATCAACTTTTTCATCTAAGATCCTTGAAAAGCCAGTATTAACTGGATCAATGTATACGATATCAGCAACATCTAAAATGCTATATGGATTCTCTTTGACACCATATGGTTGCAAAGGGTAACCTTCATCGTCAATATTCAGAAGTCTAGGACCTGTGTAAGCTAAGTGCATCCAAACAGATCCTGAACCTGGTCCACCATTAAATGAAATTACTAACGGTCGATTCTTCTTATCAGAAATATCATTTTTAAAATAATAAGTATAATGTACTGTAGCTAAAACTTTGCCATTGCCATCCCACACTGGTTGCGTACCAGCCATGGCAGAATAGGATATGCGTTGCCCATTAGCAGTAATCTGGTGCTTAGTCACTATAGCAGAATCAGCCAAAGGAATTCGTTGAGCCTGCAAATGCTGCAACATAAAAATCAGCAAAGCAGTAAAAATTAATCGAATATTCATAATATAAGGAAACATTTAAATCGCCAGTTAAATTAACAAAATAAATGTTAAAAAAATAGAGTAATTTTTAGACATGAGATAGGAGA
>DAIQBS010000103.1:0-4751 GCA_036781025.1 Sphingobacterium sp. | reverse complement strand
TGTCCAATAACGAACAGTTGGATGTTCGGGTTCGTACATTGGAATAGGGTTGTTGTTTGTAATGTGTTGATAGTCATGGTATTTGTTGTTTGGCACGTGCTGTGAAATAATATTGAAAATTAGATCGATGAAAAAAATAGTATTCGCTATAAACGTATTTGTTTGTTGTTTAGTTTATTCGGTAAATGGGCAGGATACCCTCCTGTCCTTAACCGATTGTATAGGTTTGGCGATTAAAAATAATACAGCATTATTACGAAATGAAATCGCATTGTCCAGAGCGGATATACGGTATAAACAAGCATTGAATGAGCGTTTGCCTACTTTAGGAGGGAATTTGTCTCATGGATTTAGTCAAGGCCGTAGTATCAATCCTACAACGAATCAATATGTGGAAGAAAACAACAGTTATGGAAATCAATCGTTGGTATTGAATGCACCGATATTTAATGGTTTCGCGATATTGCATCAAATACGTAAACAGTCGAATGCCAAGGAAGCGGGGAAATTGGAATTTGAGAGTGCGGTAAATACGTTGAAGCTTGATGTGATTGAGGCTTATGTTAAAGTGTTAACTGCAGAGGATATGCTAAAACAGACGGAAAGTCAGTTGTTGGTAACGAAAGAGCAATTACAAAGACAAGAGGTGTTGAATAGGGAAGGTGCTGTTGCTCCAGGAGATTATTACGATTTAAAAGGCCAATACAGTGCGGAGTTGAATACATTAGTACAAACCGAAAAATCATTGAAAGATGCTCGAATTCAATTGGCGGGCTTATTAAATATTGCTGAGGATACTTTGCCTCAATTAGCTTCAATAGAAATTCCCAAAGAAGCGCCTGAATATAGCGCAGATGCACTATATGCTCAATCTTTAAAAATTATGCCTAATATCCAAGCTTTAGATTGGAGAATTAAAGAAATGGAACAGGGAGTAAAAATGGCTAAATCCAATTATTATCCTTCTTTAAGTTTAGGTGCTGGTCTTTATTCCAATTACAGTAAGCAAGGTGGCGATTATTTCAATCAGATGAAAAACAACTTGAGTAAAAGTGTTTCCATAGGATTGAGCATTCCCATATTTAATAAATTTAGCACCAAAAATCAGGTTAAATTGGCGAAGCTAGATTTGAATGAAATGCTTTTAACCAAGCAATTTGAGGAGAATGAATTAAGAAAGCAAACAGCACAATCGGTATTTGATTTGAAAATTTCTCAGGAACATATCCAAAATTTAAAGCAACAAGAGATTAATTATCAAGAGGCCTTCCGGATAGCAACTGTTCATTTTGAAGCTGGGAATAGCAATTCAGTCTTATATCTTACTGCTAAAAATAAATTAGATCAGGCGAAAAGCCAGTTAGTTATCAAACAATATGAGTGGATCATGCAAAAATATATCAACGATTATTACGCAGGATCATTGGATTTATAATTAACTTAGCGTTAAATGAAAAAGGCGAGTATTTTAGTAGTAGATGACGATCAAGATTTATTAACAGCCACGAGATTATTGCTAAGACCTAAGGTAAAAGACCTGATTGTGGAAGCAAATCCTGAGCGGTTGATGCATGTTTTAGAGAAGAATCCTGTAGACATTGTGCTTTTAGACATGAATTTTAAAAGTGCTATCAATACGGGGAATGAAGGTTTATACTGGTTAGGAAGAATAAAATCCCAATATCCTAAAATACAAGTGGTGATGATTACAGCTTATGGAGCTGTGGATCTTGCTGTTAAATCCTTGAAACAAGGAGCCTCCGATTTCATTGTTAAGCCTTGGCAGAACGACCAGTTGATTCAAACCTTATCATCCCTATATGAGGAGATCAACCAGGAAAAGAAGGTGAAAGCACCCCTCGTGGTGAAGGAGCAACATGGTATTGTAGGTAAGTCGGCCATTATGGAAGATTTGCAATATAAACTGGATAAGGTTGCACCGACAGAAGCTAATATTTTGATTTTAGGTGAGAATGGTACGGGTAAGGATTTAATTGCCTCGGCCATACATCAACGTTCATTACGTAAAAATCAATCCTATGTCAAGGTGGACGTTGGTTCCCTGACGGAGACTTTGTTTGAGAGTGAGTTGTTCGGATACAAGAAAGGTGCATTTACCGATGCGAGGGAAGATCGGAAGGGTCGATTTGAGCATGCGCATTTGGGTACGCTTTTTATGGATGAAATTGGTAATATCGCCTTGCAACAGCAGGCGAAGTTATTAAGTGTTTTGCAAAATAGGGCTGTTGTTCCATTAGGTTCAAGTCATGCGATTCCTGTCGATATCCGTTTATTGAGTGCGACCAATGTTCCTATGAAGAGTCTAGCTGATGAAAGTAGGTTTAGGAAAGATTTAATCTATAGGATAAATACCTTAGAAATCCAAGTGCCTGCCTTGCGAGATAGAGTGGAAGATATACCTTTGTTGGCAAATCATTTTTTAGCTTTTTATAATACCAAGTACCATAAAAATATTCAGGGACTTGAGAAAGATGCGATTAGTAAATTAAGTCAATATCATTTCCCCGGGAATGTTCGTGAACTACAATATAGCATAGAACGAGCGGTCATCATGTCGGATCAATCAAGTATCCGTGCATCGGACATTTTGTTTTCTCCAATAGAACAAGTTGTAGAATCGTTAGATCATGCAAATAAATTTGAGTCTCACAATTTAGAGGAAATGGAACGAAAGGCCATTAAATCTGCTATTGAACGTTTTAATGGTAATATAAGTAAAGCTGCCAAGGAACTTGGTTTGACCAGAGCAGCACTTTATCGAAGGTTGGAAAAATATAATCTTTAAATATGGTCAGGTTGGCTATTTCTGATTTTTTAAAGACGCTATTTTTAATTGGGATATCGGTTGGTGTAGCCTATCTGTTATTTCGAGGTCAATATTCTTACGCCATTTTCGGTTTTATTGTATTAGTCTTTATTGCCTATCGTCTATTTTCTAAGCATCGATTTTTATTTATACAGTTACAAGAATTTTCTGAAGCGGTAAAGTATAGAGATTTTACGAGAAGATTTGTGGTTAAAAATGAAAAGACAGTAGAAGGGCAGCTCTTCAAATCCTTTAATCAAATTAATGAGGTTTATAAAAACATAAGTATTGATCAAGCTTTACAACATCAGTATTTGAATAAGGTGATTAATATGTTGGATACTGCGATTCTGTTCTATCATGCAGATACTGGGAAGGTGATTTGGTTGAATGATTCTTTCAAAGAACTGTTTCAAGTCCCGCATTTAGGTAATATATCAGGAATGGCCAAGCGAAATGCGGAATTGTTTGAAAAGACTATTCAATTGCGTTTGGGAAAACATCAAATAGAAACAGTACATTCTAATAAAGGTAAGATTAAACTATTGCTTCAAAGTTCTGGATTTGAAACGCAGGAAGGTTCCTTTAGAATTGTTGTTTATCAGAATATTAACGAGGCAATTGATGAGACTGAAACAAAGGCATGGCAGAAGTTGTTGCGTGTTTTGACTCATGAGATCATGAATTCTATAGGACCTATCAGTTCATTGGCAGAAACATTGCATAGTCGATTGGAAAATTGGACGGAAGAGGAAGACCTGGATGATTTGAAATTGGGCGTATTTACGATTAAAAGACGAAGTGAAGGTTTATTACAGTTTGCAAAAAGCTATAGAATGATCAACAAAGTGGATCAACCTCAATTTGCAGCGGTATCTGTCGTGCAACTCTTTGAAAATATTTATCAATTACTCGAACCGACCTTACTTCAAAAAAATATTGACGTAGATATCATCATCAAAAATACGCGATTGGTGATACAGGCAGATATTAATTTGCTGGAACAGGTGATGATTAACTTATTGCTAAATGCCATAGAAGCAGTTAAAGATAAGGATGAACCTTATATTAGCTTATCTGCAATAGAACATAAGGATTTTGTGCAAATTAAAATTCAGGATAATGGGGTAGGGATGTCTGCGGAAATTCAAGATCAGATTTTCACACCTTTCTTTACGACCAAGAAAACAGGTACAGGGGTCGGCTTATCGTTAAGTAAACAGATTATGTTAATGCATAACGGTAATCTTTCCGTGGATAGTAAAGAAGGAGAAGGTAGTACCTTTACTTTACAATTCTAAACGAATGCTTATTTTTGAGCCTCGATGAGGTATTTTCTTTATTACATATATCATTATTTTATTTCCAATAGCCGTCATGGCACGCATTCACCCTTCGTTTATGCTTTAGCAGATCAGGTTGTTTATAATAAACAATATCAGGCTGATGCGAGTGTTTCTTATCCTGATAGATTTCAAGTTCCATATCAACTGTTATTACATCGAATTTTATATTATTTGGAGGTTTCCTCCATAGGAATAGGTAATTCTTTAGACGATAAATCTGTAGATGCCTTTTGGTTTAATCGTGTTCAAGATGAAGATATTGAAACGATATTGAATCTGATTGCTGCAGGGAAAATTGTGGTTATGGATAAACCTTATAGTAAATATCAGTTTAAAGCTTGGAAGGATTTGATTTCTGATCAAAGGGTTACTGTTTCTATAAACTTATTTCATTTTGGAATATTATTGAAAAGGGATGCGCAGCATAAAGAGGATTTTTTGCTTAGACAAAGCTAGGTTCGAACCTCAGCATAGTTCAACATACTCTCATATCTAATGTCTCAAATCTAATATCTAGTTCACGCCGCTCATAGCCGCGGCAGGCCTAGTTCCTTTTGAGAGAGCAAAAGGAACCAAAA
>DAIQBS010000102.1:0-4766 GCA_036781025.1 Sphingobacterium sp. | reverse complement strand
ATAATAAATTAAAGTTTTTAGCATTATTGGCAGGAATGAGTTTATTTACTCAAAGCTGTAATGATGATTTCTTTGATGCACAACCTGATAATTTGCTGAACATAGAGAGTATTTTCTCAAATCGTAGTCAAACTGAAAATTACTGGGGATCTTTATATAATGAGATTCCAGATATTTGGAATCAACCCTATTCTTTTTATTATTCAGCAATAACGGATGAAATTGATGCATCAAATTGGGTTGATGGTACATTGAATAATTTCAATTCAGGGGCTATTTCTTCAGATAATGTACCCACACCATATGTTAGAATTTATAGAAAAATCAGACAGTGTGGGATATTCATTAATAATGTGGATAAATGTCAGGAATTAAGAGATGCTGAAAATGGTGAAACCTTAATTAAACAATATAAAGCGGAGGCAAAGTATTTACGTGCATATTATTATTGGTTGATGATGAAATCATTTGGACCAGTGGTTATTTTACCTGTCAATGAAGAAGAAGCTGCTGGCGATAATTATCAAATACCTAGAAGTAGCTGGGACGAGTGTGTAGCTTTTATCATCAAAGAAATGGACGAAGCTGCTGCCGATATGCCTGATGAACATACTGATACTCAGCTTGGTCGGATTGGTAAAATCGTTGTTGAAGCGGTTAAATCAGAGATAACTTTATTTACAGCCAGTCCACTTTACAATGGGAATTCAGACTTAGCTAATTGGAGAAACCCTGACGGTAAACAACTAATTAGTTCTACATTCGATGCTTCCAAATGGCAAAAAGCAGCGACAGCTGCAAAATCAGCAATAGATTTTGCGGAAAAAAATGGAAAATCACTTTTTGTTAAAAATGGAAAAGATGATTTTGAAACTGCATTCTTATCAACTCGTAATGTTTATTGGGAAGGATATCAAACGGAAGGAGTTTGGATCAGACCATCTACCAATAGATACCAGTGGGAAACTCATGCTGCCCCAAGAGCGGTAACCGGAACACCATATAACGGATTGGCGTTGGTTCAAGAATTAGTTGATGACTTCAGGATGGCTAATGGCCAATCAATTCATCAAAGTTCTTCTTACAATGAAAATACATATGTTCAAGAAAGTACACCTTATTATGTTGAAGGAACGAATAACATGTATGTTAATAGAGAACCTAGATTCTATTCATCAGTAACTTTTAATGGATCTATTATTCCTGGTGCAGCAAAAGCAGGGATGACACGAGTAGAATTTTACCCATCGGGAAATTCTGGAAGAAATGGTGCTCCTCGTGATTGGCCAAAAACAGGATATACAGCTAGAAAAAACATTCACCCTACCTATAGCTTAAATCCTTCAGTGGCAGTTAACCGTGCTGCAATGTTAATTAGACTTTCTGAACTTTACCTAAACTACGCTGAAGCTCTAAATGAATATCAGCCAAACCATCCAGATATTACGACTTATTTGAATAAAGTTCGAAACAGAGCTGGTTTGCCTAACATTGCTACAGGACTTTCCCAAGCCAGAATGCGTCAAGAAATTTCGATGTCAGAAGGTGGAAAGTAGCAGATGCAGAAGGTTATAAACAAGGAGGAAACTTTTATGGAATGGATATGACTAAAGGGTCTTCATTAAGCGATCCAAACTTCCATAAAAGAGTAGTTGCAGTAAGACGTGCGGAGTGGAATGATAGATTCTATTTTATGCCATGGCACCAAATGGAAATCGATAGGAACAAACAATTAGTTCAAGTACCTGGCTATTAATATTGTTTAAAACATGAAATTTATAAACAAATCAACTATAGTATTGGCGTTAAGTGCATTCGCATTTATAAGTTGTCAAAAAGAAGAAGCCTCATATGAGGAATTGACAGACACAAAAGATGGGGTATTTTTGAGTGTTCAAAAAGCGGTGAATGGTTTTCAAGATTTGCAATTATTTCCCCAAATTGCAGAAAGAAAAGACTTGTTTAGCGTTAATTATGGAGGTTTGGGTTTACCATCCTCAGATATACAAGTTGTTTTCGAAGAAGACAAGGCGGCTATGGATAGTATCAATTTGGCCCGTAAAAATAGAGGTGAAGAAGAATATTTGTCCTTTCCTGCGGGCAGTTATGCCATTGATAAAAATTCAGCTACCATTAAATCAGGGCAGTTATCATCTGAATTTTTGACTTTGATTTATAATCCTGAGAAATTTGATCTTGAAAAGAAATATCTTTTGGCTTTAAAAGCCTCTAATTCTCAAGGATACCAATTTAAAAATAATGGTTCTACTATTTTTTATATCGCGGAAGTAGTCGAAAAATCACATTCAAAATCTGAGTGGACAGCCACTGCATCGTCTATTCAAGAATCTGGAGAAGGAGAAGGAAATGGTATAGCCAGAGCATTAATAGATGGAAATACGTCTACATTTTGGCACTCGATGTGGTCACCAAGTAGTCCGCCATTCCCACATTGGATTCAGATTGACTTTAAGAACGAAATATATGTAACTCAAATTGGACTTACAAGAAGACAGAATAATTCCAATGGATTCAAAACTTTTGATATTGAAGGATCAAAAGATGGGAAAACATGGGTTACACTTCTTAAAGATCAGGAAATGGATAGAGAGGAACTGGAAAGTCAGATATTTCCAATCCAACCGCAATATCTAAAGCAAATTAAAATTACCATGAAAGATAATTTCAATAATCAAGCTTCAACACATTTAGCGGAAATAGATGTTTTTGGATATTAAGAAAGAAGTAACAAGTTATCATATTTTTAAAAAGTAAAAATTTATAAGGCCGCTTTTTAGCGGCCTTCCTTTTTAGTAGTTTATTACTTTATCTAAATCTTTTTCATCCATTGTAACCTCCTCATTGAGGTATCTTTCCAAGCTATCATCCAATTCTTTCATCCAAGGTGTATGATGCGGTTCGGCACTGGTTCCGTCCATGACGGATTTATAGACTTGGTCTCGATAATTTAGAATATTTATTTCTTTATCATTCAACCAGCTTTTGAACATATCCGCTACTTTGTCCAAATTGAAAGTAGGGTAGTCTGTATAGCTTACCAAATCTTTTATATAATCTGTTTGGAAATCTACATGATCAGGTCCAGTTACTGTCTTAGCTTCGTAATCCATCCATTTTTGGATATCAGCATCTCTCAGTGATTTTATTGGATGTTTTATTCTACCCAACATATAGTCTCTTGCATACCAAGCTTGAGTATCAAACATATTGAAAGTATAATATTGATCTTGCATACCAAGGAATATCAATCTTTCATTGTCATTAAAAATAACACCTTTATACAGATTATCTGGGTAGAGGCAGTTTTTTGTCTTCAGTCTTAATTCGTCAGGTAGGAATGGAAATTTATGTTGGTAACCTGTACATAGGATAACTGCGTCATACTCTTCGGTTGTTCCATCTTTAAAAAATGCGGTATTTCCTTCGAAATGAGTAACCAAAGGTTTCTCCTTAATGCCGTTTGGCCATTTTGTTCCAATAGGATTCGTTCTGTAGGAAATCGTTACTGATTTACTACCATGTTTAAAACATTGAACGGCAATATCTTCAGCTGAGTAACTGCTTCCAATCAGTAATAATTTTTGATCTACAAACTGATCGGCCCCGCGGAAATCATGCGCATGCATCACGGCTCCTGGGAAGTTATCAATCCCTTTGAAATAGGGCATATTTGGTGTTGAGAAATGTCCGGTTCCAACCACTAGGTAATCAAAAAATTCTTCGAATGTTTCATTTTTTTGAAGGTCATCGAATACTACCCTAAATTGTTCTTTATCTTCCAGGTAATCTACCCAACGGGCGACCGTATTGAATTTTATATAATCTCGGGCATTACTTTTGTTGATTCGACCTTGGATATAGTCAAATAACACCTCACGTGGAGGATACGAAGAAATAGGTTGTCCAAAATGTTCAGAGAATGTATAATCTGCAAATTCTAGGCATTCTTTTGGTCCATTGGACCATAGATATTTGTACATGCTTCCATGTAAGGGTTCGCCATATTTTCCTACGCCTGTTCTCCAAGTATAGTTCCACATACCGCCCCAATTATCTTGTTTTTCATAACATTTAATTTCTGGGATGGGATTACCTTTTTTCTGTTCTGATTCAAATGCTCTTAACATAGCTAAACCACTAGGGCCAGCTCCAATAATTCCAACTTTAAAATCTGTCATATTTTATTCTTTTTATAAATTTTTAAATTTTTCATAAGCCAATATCTGTAGATAGATGCAATAAGGCTGTATTGATTCCCAATAGGGAAGTAGAGGGCGTGTTGAATGTAATAGGTAAAAATTTACCAAGTATTCGTGACGCTAAAATTAAAGGAAGTAATAATTAGGCGATGCTGAATGATCATTATACACAAATGTGTTTTTTTCCTTCACTGATGCAAAGATACGAATAATATTCATTAATTAAAAATATTAACGAAATAATATTCGGATTAACCAATGGTTTTATCGGAAAACCAATGATTAATATTTGGTTCTGTTAGGAATTGTTTGGCAAATTTGACCGTTCAGAAATTAAGTCCAATTGCCTGCGTCCCTGTTGGTTTTGGTATATGATTTGCTTTTATCGGGTAGGATTTACCAAATTAATTCTAGCCCCATTTTCAATTAAATTAAGGGATTGCGTGATTTTGAGCAAAATCTGTTTATTTTAGGAGTAAATTAAAAAAATCATATATGGCATCAGGAATATTCGCGGTTTTGGATGATATCGCCGCTCTTATGGAC
>DAIQBS010000101.1:0-5284 GCA_036781025.1 Sphingobacterium sp. | reverse complement strand
TCACTCATCTTTCAAACTATGAATAGGATTAGCTTTTGCAGCTTTAATGGTTTGGGAACTAATGGTGATTAAGGAAACAACCAAGGTGATACCGCCAGCTAGTAAAAATATCCACCATTCCATTTCGCTGTGGTAGGCGAAATTATCCAGCCATTTATCCATTGCCCAGTACCCTAATGGTAAGGCTATGAGAAATGCTATCATGACTAATAAGATATAATCTTTCGAAAGCATGCCTACTAATTTTACCACGGAGGCTCCCAACACTTTACGAACACCAATTTCTTTTATGCGTTGTTTTGCGGAATAAGCTGATAAAGCAAACAAACCAATACAGGCAATCAAGATCGTTACGATGGCAAAGAGCTGCATGATTTTACTAGATTGCTGTTCTTTCGTATACATCGCTGCATAGTCCTCATCGAGGAAATGTTTTTCAAAAGGACTATTAGGTTTTATTTCCTTAAATATTCGTGAAATATCGTCTAACGCCTTTGAGGTAGGAACACCTTCTTTTATTTTTATGAAGATATTACCAAAATATTGGTATTCAGGAAATAATACAATAGGCTGTACTTCCGTATGTAGCGAAGCAAAATTAAAATTATCGACTACAGCTTTTACAGGCCCCTTTCTTCCATTCATATGAATCTGTTTTCCTATCGCCTGTTCTGGGGTCCATCCTAAATTAGAGGCCGCCAATTTATTTAATATAAATCCTACCGAACGATTAACTGAGGTATCTCTAGCTTTCACAATATCCACATCCGTTAAATCTGAACCCGCAACTATAGGGATTTCAAAAACTTTTAAAAAATCCTTTTCTATGGGAATCGCGGTGATATTTAAATTAAAATCGCTGGTTTTCCCCTCCACATAATTAATGGAATACCCTCCTTGAATATTAACAGGTGAATCATACGAAGCGGAGACAGATTTTATGCTTGGATTAGCAAGTAATTTATTTTTTAATGTCTCACGATCCGTATTATTCCATATATCTCCATCCAAAACGACCACTTGAGATCGATTTAATCCGGTGTTCATGGTTTGTATAAAATGCATTTGCTGATAGGCCAACAAGGTACAAATGACTAAAAATATCGAAACGGTATATTGAAAAGTGATCAATATTTTTGCTAAAGGAAATTTACTCTTTTTACTTTTCCAGTCACCTTTCAAAATATCTACCGGTTTAAACTTAGAAATTAACCAGGCAGGCCAGCCATTTGCCATCAAAGACAGCACTATAAAAAACCCCAATACCAGGATATAGAATAATGGCTTATCCCAAATATTTAAAGACATAGGAATTCCCAAATAGGCACTAAAAAATGGCAATAACAACCACGCAAAAACAATCCCAAAAAACAAAGAAATAAACACCATTAAACCTCCTTCTGTTAGAAATTGCTTAAAGATCACCGATTGATAGGCTCCCAAAACTTTTTTAACTCCAATTTCTTTTCCTCGTTCTGCAGCATGTGCTAAACTCAGATTCGTGAAATTCAAACAGGAAATAACTAATAGTGCGATTCCCAGGAATGCAAAAATATAGAGGTATACTATATTTCCTGTTCCAGCTGTTTTGGAATAAAGATGCACCTTACTGATAGGTTCTAAATTAATGACAAAACTAAATCCCTGTGCTATGGCATCCTTAAATTGTTCTTGAATAAATCCATCAACTTTCTTCTCCAAAGTAGCGAAGGATTGCTCACTATTTAGCAATAAAAACGTCACATCATTGGCACTCCCCCAATTAGGTTCTTTATATCTTTCCAACCCTTTATTTGACATCAACGCGTCAAATTTCAGCTCCGAATAACTTGGCACATCCGCGATAACAGCAGTAACCAACCAAGGATCTTTATCGATGACAATTGTTTTACCAACCGCATCCGAATTCGTGAAATATTTCTTCGCTAAACGCTCTGTCAAGACAATTGTATTTGGATCTTTTAAGGGATCCTTATTATTCCCTAGCAATACCTCAAAATTCAATACCTCCAAAAAATCTTCATCCACATACTTCAACTTACTTTCCTTCAGCAAATCCGAACCCTTTTCTACTAAAGCTGCACCGTTATAAGTATACATCCGCACAGCAGCTTCCACTTCCGGAAATTCTTTCTTAAAGGACGGAGCTACCGCAGTAGGTGTAACCCCCATATACGTAAAATCCCCATCTTGCCCCGACTTATACCCCATACTCACATACGCAAGCCTCGGATAATTACTTAAATATTTATCATAACTCAACTCATGATACACATAAGCCGCCAACAACAAAAAACAGGTAATACCCATCGCCAATCCTGCCATATTGATAATGGAAAATCCTTTGTTTTTTCGAATATTTCTTAATGCTATTTTTACCATTACTTAGT
This sequence comes from Sphingobacterium sp., assembly GCA_036781025.1. Classification (GTDB taxonomy): domain Bacteria; phylum Bacteroidota; class Bacteroidia; order Sphingobacteriales; family Sphingobacteriaceae; genus Sphingobacterium. The sequence continues at coordinate 2,894 of DAIQBS010000101.1, read as the reverse complement.
AGTTAGTATTTAGTATTTAGTAGAAAACCTTGTCGATCTAAGAATCAGTTTAACTATATTATTATTTTTTGCTTTTATTTCATTATCAAGTATGCTATGTAATACTATTTATTCAAAATCATCTTTTCAAAACAGCAGTTCAAAAATCTAACTACTAAATACTACATACTAAATACTATTTTACTCGTCCCTCAAGCTATTTACTGGATTTGTTCTTGCTGCTTTCAACGTTTGCCAGGCGATTGTACCCCAGGCGATTCCGAAACAGATAACTCCGGCAAGGACAAACATCCACAAGGAAATATCAATTCGGTAAGCATAATCTTTAAGCCATTGGTTCATCATGTACCAGGCTATTGGTGTTGCTATAAAAAAGGCAACCAGGATAAGCAATAAAAAATCCTTAGAAAGCAGCATGATAATATTCATAATGGATGAACCCAAAACTTTACGGATCCCAATTTCTTTGATTCGCTGATTGATGGTCATCAAGGCTAAGGCAAATAAGCCCAAGCTGGAAATAATGATGGCGATACTGGTTCCAGTAATCACTATATTAGAAAAGCGCTTTTCACTCTGATAAAGATTCTGCGTATTCTCATCCAAATAGGAAGGTTCAACAGAAGCTGCCGGATTAACAGTTTTCCATAGTCGGTTAACATCTTCCAATGTTTCTCCTAAATTGGAGGATTGAACCTGAACAAAAATATATTCAACATTAAAAATCTTAGGATTGATAGATAGTGTTAAGGGTTCTACACTTTTCTTTAAATCTTGAAAATTAAAATCATCTATAACACCAATAACGGTAGAAGTACCGTTAAGATCCAATTTTTTACCTAGCACCTGATCCACACCCCCAAACTGAGCCGCCATTTGCTTATTAACAATGATGGAAGATGTATCCGTTTTCATCTGCCGGTCAAAATCCCGACCTGCCAGCAACTTGATACCTAAAGTCTTCAAGTAGTCAAAATCTATCCGCATAAAATTAGTTAGTACCTCTCTATTCTCATGCTCAAAACCAAAAACACTGCTCGACTGACTTCCATCTCGACCCATTCCTATATTAACATCTGATCCACTCACCGAAACAACCCAAGGTTGCTTTTCTAAGGTAATACGCATTCTTTTTAAGGCGTCTTCTTTATCAATTCCTCTGCCAATCGGGATGCTCAATACCTGATGTTTATTAAATCCTAATGGACGATTACTCATATAAGTCAATTGTGTGCTAATAACAATTGTTGAGATCATTAAGGTGATAGCGATCACAAATTGTACGACAGTAAGTGAACTACGTACTTTCGAGGATTTTATTTTTGACGAACCTTTTAAGGATTGTATGATGGTCGTGTTTGCAATTTTCCAGGCAGGCAAGCCTCCTGCAATCAGCGTTATCAAAATAAACCCGATGATAAAATAGAACAAGTTATTAATCTGAAACAAATCGACAATCTTCAATCTATAATCCATATTCGCATTATACGAAGGTAAAAGCAAGGAAGATAAAGACATTCCCAATACCAATCCAAAGCAACAGATCATGAATGACTCTGTCCAAAGTTGTTTTATAATTTGCCAATTTGAACCGCCTAAAGTCTTACGAGTAGCTATTTCTCGGTTCCGGGTAATGGAATGAGCTAAAGTTAAATTTACAAAATTCGAACATGCAATAAAAAGGATTAACCCAGCCAATATTAACAATATCCAAGGATAAGAAGCCGAAGGCCCTGAAGCAACTCCAAAATTATTGAAATGATAATCAGCGAAAGGTAGAATGTTCAAAGAAACATACAAACCATTTCCATCTGGTCTAGCCCCATCTCTTTTCAATCGTTCGTTAGATTCTTTATAATGCTGGTTTGAAAAGTTCACCAATTCTTTTGCAAAGTTTGCTGGCTCTACATTCGGAGTCTTCAATTTTACAAATACTTCATGATTTTGATGACTCCAATTATCTTTATTCGTTTGATATCCAATTTGAGCTTCAAAATTAATTAGGCAACCAAATTGTAAACTAGAATTTACTGGAACATCCTCCAAAACTGAAATAATCCTTTTACTTGTCCATTGCCCATCTTGATTATATTCCAACGTCTTTCCTTCGACATCGGTACTTCCAAAAAGATTCATGGCCACTTTTTTACTAAGCACAATTTCATCAATAGAATTTAGTTCCTCATTTCCTCCTGAAATTTTCGAAAAACTAAACATAGTTAAGAAATCATTATCCACATATTTAATGGATGAGCTGATTTCTTTCGCCCCATGACGAAGCATAACATTTCCATTGGCATACCTCGAAATATATTCAATATTTGGAATTTCAGCCTTAAGCTGAGGAGCCAAAGGAATTTCCATGGTTGTATTATATTTCACTCCCGTATTAGGCTCAGACTTTTTATATAGAACCCCAATACTGTTGATATTTTCATGAAATTTATCAAAAGACAACTCAAACATTGCCGTCAAATACAACACAATGGATGTTCCTAAAGCTATCCCAAGTCCTACAATATGGATAGAACTCAACACTTTGGTCTTTTTCAAACTACGTAAAGCCACCTTTATCATTTCTTCTATAATTTTATATCTATCGAGAAAATTGATCTCATAACATTTTTTACAACAGCTTTGCCAAAGTTACAACATTCTAATTATCAACTACATAAATAATAAACTATCCAAATTCCATGTTCGATTTTGAACAGTTTTCGTACGCTTGTGAACATTGGGATATGAGACGTGAGAAGTGAGATATGAGATGTGAGATATAAGACAATGCAGGCTTCGCCTGCCAAGTTCAACGTCCTTTGCGATGAAGTTTTGAACCACTGAGGACAAGATTAACCTGAATTTCCTGAATATGGCTTCTTAGTCAATTTGATTTT
>DAIQBS010000100.1:5027-6120 GCA_036781025.1 Sphingobacterium sp. | reverse complement strand
GTTGGCTTTAACCAATGCAAATGGTAACAATTTGACCCTTAGATGTCTTAACAATTAATTAACCAGAGACTAATATTAACATAATCGAGTCTTAATATTAACGTAACAATCCGATTATACTTTTGCAACATAATATTAACATTGTATGAATTGTATTAAAAAAGTATTTTCATTGGTTGTTCTATGCTTTAGCATCATTATGACGTATGCTCAGCAGGCACCATTTGGGGTAAAAGGTACGGTAGTAGATGTAGAATCTTACCAACCTTTGGCAGGAGTAACTGTTACAATTGCTAATTCTCAGTTGGGTACGACTACAAATGACAAAGGTGAATTCTATATTCCTTTGCCAAGCGACAAATCAGCAGAATACCTTATTCGCGCATCGCTGATGGGGTACGATGCCCAAGAACTCAACTTTACCCTCCAAGCAAACGATACCGAATTCGTGTCTTTTGCACTTAAAAATGCTGACGCAGTAATCGAGGAAGTCGTAATTACTAGAAGACGCGAAAAATTCTCCGAACTCGCTCTATTGGAAGAAAGAAAAAAATCAAACCTCATGATTGAATCCATAGGTGCTCAAGAACTTTCTAGAAAGGGAGTTAGTGATGCAAGGGCAGCACTTGTTAAAATGGCTGGGGTTTCAAGACAAGAGGGAGCGAAAAATGTATTTGTACGTGGTTTGGGCGATCGCTATAACTCATCCACTTTAAATGGCTTACCATTGCCTTCTGAAGATCCGCTATTCAAAAACATATCATTGGATTTCTTTAGCTCGGATATTATCCAAAGCATTAACGTTAATAAAACATTCAATGCTCAAATCCATGGTGACGTGGCTGGAGCAAATATAGATATCCATACAAAAGAAGCAACTGGTAATAGTTTTGAAATAAATGTAGGTGGTGGAGTTAATAGTCAAACCATCGGAAAAGACAATTTCAAAAGAATTGATGGAACCAATTACTTTGGAACATTGGCAGGTGCTAAACCTGGAATTACAAGCTTAGAGAACTATAACTTTAAAAACAATTGGAACCCAAATGTTCAAAATAATTTGTTCAACACAAATTTCCGATTGTTAGGAAAC
>DAIQBS010000100.1:0-4965 GCA_036781025.1 Sphingobacterium sp. | reverse complement strand
AGATGGAAAAATCCAGAATGCAACCAATATTGGTGAAATATATCTGGATCAAGATTTTGTGAAAAATGAATATACGGTATCACAAAATGCAATGCTGAACCTAAGATATGTTTGGGGACAGAATTCGATAAGTTTCAACTCTCTGTACATCCATGACCAAAAACAAGATTTTACTGAATTTTTTGGTAAGGGTGATAATGAAGAAGAAGGAGATAAAGAATTCTCACGACGCCAACAGGTAAATGACAACCATTTATTCGTTAACCAAATTCTAACGAATCTTAAAATCAATGAAAGATTAGGAGCTAATTTATCAGCAGGATTTAATTATATCATTGGAAATGAACCTGACAGAAGAATTAACAACTTCCTGTTCAGAAATAATGTAATGACATTCTCTACAAATTCACCAGGTGAAAACGAAAGATTTTTCTCCGACATGAAAGAAAAGGGATTTGTCGCAAAAGGAATATTAACCTATAAACTAGATGATTCCCAAGAACTAGAGCGTAAAATAGACTTTGGTTATAACGGGAATTTCGTCACCAGAAACTTCTACAATACAGTATTTAATCACCGCTTGATAGGAACAATGCCATCATCGATTGATATTGAAAATGTAGACCAATATTTTAACCAAGCAAACTTAGGTAGCTTGTTTGAATTGGAAACTCAAAATGGTAGAACTGATAGAGCATTGGATGAATTCTATTACACGGGTAAAAAGAATATCCATTCTGGACTTGCTGCAGCCACTTATCAATTTAATCAAGATTTTACAGCGGTATTGGGATTGAGGTTTGATAATATCTATCAAGATGTAGTCTATTATTTCAATTTGTCAAGTACAGCTACCGACGGACCTTCTACAATTAAGAAAAACTACTTCCTTCCTAGCTTGAACTTGAAATATGTATTGAATGACAAAATGATTTTAAGAGCATCTGGAAGTAAGTCCTATGTATTGCCTCAGTTCATTGAGTTAGCACGTATGCAATATGCAGGTATTAACCAAACTATTGAAGGTAACCCAAAACTAGTACCTGCTCAAGTTTATAATGCAGACTTAAAATGGGAATTGTACCCAACTTCTAGCGAACTGATTTCTGCTGGTGTGTTCTACAAAACTATTGAAAATCCGATTTCAAGAGTGTATTCAACTGGTGCTGGTAATTTGATGACGTTTATTAATACAGGAAGCAACGCAACTGTATTAGGGGCTGAAGTAGAAATCAAAAAAGAATTATTAAGACATTCTAATGCCTATGGTGATAATGTCCTAGCAGCAGGAGCAAATGTTTCGTACCTTTTCTCAAAACAAAAACTGGAAGATCCAACTCCGCAATTTACAAACACTGAAGATCAATTAGAAGGAGCATCCCCATGGATCGTAAATGCAGATATATCTTACAAAGCGAACTTCTCCAATTTTGAGCTAATGCCAACTCTTGTATTTAACTACTTCTCAGATAGAATCTATACCCTAGGTAGTAGAGGATTTCAAAACCTGATGGAAAAAGGTGTCCCAACTTTGGATTTTAACATGTCAAGTACTATCAAAAAGAAATTTGGAATTAACCTGAAGGTTGAAAACATATTAAATCCAGATAGAGAATATTATAGAGAATTCCAGGATCAAGCAAATCCTTTGTTGATTGAAAGCTATAAAAGAGGTGTCGATTTTAGCTTAGGATTATCTTATAAATTTTAACAATAAATTAATATATAACTAACATTTAGGTTATTCGTTAACGATTACTTTGTGTGTAGAAATTAAAAGATTATGAAAACAAAATTATTTTCAATTTTAGCTGCTAGTGCTCTAGCGTTTACTGCGTGTTCTGACGAAAATACTCCAGGACCAATCGTGAAAGGTGAAAAAGATCTTATTGGTAATATCGAAGCCAATACAACCTTGGATGCAAACATTGAGTATACTATGACAGGTACTGTACTTGTAAAAAGTGGTGCTACTTTAACTATTCCTGCAGGAACTACAATCAAAGCTACAGCAGGTGGTACTAACGTTTACTTGCTAGTAGAAAAAGGTGGTAAATTGGTACTGCTGATAAACCAGTTATTTTTACTTCAGCAGCTTCTGCTCCTAAAGCAGGTGACTGGGGTGGTATTCTTTTAAATGGTAATGCTCCTCTTTCTAGAGCTGAAGGTGCTAAAAGTGATGCAGCAACTGAAATCAGTACTAATATTAGATTTGGTGGTGATGATGTAGCTGACAATTCAGGTAAATTAAACTTCGTAAGAATTGAATATACTGGTGCACGTATCAACAATGATGCTGAACACAATGGGTTGACTTTGAATGGTGTAGGTAACGGAACTGTACTTTCTAACATAGTTCTAACTCACGGTGATGACGATGCAATCGAATTTTTCGGTGGAACTGTAAATGCAAGTAACATTTTAGTAATCAACTGTACTGATGATATGTTTGACTTCTCTCAAGGATACAGAGGAACAGTGAAAAATGTATACGGTATCAGAGAAGCTGGATATACAGCTGTAACTGCGGATCCTAGAGGTATTGAAGCTGATGGTAACTTAGATGGTAAAACTCCAAATGATATCAACCAATCAGATTTCACAGTAGACGGAATTACAATCGTTAACAATGCGCCAGGTAAAGATGCTAACCTAACTATGCACGACGTTTTCAAAATCCGTAGAGGTGCTAAAGCAACAATCAAAAATGCTTTCGCTAAATTCGGTGCAGGAACTACTGCAGTTGACTTGATCGACTTCAATGATGACAGAGGTGCAGGTGATGCAGCTTCTACTATTGAGTACACAATCGATCCTGCTAATGGCCTAGGTGATGCTAAAATCAAAAACCCAGGAAATGCTAAAATCGAGAAAAAAGACGGTCTTAAAGGTGCTGATGTGTCAGCGTTCTCTTGGACTGGATATAAATTCTAAGAATAATATTTAAATAGTTTATCAGATAAAAAGACCGCCAACTGGCGGTCTTTTTTTTTATCCCTGAATTTCAAAACTAATCAGAATTAAACAGGATTAACAGGATTAACAGGATTAATAGGATTAGCAGAATTAGCGGAATGAAGCATGACTTACAAAATGGAAAGAATTAATCCCAGTGTAATAAAAGGGGCTGTATCAAAAATAAACGATATAGCCCTTTCTATTTGTGATTTTTTTTGGATGAAAATCCATTTCTTCAAGCTCTAAAAGATATTCTTTGAAAATTGGTCAATTTTAGCCTTTAAAACGCAAGATACAGCCTTATTAAGCTGCTTTCTTTCTAAGGTTTTGTGCAATCGCTAATAAACCCCATTCAATTTCGACTTTTTTCTTACCTCGAAGCATAAATCGGCGGAACCCGTGGTTCTGTTTGATATTCCCAAAAACTGTTTCTACATCCCAACATCGTTTTTTTCTATGTTCTATTCCGGATTCAGAATTCAGTAACGTGTGCGCTTTTTTCTTGTATCTGTTTAGGTCATGATTTACAGTTATTATTCGATTCTGAGCGGATTGATGACAAACTCCTCTCATTGGGCATCCCTCACAGTTTTTTGCCTGGTAAAGGCTATACTGCTGTAAGTAACCAGATTTTGTTCTGCGGGCGCTACTCCCGATATAATTCATTGCTTGCCCAATAGGACAGATGTATTGGTTCTTTTGTTGATCATAATATAGCGTATCCGTTGTAAATGGAGTCTTTTTGTTTTCCTTTATACCCTGATTTTTGTCAAAGTAATTGTATTTAACATAAGCCGTAATCTCGTTCTCTTCCATGAACTCATAGTTTTCATGAGAGCCATATCCAGCATCAGCTGTAACCGTTTTAGGTAGATTTTGATAACTCTTACTATGCTGCTCTAGATGGGATGCTAGTGTGAGCGTATCAGTAGGATTGGGATGTATGGTGTAATTAACAATAAACTGATTGGAAGTTGATATTTGAACATTGTAGCCCGCTTTTAGTTGTCCATTTTGCATATGATCGTCTTTCATTCGCATAAATGTTGCCTCTGGATCAGTTTTACTATAACTATTCCTTTGGCCCAGAATCTCTTCCTGTTCTTCATATTTTTTTATGTTTACCGGATAGTTTTTATTGATATAGCGCAACTTCGCCTTAGACTTGGAACTGATATCTTTGCGAGCACTTAAGATATCATTCAACTTCTCTACCGTTGCCTTTACACTTTCGCTGTCTATTTTTTCTTTCGTAGGTGGTTCAGGAGGTAGATCATCTTCGTCATTCGCTACCTGCTGTGCATATTCCCAGATATCGGCTAACTGTGCACGCATTTTCTCTTTATTGGTCTGAATAGCGCGTTTCCAAACAAAGGTGTACTTATTAGCATTGGCTTCTATTTTAGTACCATCAACGTAAACATTTTCAATACTCAATAATCCTTCATTAGCTAATAAAGAAACTACTTCCTCAAAGATATTACGGAGTACATTTTTTAAGCGAACACCTCGAAAACGGTTGATTGTATTATGGTCAGGACGATTCATGGAACTCAACCACATAAACGGAATATGTTCTTGACACGCTTTGGCAATCTTTCTACTGGAATAGGTATTACTTAAGTAGCCATAAACCACAACTTTTAATAGCATGGCAGGATGATAGCTGGAGGCTCCTTTGATGTTATAAGCATCTAATAGTGGGTCGATATTTATAGAGTCAACGACTTGATTGACAACTCGGGCAGGATGGTTTTCTGGAATCAACTCCTCGAGTGTTGGAGGAAGCATCATAAGTTGATTCTGATAATATGGTTTAAAAGTAGGCTTTTTATGACTCATTTATCTGATTTTTATACTATAAATATATGAAAATCAGATGATTAATCGAAATTTTAATGAAAATAATCAAACAAAAAAAGGACTGTATCAATGATTTATGATACAGCCCCTTTAAATTTCTTTTCTTTACAATGTTTTGTTGTTTTTAAGACGCTTTTAATTTCT
>DAIQBS010000099.1:0-6243 GCA_036781025.1 Sphingobacterium sp. | reverse complement strand
TCGTATTGCTCCAGCAATTAAATTCTCTTTAGAAGAATGTATGGAGTATATCCAAGGAGACGAATACATCGAAGTAACTCCTCAAAGTATTCGTTTACGTAAAATTTACTTGACTGAAAACGAGCGTAAAATCAACGCTAAGAAATTCGTATAAGAATTATACATTTTGATATTGAATAAAGGCTATCCATTTTTTGGATAGCCTTTATTTTTTTAGGAAAGCTTATCTTTATATCTCCACTATAAAACACGACAATGGAAGATGAACTAGTATGGCATAAGGTGCCCACAAAAATAGATGAAAGTAGAAACTATGTGAAAGCCTTGCATGTGGCCGGTAAAAAGCTTTGTATTATAAGAGAAAATGGTGTTTTATCTGTTACTTCTAGTCGGTGCCCTCACGCAGGTGCAGACCTAACACATGGCTGGTGTGAAGATGGAAAGTTAATCTGCCCATTCCATCGAAATCGTTTTGACATCGTTACAGGGAAAGGGGATGAGCGACAAGGGAATTATATCCGTATGTATCCTCTTAAAAAGGAAGATGGTGAATATTATGTAGGGATTAAAAAGTCTTTATGGGATAAAATATTCGGTTAAAGAAAGCGCTTAATTGTTTTTAATATCTTGTTTGTTTTTTCAGTATATGGAAACCAAAATAAAGAAGACATTGGGAAAAAGTTTGATTTAGCGATGGCTCTTTCATGGGAGAAAGATTTAAAACCATACCAACCCATCGATTGTCCTATTCCTGAATGATTGACTCCCCCAAAAGGTAAGTTTGGGTGTAATATTTGAATCATTGCATCATTGATGCATGTAGAACCGGCACTTGTGTGCCTTATAATATGTTTATTAAAAATCGAGTCATTACTAAAAACATATAATGCCAAAGGCTTTTCTTTTGAATTGATATAGTTTATTGCTTCATCAATCTGGTTATAATAAACAATCGGAAGAATTGGGCCAAATATTTCTTCTTGCATTAGTTTATTGCTGTTTGCTACCTGCGTAATGACCGTTGGTGAAATATAGCGCTCCTTTTCATCAACTTTTCCTCCTACAATCAATTGAGCCCCTAATACTTTAGCTTCATCTAATTGTTTTACCAATCTATTGAATTGTCCATCATTAATAATTCTCGCATAATCTGGGGAATGCTGAGGGTTAGCTCCAAAAGCTTCAAGCATCTCTTCTTTAAAAATGCTTTCTAATTCTGCTTTAATTTTTTTGTTCGCCAACACATAGTCTGGAGCTATGCAGGTTTGTCCAGCATTTACAAACTTTGCCCAAATTAAATTTTTAACAACCGATCTGATATTTACATTTTTATCGATAACAGCTGGAGACTTTCCTCCAAGCTCTAAGGTGATATCTGTCAAGTGTTTGCTGGCGGCTTCCATGACGATTTTACCTACTTTAGGAGATCCTGTAAAGTGTATGTGATCAAATCGAAGATTTAATAAATGGGTCGTTTCTTCCACTCCTCCTTCGACTATGGCAACATGCTGCTCAGGAAATAATTCTTGAATTATTCTACGTATTACTTGATTTATATGAGGTGAGAACTCCGAAAGTTTTACGATAGCTGTATTTCCAGCCGCTAAACTCGAAGCTAAATGAACCATAGGTAACTGGAATGGGTAGTTCCAAGGAGTAATGATTAATGTATTTCCCTTAGGTTCATAATGTAAATAGGCAGAGATATTAGCAAACATCCAGGACCACCCTGCCGACTTATCTTTCATCCAAGAGTTTAATTTCTTTAGAATATGTCGAATTTCGAATTGTACTGCTAATATTTCCGTAATATCGGTCTCCATACTAGACTTATGAAAATCTAAATAAAGAGCCTGTTCGATAGCTTTTTCTTCTTGAATGATTTTATCAAGAAGTTTCTTAAGCATCCTCTTACGTTGGTCTGCGGAGCTATGCTTTATTTCATCCTTATACTTCAATTGAAGTGCATAGATCTTGTCAATTTCTGCTATAGTTTGATAAGGCATAACGTCGAATTATTTGATTTTTTCGTAGAATTTAAAAAACCTAGACTGTTTGAATAGCCTAGGTTCAACAATATAGTAAAAATTTAACGCATCTAATTTTTTGACTTCTTCGATTCAGCAGCTCGATAGATTTCTTTATCGGTCTGATAGATTTTGAATTGAACATCATATTCCTCTGGAACATAAATTACAATCGGCAACTTTCCATTGTAACGAGTAAGGGTAGGTTGATTCGATACAAATAATCTACGTTTTTCTAAATCTGGGCATCCTATCTGAGTACTGATAATTTCGCCTTTTGTTTTGAATACATAATAATCATAACCCCATCCTTGTAAATCTACCTTCTCTAATGTGCCCTGTAATCCAAAATGATTACAACCATCGACTTCCATCATTTTCCCCACCAAGAATTCTATCTTCTTATCGCTATCATTCGCTGAATGCGGAACTTCAATTACCATTTTCTTATATCCTTTTTCAGGATCAGGAAAAATAGACGGATCTACTTTAGTAATAATCTCTTGAGCATTCGTCATAAATATAAAACCCAACAATAATGTAAGGGTAGCTGTAAAGGATTTCATTGTCATAATATATATTTTTTTAATTACATCAACTCCAATTTATAGAAGTGCAATATATTGTTTTGGAATAAAAAAATGGTTAAAGGTTTAAAAGATAAAACCTTTATTTGTTATAAAGTTTGTTAAATCTCCTTAACTCGAATATTTTTAAAAAATAAAATCCCCTACTCAAACGGCAACAACTTACTAGCATCCAGCTCTTTTATCAGCGCTCTTGCCAAGATCCGATTCGGATCGATCACAGGCAATCCGTAATACGATTTTTCACGAAGAGCCAAAGGAAGTTCTGTACAGCCTAATATAATCACTTGCGCAGCATGACTTTTCAACTCATGAATGGAGGCGACAAGTTCATCATGAGCTCTTCTAGTCACGGGGGAAGAAAAAGCTTTGATTCCATACGACTCATCGTAAATAGCATGTTGAACTTTCTCTTGCAAAGCATCATTAGGCTCAATACAAGTCAATCCATGAGCCTCAATACTATTTTTATATAAAGCCGTATTTCGAGTCCCTGTAGTGGATAAAACACCCACTTTACTATCCGGGAAATGCTCTTGAATAAATCGAGTTGTTTCATCCACCAAATTTAGTAGCTTGAGGGAAGAGTTCTTAAGCAATAATTCTTCCTTAACAACATCAAAAATACGAGGAGAATGAGCGGTATTACAAGGAATAGCAACCACTGTTGCTCCCGATTTTTCTAATTCCAAAGCGATGTCTGCAAGCGCAAAACCTGGATTGGTTACCGTTTTACCCAATAAGTAAGCTGTTCGATCTGTAATACGATGAGGCTGAGAAGATAATAAAACAGGAAGATGATCTTGATCCCTAGATGCATTTGTTTCTTCTATAATTTTTTTAACGATGTCTACTCCTGCCAAAGGACCAACACCTCCTACAATACCAATCATAATAGCTCCTTTCTTAATCTAATTCACCCTGGCGCCAATTATACATCCAGAATGTTTGGTTATTATTCAAAAATAACGCCAACATGTCGGGTATTATTTGAAAACCGTCCTCAGAATTCGTGAAAACAGTAAGAATTTCCTTCGTTTCCGGATAAGCAATAAAGAAACAACGAAACCCAGGATTGGATCCCGTATGCCAATAGGCGGTACCCACCTCATTGATTTGCATACGCATTCCTAATGCACAAGGAACATATTGATCATCAGGACTTACATCCTGACCTTTTTTTGCTTCTGATGCTTTCTCCAACATCAGTTGATGAGTACTTGGCTTTAAACCTATCCCTTTAAAAATCGCTTTTTCAATAAACTTAGCGTAATCGTAAGCCGTGGTATAAAGCGTATATGCCGCATTGCTTTTTTGGTATTTACCTAATTTGCGAGGTATCGCGCCAGATAAATGTCCAAACGCTGCGTTCTGTTCCAGAGAATCTTTCCATACCATTTCAGAATTACCCATATCAAAAGGTCGAAAAATTTCTTCTTCCACTAACTCTTCAAAAGATTTTTTGGTCAAATGTTCCAAAGTTTCCTGCAAAAAATAAAAACCCTCACCTGAATACATGTAATCGGTTCCAGGTTTAAACTGTGACGTAAGGGGAGTTTTTCTCCAACGGTCTGAAGGTACATCCCCTTCCCAGTTTAACAATCCTGTACGATGCGTCAAAACCATTCTAGCAGTTATTAGCTGCTTATAAGGGTGGTTCTTCAATCGGTCATATGGATAATAGTCCCATAAGGGTTTATCGAGGCTGATTAATCCTTTGTCCATAAACCGAAAGAAAATATATGCCGCTAATACCTTAGTAAGAGAGGCTGCTTGAAATACAGTACGGTTATCGATATTATTAAATTCGTTGTTAATTTTAACCCCTTGTGCAGCGTAATAAAAATCGCCGTCTTTACTATATGAATAAGATATTGCAGGAATATGTTCTCTTTTCATTATACGTGAAACGCTATCCCATGTGCTACTTAAATTCCCCTTATTACCCGGTACTAAGTTAGGTTGAGCTTTTAAGTATAATGGATTACTTAGTAAAATACAGCATATTGCTAAAAAGCAGCATTTACTGACGAATAGCTTTCGGTAATGAATCATGATTCAAGGCTTGGTATTTTTTTAAAATTTTCAATGTTTCTTTGATGGGAATAGCTTTCACCGTTCTTCCGTTGATACCTTTCATATCCTCCGCCATAAACATAGAATTTAATATCGCTTCTTCTGTAGCCTCCCATACCGCTAAAAATAGGGGAGACATAAAATCATTTCCAACTTCCTCTGTTTCTTGAACGATGTTATTCATTTCATGTGAAACACGATTCTTTGGATTGGTTGTAAAAGCAATCGAATAATCCCCACTACCATTAGAAGAGAAAGAACCTACATTTCCGAAAGCGATATACGAGCGTTTTGCTAATCGTTCTAAATTTCTAGCAGATAGAGGAGCGTCTGTAGCAATAATAATCATGCAAGAACCATCCACTTTGTGGGTTTCTTTTGGTTGTTGCATGTAAAAATTATGCATTTCGCGACCTACTGGAGCACCGTTAATCTGGAGAATCCCACCAAAATTACTCTGAACCAATACTCCAACGGTATATCCACCCTTCGAGGCAGGTAATTTTCTTGAAGAGGTACCTATTCCTCCTTTATATCCTAAACATTCTGTTCCCGTACCGGCCCCGACATTGCCTTCTTGTACTGGCCCAGAACTTGCTGTTTCAAGAGCTTTTAAAACATGCTTTGCTGATACATGTCTTCCACGTATATCATTTAATCCACCGTCGTTAGTTTCTCCAACAACAGCGTTCACCGATCGAACCTTTTCGTTACCAGGCAAAGCAAGCATGTAATCGATTAAGCCATCGGCTACTTTAGGCGCATTTAGCGTGTTGGTTAATAGAATTGGTGTTTCTATATTTCCAAGTTCTTGTATTTGAGAAATGCCCATCATTTTTCCGAAACCATTGCCTACATAAACTGCTGCTGTAACTTTTTCCTGAAAAAGATTCCCTTCGTGTGGAATGATGGCGGTTACACCCGTACGTATATGATCTCCTTCGGTTAGGGTTTGATGACCAACCTTCACACCAGCCACATCTGTTATTGCATTGTTTGTGCCGGGAGTTAAGATTCCAATATTTATACCGAAATCACGGATTCTTCCTCTCTTCTCTTGAGCAACAGCACTACTTATTAGGGTAATTATGGCTAGCGCCAAAACGGAAAACTGCTTATTCTTCATATCGATTCATAGATGAAGAACAAGTATAGTGAATTCTTAAGAAAGCCTTTCTAATTTTCCGTAAATTCTTGCTCTAATTTATCCATTCGACGTTTTATGGAGGCTTCTACTCGAAAATCATCAATCTTATCGATGGCAGTTTTTTCAACTCGCACTTCCGTATCCGATTCATAATAGGCTATTTCCTTTTGGTTTTTTAGCGCATTATCATAGGCATCACGACCACTCATTAATTTGACAAATACAGGCAAACATTCGAAGAATATAAAGAGTAAGGCAATAAATATGACCGCATATTCAGTAGACTTATTCACCGTACCGTCAGGCTTTATATGCAAATTACTCAAAGCAGCATTTCGGTCCGCAAAACCAGCAATATTTACAGCACTATCTAAAGATTTATCCGATAGTATACGTTGACTCATTA
>DAIQBS010000098.1:0-7140 GCA_036781025.1 Sphingobacterium sp. | reverse complement strand
TCAAAAAAGTAACCCTACTAAAATAGCATTAATTTAATAATAAAGGATTTTAAGACTAATAATTGTAGGATTAGGCCAATAATCTGACTTAATTATTGGATTTGGATAACTGCAAACGATTCTTTGAAGACCAAAAATATAATGGTTTTCTAGTATTGTATTGAAAAACAACCTCTCCTAACTTTATCCTATCAACATTAAATCAATTTGAAGGAATAAATTTTAGTAACAACATTTCAATTTTTAAAAACACTTATCTATGAAAAGAATATCATTAAATGGGAATATATTCCTGGCAATTTTGAGCATCTTACTATTGGTTTCATGTAGTAAGGATGAAGGTGAAAAGCATGGAACTCTTGTCTATGAGGAGAATTTCAATGACGATAGCAAATGGTTTGTCGGTACAGACAACCTATTAAGGAGTGAAATAAATAATGGTAAGTATATCCTTAATTATAGCATCAATGGGACCTTTGTAAATGGCTTTAATTGTCCCGTAAATATATTTGGACAAGGAAAAAAACAAATTCTTGAAATTAGTTTTAAACAAACAGGGGGAAAAGGTGATGCAGGAATTATTTTTGACCGCAGGGATTCTGATAATAAATCTTGGATAGTTATTGAACAATCTGGACATTTTACCATCTTCAATCATGAAGATGGAGAATTGGAAATAATTCAAAACTGGAAGGAAAACTCAGCCATCCAGCCCATCGATAAAACTAATATCCTACGATTAGAAAATGAAAATGGAAACATTGAATTCTTTATAAATAATACAAACATATATTCTTGGAAGAATAGTGGGATTACCACCTTGGACAGAATTGGTCTAGGGGCTGCCAATTATGACAGCAACAATAGCCAAACTACTGTTATTGAATATGACTATGTAAAGGCTTGGTCACAGGAGTAGCAGCTGTTAAATGCTGAATTTCTAACATAAACTGCTTTGGAGTGTCCCCAAAATAAGATTTAAAAACCTTAATAAAATGTGGGACACTACTATATCCTAGAATGCAGGCGATCTCATTGACATTATGTTGTTCATACAGCAGATCTTTCGCTTTTTGCATCCGCATTTGGATTACCATTCCATAAATCGTAGTGCCATATTGTAATTGAAAATCCTGTTTTAATTTGCGTTCATTAAGCATAAATATCTTAGCCAATTCGGAGCTGCTAGGTGGGTTTTCAAGATGTAGAAAAAGATAAGATTTCACCTTTTCTAAGCTTACACTTTCTATAGAAGCCTTTTCAGGTATGGAAGTCCCGTAATTAGTATTTTGGAATAGAACAAATAACAGTTCCTTAAGCTTGATTCTGAGAAAATGATACCGATGCTGAACCAGATTCTCATTGCCAATAATCTCCTTTAAAACTCTGAAAATATTGACATCCATATAACGCGTTTCATTGGGTCGATTTTCAGGAATCCCCTTCAAAATATATTGATGAAAACTGTCCGATGAAATCCATTCTTCATCCTTCACCAAGTCTAAATAAAAAGAATGAGTCATTTTAATGATTACATAATGAATCGAGTCATTTGGGTCAATATTTATGATCCCACCAGCACCATTGTTATCTAAGAAATTTCTCTGCAACATTCCGATCTGATGGTCATAACTTTCATCGCCTGCCCCATTCCTTACTCGTGAATGCCCTTTCAAATAAAAGAAAAACCTTACATGCGGTTTTTCAGTCATCCAAGTATTGGTTAATTCTTTTGTAGTATCCATTTGGACTTCTGCAATATGAAGTCCTTGCGCATATTGCGTTTTACAACTAACTGATACCCCATTTCCGTTATATAAAAACTCTTTATCGTTAACTATTTTATCATCTTTCGATGTATTATCCTCCACTGTTTGATCGTAAATCACCCTATTTATTTCGGGAATTTCTGACCTAACCCACATACCTTTTTTCATTACTTTTTGTCCCAGATTTCGCTAAATACTTCTGTTTGTAACTATAACTTTGCAAAGTTATTTATAATTATTCTAAATAGCAATAAGGGCATTCTTTAATAATGACATCAATTTTTTTAATCATAAATGAAAAAATATTTATTACTATTTACTCTCATTGGTTTATTTTCTTCTTACGCACTTTCGCAAACAGCAAAAATTAATGGACATATCGAAGATTTAAACCATCATATCATTGAACACGCAACAGCAAGAATCAAGCATTCCAATAGTCATTGTGAAGTCGATAAAAATGGAGATTTCTCTTTCAATGTTCATCCGGGGGAATACGAAATTATTATCTCAGCTGTCGGTTACATCAGCCGATATGAAAGAATACAAATCAAGGCAAATTATAAAATCATTCGAAACTATCATTTGAAAATTGATCCCAGAACAAATATAGACCAAGTCGTTGTAAAAGGGAAAAATGCGATTCAAAAAGTCAGAGAAACTCCATTCAATGTGGTTGCCTTGGATGCAAAATCTCAATACAATTCTACATTGGACCTTGCCCACCTATTGGATAAAGCATCAGGGGTAAAAATTAGAGAGACTGGTGGTATTGGTTCTGATATGAACATTACGTTGAATGGTTTTACTGGTCGGAATATCCGCGTATTTATGGATGGTGTTCCCATGGAAGGAATGGGATCAGCCTTCCAATTGAATAATATTCCAGTGAATGCTGCGGAAAGGATTGAAATCTACAAAGGGGTGGTTCCTATCGAATTTGGTGCCGATGCATTAGGAGGTGTAATCAATATTGTAACCAACCAATCCGCCAATAGCTCCATTGACGCCTCTTATTCCTACGGTTCATTCAACACGCATAAAAGCAATATTAGTCTTAACCATACCTTCAAATCCGGCATTTCATTCCAATTAAATGCCTTCCAGAATTATTCAGACAACGATTATAAGGTTAAAACTTCATATAGAGTTTTTGCTAAGGATAGAAACTCAACAGAGGAAGGTGATAACTGGCAATCAGGTTCTTCATGGTCGTCTGATTCGTCTTGGTTTAGAAGATTCCATGATAATTACCGGAATGAAACTGTAATTGCCAAAGTCGGTATAGTTGGTAAGAAATGGGCAGACCGAATGCTATTGGGTCTGACTATGGGACAAGTACATCGCGATATACAGAATGGATCTGAAATGAGATATGTATTTGGCGAAAGAACGGCTTTTAGTAAATCGATATTACCATCATTTGTCTATGACAAACGGAATTTATTTGTGGAGGGATTGAGTGTTCGAGCTACAGGAAACTACAATTATGAAAGGGCAGGCAGCGTGGATACTTCAGCATATAAATATAGTTGGGATGGCACAAGGAAATTAATGGCCGATCTACGTGGAGTCAATGCATCTTATGGAGAGGCTAGTTTGGGGATGTCAGAATACTCGAACAGCAATCAATCTGCATCCCTGGGCATAGGCTATCGAATCAATAAAAATCATTCCATCAACCTGAACAACAACATGTCTTATTACGTGCGTAAGCCAAATTTGGAAAGTATCGCCAATGGTCTTTATCCAGAATTACCTGCAGCCTCAGATAGCATGTCCCGCACAAGTTTAAAAAACAGTCTAGGACTCGAATATCGCTATACTTTCAATAGAAAATGGAACACCATTGTATTTGCAAAACATTATCTCAACAAAGCGAGTGGCCCATATACCAATGAAGAGAATATTACTTTCCGAAGAAATGAAGATGCCTCTAAAACAGGATACGGAATAGCGACAACCTACTTTCTGAAAAACCTGCAATTTAAAGCATCCGCAGAGAAAGCCTATCGACTTCCTAACGATAGAGAACTATTCGGAGATGAAATTCTTGACGAAGGAAATATTGCTTTAAAACCAGAAGAATCAAACAATTACAACCTCGGAATTACCTTTAACAAGGAGTTAAACCCAACCTTCAACCTCTATATTGATTGGTCAGGTTATCACCGTGATACTTACAATTTTATTCAACGCATGGCAGGCAGAAGAGGTGATGCATTAAATGGAGAGACCGTTTTTCTAAACAAAAATCATGGTCGAGTAACTAGATGGGGTATTGACCTTGAAGCTCGAATTTACTATAAAAACAAGGCTACTCTTGGTGGAACCTTTACTTACATGAATATTAGAGATAAGGCCCCATTTTCGAATCTTGCCCAAACTCAAGTAAATGGAAATTATGGATATAGAATGCCTAACCTTCCATATTTCTTCTGGAATGCTGATGCTTCTTATTATTTCCACAACCTGTTAGGAAAAGGTAATACCCTGAATTTAAACTGGTCTTTAAACTATGTCGATCAGATTTATCTACACTCCTATGCCTATGCTGATAAAGCATCGAAAGCTATCGTTCCAGAACAATGGTATTCGGATTTCTCAGCAACCTATATGCTGGAAAACGGAAAGTATAACATCAGCATAGAATCAAGAAACCTGACGAATGCAATGTTATATGACAATTTCAGCCTTCAAAAACCTGGAAGAAGTTTCTCTGTAAAACTGAGATACTACATCATTAAGCGAAACACAAACAAACATATTAACAACAAATAATAATTAACATGAGAAATCAATTCATTAAAAAATCATGGATTTTAGTATTGGGAGCATGCGCAATGGTTGCCTGTAAAGATGAAAACCCAATTCCTACAGTTCCGGTAGAGAAAAACCCGAAAGGTAATTTCATTATTGCGACCTTGGTCCCTGATGTAAACAATGCAACATACTATTTGACTGCCGCTTCATTGGAAAATGAAAAAGACAGTATTTCACCAAAGGGCGCTGGATTAGAGTTCACCAATACATTCTCTCAGTATATGTCTTATGGTTACGAAGGATTTGTGGCTATCAAATATGGTCGTGGAGATGCTCACGTTGGACAACGGTTCACGATTAATCCAGCTGGGGCTGCAACAACCATTGGAAACCAATTTGAAATTCAAAATGGTTTTGTAACAGCAGGTACAGTAGGTGATTACGCCTATACAATCATGAGTGGTTATAGAGCTGCTGATAAAACAGTCGGTACCATGAACCGCATCGGTTTATCAGCGGGCGAACCCCAATTCTTAACCTTCAAGGTAAACGAATTCAAAGGATATGAAGGTAAAAATGCAGCCTTGATTGGACTTGCAGATGGACAAGATGGTTCATTCTATACCAGTCTTCACTTCCATGAAAACAAGGAAATTGACGATGTTGTTGTCGCTAAGATTAATGCAAGAACTCTAAAAACTGAAGCTGTATTCTCAGACTCGCGTTTGTCAATCTCTGGAGCATTTTATCGTTCTGCACGTTACTCGCAAATTGGTGCCGCTTCAAATGGCGATATCTATGTGTTCTCTGGAAATAACTTCGGAACCAAGAAAGCAGGTGCTTTAGTGATTAAAAAAGGTGCTACAACATTCGACAAAAGCTATACCTATGACCTTGAAACCGCATCAGGAGGTTACCGTTTCAAAAAAGTATGGCACTTGAAAGACGATGTATTCCTAATCGAATTCTATAACAAAAAATATGCAGCTAATGAACAACCAGGACTTGATGGTTCAACACAATATGCAGTCGTTCATATGCAAAGCAAAAAATTCAATTGGATCAACGGAATTCCTGCCAAAGGAGATATCCCTAATGGCGTATCTTGGCCATATGTTTTCGGAGGAAAAGCTTACCTCGGAATTACAGCATTGGATAAATTCCCTCAATTCTACGTGGTAGATCCAAATACAGGTAATGCTAAAAAAGGTTTGGTAGTAAAAAATGCTAGTCAGATCGAAGCAGCTACATTTGTAGAAAAGAAATAAGTATTCTTATTCGCTTTTTAATAGCCAAGTTGGATGAAGATCTGACTTGGCTTTTTTGTGTAATTACTTCACCTAATTTTTGTATGAACCCTTACTAATCCTTCCCTAAAAACCACAAATTTATTACCCATAAACGAACCTGTATACACCCAAAACATGAACTTCATTTCGCCAAATTATACAAGGAAATACTATTAAGAATAAACCAACAAAAATTAATTACCTACTAATAATCAACCATATATCTTTTTGAAAACTACAGGACAGCACAGGATGCATTAACTTTTTATTACCTATATCTTTAATTGTATATCACAATTAACCATATAACTAATCAAACTAAATTAAACTCTAACCATTAAATTTTAGAAGAAAAAGACAACACAATTAACCAAAACTAACTAATCAAATTTCAACCGAATAATCATTAAGATTTTTCAAGACAATTCATCCCTGCACGAAAATTTGTGCATTGAAATTATATTGACTATTTATTAACAATTGTTCAATATATTTTTCTATTGATAAATTTTAGCGTCGATTATTAATAAACCCATTTATTAATAATCTCCAATTAAACCTGTTTTTTAAAACCAATAAAAAATAAATTATGGCAAAAACTAAGTTTCATTTTTTGAAGATCACGCTTTTTATTTGCTTTTCCCTAGCTCTTCAGACCATGGTATATGGTCAAACCACCAAAGTGACGGGAAATGTCAAAGATGGTGATGAAAATTTATCCGGAGTTTCGATCCAAGTAAAAGGAGTTACTGCGCGAGGAACCCAAACTGACCCCAACGGAAATTTCATTATTGAATTGGACAAGATCCCCAATACGCTTGTATTTAGTATGGTGGGCTACTTGCGTCAGGAGGTACTCGTTCAGGATGCCTTGTCCTTAAACATTCAGATGCAGGTAGATTCAAGTTCCTTGGAGGAGGTAGTTGTGGTAGGATATGGAACCCAAAAGAAAACCGAAGTTGTTGGATCCGTCACATCAGTAAAACCGAAAGACTTAAAAATACCTGCCAGTAATCTTACAGCTGCATTCGCAGGTAATGTGGCAGGTATGATCGCTTACCAAAGAAGCGGTGAGCCCGGTGCTGATAATGCTGATTTCTTCGTTAGGGGAATTACCACCTTCGGTGCTAACACAAGGCCATTAATCCTGATTGACAACATCGAACTAACAACAACAGATCTAGCAAGATTACAACCCGATGATATCGAAAGCTTCTCAATCATGAAAGACGCCACGGCTACAGCACTTTATGGAGCACGGGGGGCAAATGGTGTTATTTTGGTAACCACCAAAAGAGGGGTCGAAGGGCCAGCAAAAA
>DAIQBS010000097.1:0-7227 GCA_036781025.1 Sphingobacterium sp. | reverse complement strand
TTATCTGCAGCTTTTTTCGTTGCTTCAATCAATTCTTTCATCTCTAATTTAATGTAGTCGATATCTGGAGAAGATCCAGTAAGCGAATAACGTATTATTCCGTTTTTATCGATAATGAACTTAGCGGGAATACCATTGATTCCTAATTTTTCTGCTAATATTTTACCTGTTTCAGGATCTTTCTGATCATCGTACAATACTTCGAAAGGATAATTGTTTTTACTGATGAAGCTTGCTACATTTTCTTTGTAGTTTTTATCTCTTTCCCAAGTATTGATGAAAAGGAATTGTACGTCTTTATCATTTGCATACATCTCTTGAGCTGCTTTCATTGCAGGAAATGAATTGATACATGGTCCACACCAGGTTGCCCAAAAGTCTAATACCAATGTCTTACCTTTTAAACTTTCTAAAGATACTTTTTCCCCTTTCAAATTCAATAACTCGAAATTAGGTACAGCCTTGTTGGTTGCATATTGAGCGATATGGTCTTGAATGCTTTTCACAACATCCTTGTCCAATCTAGTTAGGTAAGCATCATATCCTTTATCTGAACCATTCAGGCTACTGTATAATTCTTTCATTTTTGCTTTCTGAGCAAAGTTCCCAGACTTATAGATGATTTCTAATTGTTGTAAAGCCTCTAATTTTCTACCGGCATTTTCCAATGCTTTATAATAAGTGGAGCTGAACCTAGGAGCATTCGCTGGATTTAAAGCAATTGCTTTCTCTAATAGTTCCAGTACTTCTTGATGTTTTCCTTGATTACTGTATACTTGGGCTAATTGAGCCACATAACTAGGGTAACCTACTGCTGCAAATCCAGCTTTATTGTCTTGTTGTTCTTTTGGAAGATTGATGTAATATTCTGCATCTTCAATAGATTTTAAAATAAGGGGCAAAGCAGCTGCTGTATCTTTATCTTGTAAGAACTTTGTAGCTACTGGAATATAGCCTTGAGCTCTCCAAAACCTTTCATTCAATTGATCAACATAGTTTAATGCTTTCGCCTTATTACCTTCGTCAGCATAAGACCTAGCAACATTGGCAATCAAATAATCATAAGCTATTTTTATTTCATCATTTTTAGGAATAGGCCAAGTTTTAAGGAGTTTTTGATAACTCTTCTCCTTATCAGCTGCAGTCTTCTGTTTATAGAAATCGTTGGTAATAAATTCTTGTCTAGCGACCAAACTTTTAGGGTATTTTTTCGCAATTACAGTGCGTAAAGAGTCTGAACTTTCTTGCCTACCTAAACGATATAAATGATTGCTGATCGTTTCTAATCTATTTACATCTTTGGATTTTTTCGTCTCCTGAAGAAGTTCTGAAGCTAAGGCTTCTTTTTGTGCCAAGCTTCCGTTTTGAGCAACTTCGTTAACACGTTTCGTTGCTTCGTCTATATTATTTTGAGCTAGTAGTATTCCCGAACTAAATAATAGTGCTGCTGTTAATTTTAATTTCATGTCTTTAGAATTTAAATGCTAAGTCGATAATTTTTCCAAATCCAGTGAAGGTTTTGTCCAAGCCTTCTACTGAACCATTTTGAGATATTTTGAAATAATAAACTTTTCCCTCTGTACCATTCCAGGTTGTTACAATTAACCTTGGTACAGCATTTCCATAACCGTGTTTTTGAAATTTAATCTTAGTGACGGTTTCATTGGCAGGAAAACTGTATTCTTCATTATAAGAATTGGATGTTACTTCATAACGGATTAGTTTTGAAGCATTCGCATAAAATAAATGTGGAGATAGGGTAGAACAAGTTACATCTGCTGCACTGGCAATTCCTGGAGCGCTTATTTCTTGTTTTCCAATAGTAATGGATGGATTGCTAGCGTTTCTTAGTGTTCTGAACTGCAATAAATAACCTTTTCCATTATTGTCTTTCATTATTGCATTACGAATTTCTGTAATGTTGGAAGAATCTAATTTGATTAGATCTAACCCCACATTGTTCATGTCGAAAATACTAGCTGTTTGATTTGCATCATCAAATTTATTTAAGGCACTAGTCGTAACACCATAGAATCTTTTATTTCTCTTATCATACATAACCACATTATAGGTGTCTGTATAGGTGTTTCCAGAAATATGCTGAGGAGCTAATTCATAATCATAACCATGTTCTGGAGCACGTAATTGAGCGCCAAACTTTTTCGCTCCTGGGAATCCCCCTACCATGTTGATATGTACATGTCCGGCATTGACAATAATGCCTACATTATTTCCAGAACTTCCACCCCAAGCCATGTATTGAGGTTTTATCTCAGTAGGTGGCGCGAAGAATAAGAAGTTATAATCAAATCTTTTCTTCATGGTTGTTCCATCAATTTCGACACCGTCATGCTCTCCGGCGATATAATATTTTTTGCCACTAGGCCCTACATCATCTGATATAGATGCGGTTGATATGGTAAATGATTTAGGATTAACTATCGGAGATTCACTGTTGCGGAAGGAATAAATATCATGGTATATTGTACCATTGTTTAAGATCATGGATAAATCTGCTTTTCCAGCCTTATCTTCTAAAAACATCCAACCTTGAGTGAAAAGGTCTGAAATACTTAATTGATAAAAATAGAAGGAAGATATTCCAGTAGCCTTATTGGTTACCTTGTACGTTAGTTTATAGGTCTCACCAATAGTAAATAGCTTTGGATCGATGACATAATCCAGGTTCTTCGTATTTGCAATTTTAGTGCTATCCTGAACATAGGATGCACTTGCAGAATTTAAATAGACAAACCATTCATAGGCAATTTCATCCTTATTGCCATTTAAATTAACCTCAGGATTCAACTTTAAAGAGACACCTTGTTGAACAAAGAGGGTACCTTCCTTCGTTTCATCCTTAATTTCTATTTTGGGAACATCAATATAATTGTAATTCCCATTATCCTTTGCACAGCTAAATAAGCATAATACCAATGCAAAGACGATATATATGTTTCTTAATTTCATAATTTCTTCTTGCTTAAGGGATAACAACTCGATTCCCATCTTCGTCAATTAAAGGCCCATTGATTTTTTCATACTCATAAATCGCTATTCTAGCTTTATTAATCATATTGCTTTGGTCTTGCGGAAATAAAAATGCGGCATTCCATGCGGTATAATTAAGGGATTGCGTTAGAAAAAGAATTTTAGTTCTTGAGTAGTCACCAAACATATTCTGCCATAAAGTAGGCCAGTTGCTAGGTTTACTTAACAAATCTGTTATTGAAAACTTTAGCGTAACACGATTTACTTTGGAAATTCCAGAAAAGTCTTCATAACCTATTTTGAAATTTTCATTTTCGGCAATTAACAGTTCTGCTTTCACCACACTATCTTTTAAACCAGGACGACGGAAGAAGATTAGTTCTGCCGAACCGTCGGAACTGTTTGCCGGAATAAATAGTTTATCGATTTTGAAGTGATAACCCAGTTTAGCAGTTGATCCTTCTTTGACTTGAAGCGCTATTTGCCTGTCCACATCTTTAGGAAAACCTATGATTCTGAAATTTAAAGGGATGGTGTCAGATATTATCGTATTGGGCTCAAATGCAAAGCTTTGTTCAATACTATCCCTTGAAGTCGCTGTGGTGTTTTTTAAAAAATACACCCTGGCATCTTCTTCATACATTAATTGTTTATCTTCTTTGCAGCTTATCATTCCTGTGAACAAAAGGAAAATGCTACTTATATAAATTAATTTTCTCATGTTACTACAGTTAATTTAATCCAAACTCTATTTCTTTATTTGGGATTGGGAAAACATATTTACTAAGGTTAAAGGACCAGTCAACCGTATTTTGTAAAGAAGTCGTCTTTTTACGTTTATAATAATACCATAACTGTCCTTCGGCAAAGAATTCTTTTCTGTATTCCTTAAAGATTTCGTTATCCAATTGCGTTTGATTGGTAATCGTCGACGTAGTTAATGCAGGTATTAAGCGAGCTGTACGTACCTTATTCAAATAAAATAAGGCTTCATCGATACTTGGACTTGCCTCAGCAGCGATGTAATACATCTCGGCCAATTTGATTACTGGAACTAGTTTTTGATTGACATTGTTCACATTAGCGCCCACATAGTATTTATTGCTATACACCGTAGAAACATTGAACACATTCCAACGGCTATTGGATGCTTGAGGACCACGAATATCTATAGCATGACCAGCCACTGTTACTTCATAGTAGTTATTAAGGTTGGTTTGAGTAGAGAAATAGTCTTCGCCCTCGCCTGCGCTACTTTCTGTTTTAAAATAACGGTCTGAAACTATTTTTAAATCAGATTTATAGACAGAGAAAATATGTTCTGTACTGAATATAGCGTTGGAAGTTGCTAATGTTGGATTTGTTGTATTGGTGTTGCCATTCACAAAATAAAACTTTTCTCCATCGATGACTTCTTTAGCATATTTGAGTGCATTCTCTTTATCCTCATTATATTGATATACTCTCGCTAATAATGCTTTCACAGCCCAATAATTCAATCTGTTCTGACGGAACGATTGAAATAACTCTAAATTAACTAAGCCTGCATTATCCTTGATTTGGTCGATATCCGGCATAACTGATAATAGCTCTTCAGCAGATTTTAAATCAGTAATTATTTGTGAGATAATCTCAGCAAATGACAAGGCTCGTGAAGGATTCACCGTGAAGTCCTTCATGTAAGGAATGGTTAGTTGATCTTCAGCAGTTAATTGAGATTTTACTGGTGCATACAATCGTAATAAATCAAAATGTATCATTGCTCTGATGGCTAATGATTCGCCTTTGATTAAATTAAAATTGTTCTGTTGGAACAAAGATTTGTTGGCATCAATGTCCTTTAGGATATAATTACTTTGAGCGATGATAGCATATTGCTCATTCCAAATTTCATTAATGATAGGTTCTACTCCGGCATCTGCATAATTATATCTGGCTAACTGACCATAGGTATCTACTGTTTGATTGGCTTTGTTCTGAAACAATTGAGCCAATACATCCAGTACACCATAGCCTAAGTTTTTACCATAACTTTTATTATCTGCCATTTTTTGGTAAGTACCAATCAATGCATCTATATATCCTTGTTGGTTACTGAATTGTTTATTTTCAGTTGTTTGTGTACTTGGTTGTACATCAAGCCATTTGTTGCAGGAGCTAAATGTTCCTATGGTCAATGCTAATAGGGTAAATCCAATGATGGAGTGCTTTTTCATGATTCCGTATTTTTTAATTTCCATCTTCATTTTTAAAAACTAGTAGATAATTGCAACGTAAATGAACGACTAAATGGGTAATCTAAACCACGTTCCCTACGAATAGTAGAAAAGCGAAGAACATCATTAGAATAAGCTGTAATTTTTGTATTTCTCATGCCCCATTTTTTAGTTAAATCATCTTTAAATCGGTAAAATAGAGAGATACTTTCCAATGATAATAGATTATCATTCTGAACAAAACGAGAGGTTGCGTAAGTTAGAGCAGAGTTTGAAAAACCATCTGCATCTATTAAACCTTTATAGAATGTATGATCACCTTGTTTCATCCAACGTTCTTCCGAGACTCTTCTATCCACATTGTACAAACGTACATTCACATTCTCTACACGGTCTACCAGAGTTTGATTATACGCTTGTCCGCCAAACTTGAATCTAAAGAAGCTGTTAAAACCTATTCCGTTAAATTCAAAGCTTGTTCCAAATGTGCCTTCTAAATCCGAACGGGTATCTCCTACAATGATTTGATCCAATGGGTTATAGGTATTCGTTAATGTACCGTTTTTTGTTAGGTAGATTTCATAACCTGTAGCAGGGTCAATCCCTAATGAAGGTACTGCCCAAATAGAAGTAGTCGATTGACCTTCTGCATAACGTGTGATCGGAAGCGAAGATAATTGCTCATTAGCAGCTTTATTAAGTGCAGCGATGGTATTGGAAACTTTTTCAATTTTATTTTTAACAGAGAATAAATTCAAAAATACAGACCAATTGTTTCTGTTTTCTGAATTGGCAATGATGTTAAATTTAGAATATAACTCCCAACCATTCGATTTTAGATCGCCCATATTTTCTTTGTAATCAATAAAACCGGAAGAAGGAGCTGTTGAAATAGAAGCAATAGATCCTTGTGTTTTTTCAATATAATAGTTCGCAGAAAGGTCTAATCTGTTGAACAAGGTAATATCAACACCAAAGTTGTTTTTTTGAGTTTTTTGCCAAGCTAAATTAGGGTTACCATAACCTAAAAGATAGGTTCCAATCAATCCCCTATATTCCGTTGCAGTAAAGTATTTGGAAGTGGTTAATCCATAGAAAGAATCAAAATTTTGAGAACCTGTGTATCCGAATGAATAACGAAGTTTCAAACGATTAATTTCTTCGATGTTTTTGAAGATGGACTCATTATGCAAGTTCCAACCAGCACCAGCAGACCAGAAAGGGGCAAATCGATTATTGATACCAAACTGAGATGATCCATCAACACGGTAAGAAAAATCTAACAGGTATCTGTTATCATGAGCAAATGAAACATTGGAAAACATTCCGGCAAGACGTTTGATACTTTCCATTCCCTCAGGTTTTGTTCCTTGTTGGAATTGTAATCCCTGTGTGATGTTATTCATGGTAGCATTTGGAAAACCTACTACTTTGAAACTTTGTATTTGATTGTCCTCTTGCGATATATTGGCCCCAAGAGTGGCAAATATTAAGTTTTTACCGAATGTTTTATTGAAGTTCGCAGAGAATATACCCTCATAGCGTTGATTTTTACCGTAACCTTTGTTATAGGACCCTTTCTCAAATGTTGGTGTATTCGCGAAGGAAGAATGTTGAGCAGGTAAAAATTTATCGGATTCATCTGCTTGGTATAAGTAAGCAAAAGTTCCTCTGAATCTCAGCCAGGAATAGGCTTGCCACTCCAAAGCAAAATTATTGATAATGCTATGATACTTTGTTTGATCTAGAATATTTAAACTGGCGTCATATAATGGATTGGTAGGTCTTCCGATATATCCAGTTAAATTGTCGAAGCTGTCAAAATTCGTTAATCTTGTTCCAGTATCTTCATTATAGATCTCCTCAAGATATAATTTGTAGGAACCATCAGGGTTGAATGGGGTCCAATACGGATTTAGCTGGGTGTATTGTTTAAATGTGCCATATTCCGAGTTATTCCCGAGGTTACTAACTAATGTCAAGTCATTCTTAAACATTAAGTTTTTAATACGGTAGGACA
>DAIQBS010000096.1:0-7663 GCA_036781025.1 Sphingobacterium sp. | reverse complement strand
GAGAACGACGCGTCGAATTTGCATTTGAAAATAGCCGATACGATGATTTAATGCGTTGGAATGCCGGTAAGTTATTGGAGAGAATCCCCGAAGGAATGTATTTTCCGGGTATTGGAAATTACGATATGACTGGAGATGGAGTAGCAGATATCAAGCTTATTCCAGAAGGAGAAACCATTCCTGCAGTTCGTGAGAAGAACTCCTTAGGCGTAAATTTAGTATATTACAGCATCGGTCGTTTTGATGGAACCGCAGGTGTTTATTTGAAAAACGGAACCAATGGAGGGACGATGGTCACAGAGATTCGCACGCGGACTTTCCACGAACCGATGTATTATTACAGACCTATTCCTGAAGCACAGGTATTATTAAACAATAACTTAAAACAACCATTTGGTTGGAAATAATAAAGAAAAATAATCCCATGAGAAGAGTACTATTAAGTTTAGCCCTATCCTTATTCATTTTTATTGCCCATGCACAAGAAAAATTTTCTTTTGCCTTTTTTACAGATCTGCACCTAAATGCAAATGAAAAAGCGAGATCCTATGAAGGCTTAGAAAAAGCTATTGTTGAAGCTAAAAAGCAAAAAGTAGATTTTATTTTAACTGGTGGGGACAATGTGGATGTAGACGCACTTAAAGCAGACCAACAGGATAAAGCCCGTGCCTTATTTCAAGGGTATAAGGATATTATTGAACGTAGCAAAATGAATTGGTTTTTTACTATAGGAAATCACGATCGTTATTGGCATACGGATGGGGAATATGGATCCGGATTATTCAGCTCTTTCTTCGGAAAGACGTATTATAGTTTGGTACATAAGGGTTGGAAGTTTATCGTGCTGAACAGTACAGAAATAGTGGATGGAAAGTATTGCATCAGTGAAAAGCAAATACAATGGTTGAAAGGGGAATTAGAGAAAACGCCAAAGAATCAACCGATCATAGTTTCCACCCATGTGCCTTTTTTATCCTTATATTATCCAGTTTTGGAGGGCAGATATACCGCAGCAGATACGTTCACGAATCAGAAAGACATCCGTAGCTTATTCGATACGTATAATCTAAAATTAGTATTACAAGGACATCAGCATCTTTACGAAGAGATTAAAGTAAAAGGTGTACAATATATTACCGCAGGAGCCATTAGTGCAAATTGGTGGGGAGGAAATTTCCATGGAACCGAAGAAGGATTTTTAAAGGTTACCTTAAAGGGAAATGATTTCGCATGGGAATATATTGATTATGGTTGGACTGTAAACAAGTAATCACAAAAAACTAATACCTAAACCTATGAAAAAATTATGTTGTCTGCTTATCCTGATTTCCTTGGCTTTTCAGACCGTGTTTGCAAAACCTCGTTTGAATCAAAAGCCTAGTACATTTAAAATCTTAACCTTCAATCTTTGGGTTGGTGGCGATGGCTCTGGTTTTGATAAACCAAAGAGTGTATTTGCCCAACTAAAAACCATTCGAGAGACTAAAGCAGATATCGTTGCTTTTCAGGAGCAAACGAGCCATAAATTTGGAACAAGTTCAAGAGCTAAAGAATTGGCCGATAGTTTATCTTGGAACTGTATTATAATAGATAACAGTCGGGCTGTAATTAGCAAATTCCCATTATCAAGATTAACCAATGAGCATTCTCAGCTCCTAAAAATTACCGTTGAAGGAAAAGAGTTTATTGTTGCGGATGTTCATTATGCAGCTTATCCATATCAGCCCTATGATATTGCCGATGGTAAAATTAAAAATGAACAAGATGCAATCCAAGCTGCTGAATCTGCTAGAGGAAAACAAGTTGCTTCTATTTTGGAAGAACGTAAGGGCTTTGAGTCCTTGCCAATGATTGTATTGGGAGACTTTAATGAACCCAGTTATTTCGATTGGTCTGTAAAAGCAATCAAGGAAAGAAAGGATGAGCGATTAACCTTCGCGGTACAATGGCCTAGCAGCTATTTATTGGTGAAAGCGGGTTTTTACGATGTTTATAGAAAGAAATTTAAACAGGTGAAAAAGAAGCCCGCTTACACCTGGACAACCATTCCCGGAGGTTCTATACCCAATGAGGTGCATGACCGAATTGATCTTATTTTTGCCAGCAAAGAATTTAAAACAATAAATTGTTGGATAGTTGGAGAGGAACATGACATCTCGGATATCCAAATTTTACCCTGGCCAACGGATCATCGCGCTGTATTAGCAGAGTTTGAACTCTAGCTCTTACTAGTTTATCCTAACGCTATACCAATGTCCAATGATGCCTAGCATGATTGGACATTTCTATTTTTAAGATCAACTAATTGCTTAGCAATATTCAGTATCTTCGAATAGATCATTACCTTGAAATCATGAAGATAAATTTAAACCTACTTGTTCTTATTCTTTTTCTCCTTTCACAAAATCATTTGGGCTATGCACAAAAGAGATTATTTCAATTTGGCGTAGAAAAAAGTTTTGATGAATCCATATTAAATAGCAAATCCAAAGGGAAACCGATAACCTGGTTTGATGTAAATACCTCTGATACCACTTGGACAGCCAAAAAGAACCTATTAATCAATAAGGGAAATCCGATTGGTGTTGTTCGATCAGAAAAGATGTATGAAAATTTTATCATGCATGTAGAGTGGCGACACCTGGAAAAAGGGGGGAATTCAGGTATTTTTGTATGGTGTGATGCGGTGGCTGATCCAGCCTCTCGATTACCGATGGGTATGGAAGTACAGATGCTTGAGTTGGATTGGGTAAACATTCATGCTAAAGATGGTGTTCAGCAACCTATTGCGTATGTACATGGGGAATTATTTGGCGCAGGCGGTATGACTGCATCTCCGGATAATCCTCGAGGAACCCGTAGTAAATCGATAGAAAACCGATGTTTAGGTGTGGGGCAATGGAATAAATATACCGTAGTTTGTGTAGACGGTACCGTTAAATTAGCGGTAAACGGTAAATTCGTCAATAGTATTCGATTAGCTTCAAAACGTAAGGGATACCTTTGTTTAGAAGCAGAAGGAGCATTGATGGAATTTAGAAATCTGCAAATTATTGAATTGGAGCCAGGTGTAGAAAGACCGGAATTCGTTGTGGATGCTCTGTAAAGCCTGTATATTTGTGTAGATACTTAATTAGAACATCATGCATAAGAATTACATTAGTTACCTAGCCATTGCAGTTGTATTGAGTTCCTGTGGAGGAGGTAAATATGCAGCAACAGAGAAAATTTATAAAAAGAAAGCCAAAGAATACGCGGTTTTGTACAAAGAAATACCTGAAGAAACCCAAATTCAAAAAATTGCTGCAGATAATAAAGAATGGGTGGCATCCACAAATTTTGGTATGCGTAAGCCTAATTATGTAATGATTCATCATACTGCCCAACAATCTACCGAGCAGACTATTAAAACGTTTCATAACCAAAAAGTTGGTGTAAGTTCCCATTATGTAATTGGAAGAGACGGTAAAATTGTTCAAATGGTTAATGACTTCTATCGTGCTCATCATGCAGGAGCAGGAAAATGGGGCAATGATACCGATCTAAATTCTTCCTCCATCGGGATAGAATTGGATAATAATGGAACAACTGACCCCTGGCCAGAAGTTCAAATTAAGGCATTAATTCATTTGTTGAGTTATTTGAAAGACACTTATAAAATTCCTCAAGCCAATTTTATTGGACATATGGATTATGCGCCTACCCGCAAAATTGATCCTTCTCGATTCCCATGGAAAACGTTGGCTGATCAAGGCTTCGGATATTGGTATGAGGATACCTTGGAAGAGCCGCCAATTGGTTTTGACCCCAAACTAGCTTTAAGGATCATTGGTTTTGATGTTAAGAATTTGGACGCTGCCATTAAAGGGTTTAAATACCATTATATACAAAAAGATCCGATAACTGCCGAGTTAAGTCCGGAGGATCTAAAAGTTCTTTATGCCATCGTTAAGAAGTTTTTATAAAACAGCGCTTAGGTTATATAAACTATTAAGCTTATTATTTTAAATCCAGTTTCATTAAGAAGCTGGATTTTTTTATGCAATTAAAGCCCTTGAAAGATTTGCGGGCATAATTTTCTACTTGAAAAACTTCTGCAAGTTTTGGGTTTTTTTTGATCTTCTTCGGATCTCTTTTGGACCTTCTTTGGATATTAAATGGATATCAATTGGATAAGTCCAAAGAATCTCCATAGAAGATGCGTCTAGATACCTATGAACCCCCTAAAATGTCATGTTAAGTAAGTTAAATCTAGGTTATGGGGAACCTTGATGTTAATTAAAAAATTGAACTTTCGTCCGCTTGTTTCTTATATCTTTTTGTTTTTGAAAAGTTCTTAAACAAAAAGTTAACAAAAGTTTAAGCTTAAATGCATATGGAGTTTATACTGTTGCAATAGTTTTGTTACAAAACAAATTAAGCTTATGCGGATCAACTTTTACAAATTTAAATGGCATGCTATTTTTATTTTTTGCCTCCTATTGGTTAACCAGATAGGATACGGTCAAGGAGTTCAAGCATCTATTGCCGGATCTATCAAAGATCCATCTGGCCAGTCAGTCACTGAGGTGACTATTCGGGTACGCAATGAGTCCACGGGATTCAGTACGAGTACAGTAACGAATGAACGAGGAAATTTTGAAATCAAACAATTGCCACTTGGAGGCCCATACACCGTCACAGCGAGTCACTTGGAAAAAGGAAATGGCAGCAGAAAAGGTGTCTATTTAAATCAGGGAGATGTGGCAAAAATTAGCATTTCATTGATTAGCAACAGCAATGAGATTGATGCTGTAGAAATTACAGCGAATGCCCTGAAGAATAGTAAAGATTATTTTGGTGCTGCCACAGCATTTTCATCTAAAGATATTCGTTCTCTACCGGTGAATGGCCGTAACTTTTCCTCTTTAACGGATTTATCGCCATTAGCGAGAGGCGGAAGCATTTCAGGTCAATTGGGATCATCTACTAATTTTACCATTGACGGAATGAATGCTAAGAATCCTACATCTTCAGGAGCAACAACTAGTCGCTCCGGAGCGCCATATTCTTTATCTATGGAAGCTGTCCGAGAATTTAAGGTGGTAACGAATCAATACGATGTTACCTTTGGAAGAAGTGGAGGGGGTACCATATCGGCGGCGACGAAGTCGGGAACAAATACAACAACGGGATCAGTTTTTGGGTTTGGACGTACCGATTGGTTAACAAGTCCTTATGATATTCGTGGAAATAAACGTTTAGGGAATTATGCGACATATCAATTTGGATTTTCATTAGGAGGACCAATCATAAAAGATAAATTACATTATTTCTTGGTATGGGATAGGCAACAAGATAACCGCTCTTTGTTAATAGCTGATGTACGCTCCAAAGAGGATGAGGTATTATATAAAATCAACCAACAGACTATTGATAAGTACCTGGATATTGCCAGAACTAAATATGGCGTATCTGATCAACAACAGACCGGAAACATTGCTAAGAAAAGAACTTCGGATGCGGTATTTTTAAGATTGGATTACCAATTGAATGAAAAAAACTTATTAACCATAAAAAATAACTTGACGTACGATTTCAATCCATTGGGTTTGGGCGATAATACATCGATCAACTTATTGGAATCTTATGGTAATGATAAGAATTTCGACAACAGTATTTTGGCAACGCTACGTACGGCAATCTCTCCTAAGATTACAAACGAGTTAAAAGTTCAGCATTTGTATGTTTATCAAAATTCTACTCAAGGGAATCAAATCAATTCTCCTTATATCCCTAGAGCCATTGTAGAAAATATTAAGACCGATAAATTAGCGACTGCTATACAATTAGGTGGACATCGTTTTGCTCAAGAGAGTTTTAAAAATAATGTGGTACAATTAACAAATAATTTATTTTACGATACGGACTTTGCTAAATATACTTTTGGATTGGATTTCATGGCGACGAATTCGAAGTCTATTTATGGTTCGGAAGTAAACGGTCGTTTCCATTTTAGAAATACTGGTGATGATATTACCGCATTAGACAATTTTAATAACTTAAAGCCTTACCGCTATTATCGTGAGGTTCCATTGAAAGATGATATCGCTGTTCGTGGAACAATTATGAATCTTGGTTTGTACGGTCAAATGAGAAAAACAGTTGCGGCAGGTTTAGAGATGACAGCCGGTTTGCGTATGGATTATGCAAGTTATCCAAAAGCTACCTTTAATCAACTTGTCTTCGATGAATTAGGTATCAGAACCGATAATGCCCTGAAATCATTTATTCTTCAACCTAGATTACAATTTACCTGGGATATTAATGAAAATCAAACCGATTATTTACGATTCGGTGGAGGTATCTTTGCTTCGGATATTAATAATTACATGATTATTAATAACTTGACTTTTGATGGTTCTAATCTAGCCACGGTTGATGTAAGGGGAGATCAGGTTCCTACTCCAGATTTTGATTCTTATAGACAAAATAGAAACAATATTCCTGCTTTAACGCAATATCAATTGCCTACGATTAATTACACGGGAGAGGATGCTAAAGTACCTACGATTTACAAAGCGAATTTATCGTATTCTAAATTCTTAACAGAAAAATTGAAATTGGGAATAACGGGTTATATGACCTTAGCTAGAAACAATTATACCTATGTAGAGCGTAATATGGTGGCCACTCCATTCTTCCGCTTAGCCAATGAAGCGAATAGAGGGGTATTTGTTCCAGCAGAAAAAATCCCTGCCAATAATGGTCAACCCGATTGGAAAGATGGACGTATTTCAGATAAGTTAGCTCGGGTTCTTGAATTAACAAGTCTTGGAAAAGTGAATCAGTTTGCTGTTGTGTTGGACGGAACCTATCAATATTATAAGGATGGTTCTATAACAGCTAGTTATACTTGGAATGATACGAAAGATAACACCTCTTTCAATGGTAATGTGGCAAACTCTGCTACCCTATCACAACCGGTAATGGACGATCCTAGGAATTTATCAAGTATTACCTATTCCGATAATCAGTTTAGACATAAGGTGGTTGTGTATGGTACTTTACCTAGCTTTTATGGAGTTAATGTAGGTGTTCGTTATACAGGTTTGGGTGGTACCAGGTATACCTTAAGGTCTGGTGGTAATACGAATGGTGATTTCGTGACCTCCGATAACGATTTGGCTTTTATATTTGACCCTAACCAATCCGGAACTCCTAGTGAAATCAAGCAAGGAATTCAAAACATATTGGATAATCCGGATGCCAGCGAAAGTATGAAAAACCTGATCAACACTTACGCAGGACAAATTGCTCCTAGAAATGCGGGTATCAATGATTTCTTCGGCACTGTGGATATCCGCGTGAGTAAAAACTTTAGGTTCTATAAAACCCATGGTTTAGAGATTTCTGCAGAGTTATTCAATTTTGCGAACTTGCTTAACAAAGAAAAAGGAGTGAACAGATCTTTAGGAAGCCAGTCTTTATACAATGTTTCCGGCTTTGACCAAGCTACGAAACAATTTAAATACAGTGTGAATAGTGTAGGAGCTAAAGGATTTTCTGGAAATCCTTACCAAGTACAATTGGGTCTTAGGTATTCTTTTTAAGTAGTATTTAGTAGTTAGTATTTAGTAATGCGAATTAAGGGTTAAGAATAGGCTCTAAGAAGCATGCTGTT
>DAIQBS010000095.1:0-7670 GCA_036781025.1 Sphingobacterium sp. | reverse complement strand
TTTAAACTTATCCTTATAGACAATCACATGAAAAGAAATATATTTTTATTAAGTACTATTTTAATATGCCATTCTTGCGACTCATATCTTGACACTGTTCCAACGGATCGATTTACGCAAGAAACCTACTGGAATAGTCAGCAAAAAGTAGAGGCCGCATTAGTTGGTGCCTATTCCGTATTGAACAATGGCAATTCATTTTACGCCGCAGGAAATATGGTGTATTTAGACGCCTTAACACCTAATACCTATCAATACAATAATGATATGAACCTAATCTCAAGAGGTCTTCATGATGCAAATACAGGGCGTTTCAACACGACCTGGAATCAAGCATATGAGGGAATCGGAAGAGTAAATAATATCTTAGCCAACATTGATGACATCGAGTTCGACCAAAAATTAAAAGATCGTTATAAAGCGGAGGCTAAGTTTTTAAGAGCCCTCTATTATTTCCCTTTATGGAATTTATATGGTGGCACTCCCTTGATTTTAGATGCTCCTAACTTAGAAAGTCAGGGAGAACTGAGCAGAAACAGCGCTGATGAACTGTATGCACAAATCATTAAAGATCTGAATGAAGCATCTTCAGGGGCTTTAGCTAACTCCTATTCTGGTTCAGAAAAAGGCAGAGCAACTCAAGGAGCTGTTTTAGCGTTAAAAACAAGAGTCTATTTGTACGCCTCCAAATGGAAAGAAGCAGCAGAAACAGCCAAGCAAATCATCAATTCCAATACCTATGAATTGTTTAACGATTATCGAGGTTTATTCTATTTAGAAAATGAAGGTAATAAAGAAGTGATTTTCGATATCCAATATGCTTATCCCGAATATGCCCATTCTTTGGACGTGTCACTAGACCAACAATTGGGATCAGCACCTCTACCAAATCTAATCAACGATTATTATGCTACTGATGGTCTTCCTATCACTTCCTCACAGGTTTATGATGCACAGAAACCCTATGACAACCGAGATCCTAGACTACAAGCTACGGTCATCCTACCTGGAACTACTTTCAAAGGAGCTATAGTAACTGCAAACCAATACCCTAGCACAGGTGCCGGTTTAAAAAAATACACCATATACAAAGACAATGAAAAACCTATAGCAGTACAAACCAGTGGTACTTCAGAATTAAACTATATTGTATTCCGATATGCCGACATCCTTTTATCCTTTGCAGAAGCTCAAAATGAAAGGAATGGCCCATCGGATGAAATATTTGATGCCTTAGACAAAATCAGAATCCGTGTAGGAATGCCTAAATTCGATAGAACATTAAGCCAAGAACAATTAAGAAAGGAAATAAGACATGAACGTAGAATAGAATTAGCTGGTGAAGGCTTATATTATTTCGATATTCGACGTTGGAATATTGCTCATGAAGTTTTAAATTCAGATGTTTATCACTTGAATGGAAACCGAATAGATTCTAGAGCATTTCAAAAAGATCGGGATTATTACTGGCCTATTCCATCTATAGCTATTCAATTTAATGACAACTTAGAACAGAACCCAAATTATGGAAAATAATAAATTCAGAACCATGAAGAAAAAAATAACCATACTGAGCTTTATCTTACTTAGTGTAATCTGCTCAACAATTCTTGCAGAAGCTCAAGATAAGTCTCCAAGAAAACCTAACCTAATCTTTATTCTGGCAGACGATTTAGGCTACGGAAATATCAGCGCATTTAATCCCAATTCACCACTCAGAACTCCTCATTTAGACCGCTTAACGGAAGATGGAATCAAATTTACAAGATTTTACTCCGGCAATACGGTTTGTGCACCATCTCGTTGCGCCCTAATGACCGGCAAACATATGGGAACAGCTTATATCCGTGGAAACTCCAAAGGTAAAGATGGTAAAGGTGCATTGAGACCTGAAGATTTAACCATTTCTGAAATACTTCAACAGTCTGGATATAAAACAGGCATGTTTGGTAAATGGGGTTTGGGAGATGCCGAAACAAAAGGAGCTCCACATCTTAAAGGTTTTGACAATTTCTATGGCTATTTAGATCAAGGACATGCGCATGATTATTATACCGATAGCTTATATGAAATTAGAAATGGAGCAACGCAGGTAGTTAATGTAAGTAACCAAGAGTATACTCAAGATTTGATCTTAAACAAATCAATTGCTTTTATTAAAGAAAACAAAGATCAACCTTTCTTTCTTTACCTACCCTTTACATTACCACATGCAGAATTAATTGTTCCTAATAATCTTCTTAAAGAGTTCCAAAAGCAAGATGGTTCTAGTGTTTTTGGAGATGAGGAATATTTCACAGAAAAAGGAAATTACGATTCGCAAGCACAACCTCATGCCGCTTTTGCTGCCATGGTAAAAAAATTAGATGATGATATTGGAAGAATTGTAAGTCTCATTGAAACCTTGGGATTAGAAGACGATACCTATATCTTCTTTAGCAGCGATAATGGACCTCATGCTGAAGGGGGTGCTGATCCGGAGTTTTTTAATAGCTGGGGACCTCTAAGAGGAATAAAAAGAGATTTGTACGAAGGTGGAATTCGCGTACCATTAATCGTCAAAGTACCAGGAAATAAAAACAACGTCAAGCAAGTAGATGCACCATGGGCATTTTGGGATATATTGCCAACATTTGCAGAATTAGGTCAAACAACTTCTCCTAAAAACATCAATGGAATCTCTTTTGTAGAAACCATCAATAATGGTAAACAAGCAAATAAACATCAGGAGCTTTATTGGCAATTCAATGAAAAAGGAGTCTTAAAAGAAGCCATATCAATAGATCATTGGAAATTAATTCGCTTTAAAGAAAAAGGTAAGAAAGAGGTATTAGAGCTCTATGATTTAGCTACTGATATAGGTGAGAAAAAGAATGTAGCAAAAGCTCATCCAGATATCGTAAAGAAACTTTACGCACATAGAAAACAAGTCAAAAAAGATCCGGAGAATCCAAATTTCGATTGGTCAGACTTTGAAAAATAATAGAAAAAAGGTTAAAGATTAAGACAATCTTTAACCTTTTTTCTTTTTGTAATTTCAGTTTATTAGTTTAAAACACCGTACTTTTCCTACTTCTTATCTTCTTTCTTTTCTGTCGTATCGGGAGTAGTGACAGGTTTAATAAACCTGTTTTCAATTAACATTTCATGACCATCAGCAGTTTTTATAAATATATCGTTATACCTTCCTCTTTTCACTAAGCTCATCACCAAACCTCGTTCATCAGATAAACTATAATGCTGTAAGCTTTGAACCATCAGCGACATTTTAGTAGTCGATCCATCCAATAAACGATATACACCAGAGCGATCATATTTCATAAACATCTTTCTTCCCTCATTATCCGAGATATCGACATTACCGTTTATTTTAGTATTCAAGGTTATTTGATATCCTTTCTCATCTTGAATAATATGTTTACCACCTAAACTAAATTTGTAGGTCACCGTATACTTCTTTCCTTTATCAGTACTATAGTAAATCTTATTAAAACCTCTAGATCGTGATTTCACCCAATTTCCATAGCTATTCATCAACGAATAGTTTTGTTGTACATCTGGAGCTAAAGAAAGGAAACTAAAATCTTCATCAAAGATCTCAAAGCCTCCAGATTGATTATTCTCCAAGATCAAATAGTCGTTCGAGGTAAAATTCAGAAGATCATCATCAGCGAAAATCTGAAACCATTTAACGGTCGTTCCTAAGCTTTCTCCAAATATATCCTCATATACGACATTTAACATTTGATTTTTAACTACTCGATAAAAGAACAATTCATTTTCCGATTGCTCTTTAGGATTCGAAGCAATTTCTATTATAGGATTCTTAGAAAATAAAGAAATAGTTGGAGCTAATAACAGGCCTATCAATAAACCTAAACAAATTGATTTTTTCATAATGATCTCTAATTTCAACTAATTTTTGTTGAAGATAAATGGATACCTTCTTGAAATTAAAGACCAAATCTAAAGAAAATAGTTTAATCCAATTGAAACTAATTGATTGATTTGATAAAAATTAACAACACCATAATTAAACAAAACATATTATCCATTGATAATCAACAAATTTATCATAACCCCACAGCTAGAATTAAACTTTCATGTAAAAATCCAGTCTAAAACTGAACATCAATAGCTTAAATCATGAAAAATTTATTATTTATCCTTTGCAGTTTCCTAATTATTTCCCTATTTCCATCTTGTTCCGGAACCAAATTTTCCGCCATAAAAACTAAAAAATTAGAACGTTTACAACTAGGCATGAAGAAAACGGAGGTCATCCATATTTTAGGAAATGATTATAAGATCTCAGAAAAACGAATGGAAGACGATAAGCTCATCGAAGTAATTTCTTACCTCAATTTTCCTTTTACCAACGAACATTACCTTTTTCGATTTTACGATGGCAGTCTTACAGAATGGCATCGGGAATTCGTACCTGAATATGAACTCAAAAAATAGCAGAAGTTTTATCAAGCTTAATTAACAAATCATAGACCTTTAATCAATTGATTTGTTAAAATTCATGGAATCTAACCAATTTAGGCACCTTCCAAACCACTCATCAAAACTTGGAGCAGTTAAGAAACCGTGCTCTCCTTTGGTATACACATGCAACTCCACAGGAATTTTATGTTTTCTTAGCTGATCAAAAACCCGCAATGAATTTTCTACCGGAACGACAACATCATCCAATGCATGAACTAAAAACATCGGAATACTTTGTTCATTAATCTGCTTTTCCCCAGAGAAGAATCGAATCGTTTCTTCATTTTCAAATTTACCCAATAAATTCTTTTTAGAACCTTCATGTCCCACACCTTTTTCAAAACTAGCCACAGGGTTTACCAATACAGCAAAATCAGCTTTCAAGCTTGTATTCTCTTTATTTTCGATTTGAGGATGTTGATCATGTACGGCACCCATTAATGCTAAGTGCCCACCAGCGGAATACCCCATTAATCCTATCCTATCGATGTTAAATTTTCCCGTTGCAGATAATTCCCTTGTTCTTTTGACCGCCATCTGAATATCTTGTAATGGCGCAATAGATTGATTGATACAATATTGCTCATTCGGTAAGCGATAATGCAGTACAAGTACGGTATACCCTTCATCAGCTAATTTCTTGGCTACGTCAGATCCTTCACGTTCAGTCAACAATACATGATAACCACCACCTGGACAAACAATAATTGCCGTATGATTCGTTTTATTAGGTTTCGGATGAAAAATCACCAATTTAGGCTCTTTGACTTGCAAAGTAAGCTCACCAACCAAGTCATCCGCTTTTTTGAACTCTGTTAATGTCGATTGTTTGGCATTCGGAATCTTACCAGTATATAATGGTATAACCTCTTGAGCATAGATTTGGGTGATATTGACCGTACAGCATAGCAAGACGAATAATCTAATTAATATGAATTTCATGGATAAACTGATCTAGGTTTTAGGATTTATTTTTTTGGTAGATATGTTGAATATTTGATTTGTATTGTTGTGGTGTAATGCCTTTAATAAACTTAAATCTCCGATTAAAGTTGGAAGTATTGTTAAAGCCAGCTTCAAAACAGATTTGCGTGATACTACTCGTATTTTCTTCCAACAATTGGCAAGCATAATTTACACGAAGTTCATTGATAAATTCAATCATCGTT
The DNA here is from genome assembly GCA_036781025.1 of Sphingobacterium sp. Taxonomy (GTDB): domain Bacteria; phylum Bacteroidota; class Bacteroidia; order Sphingobacteriales; family Sphingobacteriaceae; genus Sphingobacterium. The sequence goes on along the minus strand of DAIQBS010000095.1, from coordinate 2,010 downwards.
TTCTTTGTCCTTGCTTTAAAATATCGACAAAAAGCTGATGGCGTCATGTGTGCTTTCGAAGAAATTTCTTCAAGATCTATCTCATTTTTGAAATTATTCATAATAAACTCATAAATGGAACTCATACGTATGGTATCATGATCATTGATATTTGTCCAATAACCGGCGGAAGACAATAAAGAAATTTCATGAGAATTAGAAAGCTCATGGAGTATTTTCAATAAAATTATAACCCGCATCGCATCAGAACAGAGCAACATTTCTTCCATCCATTCCACGATCCTTTCCCTAGATTTTCCTTGAATTAACACCCCTCTATTACTCAATTCCAATACACCCATGATTGAAGCCATTTCAGGTATGCTAAAAAACGTCTCCCCAAAGCAGGCTTTACTGAAATGTACCACAATAGCATACGTGTCCTGTTGATTTCCTGCTTGTAAAACTTCCATATCATTTTTCGAATGCTCTGTAGACCAAGCATGAGGTATATTAGGGCCGAAAAACACTAAATCTAACTCATCAAATAATGAAATGCTTTTACCTGCAATTCTTTTCCCCTGTGGATATTTTATACAGGTCAATTCATATTCCGCATGGTAATGCCATTTAGTATCTAAGACATCTAAATAATCTTTCCTGATTTGAAAAGCTGTTCTATTGCCTATAGGAGGTTTAGCATAAATTGGTTTCATACAAGGTTGTTTCTTTAGGAATATATAGATTGACTATTTTTCTTTTGTATGCATGAATATACTTGAAAATTCTCAAATTGCCTCATATAAATCAATTTCGTATAGATTTATGTAAAACCAATACCAATTTACTCGTATTATTCTTTATAAATTTAACTTATGATTTCGACCAATAAACCGAATTTTGAAAACTTTAAATTGATTGATTCCCATGTTCACTTTTGGAACATCTCCAAATTGCAGTATCCCTGGCTAAAAGATATTAGCGAATTAAACAAATCATTTGAGTTAAAAGAATTTCAGAAGGAAACCATGCAATTAAACATTGAAAAATTAGTATTTATTCAATGTGAATGCTTGCCAAATTTTTATAAAAATGAAATTGCCTATATCCAAGAATTATCCGAAACAGATTCCAGAATCGAAGCTATTATCTCCTATTTTCCTTTGGAACATAAAGATGCCTATACCTTATTAACAGACCTAGTAAAAAACCCAAAAATTAAGGGCATTCGAAGATTAGAAGAAGAACCCACCTCACTTTACAACCAAACCGATTTTATCCATAATTTCCACCTGTTATCTGAATTTAATTTAACCTTCGATTTAGGTGTTAAAGCACATCAACTCGATGCTGCTATTCAACTCGTCAATCAATTTCCAAATCAAAAATTTATTTTAGATCATTTTGGTAAGCCTTCCGTAAAACAAAAAGAAATGGAGCTATGGAAATCACAGATGAACCTTCTCAGTTCCCATCCGAATGTATACTGCAAATTATCTGGCTTAATTACAGAGTCAGATTTAACCCATTGGAAAGTGGAAGACTTACAAGCCTATGTAGATTATGCTATAGAAACCTTTGGAACTAAGCGATTAACCTTTGGAAGCGATTGGCCAGTAGTCACCTTAGGAGCCAATTACAAAACCTGGCTATCCACAGCCTTTGAATTATGTAAACACCTAAGTGACACAGAACTTCATCAAATATTTTATCAAAATGCATTAGAATTTTACCAATTAGAGTCTTAACGCATGAACAACAACCTGATATCTACCGAATTTCCACTTCCCTTACATCCGGCACCTATTTTTGTTATTGGTGCAGGTAGTATCATTGAGGAAGCACATTTACCAGCCTATCAAAAAGCAAATTGGACAGTCGCAGGCATATTCGATCTAAACTTTGAAAAATCTGCTCGCTTAAAAGAATTATTTCAAATAAAAAAAAGCTATGACAATCTAGCAACAATGATTGCTGATGCCCCTGATCGTGTTATTTTCGACATTGCTGTCCCTGCTTCGCAAATAGCGG
>DAIQBS010000094.1:0-8761 GCA_036781025.1 Sphingobacterium sp. | reverse complement strand
CTCCAACAATTCATTACTTCCATAAGAAAGGGAAAGCTAAACAAAAGGTATAAAAACCTGGAACGTTTTGATTTAAGCCAGGAATATTACAACTCCCTATTATTTCTTGCAGGATGTACTTTAAGTGCTGCCATTATACAAAATCGCTATGCAGAAGGTACTATAGACAGCAAGTTAAACAGGCTTTGGCAATATTTACACTTTCGAGAAAAGGAATATGGTTCTTCCAAGGAAATTGAGAGTTTCAAAAATCAAATCATTCAGATAGGAAACGATACTCATGAAAGTCAATTGAATAAACTTAAACAGATCAAGAAGCTATATGCGCATATATTCCAGTCCATTAGCCAAAACCTCTTATCCTTTAAACCGAAACTAATCTCCGCACAAAAACTTTCTTCAGCTGACCAGGAAAAATTTGGATTTACAGAAGATTTAAAAAACTCTTTAGGCGAGAACCTAGTCGCCATTTTTGTTTATGGATCTTCGGTCACCAGCAAAGTATTTAATGATTACGATGTCATCATCGTGGTTAAAGATGAAGACCAAGCCTTTGAAAAACTACAGGGAACTAATCCCTCCTTTCAAGGATTTGACATCAACTTAAGCGTGTATTCTATTGAAAATTTCAAAGTCTATCAGATATATTCTGGAGATAATTTGGACAACAATGTCATCTGCATTTATGGAGAGGTAGAAATCCCCGTTAAATCAAAAGAAGTTTTAGTACTTAGGAATTTCAGTTTTGCGATTATACGACTTCGCCAATTATTAGGCATGGCTTCCTTTTTATCGCAAGAAGGTAAACATTTCGGATTGTCTGGAAATGAGAACATTTACCATTATTTCATTAAAATTCCGATGCATATTACCAAAGGAGTCCGCTCAGCCTATGGAGACCCAATAGACAAAGAAATTATTAATGATTGGACCAAACAACAATTCAACTATTCCATCGACCAACAGATGCAATTATGCGAAGAGAACCGCACCTGGGAAGCTATTGCAAATGCTTATATCGCAACCTTGAACGTTATGGACGCCTTAAATGAAGAATATCACTTTATCAAATTTTAATGAATATACCTATCAAAGATTTCGTAAAGACTGCACAAAGTGAAGCCTTTATTGCTCAACTGGAAGAACTGGGTTTTACCATAGATCCCTCTGAACAGACAACTAATTCCTGGTTCTTTGAAATCACCGAAGACTTAGTTCAGCAATATCCCAACGAACGAGGATTAATTGAGCATTTTTTTAATGAGTTACCTCTTGATTTTGAGTCCCTACCAGATCTTATAGAAGGAGAAAGTAAAGTGATCAAATTAATCACTCCAAACTTAGTCATGGAGAAGTTTAAACCTACGGTTTATTCCTATACCCATAATCGTTATGGAATTGCTGAAGGAACCGACAATTTACGATTGACATTCACCTCCGAATTATATAGGCAATTAGAAAACTATCAGGACAGCACAGACTATAAACCAGTGAGTTCTTTTGTGGCAGAAATAAAGAATGAGCAAGGCCATTTTATGGTACAACGAAAGGTAGACAGTTGCAATTTAGAAATTAGAATTAAGCGTTATCATATTGGATCTCCATTGCATCGCTATAAATATACGGAGGAATATCCTACAGTCTTAGGTGATCAAGCTCCATTGATAAAATGGAGTCGATTTGAATTTCCTATTGTTTGTTTTGATTGGAGGAATCCATTGAAAGATCATGAAGGCAATAGACTTGCAGATGAACCTATTTCCGATGACTATGCTATGGTATGGATGCAAAACGTTCCTTATGCTAAGGAAATGGCTAGAAACCTCTTCTTATGGATAGAGAAGCTCTTTAAAGCTAAAGGTATAATCTTAATAGACATGTGCATCTTTGTGGATAAATCCGGGAAATTAATCTATGGAGAGGTAAGTCCTGACTGTATGCGAATCCGTTGGGATAGTAACGACTTAGAACATGCAAAGCCCTTATGTAAAGATAACTGGAGAAATGGAAATTCTTCGGATGACCTGATGCAACAATACCAGAATTTATACCATGTAGTTTTCGAAAAGCATGAATAACAGGGAGATTATAGTACTAGATGGACATGATGCTGTAGGTAAAACCAGTATAGGAAATCTACTTGCCAAGCAATTCAATGGATTATACCTTCGTCCTTTTGAAGGAGAGTACGGACATCAATTAATAGAATTTGCAGAGAAGGAAGATTTCGATGATTTAATCGTATTTGTTAAAAATCGCTTCTCATCGCTTTACCAATCCCATTCCAACCAAACCTTAATATTCGACAGGCATTGGATGACGGTGCTTTCGCTTCTCCCATCCTCGTATTGGAAGGATTGGAAGGATTTCCCTACCACCTTCTTATTAACAGCTAACCTAGAAACCATTAAACATCGACTCTCCCAACGTAAAGAAAAACTGTTCACCGATGACTATCATTTAAATTACTTAAAGATCTATAAAGAATTAGCTACCCAATTTAATGTTCCGATATTAAATTCGGATCATCGAACACCAGAAGAAATTGTTCAGCAAATTAGGGGATTATTGGTTTAATTTAAAAGTTAATTTACTGGAGTATTAAAAGAATACTAGCCCCTATTTATTTGGACATATGGGATTTAATCAGCTCCATAGCCTTATTAATATATGGATCAGTTCTATTAATAATATCATTCAAAGAAAAATCAATTAGGAAATCTGGTTCTATTCCAATCAAATGATGTTCTGTTCCATCAGAATTTACCGTTTTTAATCCTGAGAATGTAACAGACATATTTCCAGGAAGAGACAAATAATTGATATTACCATTGGCACCAGCAGTTGGTTGACCTATGATATACCCTATATTCCAATATTTAATAATATCCAACAGTGTTTCGGGAGCACTTTGCGTGGAATGATCAGCTAAGAAGTAAAATCTTGCTTTTTGATTGCTATTCTCAGGAATACTTGTTTCAGAAAATCCTTTAAAACTTCTTTTTTGAGGGGATAGAATATCAAAAGAATAAAATATGTTATGTTCAATTGTATCAGAAATAAGCTTATTCAGTATATTCTTTTCTTCAAAATCAACAGTTAAATATCCTCTAACATCAAATACAATGTTTTTAGTAGAATCATTTATAAAATGGAGCAATGTATCGGTTATATTGGATTCACTCAAATTAAAATAGTAAGTATCTTCACGTAGCATTCTATTATTTCTAGATGCTAATGTGCTTATTGTTGTGGGACCTACGTGCTGATAATTTCTGTTAATTTTAATCGATTTAAACTTCTTAATACTACTATCTCTCAATTTCAAAATTACTTCTCCATCTTTTTCTCCTGAAAACAGACTAAAAACAACACGGGTATTGATATTTTCTTTCGAACCAGAGGCAAGTTTTGACTTTCTTTGAACGACTTCTTGTATATCTTCATTGTCAATTTGAAGTATTTCATCAGCTATATTCACCACTGATTTTAATCCATCTTCATGAATATTTCTTACATAATACTTCCCATCTATCTGAATTATACTGATTGGAATCGTATACTTGTTCATCAAGTCAATTTCATTGAGATTAAAAAAGATATGTGCATCCTTATAGGCAGAAAGCATTTTCCAAACAACTTCATAATATTCCATTACACTTTTAGTTTCCAAAACAGCATGCAATGTTTTTACAAGTAAGTCCTGTTCTTCTTTTATGGATAAATTATTATAGACATAAGCATATCTAAACACGTTCCAAATATGGATGACATTTGCTAAACGAACAGATTGTCTATCCAACAATCTATCATCGAAATATTTATTAAATGCACCTTTGTTAAAAATATAATCTTCTTCTATATAGCTCGCTTCTGGGTAAGTCTTCTCTTGTGTAGCATATACTGCTAATGGAAATGATGAGATCAGTTCGCTAGATAGATTGCTGTATAGCGTATCCCCTATTTTATTTTCTCCATCATAAATCTTCTTATCATTAGCACGAAGAAATAGCTCATGTGTAACTTGATCATCAGAATTAGCATCTTCTAAAGTGCCTAAATTTAACTTTTCATTTCCTACGACCATCATAGTATCTACAGAAAACGCTCCATCTATTTCATCAAATTTGATAGCCATGTTTACTGAATTATTTAATGAGTTAACTGTATCCCTAACTAAAATTTTTCCTTTCCCTCTGCATACAGTGTCTAATAGGATATTAGCTGTTTTTGATAATACCTTTAAATAAAAATCCTCCTTAACATCGTAATTTATTCCTATTTGAAAAACTTGACCAACAAATCTCTCAGGCAAGATTTTGTTTATAAAAGTAGCTGAAGACATTTTACTATCCTGAAGTAATGATCTCCTGTTCGTACGAATACTATTAAATGCACGTCCAAAGGAAGTTCCGGAATACAATTCCAAACCTCTATGCTGAACCGAAACAACATAACCTTTCATCTCTTTATTAGGAGCCTCACAAAGTGTTTCTCTTTGATAGCTTAGAAATAATGAAGGCTCAATGGGTTTGAAAATAGACATTAATGAGTCTGCAAAAGATCGGTGAGTTGGAGAATTTAACGCAGATTGAACTCCATTGATAAAAACTCTATCCCATCCTAAATTTTTTAAGAGCTGATGTGAAGCATCTGTAGGAGAAAAATATCGTATATCACCTGCTAACTTGGCAAAAGCAACTAAGTTTTTTACTTGTGTTTCTTTAGTTTGGCCCTTACTTTTCGTAAACCATAAAACAAAACAAAAAATCATGATATACTTTAATTGCATAGTAATATCTATTTTATAATTAAATATAGGGATATACTATCTTATCAAATGTTAAAATAGATCAAATTTATGGAGCAATAGCATGTAAAATGTACTAAAAAAACTATAAATTGTTTTCTAACTTCTTCCCCCAATTCAGTAACTCAGGATAAATATCTTTTAATGTCAATTGAGGATTGTTTTTATAAATATTAAGTAACACATCATTAAATTCTTTGGACTTAGGGAAACCCTTGATAATCATTTTATCATTTACATGTTCAATAACCTGATTTAATAAGCTATCATTATTCGGAAAAATGTCGTGAATATATAGAATAAACAAACCCCATGTGAGGTATTCATCAAATACCTTGATGGGATTAGGGTAATGCTGCGTAGATTTATTATTAGCATCCACCCAAATCTCCCTTTTATCAAAAACTTGATCTATTCTATTCTTAAATTGATCACTCAATGGTCCTACGTAGTTATGGTCAATTTCAGTAAATATAACACGGCTATTCATCGCGACATTGTATTCTTCCGTCCAACTAGTATCTTGCTTAATCGTTGGCAAATAAAGCAACATTTCTTTGAAATTGTTATCGGTAAATGTTCTGGTAGCATTGATACCTCCAATCAAAGGAGAAGTCAATACTCGATAACTATTGATTTTATATTCAAATTTAGATTCAAGCCACTCCTTTTGCTTATCAAGTTCACCATATTTCTCATAATCAGCAATTACTTGCTTATACGTAGGGAATTGCTCTTTATAGAATTTTCTAAAATTTGAAACCTTCGCAAAGTCTTCGATCTCTTTCAAATACTTCGCTATCGGGTCTTCTGAGATATCTATAGCTCCTACTCCCCTCGCTGGAAAACTATACACATGCGTTCTTAGCAATTGATCGCCCTTGAACTGAAATCCATAAGCATTGGATGATAAGAAGATGTAATAAATAATACTTTCTTTTAATAAGGAGTCAATAATTTGTACTGCAGGGTGTTTCTGAAATGGTTTGAAATGACGAATTACTTCCTGATAGTATGAAGAATTATGATTAACCATATTGGAATCTCGAAGACCAACCTCTGAAATAGCCATCATCACATAAGTCAATTCTTGGACTTCATGAACTTCAATATTTACCTTATTATCATAACGCGTTATATAATCCCTAGTAAATTTTACTTCCTTGGGTTGAGCACAGACAAAAGAATGAATTATAAAAAGAAGTAAGATAATCGATATATTTTTCATGTAAATGTTAAGTATATAGTTAAACTTACAATTTTTTCTTAAGGATAATATAATTTTTAATACTTATCGATCACGACTAATTAAAAATGTGTCTTCAATTTATTCTTAAAACATTTCATTGCATTTATCTTGATGGGATAGTACATTTACCTTTAAATAAATAACATTCCAAATGACAAATCCGATAACCCTTAAAAAATACCAAATTGAAGATTTTGATGCATACCATCAACTCGTAAGTGATGATGATGTAATGAAATATATTTCTGGAAAAGGTTTAACTGAATCTCAAGCAAAGGAAAAATTCCATTCCATATTAACTGTTAACAAACATGAAGTGGAATTAGGAACCTTCAAAATTTTAAATTCAGCGAATATATTTATTGGAGATTGTAAGCTTGAACGTTATAAGCATGATCAATCCATCCTCGAGATAGGATATATTCTTAAACGTGAGTTTTGGAAAATGGGATATGGAACAGTCATCTGTGAGAAGCTACTTCAACTAGCTAAAGATTTTGATCCGAACTTAAAAGTGATTGGGATAATTGATCCTGAAAATATCGCTTCTAGGAAATTGTTAGAGAAGTTCGGATTTGAAAGCTTTTTTGTCGGAATAGAAGATGATCTGCCAACTGAGAAGTTAATGTTAAAATTATAAATTTTATAATTTATATAATAGAGTATGATTTACATTGTTGTATAAGTAATTTTCTAATATAATTACATTAAACTAATGAGCTGGGATATAGTTATTTTTCGAGCATCTAAAGAAATCAATTTAGATGACTCCAATACTGAAGAATATTTAGAACCGTTTGATTTCAAGAATTCATTTGAAGAATATTTTCATCGAATTAATAGAATAAACTTGGACTTTTGGGAAATTATTGGTGAAGGTTTTACTATAGATTATTCTGTAAATAAAGAAGCATGTTCTAATATCATGGTTAGTGTGTATGGTGAAAATGGTTTATTTGAATTAATTAATATGGCAAAAAAATATAATCTTCAAATTTATGACACCAGTTTAGATAAATTTTTGGATCTAAATTGTCCAGAAAACAATGGCTTTCATAGATTTAATGATTATGTCAAGCAAATTTTAAATTCTTAACTATTTAGTCAACTGGTATAATTTAAGTTCTAATTCATTCCCTTTAAGATTATGCCCAACAATTTTATCATTAACATCTAACAAATAACTTTCAGGTAAACCTCCTATTTCATATAATTTATAAAGTGAAGAGTTATGACTTTTAAATCGCTTACTCTAGCTCTTTTTTGGAACGTATAAATTGAGGCAGAGTGGGAAAACATGAATAAGAAATTGCAAGTTGTTGACTGACATTTAATTAAATATATCAAATTAACTTGTGTCTTAAATGCTGAAATAAAAATCAGTGCATTTAATCAAAAGCATAAAATTATAAAGTGTTCTAAGTGCCTCTGTAAAATTAGCTACCTTTGCCAGATAAAAAATTTGCACCCATGATCTACTTTCACATTCCATTTTGCAAGCAAGCTTGTCATTACTGTGATTTTCATTTTAGTACTTCATTGAAGTACAAAGACGAAATGCTACTTGCGATGAAAAATGAATTGAACATACGATCCTCCTACCTTGAAGACAAAAAAATCTCGTCCATTTACTTTGGCGGGGGAACCCCATCCATCTTAGAAGCAGATGAAATATCTCAATTAATTGACGAAGTAGGCAAGCATTTTGAGATCACTGACCAAGCCGAAATCACCTTAGAAGCCAATCCCGACGATCTTCATAAAAGCAAGGTTCAAGCCTTACGCAACACAGCTGTCAACAGATTCAGCATAGGCATACAATCCTTCTTTGAAGAAGACCTATTATGGATGAATCGTGCACATCATGCTGAAGAAGCTAGAAGTTCCATTATGCGCGTACAAGACGCAGGATTTGAAAACATTACCTGCGATTTAATATATGGCTACCCCTTATTAACTAATCAAAAGTGGAAGGCCAATATGCAGCAATTGATTGATTTCCAAGTCCCACATATCTCCTCCTACTCCATGACGGTAGAAAAGAAGACTGCACTCGACCATTTAATCAATAAAGGCAAAACACCTCCCCTCAACGAAGAACAAAGTGCCGAACAAATGCTGATGCTTATGGACACCTTAACCGCAGCAGGTTACGATCATTATGAAATTTCCAACTTTGCCAAACCAGGAAAATATGCGCAGCATAACAGCAATTATTGGAAAGGCAAACATTACCTAGGCATAGGTCCTTCAGCCCACTCCTTCAACGGTAATTCCAGATCCTGGAACATCGCCAATAATGCATTATATACCAAAGCTTTACTAAGTAAAGAACTCGCACAAGAAACCGAAACACTAAGCAAAGAAGATCAATTCAACGAATATGTCATGACCTCCCTCAGAACCATTTGGGGAATTGACCAACAATACATCATCCGAACCTTCGGTTCCGATTATAACAATGAGCTACTCAAAAACATCCAACCTTATCTAGAAAATGGAGAGGTTCATGTTTCCAAAGAACAAACCATCACTTTAACTCCAAAAGGCAAATTAATAGCCGATCAAATTGCATCTGATTTATTCATTATTTAGTTGAGTTTGAACGAAGAGGAAATGAATTTCTCACGTCTAATATATCTAAACTAAAAATGAGATTGCTTCTTCGTGCCTCATCGCAAAGACGCAGCACTAGGTCAGGC
>DAIQBS010000093.1:0-8887 GCA_036781025.1 Sphingobacterium sp. | reverse complement strand
TTCACCCACATTTGAACCATTTGAAATAAACCGCCATGCTTGGACCATTCTTCTTCATGATATTCCTGATGTAAGATACCGGAGCCTGCGGTCATCCATTGCACATCCCCTTCTCCAATTACTCCACGGTTTCCTCGACTATCTGCATGTGCTATTTTACCCTTATAAGCGATGGTGACAGTTTCAAATCCTTTGTGAGGATGTGGACCAACTCCTCTTGGGATATCTGCCGCTTCAAATTCTATATCTGCATTATAACCCAATGCGAAAAATGGATCCATTCTTCTCCTAGGAATTTCTTTTCCAATAAATGATGTGGTATAAAAAGCATCTCCAACCCAATTGAAGGTTCCTGGATGCAAAATCTTTTCTATATTTCTAGTTTCCATGTGATTTAAAATTTTATTGTTAAACAAAGGTAATAGCTATTGCAGTAACAAACATCATGAGTAAATTGTTGGTAACTAGTTAACCCGAGGATACCTATCTTTCATAAAATTGCTGTATCTTAACTATTGTACGCTGTTGATAAAACAAATTACTAGAGTATGAAAACATTAAAAAACGATCCTCCTGAATGTACCGGGAACTTATTAGCTATGCGTGATAGCTTGGATGTATTCTCCGGGAAATGGAAACTCCTAATTATCTATTACTTAATCAGTCGATCAGAGGAGCTCAATACCTTCAAAAAGATGCAAAGAGAAATCACGGGTATCTCTGCTAAAATGTTAACAAAAGAACTCAAGGATCTAGAAGCCAACCACATGGTTACTCGTGAAAAACTAAACACCAAACCCATCAGCGTACAATACAGCATTACAGATTATGGTAAATCTGCTGCCGAAATCATTACTCAACTTGTAGATTGGGGAAAGAAACATCGTCAGAAAATGATGGAATAAGCAGGATTTGGCCATCGGTGAAAAATCCATTCTTTTTACGATGATTTCACCGATAAAGAGGCTGTATTAACCGAAAAACCTACTTGATTGGCCTAAACAGCCTGGTTGACTGTACTTTTCTACGCTACCTTTGATGTATCAAAACAAATAGAACATATAATCATTAAAGGAAAAATATTATGAAAAGTTTAATTAAATCAATCACATTAGCAGGTTTACTATTCACCGCTTCCATGAGCATCTATGCTAAAACTCCTAAAGACGCTTTAAATGCAGCATTGGTTGAGAATGTAGTGGATGCTTATATCAACAGCACTGTAAAAGGGAATACCGCTTACATCAATCAATTGTTTGATGACAACTTTGTACAACGTTTTCAGACAAATCACAAACAAGCTCCTGTAAGCAAAGCAGCCTACTTAAAACACCTTAAATCTCAAGAGGGCATTACTTTCAACTGCGATTCAGATTTTGAAGTTATTGAAAAATCAAATTATTACAGCATTGCAAAGGTTACTTTAAATTTCGACAATTTTACTCGTGTGGACTATGTAAGTTTACAATTGGAAGATTCAGGATGGAAAATTAAAGAGGTTAACTCCGTATTTGAAAATAAATAAAAATACTTTAGCATATAACACAAATAAGGGCTTTCAGAAATGGAAGCCCTTGTTTTTATAAATTAAACGTATAGATTATGGTCTCTCCCAGAAAAATGGTGGTTCAATGCCCAAAGCACGTAAATAAACATAACCTTGCGCACGATGATGAACCTCATTATCGTAAAAATACAGGATACTAGCGTAATTTTTATTCTTGTATTGTCCGAATAAATTCATTTCCTCCTGAAACTCCTCATCTTTTATCTGCTCAAAAAGAGCAGTTATTTGCGGGGTTTGCTCATCCCACAGATTTAGTAGCTCGGCTTTACTGCTTGCAGGAATATCATGAGAAAAAGGTTTCTGATTTTTAGAAACAATTTCTTCTAATCCAGGTAAGCCAATGGTCAAAAGCTCTTTCACCAATTCTGAAAAAGGTCTCATCCCACCAATACTGAAATTAAATAAATCTTGTTCAGGAAATTTTTCAATGGTTCTACGTGTTAAATCACGATGGCCTTGCCAATGAATTAAAAATTGCTCTCTGCTAATAAATGCTGAAGTTTTCATAATGATTGTGTTTTAATATCTAAGTCAAAAGTAAAGGGGATTTTGACAGCGGTTTGTCAACAGGAATATTAAGGATGAAAAAAATAAGAATTATTTTTTATGCAGGCGAAGCCTGACATAGTTCTGCACATTCTTTCTAGCCATCTATTTTGAACCACTGAGGAAATGATTTTACTGAAAAAAACTGAATACAATTGAAATTCAACATAGTTAAACACCTAAGTATTCAATACTATCTACTAAATATACTATTCTAACTCCGCTCATAGCCGCGGAAGGCCTAGTCACTTTAGCCAAGTTCAGCCTCTAACCACTAAATACTATCTACTAAATACTATTCCAACTCCGCTCATAGCCGCGGAAGGCCTAGTTACTTTTGAGAGAGCAAAAGGTAACCAAAACTCTTTGGCCCATTTAAGGCGGCTTTTCGCACAGGGCAATTACACACAACAGCCAAAACATCTGTGATGGCTGGAATTCGCTACGCTCTTCCTAGGCCATTCCCCACACTCTTTGGCACGATGTTTTTGCTGTTTTTCCGCCGCTATAAATGGGCCGAAGGTGCACCTGCTCCGCAGGTGGAACCAGGCTTCGCCTGAACCAGTTCCGCTCGTCATTGCGATGAGGGCAACGAAGAAGCAATCTCTTTATAGATATGAGACTTTAGATAGGAGATAGGAGTATTTTACTTTGAACCACTGAGGAAATGATTTTACTGAAAAGAACTGAATATGGTTTCTTAGTTACTTTTCATTTTTTTCAATTCATTAAAATCAGTTTATTCAGGTCCTCTTGGTTCAAACTTTAGCCAAGTTCAACCTCTAACTACTAAATACTATCTACTAAATACTATCTACTAAATACTACCAAAAAAAAGAAGCTACATTTCTGTAGCTTCTTTTTTTTGTAAAACATCTAATGTCTATTTCTGATTAGAACGAATGATATTCAATGCACCACCAGCTTTAAACCATTCAATTTGTTGTTGGTTGTAAGTGTGGTTAGCTAAAATTTCATCTTTAGAACCATCAGCATGGTGTAGAACGATAGTCAACGGAGTATTAGGAGCGAACTCTGTTAATCCTAAGATATCGATTACATCATTTTCTTGAATTTTGTCGTAGTCTTCTTTGTTTGCGAATGTCAAACCAAGCATACCTTGCTTTTTCAAGTTCGTTTCGTGAATACGAGCGAAAGATTTCACCAATACCGCACGAACACCTAAGTGACGAGGCTCCATAGCTGCATGCTCACGTGAAGAACCTTCACCGTAGTTTTCATCACCAACTACGATAGAACCAATACCTGCTGCTTTGTAAGCACGTTGCGTAGCAGGAACTGCTCCGTATTCGCCAGTTAATTGATTTTTTACGTTATCTGTTTTCTCGTTGTAGTAGTTTACTGCACCGATCAACATGTTGTTGGAGATATTGTCTAAGTGACCACGGTATTTCAACCATGGACCAGCCATAGAGATATGGTCAGTAGTACATTTTCCTTTTGCTTTGATTAATAATCTTAATCCAAAAAGGTTTGTACCTTCCCAAGCTGCAAATGGCTCTAACAATTGTAAACGATCTGAAGTTGGAGATACATCCACAGTAACTGAAGAACCGTCAGCTGCAGGAGCTTGGTAACCAGCATCCTCTACAGCAAATCCTAATGCCGGCAATTCATCACCAGTAGGAGGATCTAATTTTACTTGCTCTCCATCTTTGTTTGTTAACGTATCTGTAACCGGATTGAAACCTAAGTCACCTGAGATTGCAATTGCAGCAACCATTTCAGGAGACGTTACAAATGCGAACGTATTTGGGTTACCATCAGCACGTTTTGCGAAGTTACGGTTGAACGAGTGAACGATGGTATTTTTTTCTTGTTTGTCTGCACCTGCACGATCCCACATACCGATACATGGTCCACATGCATTGGTGAAGATCGTAGCATTTAAATCTTCGAAAGTTTTTAATAAACCGTCGCGATCTGCAGTATAACGAACTTGCTCAGAACCTGGATTAATACCAAATTCAGCTTTCGTTACTAGACCTTTATCGATTGCTTGTTTAGCGATAGAAGCTGCACGAGCTAAATCTTCGTAAGAAGAGTTGGTACAAGAACCGATTAATCCCCACTCTACTTTTGTAGGCCATCCATTTTTGCTTGCCTCTTCACGCATACGTGAAATAGGGGTATACAAATCTGGAGTGAAAGGACCATTTAACGAAGGCTCTAATTCAGAAAGGTTGATTTCAATTAATTGATCGAAATACAATTCTGGATTAGCATATACCTCAGCATCAGCAGTTAGATGTTGTTTGATCGCGTTAGCTGCATCAGCAACATCTGCACGGTCAGTAGAACGTAAATAACGCTCCATAGACTCGTCATAACCGAAGGTAGAAGTTGTTGCACCGATTTCTGCACCCATGTTACAAATCGTACCTTTACCAGTACATGATAAAGACTCAGCACCTTCACCGAAATATTCAACGATAGCACCAGTACCACCTTTTACAGTTAAGATACCAGCCACTTTCAAAATCACATCTTTAGGAGCAGCCCATCCTGATAATTTACCAGTCAACTTCACTCCGATTAATTTAGGGAATTTAAGCTCCCAAGGTAATCCAGCCATCACATCACATGCATCTGCACCACCCACACCGATAGCCACCATACCTAAACCACCAGCATTCACGGTATGTGAATCTGTACCGATCATCATACCTCCTGGGAACGCATAATTTTCCAATACTACTTGGTGAATAATACCCGCTCCTGGTTTCCAGAAACCGATACCGTATTTATTAGACACTGAACTCAAGAAGTTAAATACTTCCGAACTTTCTTGTTTAGCACGAGTTAAATCTTCTGCAGCACCGTCACGAGCTTGAATCAAGTGGTCACAGTGAACAGTTGATGGAACTGCTGCTTGCGCACGACCTGCTTGCATAAATTGCAATAAAGCCATCTGTGCTGTAGCATCTTGCATAGCTACGCGATCTGGAGCAAAATCAACGTATGATTTTCCACGCTCATAAGCCTCAGATGCGTTACCATCCCAAAGGTGCGCATACAGAATTTTCTCAGATAAAGTCAAAGGTTTATTAACAATTTGACGAGCAGCTTGAATACGCTCATCGTATTGAGAATAAACTTTTTTGATCATGTCTATATCAAAAGCCATTTATTATTAGTTTTTATGATTTATTTAATCTTTTTACTGTATATCTTCTATTATACCAATATACTAAGCAAAAATACAAAAAAAACAAGTTTAAAATTCCGTTTCAGCCACATCAAGCTAATTTGGAAATATTCTAAACAATACCTATGCGATACGTATTCTTGGATCTACTGCTTTCAAATCAGCAACGGTTTGTTTCGGGTTTTGAGAGGTAAAGACAAAATTACCCGCCACCAAAACATCAGCACCTGCTGCTAATAATTTACCTGCATTTCCAGTTCCTACTCCCCCGTCAATTTCAATCAATACATCGGTATCATTTTCCGAGGCCAAGGCACGTAAATCCTTAATTTTTTGATAAGTACGTTCAATAAATTTTTGTCCTCCGAAACCTGGATTCACAGACATCAAACAAACCATATCTACATCCTGAATGATATCTTTCAGTAAGGAAACGGGAGTATGTGGATTTAAAGCAACTCCTGCTTTACATCCCAATTCTTTGATCGCTGCTACAGTACGGTGCAAATGTGTACAAGCTTCGTAATGCACGGTGATGATTTCCGCTCCTAAATCTTTACAAGTTTTCAAATAACGATCTGGATCAACAATCATTAAATGTACATCCAAAGGTTTTAATGCATGCTTAGCAATTGCTTGTACAACAGGAAAACCGAAGGAAATGTTTGGCACAAATACACCATCCATAATATCGATGTGAAACCAATCAGCTTCACTCTCATTTACCATAACGATATCATCGTAAAGTTTTGCAAAATCTGCAGCAAGAATGGATGGGGCAATTAAATGTTTTTGTGAGGACATGTTTACTATTTTTTTGCAAAGATACAAGTATTCTAGCTTTATTAAACCAAAATATTGTCATAAGTAGGATTGTAAAAATACAGCCTAAATATTTTTCAATAAAAATATCATATATTATTGTATTACAATAATATAACAAAATTAAACTATACTTATAATGTAATTGATAACTATAAAATATGGCAGTTAAACTTCCTCTATTTCTGGATCTTAAATCTCCTGAGTAACATTACTTTTAACAATTCACTCTAGCAGTAGCATTTAATGATTTTTACCTCCATTGATTTCAATTTCTAAGCAATCAACTGCGCTTCTCATCCGGATCTTAATCGCATTTTTTGGCTTAAAATCCGATGAATGTCCGAAGGAGATCCGAAGAAGATCCTAGTTAGCGTTCGCGTTGCTATTTAAAATTGCCATCAGATTTTAGTTGCATTGGACTTAAATAAGGGGATACAATTAATTCCTGAACCCTTTTATTTATAAAATAGTTACATTTGTTTGTTAAGGAACATAATTGGCAATCTGTGGCAAAACTGAAGATAAACTACCCCAAAGATAAATTACAGCAAAATTCTTCCGTAATTAAATACGGTATGGTGATACTGACTATTATTTTGATCTGTATTTTCTTACCAAAACAACCTCGATTCAGATATGAATATCAAAAGGGAAAAGCCTGGAACCATGAGAATTTAATTTCTCCCTACAATTTTGCGATTCTAAAAACACCTGAAGAATTGCTTCGGGATCGTCAATATATCTTAAAAACGGTTCAACCGATTTATAATTTAAATGATGTAGCCAGCAAAGAGCAGATTGATCAATTCAATACGGACTTAAATGAAAAATGGCAATCTTCTCAGCTCGATAGCAATAATGCTTCAGCACTAACGGAATACAGGGAAATTGGGAATGCCTTATTGAACTATGTTTACAATCGTGGAATAATTTCGTTAAACAATCGCTACCAAATTAAGGGTAATGATTCGGTGAAAAATGATGCCACTGCCATGGAATACAATTTCGTATTAGTCCATGACAATGTGGCTCAGCAAAAGAATACCGCCGACTGTTTTACGATTGAATCTGCCAATGCGTATATTCAAAATGCCATCAGCCGCAATAATAAAATCCTTCATCCAGCTTGGTTATCGGAAGTCCTCAAAAGCTACATCACGATAAACTTTGTCTTTAATGAGAGTCAAACGAATAAGGTGGAACAAAACGCCTTAGCAAATATTTCGACCACTCGAGGTATGGTACAGAAGGATGAGTTGGTTGCAGAACAAGGAAAAATCATCAACAATGAAACGTATCAAAAATTAGAATCTCTACGGAAGGTCTTTGAGGATGAATCCCGCATTAGTGGTGAACAGAACCTCGTTACCTTTGGGCATTTTATATTGATATCTCTCGCCTTGACTCTTCTCATGGTGTTTTTGTATTTTTTCCGTCGGGATATTTTCAACAACAACCGCTTATTGGTCATTATTTTTATTGTGATTTTGGTGATGCTGGGTGTCTTAAGCTGGGCGATTAAACTGAAAATCCCTAGCTTATATTACATCCCTTATTGTAGTGTGCCTATTATCTTCCGTTTGTTATTTGATACGCGTATTGCATTAAACATCCATATTTTGATGGTTTTGGTGGCGGGATTGTTTGTACCGAATAGCTTCGATTTCGTCTTCCTGCAATTTACAGCTGGTATGGTGGCGATTTATAGCATTAAAACTTTGGTGAAACGCGAACAGTTTTTGGTTTCCAGTGTGATTATCTTGGCGACTTATATCTTGGCTTATGTGGGATTGGTGTTGACTCGAAACGGTACATTCTCCAGTATTTATTGGCAGGATATCCTTCCTTTTGCAGTGAGTGTAGGTCTAACATTATTAGCGTATCCATTGATTTATGCCTTTGAAAAATTGTTTGGTATAGTATCGGATTTAACCTTGATGGAATTGACGAATAGTAATTCCAGGTTGTTAAGGGAATTGTCCTTGAAAGCTCCTGGAACGTTTCAACATTCTTTGCAGGTGGCTAATTTGGCGGAAGCGGCGATTTATAAAATTGGCGGTAATCCCCTACTGGTTCGTGCGGGTGCTTTATACCATGACATTGGTAAAATGATTAATCCGCTTTACTTCATCGAAAATCAGAAAACAAATGATAATCCGCATGAGGAATTGACGCATGAGCAGTCTGCGCAGATCATTATTTCTCACGTGTTGAAGGGTGTGGAAATGGCGAGAAAGCATCAAATGCCGGAGGTGGTAGTGGATTTTATCCGTACGCACCATGGTACAACACGTGTAGACTATTTTTACAACTTAGCGGTTAAAGAGAATCCAGATAAGGTGATCGATGAGTCTATATTTAAATATCCTGGTCCCGTGCCTTTTTCTAAGGAAACAGCGGTATTGATGATGGCGGATTCGGTGGAAGCTGCTTCCAGAGCTTTAAAAGAGCCTACAGAGGAATCTATTAATGGTTTAGTGGATAAGATTATTGATCATAAATTGATGCAAAGGCAATTCGCTAATGCGAATATCACCATGCGGGATATTACGGAATCTTCCAAAATATTTAAGGCGATGTTGAAGAGTATTTACCATGTTCGGATTGATTACGACCTAAGCAAGAAAAAAGATCACTAAAAAAATGAGTTGACAGTCAGAAAGTTGTCGATATTCCTAGAAAAATGTTTAAAAATATAAGTTTTTGGCTTTGTAGAGTAAAATTTTTGCTTTATGTTTGCACTGTCAAAACCCGGAGAGGTGCCTGAGTGGCCGAAAGGA
>DAIQBS010000092.1:0-9477 GCA_036781025.1 Sphingobacterium sp. | reverse complement strand
AAGCCTTCCGCGGCTATGAGCGGAGTTAGAATAGTATTTAGTAGTTAGAGGTTGAACTTGGCTAAAGAAACTATATTCACTTAATTCAGGTAAATCGGGTACTCTTGGTTCAAAGCAATGTCCATTGAACGAGGTTGGTTTACAGGCGAAGCCCATATCACCTGCGGAGCAAGTGCACCTTCGACCCATTTCCAGCGGTGGAAAGACAGCAAAAACATCATGGCCATTGTGCGAGAGGTTTGGCCTAGGAAGAGCGTAGCGAATTCCAGCCATCAAAGATGTTGAAGCTGTTGTGCAATAGCCTTGCGCGAAAAGCCGCCTTAAATGGGTCAAAGAGTTTTGGTTACCTTTTGCTCTCTCAAAAGTAACTAAGCCTTCCGCGGCTATGAGCGGAGTTAGAATAGTATTTAGTAGTTAGAGGTTGACCTAGGCTAAAGAAACTATATTCAGTTCCTTTCAGGATAATCATATCCTCAGTGGTTCAAAATGTTGAGCCAACACTATTTGGTTGATCTTGGCTGAGATTAAGGAATAGTAGTTAGTCTTGATTACTTATTAGTTAGATTTCGAACTCATCTAAATTTGCCAATAAAACCAATTCCACTGCCAACTGTTCAATACAAAACAAAAACACTTATCATGTCAAAATCGTCCAACCTAGCAAGCAAAAAAGTGGAACAAGCCGTTCACGAAATGAAAGAGGGGAAATTAAAAACAGGTACAGGTAAGCAAGTTACCTCCCGAAAGCAAGCGATAGCTATCGGATTATCCGAAGCTCGAGAAGCGGGAGCAAAAATCCCCAAGAAGAAAAAGCAAGATTAAGATAAACCTTAACCTTCCAACAACTCATTAAGAAGATCCTCCACCAAAATGGTCGCATAAGTCGATTCATGATCCGAAAAACCATAAGGTATAATTAAATGCCCATTATGAATTAGTTGACCACAAGAGTATACCACATTGGGCACGTATCCATTTCTTTCTATATGATTAGGATATAGTAGCGGTTGTTTCAGCTTACCAATAACTTTCGTAGGATCTTCTAGGTCTAATAAAATAGCGCCCAAAGAATACTCTCGTAAAGGTCCTACAGAATGTGTAATGACGAGCCAGCCTTTTTCTGTTTCTAATGGAGAGCCACAATTACCTACCTGAACAAATTCCCAAGGATATTGTGGTTCATCAATCATGATGACATCCTCTTGCCAGTTATTTATTCGATCTGAAAAAGCTATAAAACTATTTTCACCATCTACCCGACATAACATGGCATATTTACCATTTATTTTTCTAGGAAAAAGTGCGGCACCTTTATTTGCTAGTTTTCCATTAATCGGTTGAACTTTAAAATTTATAAAATTCTTCGTAGACAATAACTTCGGCAAGATAGCTTGACCATCGTAGGCTGTGTAAGTGGCATAATAAATCTTTTTACCAGAGTCTAATTTAAATTGTACAAAACGAGCATCTTCAATACCATTTTTCTCCGTATCACTGATTGGAAAAATGACACGCTCTGAAATGGAAGTATCTAAGGAGTAACTAATTTCATAATGAGAAGATGCCAACCATAAAATTTGTTGTAGGATCAAATGATTATCATAGGTCAACCCTTCCCTAGTTTCAATTTCTCGAACAAAACGTCTCAATTCATCGTAAATAAAAAATTCAGGAAGCTTATTTTTAATGAGATCTACAATTTCATTCTCATCATTATGCAATTGCAACAGTTTTTCGATGAACTCCTCTTTATTATAACGGTGATTTTTAACTTGTTTAGGCTTATCCAATAAAATACCGGCTTCCTCTAATGCGATATTCAATTGATTATCGATAACTGCAGAACGAAATACAATGGAAGATAAATGACCTTCTCCTACTGCCCTAAAACTTAATATTACCCGGCATTCACCCTCATCCAGTTGAGTTTGATCTGGAGATCGAATAATCGAAGGATTAAAATATGCAGCGGCTTCTATCGAATATTCCATAGTCAAATAAGCTCCAATTAACATTTCTTCTCGATCAGTAAGCTTATTTTTATCCATTCCCATCTCTTCTAACAAATAGTCTCGAAGTCGATAATTCTTTTGAAGTATATAAACAATACTTCGATGCCTTTTCGCATAGTTACGCAATATTTGTGTGAGTAATTTGTTTTTCTGATCTTCCGATAAATCAAGCACTCTTTTTATAATTTTCTTGGATCGATCATCACTAATGCTGAATCTACGCGCTAATACACGATCTTGATCTGGTCTGAAAAATATATCTTTTCTATTCACTTTTATAGCCATACTATATTCTACAATTTTTAGAGATTTTTGTTTATTTTTTTGATAAGCACTACAACATTTCATTAAATATTCTTCTGTTTGAAATACTTACCAAACCGTTTTTAACTAATTCTGTATCCAGAATACAACCATTTGACTTTTCTGTTGTTATTAATATGTAACTGCGGGGAATGATTGTAGAATCAGCTATTACTATTAAACATTACTAAAAAAACGTCAATGAAAATTATTATTGTTGGAACTTACCTACCAAGAAAGTGTGGCATTGCCACTTTCACTCATGATCTGTACAAATCTTTAGTTGCTCAAGGTAATGAAGTAGAAATTTTAGCAATTTCTGATGAAACGGAAGGACGGTTTCCTCCAGAAGTTAAACATATCATCCTAAGAAACGAACTTTCTAATTATACTTATGCTGGAAAATGGATATCAAAACAGTACGATGCTTGTATAATTCAACACGAATTCGGAATTTTTGGTGGCGATTCTGGAGCTTATATTCAAGAATTGATAAATCATTTGACTATTACAAAGATCGTTAATCTGCACACCGTATTAATGAATCCATCCCTTGCAGAAAAAAATGCCATTCAAAAAATTGCAGAAACTTCTGATCATATTACAGTAATGACCAATCGGGCAATTGATATGCTGCAGCATATTTATCAGGTTCCTTCAATAAAAATCAGCCATATTCCTCATGGTGTTCCACAATTTAAAACAACGCCACAACAGGCTAAAGAAAGATTAGGCTTTGAAGGAAAGACGGTCATGCTATCCTTTGGTTTATTAGGCCGTAGTAAAGGATTTGAAACGGCCATTGAAGCCGTATCGATGGTCAAGGAGCCAAACTTTCTATATGTTATCCTTGGAGCTACCCATCCCAATGTTGTTCGAGATGAAGGCGAATCCTATCGTCAAGAACTTATACAACTTGCAGCATCTAAAGGATTGAGTGGTCAAGTTATTTTTGTAGACAGGTATGTCAACGATGAGTTGTTGGAAATTTACCTCAAAGCATGCGATATCTACGTCACTCCCTATCCAAATGAAAATCAAATTAGCAGTGGCACCTTATCTTTCGCTATGGGAGCTGGAGCAGCTGTAATATCCACACCATATTGGTATGCAAAAGATTTATTGCAAAAACAACGAGGCTTATTATTTGACTTTAATAGAGCAGATCAGTTAGCCTCCTGTATCCAAAACTTAATAGACAATCCTGAATCATTAAAGAAATACCGAAAAAAAGCTCTCACACAAGGTAATAAGATGAGTTGGAAAAATGTAGCGAAAATGCAAATGGCACTGATTAACAAATTAAATGCTACTAGTACTTTAAAAAGGTCAAAAAATAAGCTTATCCAAACGAAGGCCAAATTATTTAAAGTAGAACAGTTCTTCCCTGTAAAGAATTCGCCATTAAAATCAGCTTTAAAATAAATTGGAAAGATGAATGTATCTAACGTAGAAGAATATATAATAGAAAAATTTATTAAGGACCATCCGTACATTCATTTAAAACATATTTACAAGTTAACAAACGATACGGGTATTATACAGCATGCCAAATTCAACCTTCCCAATTATCATCACGGATACTGCTTGGATGATAATAGCCGAGGTTTATTATTGATTTGCAACTGTAGTAATGAAGATTTACTCGAAGGACTAGACCAATTATTAGCTACTTACCTATCGTACATTTATTATATGCAAAAAGATGATGGCAATTTCATCAATTTTATGTCCTATAACCTTACATTCTTAGAAAACAAAGGTTCTGACGATAGCTTTGGTCGTACCATTTGGGCGATAGGTGAACTAATAGCTAAATCCGAATGGTCCGCTTATCATGCGATAGCTTTCGAAATTTTAAATAAAGCTATTCGCCAAATACATGAATTAACATCGCTAAGAGCCAAAGGATATGCAATTTTAGGGATTTTAGCTATTTTAACACATTATCCTGAACGGCAAGACCTTCGAGAAATATTAATCAAACTGAAAGACGCAAATTTTCAAGAATTAACGATCGCCAAAAAAGATAACTGGTATTGGTACGAATCCATATTAACTTACGATAATGCCATACTCCCGCTATCATTATTAAGGGCGAGTCACTACTTACAAGACGAGGTTTCTTTTAAGGAGGCTTTGCGTACATTTCACTTTTTAGACCAACTATGCTTTCAACAGGAATATTTACAGCCTATAGGAAATGAAAAATGGTATACTCATGGAGGTGAATTTAGCAAATATGGGCAACAACCCATTGAAATTCCGATGATGATGTTGCTTTATCAGGAGATGGGAAAACATCAGAACTTTCAAGAAATGTCTAAGAAACTTCAGAAATCCTTCTTATGGTTTCTGGGACTCAACAGTAAAGGTTTGCCCTTATTTAACGAAGATACAAAGGGCTGCTTTGACGGACTTGAATCCTATGGGGTCAATCAAAATCAAGGTGCCGAAAGTACACTATCTTTTTGGTTCGCCTATTTGATTTTAAAATCAGCACAAGCATTGTAATGTATGTCCTGACTATAATCTCTTCGTATTGATTGCTTTGGTCCACTTCTTTTTCTTACATCGTTCACAAGTTTGAAATATTGGAGTAAATCCAACCACATGCCCACAATGCATACAAGCTAAATAGTGAATATTCAAATCCGTTTGATTAATTTCTTGATAGTGCTCTGGAAAAAGGGGTAAACCATAGCGGATTTCTTCTTTAGAATAGTATAATACACTCATAGATCCATCTGTTTCCAGCAGAGCCCTTCGAACTTGTCCTAAATGCTCAATGGAAAGATTTCTTAATTCAGTAAAAAATTCCAACTTTGAAAAATCCATTCCGTTCATTTGATTGGTATCAAACATACCATCTTTTACTACCAGCATGGGCTTTCCTTCAAGTAATTCTGTTGCAAATTGAGATTTTGAAGCTAACCAAGTGATTAATTTATACAATAGGATCACAGTAAACAAAACTATGGCGGCGTATAATATGGGAATATCTTCTTGAAACATAGGATCCCCAGCCGCTGAACCTAACCCTAAAACTATCGCAACTTCAAACAAAGTTAATTGCCTTACCCCTCGTTTACCTGAAATTCGAAGTACAAGCAATATAAGTAGGAACATGATTAAGGATCTACCAATAATTTCATATAGAAAATCCCATTCTACTCCTTCAGTAAATATATTTAGTATGCTCATATTTTTATCAGTATCTAATGAAGATTTACCCAATTGATAAACAGAAAGTCGGAATATTTGTTCTATTATAAAATAGTAAACTATGCGAGCAATTTGGACAGGAGCAATAGGATTTGGTTTGGTAAATATTCCAATAAAAATTTACAGCGCTACAGAAAGCAGTTCTTTGGATTTAGATATGCTGGATCGAAAAGACCATTCCAACATTAAATATAAACGAGTTAATGAAAAAACAGGAAAAGAAGTTCCTTGGGATAATATTGTTAAAGGTTACTTCCTGAAAGATAAATACATTGTTCTCGAAGAAGCGGATTTTGAAGAAGCTAGCCCTCAAAAATCAAAACTTATTCATTTAAATTCCTTTGTTAAATTGGAAGAAATAGATTCCATATATTTTGATACCCCCTATTATTTAGAACCACAGAAGTCTGGAGAAAAAGCTTATCAACTCTTGTTAAAAGCATTACAAAAAAGTAAAACTGCTGGATTAGGATCATTTGTCATGCGAAATGTAGAAAACCTTGCTATCATTAAGCCTTATCAGGATATTCTAGTGTTAAATAAAATAAGGTTTGAAGAGGAAATCCGGGACTCCCAGGACCTCAAGATTCCCAGCGGAATACGCATTTCAAGGGAGGAAATGAAAATGGCCTTGGACCTTATTAAATACCACAATAAACCCTTTGACATTTCCAGTTATAAAAACGAATATAGTCAGGACTTATTAAAAATTATTAAGCAAAAAGCGAAAGGTAAACGTGCTAGCATCCGAAAAATGAAGGTGGAAAATACAAAAGCTTCCGACTTATTGAATAAACTGAAAGCCAGTTTAGCTTAAAGTTTAGAGATTGCTTTTTTGAGATTTGCAGGATGCTTCCACATATCTTTCCATATATCGCCTAGTTCTTTCAATCGCATAGGCATATTGAAAATATGATAATCAGAAATTTTCAATTTAGCAGTTACCTCTTTCCACTGCAACGGCGCACTGACCGTAGCTGCAGGTTTCGGACGAACAGCATACGGAGCAACTATCGTTTGCCCCTTCTTATTTTGTAGATAGTCCAGATAAATCAGTCCTTTTCTTTTTTTAGGATCACGAATCAAACTCGTAGTTTCAGGATGCTGCTCATGAATAATTTCAGCAATTAATTGTACAAAATCTCGTACTAATTCATATGGATATTTACCATCTACATATATAAAAATATGAAGACCTGTTGAGCCGGAAGTTTTAATAAACGGCTTCACCCCTATTTTTTCAAATAGTTGTTTTGCACTCAAAGCTACAGCAACAACTTCCTTAAAGTCAGCCCCATTGGGATCTAAATCTAAAACTGCGAAATCCGGGTTCTCCAACTGCTGAATGGTACTTAACCAGGGGTTAATTTCAATCGACCCTAAGTTCGCTACATAGAGTAAACTTGCTTCATTGTTGATTAATAAATAATCAATATGCTTCCCTGTACTTTCAGCGTAAATAGAGCTAGTTTTTACCCATTGAGGAATATTGGAAGGTTCAACATCCTTTTGAAAGAAACTTTTTTGTTCAATTCCATTAGGAAATCGATGCATTGAAATAGGCCTATCTTTTAAATAAGGTAAAATATAGTTCGCTATACGATCATAATATTGAATCATTTGACCCTTAGTGATTTTTTCCACTGGCCAATATAATTTATCAAGATTAGTAAGTGAAATCTCAAAACCATCCTTTTTGATGATACCCACCTCTTCATCGTCTAATAGTTCCTCCTTGGTAATTTCTTCGGGTTCCTTGTCCACACGTAATCCTTTAAAAACTGGATGCCTAAGTTTTAAATCCTTTGTCCATTCTGAAAAATAAACTTCACAAACCATTTTCGGCTCCACCCATGTCACCTGTGACCGTTTAGGAATTTGTTCATCATCCGAAAACGGATTAATGTCTGTACTTATTTGTTTAAGTTTTTTACTTAGGTCCTTCAGGAAAGAATCCGAAAAACCTGTGCCACAGTTTCCAATATACGTTAATTGCCCAAATTCATAAATTCCTAACAGCAAAGCTCCAAAACCTTTCCTGGATCCTTCTCCCTTGGTATAACCGCAAATTATTGCTTCTTGACTCTGTTTAAACTTTACTTTTAACCAACTCCCACTTCTTCTTCCCAGATGATAGGTACTATCTTTTTCTTTTGCAATGACACCTTCCCAACCCTGATTTTCAGCATGTGCTTGTATCGTTTCTCTGGTTCCCTTTAATAATTCCACTCTCCTCACTAAAGCAGCATCTGAATGTTTATTTATTAAAAGGTTCAATACATCTTTCCGCTCTATCAAGGAATAAGATCTTAAATCAACGCCGTCTAAACTTAGTAAATCAAACACATAAAAGATTAAAGATAGATTGTTCTGGGTAGGTTCACCACTTTGTAGCAATTGAAAATGAGATTTTTCATGGCTATCTTCAATCACCAATTCTCCATCAAATATAAATTCATGTTCCCAAGTTTTTAACTCTTTTACCAAACTTGGAAATTGTTTATTCATATCTTTTCCATTCCTGGACAACAATTGAATTTTTTGTGCTTCTTTAATAGCAACTATACGATATCCATCGTATTTTTTTTCAAAAATCCAATCTGCTTCTACCGGTAGTTCCGTTGAACTTTTACAGAGCATGGGACCTTTCTCCTGGAGTTGTCCGTACAACTTTTCATCCTTACTTTCCAGGTTTATGGAAGTTAAAGATTCATTTTTTACATTCTTCTTATTTGGTTTTACTCGAATTTCATCTTCCATATCATAGGCCCGATCCACAGCATATTTATCCTGATGTTTAATCAGTAGCCATTGATTTTCTGCATCCTGTTTCATTCGAACTAATGCAAACTCTCCCTTCAGTAGATGTCCTTGAAGTTTGAATTTTATACTACCCTCTTGCAGTTCATGCAGAAATTGTTCTTCATCTACCGCTGTAAGAAATTCATAGTACCCAGAATCAACAATTTGTACATGCCCTGCACCATAATTTCCTTTGGGAATGATTCCTTCAAATTTTTGATAATCAATCGGATGATCTTCCACCATCACCGCCAAACGCTTATCTTTAGGATTTAATGAGGGGCCTTTGGGAACTGCCCAACTTTTCAAAACACCATCCAATTCCAGTCTAAAATCATAATGTAATCTCCTGGCATCATGACGCTGGACTACAAACTTCAACTTGGTAGATTTCTTCTTATCTAATTTACCTTTAGGCTCCGCTGTCTGACCGAAATCTCTTTTCTGATGATATTTCTCCAATTTCCCCATTTGATGAAATTAAAAAATATGGAGTCCAAATGAACTCCATAGTTAATTATCCATAATCCTTTTTCTATACAAGAATAGAACCTACATAATGGACGTTTTGTTTAGAAGAATTTTATTTTTTAGAAAATTTAAAGCGTCCCAAACTTCCCATTTCTAAAATCTTCAAAAGCTTGGTTCAATTCCTCTTGCGTATTCATCACAAATGGTCCGTAATGTGCTACTGGTTCATTCAAAGGCTTTCCACTCAATACAAGCACTATACTATCATCACTTAAAGATTTCATATGAAAAGTAGCTGCTTTTCCATTTTCAAACATCACAAAGCTATCTTTGGAAACCTGTTCATGACCGTTAATTTCAATAGTTCCATTAATCACCAAGATCGCGGTATTATAATCCACCGGTAAGGTAAAATCTGCTTGATTTCCACTTTGTAAATACACATTATAAAGTTCAATTGCTGAGTAAGTTGTTGCCAAACCAGCTTGTTCCTGATAATTGCCTGCAATTACTTTCACATATCCTCCATCCTGCAAAGCTACTGAAGGAATTTTATCATATAACAAATCCTGATAATGAGGTGCAGTTTCCTTATCTTTTGCAGGTAAGTTCACCCACATTTGAACCATTTGAAATAAACCGCCATGCTTGGACCATTCTTCTT
>DAIQBS010000091.1:0-9970 GCA_036781025.1 Sphingobacterium sp. | reverse complement strand
ATATACCGTAAGTGGAATCGTTAAGGATTTAGACTACCCTAGTAGCTTTACCTCCAAAGAATTTTTGCAATTCAGCGAAAATAAAAATGAACAGAATAATTGGTTAAGTTCCAATTCGAATTATAAAATTTTTATAAAACTAAAAAGTCCAAACCAATCAGGAGAATTTTTAAAATTGGCCAATAAAAAGTTGGTCGAAATGACTGATGCTGAATTTAGTAAATTTAATTTGAAGGCTGGATTGAAACTTGCTCCTTTAGATGAGGTTCATTTTAACTTGCAGCTCAACGATTCAGTAGATAAAAAGGTATTATATGGAATGATGGGAATTGCTGGATTCCTTTTAATCCTTGCCTGTATAAATTATATCAATCTTTCCACCGCGCAAGTGCCATATCGTGCTAAAGAGATCGGTATTCGTAAAACCTTAGGTGAGCAGCCACGTCATGCGAATATTTCCTTCATCATGGAGACTTTTTTCATTTGCCTTTTTGCGCTTTTATTGTCCTGGCCGTTGGTTAAGATTTTTGAAAAATCTTTTGACAATTACCTTCCTGAGAATATACATGCATTTCAAAACATAGGTTTTATTAGCTCATTTTTAATAGGATTGATTCTGTTGTTGACATTATTAAGCAGTATCTATCCGCTATACCTTATCAATAAAGTACAAATTGTTGATGTCCTAAAATTAAAAGGTATTGCAAAAATCTCTGGTGGGAATCTATCTATACGAAAAGTATTGATTGTATTTCAATTTATCATCGCTCAGGCATTTGTTGTACTTACCATCATCATGGGTCTTCAATTGCGGTTTATGATGGTCAAAGATGCAGGGTTCAATAAACATGCGATCATAAATTTACAATTGCCTTTTAAAGCGAGTCAAGGGGCAACTAAAGATCCTTTTATATTAAAGAATAATCTATTGAAATATAAAGATATCTCCAGTGTTAGTTTGGGTCATCTGATTATGAATAATGACCATTGGGGAAACAATGTGTTTCACCAATCGGATACCGGAGAGGTTAGGGTTAATATGCCGTTTAAATATATTGAAAGTGATTATTTTGATGTATATCAATTGAAGTTGTTGGCGGGAAGGGCTTTAAGTCTTGCGGATACGAATTCAGGTGTGGTGTTAAATGAAATTGCCATCAAGAATTTGGGTTTTAAATCTGCACAAGAAGCTACAGGTCAGGTGGTGAAAATTTCCGATAAACCTATTCGTATTGTGGGGGTAGTAGAAAACTTTCATAATAAGAATTTTCATTCCGCATTAGAACCCATTGCCTTAAGTCCTACGAAAGCCAAGGGGATGTTGCAACGTATAAATATTCGTTTAAATGATGATCCGAATCAATGGAAACAAGCTATTTCCAATATAGAGAAAGAGTGGAAAGAATTTTATCCGAATGCTCCATTTTCTTATAGCTTTTATGATGAACATATCAAAAGTTTATATGAATCCGATTACAGGTTTACGAAGATTATTAATTTATCAACAGGAATTACCATATTAATTAGTTGCTTAGGGTTGATTGGTTTAGTGATGATCAGTACCGCACAGCGAACCAAAGAAATCGGTATCCGTAAAGTATTAGGAAGCTCTATTTCGGGAATTGTATCGCTACTGTCGAAAGATTATATCAAACTTATCCTTATCTCCATCTTGATTGCCACTCCTATATCTTGGTGGGCAATTCATAAATGGTTGGAAGAATTTGCCTTCAAATTAGAGGTTCAGTGGTGGATGTTTGTCGTTCCGGCCATCTTTACCTTAATCATCGCATTCATTACCATGAGTTATCATTCGATCAAAGCCGCCAAAGTGAATCCGGTTGAGAGCTTGAGGGATGAGTGACATTAGACATTAGACATTAGACAATAGACATGAGACATTAGAGTAAAGCTTACAAACAATTTTTAGATATAAGACATTAGGTATGAGACATAAGAACCAAGCTTCAATCAAATTGATTAATGATAAGTCACAATCATTCACAGTTCCTATTCAATTTCATCGAGAAATTGAACCAAGAGTTACATGTCTCAAATCTCATGTCTCAAATCTAAAATCTAAATCAAATGTTTAGAAACATGCTACTATATAGTTTAAGACATTTGCTTAGGAATAAGTTGTATACCTTTTTAAATGTGTTGGGATTGACTATAGGGATAACTTCCTGTTGGGTGATCTATAAGTATGTGAATTATGAGTTAAGTTATGAACAGGGCTTAGCGAGTAAGGAGCATACGTATCGTTTGGTATCGAAGATGGGTGAGGAAGGGAATTA
This sequence comes from Sphingobacterium sp., assembly GCA_036781025.1. Taxonomy (GTDB): domain Bacteria; phylum Bacteroidota; class Bacteroidia; order Sphingobacteriales; family Sphingobacteriaceae; genus Sphingobacterium. Next base: position 7,673 of record DAIQBS010000091.1, on the reverse strand, counting down.
CAGTTTTTCTGGTGGGATTTCTGCGCCGATTTATTTTTACATGAAAGAAGAGTTGACAGGGTATAAAACATTGGCTCCACTTTTTAAGACTTATACGCAATCGGTTTTTGTTCCTGAGGGGAGAAGTAGAAGCCTGGCTAAGGAGTTGTTGGATTTTGAAAAGCAGCAAATTTATAGAACAGAACCCAGTTATTTTGATCTACTGAATTATACTTGGTTGGGAGGGGATAAGCATTCTGCCTTAAGTAGTTCTAAAGAGGTGGTATTGACCGAATCTAGGGCTCGATATTATTTTCCTAATCAGCAGTTGGAGGATATCATAGGAAAAACAATAGTTTATGACGATAGCGTTCAAGTATCTGTCACAGGTATAATAAAAGCATTGGATTATCCTTCGGAATTTCGGGGAGAGGAATTTATGCTTCTGCAGAAGTCGAGTATTGATTTAAGTTTGGTGAATTGGACGAATACCAATTCTTCTGATATGGTATACTTTCAAACCAATAATGAATTGGAGGCAAATCAATTGTTGGATCAAGTACAAAAGAAAGTCTTAGCCAATTGGAAGCTTTTTAATCAGGAGAAAAAAGTAACGTATAAATATAATCGAGAGATAGAGAAATTACCGATTTTAGAGTCACATTTTACGACAGAAATCTCTGATTTTGGTGCTTCAAAAATAAGTAAGAAAGTGATCTATGCTTTAATAGGTGTTGCTCTATTCTTATTGATTCTTGCATGCATCAATTATATCAATCTAACTACAGCTTTAATTCCTCAACGTAATAAAGAAATTGGTATTCGAAAAACATTAGGAAGTAAGGGAAGCCATTTAATCCTTCAAATGTTAATGGAAACAACTTGGGTTGTTTTATTGGCATTATTGCTTTCTATTCCGCTCAGTTACCTTGTGATGCATTCCTTTTCTGAATTCTTTTCCATGGAAAACTTGAGGTATGTCAATTCCTGGAGTTTAATTATTTTCATACTTTTCATTTTCATCCTTACTTTATTGGTTGCAGGAATTTATCCTTCCTGGATAATGACTAAAGTGAATGCGGTTGATATTTTTAGAAATAAAGGCAAGGTTACTTTAGGAAAAGTTAAGTTGAATATTCGGAAGTTATTTATCGTCTTTCAATTTGTGGTAGCATTAGTATTTATTATTTCTGCCATTATCATTGGTCAGCAATTGACCTATGCGATACAGAAGGACTTGGGATTTAAAAAGGACGCGGTTTTGGTTAGTGATATCCCATTTAAGTTGTGGGATATAGAAAATTTCGAAAGCAAAAGACAGACCTTAATTACCGAATTAAGAAAGATTCCTGGAATAGCGCATTTGAGTTTAGGACAAAAGCCAATGACTGATAGGCATAGTTCATCTGTTTATACCGTTCGAAATCCTGGCGAACAGGAGAGTGAAGGTCATCGCATTTTTTTAAAATCTGTAGATACCGCCTATTTAAGTGTGTATGGTATGCAGTTAATCGCTGGTGCGAATTTGATTCCTTCCGATACAGTTAGTTCTTTTATCATCAATGAAACTGCCATGAAGATGTTTCAATTTGCTTCTCCAGAAGATGCTTTAGGAAAATTAATTGGACAAGGGAATCATCGGTATCCGATTGTTGGAGTAGTTAAAGATTTTCATATCAGCAACTTTTATGCTGCCATAGAGCCTCTTGCTTTAAGAACTCATATGGGAAATGCAGGAACCATAAATATTCGTTTATCAACGAGTACAAGTAGGGAGGTTGATCAGGTGATGGCTGCTGTAGGAAAGAAATGGGAAAGGTTTTTTCCAGCAGAAGACTTTAGCTATGAATTTATGGACAAAAGCATCGCCTCGCTCTACAAAAAAGAACAAATGCTCTTGACGTTAACCAATGTATGTACAGCTATTGCTATTATCATCAGTTGTTTAGGTTTGTTTGGTTTATCGACTATAGCCGCCTACCAACGAAGTAAAGAAATAGGCATTCGAAAAGTTTTAGGTGCTTCAATGGCTAAGATTGTGACTTTGCTTTCTCAGGATTACTTGAAATTACTAGCCCTTGCCTTGCTCATTGCTTCCCCTCTAGTGTGGTGGATGTGTAATGCCTGGTTGTCGGATTTTGCTTATCGAATAGAGATCAGTTGGGTACCTTTCCTCATCGGAGCTGTATTTATTTTTACAGCCAGCATCCTCACAATCAGCTATCAAGCCCTAAAAGCCGCTAACACAAATCCTGTGGATAGCTTGAGGGATGAGTAGAAGGGTAGTACTTAGTACTTAGTATTTAGTACTTAGATATGTAAGGCTGAAAATAAATTAAAAAAAATGAATAGAACATTAAGGGAGCATAAATTACAATAAACTACAAACTCATATAAGAGGCTTAAATTTCTAAATACTCAATACTAAGTACTAAATACTACTAAGAATGATTCTTAAAACTGCATTACGGAAAATTAAAAACAATAAATTGATGACGTTCATCAATGTGTTGAGTTTGGCTATTGGGGTTAGTGCTACGCTAGTGATTTTTTTATTAGTGTCCTATGATTATAGTTTTGATAAACATGTGAAGGATCGGGATCGTGTGTTTCGGGTGGTGACCAATGGTGAATTTAAATTGGCAGGAACCTTGACTCCATTGATTCGGGCTATGGATGAGGAGCTTTCGATGATGGAGGTGGTTGTGCCGCTATTGATTCCTAATAACAATTCGATTAAGGTAATAGGTAATGGGAAAGATGACTTTAAGTTATTTACTAAAAATAGAGGTCTGATTTTAACGAACAGTCAATACTTTGACCTCTATCCCCATCAATGGTTAGCTGGAGATGCGAAGGTGCTAAATCAGCCAAATACCATAGTGTTGACGGAGAAAGATCAGTTGAAATTCTTTCCAAACATTCCTTTAGAAGAGGTGTTGGGGAAAACGCTTGTATTTTCTGATTCCGTCAATTTAACGGTGGCGGCTGTGGTAGCAGAAATGAACGAAAATTCGGACTTTAAATACAGCAGTTTTATATCCACAGCGACCATTCCGAATTACCCTAAACTGGTAGATGCCTTTAGCTGGGAACGTTGGAATAATTACAATGATTCCAATCTTAGTCTTGTCAAGTTGGCTACTCATACGGATCCTAAAGCTGCTGAAAAAGCGATTATGAACTTGTTGGGAAAATATAAAAAGAAGGAGGAGGGATTTAAAGATAATTTTGAACTTCAGCCTTTATCGGATGTACATTTCAATCCGGAATACAATTATAGTGCAACGAAACCCGAGACCTTAAGAAACTTAATCATCCTCGCAATTTTTCTGCTCAGCCTCGGGGTAGTGAACTTCATTAATTTATCTACTGCTCAATCCATAGAGCGAGCTAAAGAGGTGGGTATCCGAAAAACCTTAGGTAGTTCGAAGTGGAAATTATCCAGTCAATTTTTATTGGAGACCTTTTTAATCACTTTAACAGCATCCATATTATCCTTGTTGCTTACACCGATTTTTCTGAACGCCTTTGAGGGATTTATACCTAAAGAATTAAGTTTAGCTAAAGTTTATTATAGTTGGATATTGTTGTTTGTGGTATTGCAACTCTTTGTAGTCACTTTTTTAGCTGGTTTTTATCCGGCTTGGATAATGACAGGTTATGCACCCCTGTTGGCTTTAAAAAATCAAATGAGTAAAAATTCCAATTTGAGCCGCAGTTCCTGGGTGAGAAAAGCATTAACCATATTTCAGTTTCTCCTAGCTCAAGTGTTCTTAATCTGTGTATTTATTGTTGTGAAACAAATTGATTTTGTTTCTGAAAAAGATATGGGATTTGACAAGGAGGCTGTTGTGAACATTAATGTTCCTGGAGCCTATCAAAATGTAGAAAAAGCGAAGTTGTTGGGAAATAAATTGGCAGCAATTCCAGAATTAAAAGGTTTAAGTTTTGGTAACCAATCTCCTGCATTTTTAGGTCATATGACGACAAGTGTGAAAGTAGATCATCAGGAAAATGCGGAACAGTTAAATATTGATGCCCGAAATGGAGATGAACATTTTACGGAGGTATATGATATTCCACTCGTTGCAGGAAGGAACATCCGTTTGTTAGACTCCAGTTCGGAAGCCTTAATTAATGAGAAAGCATTAGGCATATTAAAATTAGAAAAGCCAGAGGATGCTTTGGGATTAAGCTTGAATAATGGAGAAATGTTGATTGTTGGGGTGATGAAAGACTTTGATATCAGTTCGGCAAAAAATCCGATTAGGCCATTAATCTATTACGGTACAGATCGAGGTTATGTTTTTCATGTGAAACTTGATGTGAATCATCCTGAGACATGGAAAACAGCTTTGAGTAAAATAGAAAAGGAATATGCTGCAATATTTCCGAATAATGAATTTGAATTTACGTTTTTAGATGAGCATTTAGCAAAATTTTACACGAAGGAGCAGCAATTGTCAAAGTTGCTGACTTGGGCCGTTTCGCTTTCCATCTTAATCGCAGGATTGGGATTGTTTGGATTAGCCATTTTTACAGCAAACCAACGAACGAAAGAAATAGGTATACGAAAAGTACTGGGAGCTTCAGTAATTGAAATCATTCTCTTATTACTTCGGAATCAATTGGTTTTAGTAGGAATCGCTTGTGTGATTGCCTTTCCTATTGCTTGGTATTTAGGTAATAATTGGTTAAATGATTATTCGTATAAAACGGAAATGAGCTGGTGGTTATTTCCGCTATCGATGTTGTTGTTGCTGGTGATAGCATCCTTAGTTTTGTTGTCGAAATCGTATTTCGCTGCCAAGGCAAATCCCGTAGATAGCATAAGAAATGAATAAGGAGATGTGAGATATAGGATTTTAGACATGAGACATAAGATTTTAGACATCAGATATGAGATAAGCAGGCTTCGCCTGGGAAAGCTCGATGTTTTTTGAACCACAGAGGAAATGATTATTCTGAAATTACTGAATATAGTTTCTTATTCAATTTGATTTTCTTTCAATTCATTAAAATCAGTTGTTTCAGGTTCTCAGAGGTTCAAAAAAAGCAAAGTTGAGCATCTAAATACTAAGTACTAAATACTAAATACTATTAAAAATGTTGAAAAGATATTTCATAATTGCCTGGAGAAATCTTTTAAAGAATAAGGGATTTTCTGCTATGAATATACTTGGTCTTGCTATAGGAATTGCAGGGGCATTATTAGTTGCCTTGTGGTTGGAGAATATGTTGAGTACAGATCGCTTTCATGAAAAACAAGATCGCTTGTACATCATGAGTAATAGGGATATGTACCAAGGTGAGAAATTTGCTTGGTCTTGGACTCCAAAAATTATGGGACCAACACTCCAAGAAGAATATCCTGAGGTGGAATCTTTTACTTCTTATCGGTCTGGTTTCACTTTTTTAATAGCTCATGGAGAAAAGAAATTAATGAAACAAGGTTCCATGGTAGATCCGGGTTTCTTTGATTTATTTAGTTTTCCCATCATTGCCGGGGATAAGAGGAATTTATTGAAGGATGCAAAATCTATTGTGTTAACGGAAAGCTTTTCAAAATCATTGTTTGGCGATGAAAATCCAATTGGAAAAACGGTTAAAATAGATTCTTCGGATGTCATGAATGTTCAGGCAGTATTAAAGGATTTACCTAATAATACGTCGATGGATTTTGATTATTTAGTCTCTTGGGAATATGGAAAACAGATGAATTTTGTCGATTCCAATTGGTTGAATAATACCGTATCTACTTATGTGTTATTGAAGGAAGGAACATCATTGCCAGCTTTTAATAAAAAAGTTAAATTAATTACGCAAGAGCATTTCAAAAGCGATGCAAATCCTGCGGGCATCAAGGCAACGTTAGAAGTGTTTGCATTTCCTTTTGGAGATTCCTTTTTATATAATAATGGAGCAGGAGGAACTTATAAATCTGGAAGGATTGATACGGTGAAATTGATATCTTGGGTGGGTATATTTATCTTATTGGTTGCCTGTATCAATTATATGAATTTAAGCACGGCAAGGAGTGAAAAGCGAGCGAAAGAAATAGCTGTTAGAAAGGTGATTGGCGCCAATAGGCGAGGTCTAATTTTTCAATTTTTAATAGAAAGTCTTTTAATAACGTTTGTGTCCTTCGTGATATCCATTATACTGCTTGTTTTAGTTTTACCTGCATTTAATTCTTTATTAGGTAAGAATTTGAGCATTTCATTTTTAGATGGAGCAACTTGGTTGAAAATGGTAGCCTGGGTTCTTTTTGTCGGATTATTTGCAGGAATATATCCTGCCTTCATTATTTCTTCATTTAAGCCTCTTAAAGGTTTAAAAGGGAAATTAAATTCTTATAAAGGTAAATTAAGTTTTCGTTCCATTTTGGTTGTTATGCAATTTGCAATTGCCATCATATTGATTATTTCTACCATTATTATTTCCAAGCAAATTGAATATACTAAAGACCGGGATCAAGGTTATAACCAATCCAATTTGTTATATACAGAATTTAATGGTTCCTTAAAAAAGAATTATGAACTAATCCGTCAGGAACTTTTAGCCAGCAATGTGGTGGAATCGGTTAGTAAGACTTATTCTCCTGTGACCATGAGGTATAGTAACAGTATGGGGTATCGATGGACAGGAGCTACGCCAGACGATTTGAAAGTTTCTTTTAATAGATTTAGTGTGGATGCAGATCTAATTAAAACATTTAAAATGCAATTGGTTTCCGGTCGCGAAATCGATATCTATAAATTTTCTACGGATAGTAATGCCGTAATGCTTACTGAAACAGCGGTTAAGAAAATGAACTTAAAAAATCCATTAGAAACTGAAGTAATTTATGGAAATCGGACCTATAAAGTGGTCGGAGTAATTAAAGATTTTATCATAGATTCTCCATTTCAAGGAATTAATCCAATGATTATCGAAGGGGCTAAATCTTTTTTTAGTACTATTCACTATCGCATGAAGGAGAATGGAAATTTGGCGGATCAACTGAAAATTATAGAACCAATTTTTAAGAAATATAATCCGGATTATCCCTTTGAATTTAAATTTGTGGATAAGGAATATGAGACTAAATTTGAATTTGCACAGTCCATTGGAACGCTTTCCAAAGTTTTTGCTGGATTAACCATATTTATTTCTTGTTTGGGATTGTTGGCATTGATTTCTTATATGGCTGAAATCAGAACGAAAGAAATTGCTGTTCGAAAGGTCTTGGGAGCATCATTTACGCAGCTTACAACCTTGCTTTCCAAAGATTTCTTAAGCCTTATTATAGTTTCTATTTTAATTGGTTCTCCAATTGCATGGTGGGTCATGAATAACTGGTTGAATGAATACAGTTATAAAATTGAAATTAAATGGTATTATTTCTTAATAGCTGGACTGTGTTCTATTGTTTTGTGTTTGTTGACGATAGGGTATCAAACCATTAAGGCTGCTGTTGCAAATCCAGTGGATAGTTTGAGGGATGAGTGATTTTGGTAGTATTTAGTATTTAGTAATTAGTATTTAGGGGTGTTACTTGTTTGATTTATCAGGCGAAGCCTGACCAACAGCTGCCGTCTCCATGATATTTTGAACCACTGAGGAAATGATTTTACTGAATTTAATGAATTGAAAGAAAATCAAATTGACTAAGAAGCCATATTCAGGAAATTCAGGTTAATCTTGTCCTC
>DAIQBS010000090.1:0-9995 GCA_036781025.1 Sphingobacterium sp. | reverse complement strand
GTGGAGCCGCTCCTATCACGCATTTTGATGCGTCAAAATTCAAGACACAATTTGCTTGTGAAGTAAAGGGATTTGATCCATTGCAGTATATGGATCGTAAGGAAGCCCGTAAAATGGATCCTTTCGTTCAATATGCAATCGCATCAACCGATGAAGCGGTAAAGGATGCAGGGTTGAATTTCGATGAACTTGATAGAACACGAATTGGAGTAATATGGGGATCTGGAATCGGAGGGTTAACTACTTTTACGGAAGAAGTTGCCGTTTATTCCAAAGGAGATGGTACTCCACGATTTAATCCATTTTTTATTCCAAAAATGTTAATAGATCTTGCGCCAGGACATATTTCGATGCGTCATGGACTTCAAGGTCCCAATTTTTCTGCAGTATCTGCCTGTGCATCAGCTACCAATGCGATGATAGATGCATTTACTTACATTCGTTCAGGACGTTCGGATGTCATTATTACTGGAGGCTCAGAAGCCACTATTAATGAAGCAGGTATAGGAGGTTTTAATGCAATGCATGCCCTTTCTACCCGCAATGATGATCCTAAAACAGCATCCAGACCTTTTGATAAAGATCGTGATGGTTTTGTTTCAGGGGAAGGTTCAGCAGCGATTATATTGGAAAGCTTAGAACATGCTTTAGCACGCGGTGCAAAAATATATGCAGAAATTGTTGGCGGAGGAATGAGTGCCGATGCTTATCATATCACCGCATCACACCCGGAAGGATTGGGTGCTAAATTAGCGATGACTATGGCAATCAAAGACGCAGGAATGGATTTTTCAGATATTGATTATATCAATGTTCACGGCACATCTACCCCAGTTGGAGATGTCAGTGAAACCAAAGCTATAGTCGATTTATTTGGAGAGCATGCCTATAACTTGAACATCAGTTCTACGAAATCAATGACAGGCCATCTATTAGGTGCAGCCGGAGCAGTAGAAGCAGTAGCTTCTATCCTGGCGGTTAAGAATGATATTGTACCACCTACAATTAATCATTTTACAGATGATCCTGAAATTGATAGTCGATTAAATTTTACATTTAATAAGGCCCAGAAAAGGGTTGTAAACGCCGCTTTGAGCAATACATTTGGTTTTGGTGGACATAACGCGACAATCATAGTGAAAAAATTCAACGGATAATATGTTGAATGGTATTTTCAGGCTAGTCATAAATAATAGGTAGTTGCTAGCAACTACCTATTTCTTATTTTGCATAACATGCCTATTAAACAGGTTTATAATCTATATCTGTCTCCTAATCGAATCTATGTCCGAAAACTAAAAAATATTTTAGGGTTCGTTCCTGGAAATGTTCGCTTATACCAAATGGCATTTCGCCATAAATCTGTAGCGACTTGGGTTAAAGATGGAGTTAAAAATAGTAATGAACGGTTGGAGTTTTTAGGTGATGCCGTTTTAGGCTCTGTGATTGCAGAATTATTATTCAAATTGTACCCCTATAAAGACGAAGGTTTTCTAACGGAAATGCGTTCGAAAATTGTTTCACGTGTCAATTTAAACCAACTTTCTAAAAAACTAGGATTCAACGAACTTATCGAATACGATGCACGTATGATTAGTTATCCTAATAAGCAAGGCTCATTATTAGGAGATGCTTTCGAAGCATTGATTGGTGCGGTTTATTTAGATAAAGGCTATCAGTTTACCCGGGAATTTCTTTTAGGAAGGATTATCAAAACCCATGTTGATATTCATCACCTCGAAATGACGGAGACGAATTTCAAGAGCAGGTTGATTGAATGGTGTCAACACTCTGGCAAGGAAGTCGCATTTTTACAAATAGATAACCCCGAGGGGGAGTCTACAAAAATGTTTTCCATTAAAGTAGTTGTAGACGGTGAAGACTGTGGAATTGGTCGTGATTTTAATAAGAAAAGTGCAGAAAAATCTGCAGCAGAGAAAGCCTGCGAATATTTGAAGATTTTTGAAGAAGCCCTTTAAGAAATCTTCTCCTAACTTCCCCCCAAAAGCATAGCTGTTAAGGCAATATTGCAAATTATAAACTGCTCCAAATTAATCATACGAATTTTCCTACCTTTGCGACATGGCAACTATTAAACCCTCGTTAGCAAAAGGAACACGTGACTTCTCTCCCAGAGAAATGGAGAAAAGAAATTATATATTTAATACTTTAAAACCCATATTTAAAAAATTTGGATTTAGTGAAATTCAAACTCCGTCTTTTGAAAACTTGAGTACATTAACAGGGAAGTACGGAGATGAGGGGGATAAGTTGATTTTCAAAATTTTAAACTCCGGCGATTATTTAAGTAAAGTTTCTGCGGATAAGTTAAGCGCTAAGGATTCCAATTCCTTAATTCCTCAAATTAGCGAGAAAGCTTTGCGTTATGATTTGACGGTGCCATTTGCGAGGTATGTGGTTATGCATCAAAATGAGATTGCCTTACCTTTCAAGAGATTTCAAATTCAACCAGTATGGCGTGCTGATCGACCACAAAGGGGGCGTTATAGAGAATTTTACCAATGTGATGTGGATGTTGTAGGATCAGATTCTTTATTGAATGAGGCTGAGTTTATATTGATTTATGCTGAAGCATTGAAGAAACTAGGTTTACAAGATTTTAATATTAAACTGAATAATCGTAAGATCTTATCTGGTATTGCAGAAATAGTTGGAAAACCTTCTTTGATTGTGGATATGACAGTGGCTATCGATAAATTGGATAAAATAGGTTTTGAAGGTGTAAAGAATGAACTTCTTTCCAGAGGATTTACAGAAGATGATATTCAGGTATTGGAGCCCATTATTTCACTTCAAGGAAAGAATGAAGATAAGCTTCAGTCTTTGAAAAAGGTATTAAGTAGTTCAGAAATTGGTTTGAAAGGTATAGCTGAGATAGAAACTGTGTTTGCCTATCTGGAGAAATTTGGTCAAGGAGCATTACTAGAACAAATTGTTGAAGTAGATATTACCTTAGCTCGCGGACTAAATTATTATACCGGATGTATTTTTGAGGTAAAAACAAACGAGGTACAAATGGGAAGTATAGGCGGCGGAGGTCGATACGATGATTTGACTGGGATGTTCGGACTTAAAGATTTAACTGGAGTGGGGGTTTCTTTTGGAGCGGATCGTATCTATGATGTTTTGGAAGAATTGAATTTATTCCCGCCAAGTAATGATGAACGTACGCAATTGCTTATTATTAATTTTGGTGAAGGAATGGATTCCTTTAATTTACCTATTCTTCAAGAATTGAGGGAAGCAAATGTAGCGGTAGAGTTGTATCCTTCTCCTGTAAAATTGAAAAAACAGATGAGCTTTGCAGATGCTAAACAAATCCCTTATGTGCTCCTAGTAGGCGAAGAAGAAATGCATTCTGGAGAACTAACCCTAAAAAACATGAAATCTGGTGAACAACAGAAAGTTAGAAGAGAAGATTTATTGCGTATTTTATTGAATCATTAAGTTTGTTTAGTCAAAATTGAAGCTTTTAGAAAGCAGGAATGTTATTCAGTAGGGGAGTTGAAGTTCGCGCATTGTCAGAGGTTAATCTTGATTTTAGGTTAGGTAAAACAGAGACAAAAGGATAACATGAAGATATTTTGACAATACTGCATATAAAAGCAGGAAATGTAACCTAAAAAATAACAAAAATATCGTAGAAATTGATTAAATTTGTGGTCAGTTAAGTAAAGAAATTCAACACTTAGAAATGAGTTCAACACCTATAACAAAAGAAACCTACCTAGAGTGGTATAAATCCATGCTACTCATGCGCAAATTTGAAGAGAAAGCTGGTCAATTATATGGCCAACAAAAAATCCGTGGATTCTGTCACTTATATATTGGTCAAGAGGCTGTAGTAGCAGGTACTATGTCTGTTATTAAACCAGAAGATTCTTTAATCACAGCTTATCGTGATCATGCACACGCATTGGCAAAAGGAGTTTCTGCAGACGCATGTATGGCAGAGCTTTATGGTAAGGCGACAGGATGTTCAAAAGGTAAAGGAGGCTCGATGCACTTTTTTTCCAAAGAGCATAAGTTTATGGGCGGTCATGGTATCGTTGGAGGCCAAATACCTTTAGGAGCAGGAATTGCATTTGCAGAGAAATACTTAGGTAACGACAATGTGAATGTATGTTATATGGGAGATGGTGCAGTTCGTCAAGGCGCATTTAATGAAACGTTGAATATGGCGATGTTATGGAAACTTCCAGTAATCTTTGTTTGTGAAAACAACGGATATGCGATGGGAACTTCTGTACAACGCACAACGAATATGCAAGATATCTATAAAATGGGATTAGGATTCGATATGCCTAGTGCACCTGTGGATGGAATGGATGTAGTTGCGGTTCACAATGCAATGGATGAGGCTGTACAACGTGCACGTGCAGGAGAAGGTCCTACCTTTTTAGAAATCCGTACTTACCGTTATAAAGGACACTCGATGTCTGACCCGGCAAAGTATCGTACTAAAGAAGAATTAGAAGAATACAAAGAACGTGATCCAATTATTGCGGTGAAACATGCTATTGTAGAAAATAAATATGCTGATGAGGCATGGTTTGCAGAAGTAGAAGCAGATGTAAAGAAAGTAGTAGAGGATTCCGTAAAATTTGCTGAGGAATCTCCATACCCTACTGCAGATGAGATCTACAAAGATGTGTATGTCCAAGAAGATTATCCTTTTATATTGGATTAAGAAAAGATAATTACTTTAACTAAATAGAACAAAACCTAAAAAATGGCTGAAGTAGTAAAAATGCCAAAAATGAGCGATACGATGACAGAAGGCGTAATCGCAAAATGGCACAAAAAAGTTGGTGATAAAGTAAACTCTGGAGATTTAATCGCAGAAGTTGAAACAGATAAAGCAACCATGGACTTTGAATCCTATCAAGAAGGAACCCTTTTATATGTGGGTCCTAAAGAAGGAGATGCAGTTCCCGTGGATAGTGTAATTGCAGTTTTGGGTGAGGAAGGTGAAGAATTTGAATCGTTAATTAACGGTTCAGCTTCAGCTAGCACAGCTCAAGAGGAAGCTCCAGCAGCGTCTTCTAAAGAAGAGCCAGCAAGCGATGAGGGTTCTGATGTAACTGCAGAGGATTTAGGTGTTACGGTAATTACCATGCCTTTATTGAGTGATACCATGACCGAAGGGGTTATTGCTCAATGGAATTTTAAAGTAGGCGATACCATCAAATCGGACGATGCAATTGCAGACGTTGAAACGGATAAAGCAACCATGGAAGTGACTGCATATGCAGATGGCACCTTGCTTTACGTTGGTTTGGAGGCTGGAAGTGCTGCCAAAGTAAATGATATTATTGCTATTGTTGGTCCAGAAGGTACTGATATTACTCCTTTATTAAATAAAAAATCTTCATCTCCAGCAAAACCTGCTGAAGCTAAGGCTGATAATACAGTTGCTGCTTCAACAGAAAGTAAGAAAGAAGAGGCTACGGCTGTAGTTGCAGATGATTCTCGTGTGAAAGCATCTCCTTTGGCAAGAAAAATTGCTAAAGACAAAGGAATTGATTTAACGCAAATTAAAGGTTCTGCAGAAAACGGGCGCATAGTTAAAAAGGATGTAGAAAACTATACACCTGCAGCAGCAGCAGCACCAGCTGTTAAAGCAGCGGCTGAAAGTTCTGCTACAGAAGTAAAAAGTATTAGCTTACCACAGTATATCGGAGAAGAGCGTTTTACAGAAAAACCTGTAAATCAAATGCGCAAAACGATTGCAAGAAGACTTTCTGAATCTTTATTTACAGCCCCACATTTTTATTTAAATGTGAGCATCGATATGGATAATGCCATTGCTGCACGAGCTCAAATCAATGAAGTTGCACCAGTTAAGGTTTCTTTCAATGATATGATCGTTAAAGCGGTTGCTGTTGCGTTGAAACAACATCCAAATGTAAACTCTTCTTGGTTAGGCGATAAAATTCGTTATAATGAACATACCAATATTGGTGTTGCTATGGCGGTAGAAGATGGGTTGTTAGTGCCAGTGGTACGTTTTGCGGATGGGAAAAGTTTGTCTCACATTTCAGCTGAGGTAAAAGATTTTGCACAAAAAGCGAAAGCTAAGAAACTACAACCGTCGGATTGGGAAGGTTCTACTTTCACCGTTTCTAATTTGGGTATGTTTGGAATTGATGATTTTACATCTATCATAAACTCTCCAGATGGTGCTATTTTATCTGTTGGTGCTATTCAACAAGTTCCAGTAGTTAAAAATGGTGCAGTTGTTCCAGGGAATGTGATGAAATTGTCTTTAGGTTGTGATCACCGTGTAGTGGATGGTGCAACAGGAGCACAGTTTTTACAAACATTAAAAGGATTATTAGAAGCGCCTATTAGATTACTTGCGTAATTATTTGCTTTTAGCATAAGAATACAAAGCTGCATCAGTTGATGCAGCTTTTTTTATTTCTTCACTTTTAAGAATCAGAACGATTGAATTTAAAGAACTATGAATTTGTTACTAAAATTTTGGCTTTGTTGGAAGATTATAATTGTATTTTGAGCGTATAAATGTTATTTTGTTTTCCATTGACAAAAAGAGTAAAAATAGATTTAAAATTTGGTTAACGTGTATTTAAGGAATGTGATTTTATTTTTAGGAATCGGGGTCTTATTGGCTAGTTCCTGTTCCTCACCAGAGGCGAAACAATTAAAAGTAAAAGAAGATCAACATAAAAAAGACAGCATCAGTTTGCTCTATGATTCAAGTAAAGCAGATCCTCGAATTGATGAGTTTATGAAAAACTTACATAAGAAATCTGGTTTCAATGGTAATGTGTTGGTCGCAAAAAAAGGAAAAATACTCTATCAGAATGCTTTTGGATGGGCGGATTATTTACTAAAAGATAGTTTAACGATTAATTCACAGTTTGAATTGGCTTCGGCATCTAAACCGATGACTGGATTAGGAGTCTTGAAATTGGTAGAAGAAGGAAAGTTGAAACTTGATCAAACTGTCAATGATTTTTACCCTACTTTTCCTTATCCAGGAATTACGATAAAGCAACTCTTGACCCATCGTTCTGGATTGCCAAATTATGTTTATTTTGCTGAAACTGTATGGAAAGACCGAAAGAAAGGAATGACAAATCAAGATGCTATGAATTTGCTCATTGAACATCATCCTGGCCGTTACGGTGCACCAGATGGTCGTTTTCATTATAATAATTCCAATTACATGGTCTTGGCAGCGATTGTGGAGAAAGTGACGGGACAAGACTTTGCCGTGTACATGAAGGAGAAAATTTTTAATCCTGCAGGTATGAAGAATACGCATGTATATTCGAAGGCTGTTTATGAAAAAATACCTACTAAAGTAATTGGACATGATAAAGTTTGGAGGAGATCGGTGGTTCAAAATTATTTGGATGGTCCGGTAGGTGATAAGGGGATATACAGCACAGTTCAAGATATGTTTTTGCTCGATCGAGCACTGCGAGACGGTAGAATATTACAGCAAGCTACATTAGACTCTGCTTATGTACCTAGAAGTGATGCTAAAAGGAGCTTGTTTAGTTATGGCTATGGCTGGAGAACTTTTAACCCAGCAGATAATCCTGTAGTGTACCATACAGGTTGGTGGCATGGCTTCAAGAGCTTATATGTGCGCGATATTAAGAATGATGTGACCATCGTTTTGTTGACAAATATGGCCAATGGTAGTTTGAATCATTTAGATAATTTGTATAAGATATTAGAAATTCCTATTTTGAGACAAAATGCCTATAATGCCAACGGGGAATTCGTTGAATAAAAGATAAGGGAGTATGAAAAAAACATTAATTTTAGGTGCAAGCACCAATCCAGCAAGATATTCTTATTTAGTGGCTAATAAATTAGTAAGAAAGGGATATCCCATAGTTAACGTAGGTAGAAAGACAGGTAAAGTAGCTGGTGTAGAAATAGAACCAGCAGAGCAATTACATGGAGACATCGATACGATGACCTTATATGTAGGTCCACAAAACCAAGCTCCCTATTATGATTATATATTAAAAACCAAGCCTAAGCGTTTGATTTTTAACCCTGGTGCAGAAAATCCCGAATTAGCGGCAAAAGCTAGAGAAGAAGGAATTGAAGTTGTAGAAGCTTGTACGTTAGTCATGCTAAATACAGGACAGTATTAAACAAGATTGATGATATTTAGAAAATGCGAGGAGAAAGTCCTCGCATTTTTTTTGTAAGTTTATTATTGTCAAGAATTATAAACTTATCCATGTTCAACAGATCTTTATTATGAAAACAATATTTTTATGCACTTACACCTGGTTTGTTCCAAGCTATAAGCATCTCTTATTAAAAAAAATATATTTCCAAGTAGCTGTTCTTCTTCTTCTTTTATGGATTCTTCCAGCAATGAAATTGTCGGCTCAGGCTACACATGGATATCAAATGGATGCTAAGTTTATAGATCAGCAATTGGCATTGTCTTCAAAACAAGCTAAGATATTGGCGAATTTTACCCCACAGGATAAATTTCCTAAAACCTTTGAACATGGAAAACTAAGATTCTCTAATTCCTCTTGGTGGTGTTCTGGTTTTTTTCCAGGCTCTCTATTATTGCTTTCTGAGGGCACGAATGATGAAAGCCTTAAAGAACTGGCCATAAAAAAATTGGCTGCCTTGGAGCAGGAACAATTTAATAAGGGGACACATGATTTGGGGTTTATGTTGTTCTGTAGTTTTGGAAATGCACTTCGTTTGACAAAAGACAGTGCAGCCTATGTGAATATCTTGAAAAATGGGGCGGAATCATTAAGTTCAAGGTATAATCCGAATACGAAAAC
Organism: Sphingobacterium sp.; assembly: GCA_036781025.1. Classification (GTDB taxonomy): domain Bacteria; phylum Bacteroidota; class Bacteroidia; order Sphingobacteriales; family Sphingobacteriaceae; genus Sphingobacterium. The sequence goes on along the minus strand of DAIQBS010000090.1, from coordinate 1,170 downwards.
CATTCGTTCCTGGGATCATGGTTCTTGGAAATTTGCCGTAATCATCGATAACATGATGAATTTGGAATTTTTAACCCAGTTGTCTAAAATCACTGGAGATCCAAAATACAGAGACATTGCTATTACACATGCCAATACGACCATCAAGAACCATTTTAGAAAGGATAATAGTACTTATCATGTGATAGATTATGATCCTAACGATGGCACTGTATTATCGAAAAAGACCCATCAAGGAGCATTTGATGAATCTTCATGGGCAAGAGGTCAGGCTTGGGGTCTTTATGGATTTACCATGTTGTATCGGGAAACGGGCATTAAAAGCTATTTAAAACAAGCTCAAAAAATTGCCAAGTTTATGTTGTCACATTCCAATATGCCAGAGGATTTAATCCCCTATTGGGATTTTGATCAGGATAAAATTTCGCAGGATAGTAAAATTTATGCAAAGAGGGAGCTTAGAGACGCTTCGGCTGCTGCTATAATGGCTTCTGCTCTATTGGAATTGGCTCAATATACCAAAGGTAAAACGGCTAAATTGTATTTAACTACTGCCGAAAAAGTAATCAAAACCTTATCGGGTTCTGATTATTTTGCGAAAGAGGGAGAAGTCGGCGGTTTTATTTTAAAACATAGTGTTGGAGCATTGCCTTTAAATGGAGAGATCGATGTGCCCTTAAGTTATGCGGACTATTATTACATCGAATCACTCATCAGGTATCAACGATTATTGCGAGGAGAGCCGATCATAAAATTTTAAAAACTTCTAGAATTTTTAAGTATTGAGAATTAATTATTTAAAAATAATTTACTAACTATTTGATAGTTATAAAATTGTTTGTACTTTTGCAGTCCCTTAATGGGGAATTGTGTCTTGAGCGAAGCCCTACTGCTTCGATGGACGAATAATTAATTAATTTATAACATGTCAGGAATAATTGGTAAAAAAGTAGGAATGACCAGCCTGTTCAACACTGAAGGGAAGAATATCCCTTGTACAGTAATCGAGGCTGGGCCGTGCGTGGTAACGCAGATACGTACGGTAGAGAAGGATGGCTATTCTGCTGTTCAACTTGGGTTTGATGACGCCAAGGAAAAGAACACAACAGCACCTTTAAAAGGACATTTTGCAAAAGCAGGAGTTAGTCCTAAGCGTAAACTAGTTGAATT
>DAIQBS010000089.1:0-10060 GCA_036781025.1 Sphingobacterium sp. | reverse complement strand
GAGATTAACAGCATGCTTCTTAGAGCCTATTCTTAACCCTTAATTCGCATTAGTATTTGGTATTTAGAGGTTGAACTATGCTGAGTTTATTAGGCGATGCCTACCAAGACCCAAAGCCCGAGCGATGAGGCACGAAGAAGCAATCTCTTGTTAGATTTGAGAGGTTTGAACTTGACTTAGTTTTGAACCTCTGAGAACCTGAATTAAATGATTTGAATGAATAGAAAGACTATTCAACCATAATCAGTTTTTTTCAGGATAATCAGGTACTCAGTGGTTCGAAATAGACATAAGATGTTAGACAAAAAAAAGCTCGGCTGAAGAAAAGTTATCAGCCGAGCTTTTTTAGTACTTAGTAGTTAGTATTTGGTATTTAGAGGTTGAACTATGCTGAGTTTATTAGGCGAAGCTTACCAAGACCCAAAGCCCGTGCGATGAGGCACGAAGAAGCAATCTCTTGTTAGATTTGAGAGGTTTGAACTTGACTTAGTTTTGAACCTCTGAGAACCTGAATTAAATGATTTTAATGAATAGAAAGAATCGTAAAGTAAAAAAAAACTATTCAGTTCCTTTCATTTAAATCATTTCCTCAGTGGTTCAAAATATAGACTTTCCCTTATTTATTCATTGAAGAAATAAATATATTATCCATTCCATAAGAGGTTGGTTGATCGGTTGCTTCTATTTCCAATATAGCGTTTTTAGCTAATTCTTCATGTTTAATCCACAGCCTTTGTATATCTTTTCCATTTAATTTCACAGATTTAATGAACCTGTTTTTATCATTGAAATTATGTACTTTGATTTGTATTTTGGAATTTCCACGATTAATCGTGATTTCAGGGAAGAAAGGCACGTTTAAGTAATAGACTGGCTCACCGATAAGTGGTTGATGTAATCCTATTGCTGATAATACAAACCAGGCAGACATGGCACCGGCATCATCATCCATGGTTCTGATGAATGCTTTGGGTTCGTTTTTATATATTCTGTTGATGAATGGATCTATCCCTCGGCTATTGTCATTGAAATAGTATTGAACGACTGTGTCTAGCGCTAATTCATGGATAAGTGATTGGTATTTCCACGGTTTGTCGCTAGCATAATAAAGGGTAGGCGATTGAATATCTGGTTCATTGGCTCGATTGAAATAATGGTTATCGAAAAAGTCATCAAGTTGCTTACTAAATTCAGATTTTCCACCTGCAATCTCCACTAAGCCTTGTACATCAAAAGGAACATTCCAACGGTATTGTCGGATCGTGCCTTGGTACATATTTCTTGCCGACATTCGGTCCACATCGGAACGATTTAAATCTTTAAATTCTTTAATCCAATGGTTTTTATAGGCTAAAGCTCTTTTTTGATAATGTGCCTGATCGCTTGGTAGGAGTTGACTCATGGCCCACATATCATAGGTTGCTTCTAAAAATTTATCAGGTTTGGAAAAATCAAAGGTACTGGTGTCCTTGATCAATTGATCTTTAATTTTTTGGATGTCTATATGATATCCTTTCTTTTTAGCATCCAATAGTACTATAGCAGCATGTTCCGTTCTTACAGAATTGGCAGGCTCATCAGGACCAGCAAAATCATATTTCCCGTATTGGTAAAGGCTGGCAATGGAGCTGCTGATATCTTGATAAGTTGCTGGGTAAAGTAATTCCAGTAATGGGAGTTGGGTTTTAAAATTATCCCAAATTGCCCATCCGTGGTATCGTTTGCCCGATGCTTGATATTGTTTACCGTCTGTCCCACGAAAAGTGCCATCTTGTTCGGATATATTGAATGGTGACTGAACTGTTCTGTAAAGCAAGGAATAGAACAGTTTTTTGCGCTCTTCATCTTTGCCTTTTATTTCGATTGCACTTAAAAATTGATTCCAGTTTTTGGAAGATTTATCCTTAAGATTGGTGTAATTTAAAGAGATGTTTTTCTTTAAGTCGTTTAGGGCATATTGCTCATTCACAGCGGAAAAACTGATTCGTAAATTTACTTTATCTGATCCTTGGTCTAAAATAACTTTAATGATCTTATCGTCTATTTTCTGCAATTTTCCTTGTTCCACTTTAATAGCATAATAGATGCTATATACTCCTACATTACAAGTGGTTTTTGCTCTGATTTTCCCAATGATGTATTGGTTATCTATTAGTTGGTTTTCATTGCTTACCCAGGCAGCATTTAAGGAATATCCAAAATCCAATTGTAATCCTTTATCGCCTTTTGGGAAGGTGTATTCGTGAATTCCCGTATTCTCGTGAACAGCAAATTTTGCTTTTATACCTTCGTTGAAATCAATTTCATAAAATCCAGGACCTGCATGTTCTTTAATCTTATTGAGATATTGTTGCTTGTATGAATTGCCCAGGTATGGATTCACCATGATTAAGCCACCACTTCCTTTACAACCTACACCTTCAAAACGATTATGGGTGAATCCAATTACTTTTTTCGCTAGGTATTCATAACCTGCATGTAATTGCGGATAGGTATGCGGTACAATATTCAATTGATGTAATGGGGAGGAGGCTCCGGGAGTTAATTGGCCATGATCGCCTGAACTTCCCAGGAAGACATTAACATAAGGGTTGATGGATTGAGCAGATACAGATAAGGTTCCGCAAATAAATAATAGAAATAGACTTTTTAAGAAGTTAACATTCATAGATAGAAAAATCTTTTTTGGTTAAGATGACGCTAAAATAAGAAAAGATTTGAATAGGATATGGTTAAGCTTAGTACATAACAATTAGTTTACATTGACCCATTTTTATTAATAATATGTTAATCTATATCTAATAATTCATTAACTCATTGGGGATACTTTTGTGGCAATCTATCTGAGCAATTTCAAATATGAATAAAAAATCAACTAATCTATTTTGGCTGTTATTTTCATTAACAGCAGGCGGAATGAATTTGCAAGCTGAACCTCTGATTTTGAATAAAATCGAGTTGAATGTTTTGCAAGATCAAGTGAAAGGACAACTAATTGATCCTTCGGGAAAACCGGTAGCGGGAGCAACCATTACAAATTTGCAAAACAATCAAGTTGTTCAGAGTAATGAATCTGGAGAATTTACAATCAATGCAAAAAAGAATGATAGCATCCGGATAAATTTCCTGGGTTTTAAGTCAAAAACTATTGTTGTTACTTCTACAAGTACCTTAAACATCCAACTGGAAGAGGAGGGGCAGGAAATTGAAGAAGTTTTAGTGTCTATTGGTTATCAGCGAGTTCGTAAATCGGATGTAACGGGAGCGATATCTAGTGTCAAGGCAGCGGAATTAAATATTACCTCACCAAAATTAGGTCAAGCATTAGTGGGTAAAGTTGCAGGTGTGCAAATTATGCAAACCTCTGGAGCCCCTTATGATGGCACAAAGGTTAGAGTACGTGGTATGGGATCCATCAATGCAGGCTCAGATCCATTGTACGTAATAGATGGTTATCCATCTGGTAATAATTTGAATATCAATCCGAATGATATTGAGAGTATTGATGTGCTTAAAGATGCAGCTTCAGCGGCGATATATGGTTCACGTGCAGCGGGTGGTGTTGTATTAATTACTACCAAAAGGGGGAAAGAAGGCAAAAGTCAAATAGACTATGAATTGTTGGGCGGTTTTGGACAACTATCTAAAAAAGTAGATTTATTGAATTCTGCTCAGTTTATTGATTTATTAATTGATGGTCGCAATAATAGCTATCGTGATTTGGTATTGGGAAGAGGGATGAGTTGGTCTGATGCCATGCGTAATGATGATAATAAAGCTAGGGTAGCACGAGTTGGAAATGCGGGATCAGTAACTATCCCGGAAGAATATTATGATTTTACCAGTGGTACAGCTAAAGCCGCACAATACGATACCGATTGGCAAGATGCACTTTACCGTTCGGCTCCGTTCCAACGTCATAATATTTCTGCATTTGGAGGAACAGATAAGGCGAAGTATTTCTTAAGCACCTCTTACCAAAATCAAGATGGTATTATGCTGAATACGGGTCAGAAAGTGTTCAACTTCCGTGCAAATGTAGACTCTAAAGTTTCAGAACGATTACATATAGGTGCGAATGTTTCTTTTACCTATAATGATAATAGGGAAGTAGGTACCGGTCGTTATGACCAAAGTCCTTCCATGTCTGCATTGATCTATCTTCCTACATTACCAGTTTTTAATGAAGATGGTACGTATGCGCAGTATTTGATGGGTGAATTATCAGCTAATCAGTATGGTATTCAAAACCCAGAGAATCCATTAGCGTATGTTTCTAAGGTAAAAGATACTAGAAATGGAAAAAAAGGTCTTTACAATGCTTTCGCTGATTTTAAAATCTTAGAAGGCTTGAATTTGAAAATCAACGGAGGTCTTTCCGTTTATGATCAGAAATATGATTATTACAAGCCTACAAGCATTTCAAATGGTAATAACAGGCCGTATTCGGATCAGGCAAAGGCTGCTGCCTTTGCAGATGCTAATACGAGATCTGAAATCGATAAACTAGTAGAAGGTACTTTAACTTATAACAGAACCTTCAACGAGAAACATAGTTTATTTGCCTTAGCAGGTTATTCAGCTCAGCGTACCGATTTGGATTATATAGCATTACGTGCTAGAGGTTTCCAAAACGATGCGATTGGAGAGATCTCCGATAAAGGAGCTGACCCTAGTAATTTTACGCTGCAAGATGCTTATAAGCGTGTCACTACCTTGCAATCTTATTTTAGTCGTGTAAATTATAGCTATGATAATCGTTATTTCCTTTCAGCGACAGCACGTACAGATGGATCATCTCGCTTTGGTTTGGATAAATGGGCATTGTTCCCATCCTTATCAGCAGGTTGGACAATCTCCAATGAATCTTTTTATGATAATTGGTTAGGAGCAGGTTCTGTCATGAAATTGAGAGCTAGTTGGGGTAAAAGTGGAAATAATAATATCGGAGATTACCGTAACATGAGTAGCTATAGCAGTCCTACTGGTGTTATTATCGGAAATAAGGTGGTAACTGCTTATTATCCTCAAGATTTGAACGACCCATATTTATCATGGGAAAGCACATCTCAATATAATGCTGGTTTAGATGTAACGCTTTGGAGAAACAGGTTAAACATTATGACCAACTTCTATTTGAGTAACTCTACCAACTTATTGTTTAATCAACCGATAACTGCCCTGTCAGGAGCAACTAGCATTTTGACTAATTTACCAGATAGTAAAGTTCAAAATAAAGGTTTTGATGTTCAGGTAGATGCAAGGTTGATCAAAAAAGAAGATTTTGAATTAGGCTTTAGCGGGAATATCAACGTGAATAGAAATAAGGTGTTGGATTTAGGAGGTGCATCTACTATTATAACTAATGGTGCAGAACGTTCGTATCCTACGCATATTACTCAAGAGGGAAGTCCAATTGGAATGTTCTATGGGTATAAAGTTGCAGGAATTGCTACTGAAGAAAATTACCAAACGGTAGCCCCTTCTTCAGCATCGACTACAAAATTGCAACCTGGTGACTTATATTTTGAAGATGTGGATGGCAATGGAGTTGTGAATGATGCTGATAAGCGCATCATCGGTAGTCCTCATCCTGATTTTACTTATGGCTTTGCTTTGGATTTCAGGTATAAGAAGTTTGACTTGAGAACATCTTTTAATGGTTCGCAAGGGAATAAAGTGTTAGATGGATATGATTATTATTTATATAACATGGAAGGTTCTGGAAATCAATATGCGGATGTTGCACAGCGTTGGAAATCATCAGATAATCCAGGTGATGGTTCGGTGTACAGAGCTTCTCGTGGAGGAACTCAAAGTAACAGTACAAGATTATCGACTTTCTACCTTCAGGATGGTTCATTCTTGAGAATGACGAATGTAATATTAGGGTATTCCGTTCCTAGTTCAGTAGCATCAAAATTGAAATTAGCAGGTATTCGTGTCTACGGTAGTATTGATAATCCATTCACCATTACTAAATATAAAGGCTATAACCCAGAGCCAGATTATAACCAACGAGGTAATCTTACTCCTGGTGTAGATTATGGATTATATCCTTTAGTACGTTCATATAATTTAGGTGTTAAAGTAAGTTTCTAATTCCATAAGGCAATAAATTAAGGTTGTCAAATTAAACATGTTTATAATGAAAAAAAGATATTTATTACCAATTTTCCTACTCGCTTTAAGTTCTTGTAGTAAGGATTTTTTAAATAAAACAGATCCTAATGCAGTTTCAATAGATCAATACTTTAAAACAGAAAATGATGTTTTATTGGCTGTGAATGGGGTGTATCATAGTTTACGCTCAGGAAGTACCATTGGCGAAGGTAGTGGCCTGTATAGCGAAGAGCGATCCGATAATTCAGGAAGAGATGATAACCAATCCAACTCTGGAGAGCCTTTTCAATTTAATGACTTCTCTATACTAGCTGGAAACAGTTATTTAAAAACGCATTGGACCGCCATGTACGATGGTATAGCACGTTGTAATACGATATTAAGTCATATCGATGCTGTGAATTTTACTAATCCGGATTTAAAGAAGCGTTATATTGCTGAAACCAAATTTGTGAGGGCTTTATTGTACTTCCATATGGTGCGTAAATTTGGAGATATTCCAGTTTCTTTGGTAGAAATAAAAGACAGACCTCAAGCTGAGGCACTAGCTTTCCGTGTGAAAGAAGCAGAAGTTTATAATCAAATTGTATTAGACCTCACTGATGCCTTAGATAGTAACCTTCCAAATTTACAGAAAGATTATGCGGTAGGTAGAACGTCTAAAGTAGCTATACAATCTATATTGGGGCAAGTTTATTTAACGATGGGAAGTGTTCTTCCAGACAATAAACAAGCCAATTGGACTAAAGCGGAAGAATATTTAAGTGCTGCTTATCAGCTTAGGCCTTTCGGGAAATTAAATGAGATTCCTTATGCTGAGGTATTTGATGTGACTAAAAAAATGACCAACAAGGAATTGATTTTCCAAGTGCAATACCTACAAGGAGATCAAAACTATCATTCTTCCATCGCGAGAAATAACCAAGCTAGAGGAGAAAATGTCAACTCTAGATTTAATTCAACGGGAGTTGGAAATAGAGCGAGTAAAGATCTTGTATTGGAATATGAAGCTTCTGATATCCGAAAAGAATTTTCTGTAAAGTTTGCTACTTCTACAGTTGTTAATGATTGGTTTATCACCAAGTATAGAGACAATAGTGATGCAGCTGGAACAAATGGTTGGGGAGGAAACGATTGGATATTGATCAGATATGCTGATGTCATGCTTTTATTGGCGGAAACAAAAATGCAACTAGGTAAGAATGCTGAAGCTATTACATTATTAAATGAGGTACGAGAACGAGCAGGATTACCAGACTATCAAACTTCCATGCAGAATACCGAGTATGCCAATAAATATCCAACACTAAAAGATGCTATTTTGCATGAACGGAGAGTGGAACTGGCATTCGAAAATCATAGATGGTTTGACTTAATTCGCAATTATAACGCAGTTAAATTAGTAGACTACTTCAAAAAGAAAGACCAGGCAAACTACGGCAATGCTAAATTGTCTAACATTTCTACAAAAGACAGGTTCTATCCAATTCCATTTGATGAATATAAATTGAATCCTGAGAAAATGTATCAAAACGATGGGTATTAATCCATAATCCCTTCTAAATAAAAAATGCTATTCTTGAAAGAGAGTAGCATTTTTTTATTTATCAATACCAGTTAAGCTGATTTCTTTTTAAAAGGATTATTTCCTTTTGCTTTTCTAAATTCCCATGGAGCGATGGGATTAGGTAAAGACCAAATGTTTTTCATTTGAAGACGCGCTTCATCTTGCGCCTTTTTGTATATAATTGATTTATCAAATTGTGTATACTGCCAGGCTAGACCTTCCTTTAATAATAGGTAATTTAGTTCTAAACTATCGATATAGACCTTAGCAACAGGTCTTTTGTATTGGTCGATATGTATAATTTCTGCTTTTACTATTTTTTGAAAACACAGTTCACCTAAGAAATCCTTGGCTACTTGATAATAATCTTGACCTTTCTCTGGGCAATCAATACCATAGAGGCGTATTCTTTGTGTGTTGTTAAGGCTATCAAGAATGCTGATGGTATCACCATCACTTATTTTTATCACTTTTCCGGTGAGCTGTTATTTAGGAGGAACGGTTCGAGCAGGAAGATAGAGGGTCAAGGAAAAGATAAGAAGGACTATGTTTTTCATTTGCCAAAACTAATAAGAAATCATTAGATGAGGGGAATTACTAGCAAATATTAGTCAACTATGTTAAAAGTTGTTAAGTAAATTTTGAGTAATACGAATTTAGAATTCCATTCGTTTTAATAGAAAATAGTTTAGGAGATATAATTTCATAATTTAGGTTAATAATTGGTTTGTTAAAATCCTAGAGTACCCCGCTCTAGGATTTTTTATATAAAAAAGGTGTCGATATAATACCGACACCTAGAATTAACCACAATTATTATGAACTAAACTTAAAACTTCACTTACTTCAATAACTCAACAAGCTCTTGATTATTTTGAAAAATAGCGTGATCTAAAGCCGTTTTACCGGTATTATCTTTAATGGATTTATCTGCTTTATTTTGCAGCAATAAGCTTAGCATTTCTTTTTTGCCAAAAGTAGCCGCGAAGACTAAAGCCGTAGCGCCATTGTAATTTTTCATATTGATGTCTGCTTTATTCTTTAAAAGCAGTTTAACCAAGTTTAAGTTTCCTTTAAATACAGCGCCCATTAAGGCGGTATTACCACTTAAATCCTGTTTGTTAATGTTTGCACCTTTAGCAATTAAGAAGTTGCTTATTTCCTCATTGCCATTGTATACAGCAAGTGTTAAGGCGGTAAATCCTCTTGCATTAGCTGTATCAATGGAAATACCATTATTTAAATGTTTTTCTATCTCAACCAAATTGTTGCTTCTTGCTGCTGAGAAAATATCTTGAGCATTTATTTGGAATTGAAATCCGAAGATGATACTGAATACGATGATTAATTTTTTCATACCTGTTGAAATTAAGGACTAGCTACCCTTCGATAGCCAGTCCATGGAAAACTTTAATTATTAATATATACTTGGATATCGCTCAAGTTCAATTGAGTAGCTTCCATCAGACGTTTACCATAGTTTTGGTCTGCTTGATAGAAATGTGCAATCATTTTCTTAACGATTACTTTGTTTTTAACCGCATTCAATGCACCTGATAAGTTCTTGATTAAATTATGTTGATCTTTTTTGGAGAATGACCTATATAAGTCTCCAGCTTGTGCGAAATTATTTTCTTTATCTATTTTCGCTTGGGCAGTTGTCGTACCCGCTGGGAAAACGGATTTGCTGTATTTGAATTTTACATCTTCTTTTACCTCTGGTAAATTAGTCGATGGTTGATAGTTCACATCGCCTTTTTGTTTGCGAATAGACATATAGCCATCTTGATTGTATGTTTTTACAGAAGCATTTTTTGATGCATTAACAGGAATCTGTTGAAAATTACCGGTTAAACGATGACGTTGCGTATCAAAGTAAGAGAATAACCTTCCTTGCAATAATTTATCTTCTGAAGGTTCGATACCTGGGATTAACGTACCTGGAGAAAAGGCCGCTTGTTCTACCTCTTGAAAGTAATTGTCGACATTTTTATTTAAAGTCATGGTTCCTACAAAGACAGGTTTTATTAATTTTTCAGGCCATACTTTAGTGACATCAACAGGATTGAAGTCTAACTTGTCGAAATCTTCTTTTTTAAGCATTTGAACGTAAAGATCCCATTCCGGGTAATTTCCAGCTTCAATTGCTTGATGCAAGTCTAAAGTAGCATGTTCAATTTGAGTGGATTGTATTTTTGCAGCTTCTTCAGCAGTTAAATTACGTTCTCCTTGTTTTGGTTTCCAAGAATATTTCACATAAGTCACTTCACCTTTCTCATTAACCCATTTGTAAGCATGTACACCAGAACCTACCATCTCTCTGTAGTTCGCAGGAATACCATAGTCTGAAAATAACCAAGTCAACATGTG
>DAIQBS010000088.1:0-10185 GCA_036781025.1 Sphingobacterium sp. | reverse complement strand
CTCGTCGGGCTCATAACCCGAAGGTCATCAGTTCGAGTCTGGTCCCCGCTACTACAAGGTTTCTATGGTAAAACATGGGAACCTTTTTTTTGTTATATTAATTATAAAATGACAATATCCTTTAAACTTTTGAGAAATTATTAGTATTAATATGTATTTTTTTAAAAAAAAATTAAATATAAATATTATTTTTGTTTTTAAATATTTCTTTAAAATAAATTTTTATCCTACATAAAAAAACTATACCTACAATCTAGGGTTTAAAATACAAGAGAAATTACTTTTGCTTTTTTGTAGAATGGGTTTGCAATTATGTTAAATGTGTGGAGCGACAAAATTGTAATTAATTGGGGGATTATAGATGCTGATAATCAGTTGAGGGAAAAAGTTGTATTAAATTTATCCTCAATAGATGAGCCTAATTTCCAAGTTCTTTATAATAATGAATATTTAGATCTAAACCGCCCCTTGTTATTTATTCCCTATCAATTGGAAGTGATAATCTTAGGCTTGGTTAAAAATGAGTCAAGTATTGCTCAACGAATTGAGGAAGTTCAATCTTATTTCCCTAATGCAATTATTATTGTTCTTTCGGATAGCTATGACATGAGCTTTGTTAGAAAATGTATCGAATGCGGTGCGTTGGCCTATTTGCTAAAAGACTTTGATCTAAGTTATTTGAGCTGCATTATTCTGGAAGTTTTAGCAGGTGGTTCTTTTATCAGTCCATTATTGGCGAGAAAGGTGTTTTTAGGTTTGCAACATCGAGAACAAATTTTAAAAATGCTAACTCCTAGAGAAATTAATGTAGTTCAAGGATTGTTAAATGGGTTAAGCTATAAGTTAATAGCTAACGATTATAACATTTCCTTAGATACCGTTCGAGAGCATATTAAGAAAATCTACAAAAAACTTAAAATTAATAGTAAAGGTGAATTACTCTCCAAGATGAACTGTATTTAGATGTTATAATATGTTTACTTCTTTTTTTTATGCCCTTAATTGTATTGAGAAGCGAAATCAAATTCTTATTCCATATATCAATTTCAAAGCAATTTTAGTATTGTTAATCATTTGCATTCTTTCCTTAAAACTTGGGTTTAGTCAATCCCCCAGTAGACTTATTACCTTCGAGAAAGAAAAACTAGAAATTCACGTTTCCGAAACTTTCACAAATTCACTCCTTCTTTTTAATTCATTTTCCGAGGATTTAGAAATCCAATTGGAGTCCAATTTCAATGAAATTGGATTTTTCAGATTACCCGAAAATCTTGTTCTTAAATCAGGAGAGCGAAAAACCTTCCCATTAAAATTCATAGCAACTAAAGAAAACATACAACATGTTAAGCAGGTATTTACGTTAAAAGCTTTTCATAAAAATCAATTAATTGATGAAAACCAATTTATGACGGAATTAAAAGACGCTGAAGCTATTTTCTTAACAATCTCTAGTAGAGAAATCTATTTTAATAAAAAAAACCAACAGGGTAATTTTGAATTAAATGTCATTAATGCAGGCATAATTCCAAAAGTTTATAAAATCCGTGCTATTGGATTACCTTCCGGAATAGAACTTAATGAAGCTGAATTAACCGATACAATTTCTGCATTAGATCAGCATATTTTAGCGTTGGATTTACGAACAGATAAACCAGTCAAGGAGGATTTAGATCAATGGTTTCATCTGGAGCTATTGGATAAGGAAGACAAAATACTAGCGACTCAGAATCTACGCATATTATCGGTGAGCAATCGCAGATACTTATATTCATCTCAGAATACAGTTTCAAATAGGTATAAAGCACACCAAAGTAGGTTCTATTATGTAAATAGTGATACAAGGAATTCTTCGCAATTATATCTATCTGGTTTATTTTCTTTTCAAAACAATTGGAAAGCTAGCTATGAAATGAATTATAATAATTTCTGGGATGGCGATCGAGGTTTATTATACAATAGCTTTATTGATGTAGGAAATCAACATGTTGAGTTTAGGCTTGGCAGCTTATATGAAAACCTAAATTTCAATGTGAATGGTAAAGGATTGAAGGCGACTTACAAAAGGGAGAATAATCAATTATCTGCCTATATTCTGGATAGCGACATGGTATTATTAGGTGAAAATGCATACCTAAGTCCTCAAGGATATACTACAGCTTTATCATATACCATTGGAAATGGGACGGCACAGAATACTAGATTAATTGGATTATACCAAAATGATTTAAAGTTGGATTTAAAAAGTGCCATGCTTTATTGGAAACAAAGTTTAATATCTAATAATAAGCATCAATTAACTGCGGAGATTTCTGGTAGCCATGAACAAAGGGCTGCCGATGAATTAAAAAATAAACATTTTGGATATTTGTTTTCTGCTAACTATCAATTTAAATCGGATATCTGGCAAATAAATGGGCAACACACCTTGAGTTCTCCGTTTTATGTAGGATTAAACAGAGGCCTGCATCAAATGGATTATTTTGCAAACCGTAAACTCAATGAAAACTTCTTTGCAAACCTACGATTGAATAATTCAAGAACGAGAATTGAGCAATCTGGACGTAATTTGGGAGAATTTGTAAATCTAGTCTATGACTATTCGCAAGAAAATTATCAATTAGGATTACTTTGGAGAACGAATTCCCATTGGTCATTCGGTTTTGATCCCTATTTGTTTCGCCAATCTATGAGTAGTTTCAGCTTTTCCAAACCAAATGATTTATGGGATTCTGAAGCTTGGAGATTCAGGTTAAACATCAATCATTCCAATCAGTTATTTTCTACGATTATTTACTTCGATCAAGGATTTGCGGAAATTAATCGAAAGCATTTTCCTACTAAACGTTTCTATTCCAATAGAATTAATTCGACTTTTCAAAGGAAACCTATATCCTTGAATTTATATTATCAATTCAATCCATACTATATTACCGATGCATTCATTTCACAAATGGATCATGATTACAGTACATTTTCTATAGAGCCTAAATTCAATTTCTCCGGTTTTAAAGGTAAGCTGGATGCATCGACCTCTTTTCTTTACTATTATTACGGCAATTCTAAGAGTCAAAATTATATCCTTAATGGAAGAGTCAATTGGCTACTTAAAAATCAATGGGAATTAACTGCAGAGTTCTATTTTGGGATTAATCGCTTAGAAAGAATGTTACAATATAATCCAGAACAAGGACTGAATACCAATCCCCAACTTATTAATGTTCGCGATCCTAATATAAGTGCTTCAAGACAAATCAGATTTGGGGTAAGTAAATTTTATGGAAGAAATTCTGACAGTAATACAGCCAAGATAAAATTGACCTATTATCATGACCTTAATAACAACGGAGTTCAAGATAAAAATGAACCTATCGTTCCCGATATTCAAGTAAGTATGAAGGATATTGCTGCATTAAGCAATAAAGATGGGCTGGTGGAATTTATTGGGTTAAAAGAGCAGGAATATTTTCCCCTTATCAAACATAATTTGGGATGGGTAGTTTCTAAAAAATTCAATCAACAATCGTTATTCTTAATAAAGGATATATCGTTGAAAGTTCCTTTAATTAAGTTGGAAAGACTAAGGGGAAAGGTTAATATTCTTAAAGAAAAATACAAAACAACTCTTAACAATTTATCAGGGATAAAAGTTTTCTTGCAAGATGAATATGGAGATAGTTATGAAACAAGCACAAATGTTAGCGGAGAATTTAATATCTATCTTCCAGCAACTACATATCGTATTCAATTACTGACCTCATCAATTCCAATCAAGATTGTCAATCCTATTCAACATATTCAGGTTTTATCAAACAGAGAAAATTTTATTGAATTTGAAGCATTGAATACGACACGACATATCGATCTTCAAAAATTTTAAGCTACAAAGCTATAATTAACTGTTATCCATCACATTAAGATGTGATTGCATAAATGTTAATGTTTGTGAAATATAAGTTAATTTTGTAACACTTATTTTATAAACATTTAAATATTAATCAAAAAATGAAGAAATTATTTATTTCCATATTGGTTTTAACACTGACCAGTATGGTATTCGTGAACCAATCTCAAGCACAATCTCGCGAGGTAACTGTCAATGTAGATTTAAAAGATGTATTAAGCAGTGGTGGTGAAGGAGATGGTGGAACTGCAACTGGAGCAAATGTGGTCAATTTCGAATTTACTACAGAGTCACATTATAGAACTACCCAAAGCCAGATTATTGCTGATCAATTAAGAGTCTTAAGTACAAAGGATTACGATGTTACTGTTAAAGCTCAGACAGCTAATTTTACTTCACCGAATAGTACCTTGCCTTTGTCCATTTTAAAAATCTCTGCAGCACCTGGTGGTTCTACTACCTTTGGAACTGCCGTTACACTTACAACTTCTGAACAATCTATTGTTGAAGAAGGGATACCTACTTTAGCTCAGAGTTACGATATCAAATACGATATTGAACCTAATATAGAATTAATTAATGCGGATAAGGAATTGTATACCGTAAAGGTTTTGTTTACAGTTGTCGCTATATAAAGTATAATGCTAGTGGATATTTTTTGAATATTCACTAGCATTTCTTTTTTATTAAGCTAAGATGTATAAATACATGCCTGTATGTTATGTTGATGAAACATTCTTTAATTTATTTCTTTTTATTTCTTGTAATTAATTTTAGCCTTGGTCTAACAGCAAGCTTTGCGCAAGATATATCCATTTCTCCAGTCGTATTAAAGTTAAATGGTAAGCCTGGAGAAACAATCAATTCAGTAATTAAAATTTCTAATTCCGGAAAATCGACTTATGAATTTCAAGTCAGTATAAAAGATTGGAAAAGAGATTCCATTGGAACTAAAATTTATTCAGAACCAGGAACTACACCACATTCCAATGCGAAATGGGTTTCATTCCCCGAAACAGATTTCTCCTTAAAAGCAGGCGAACGTAAAGAATTTCCTATCTACTTGCAAATTCCAAGGGATATCGATCTTAGTCAATCTTCTAACTCCATGTTGTTTATTACTCAGGTTAATCCATTTGATGGTGAAACAAACAACAAGGCAATAGGTATAAAAGTTAGCTATGAATTTGGTGTTCAACTTTTATATACTCCTCCAATGGCTGAATTGGGTGATCTAGTTTTTCAAAATTTGGAATTCAATTCTAAGACAGTTGAAAATAAATCTTTGGTAAAAGTTACTATTCAGAATACAGGTTCGGTACATAAAAATGGTGCTGTCAGTGTAGAACTAACCAATAAAATTACAGGTGAGGAATTCAAACTAAACCCCAAGAATTTCGCTATAATGCCTTTAGATACCCAGTATATCTATTTTAAAATACCTGACTCAGTAATTCCAGGTGAGTATTTATTAATAGCATTGCTAGATGCTGGAAAAGATACTGATTTAAAGGTTGCTGAAAAAAATATTCATGTACAAGATTAGTATTGCATTTATTTTGTTGTATTTCTATTCCATCGGACTTCCACAGGCTCAAATTGTAGAATATTCATTGGATGGTAATACCATTCGACAAAATGAACATAATATAGAAACTATTGGTCATGAATTTTTTATATCCATAGGACTTTTTAGTGGTGGGGCTCTTCGAACTGGACAATCATTTTTTATTAATAATAATCAAAATAGCTTTTATCCGGCATCCAATGTCACTAGTACAGTGGAGAAAAGCAATACGATGAACAAATGGTTTACTTTAACCAACAATAATCAAGTGATAATTGGATATAATTCGGTTACTGGAGCAACTGATAATGGTTACTTTGATATGCATTATAAACTAAATAATATTAAAAACTATGCATGGAAGGCAGGTCTTTATTATACAGATTTATATTTTAGTTTAGTGAATATCAATTTATTCTCATACATCACTCCGGAATATAAGAGGCTTCAAATTAATGTTCCTGGTTTCATTGATCTGATGGTGCCAATAAATCAATATAAATTAACCATAGACAATTTTCATTTTTTTCGACAAGGATTTGAAAGTCAACTCGTCAATAATATTTCAGCAGTCCATTCCTTACCCTATAATTTTTCAATTAAATCTTTCAGTAATCTATTTAATTATACTGAAGACAATGTCTCAGTGATTAACTCCACAAGCCCAGTATCGGCTTTACAAGTTAAGAATACCCTACCAAACAACTCCGCCTATTACAGACTAAGCAACAATTATCAACAATTAGATGCTCGAGCTATTCCTGTTGGAAATACATCTACTTACCAACAGCAATTTTTTATTTCTTCCAATGATTTAAAGCAATATTTTTTGAACAAGGGAACCTATTCCAACAGCTTACAATATCAATTAATCAGCAGCAACCCAGACTATCCATTAACCAAAAATTTAAATTTAAACCTGAGCATCGAGGTACCGGATTTATCCGAGCTATTCGTTAGTCAAGATCAAGTAGACTTAGTATTTGATGATCGAAACGATTATCAACAAGGAGTGTCGAAAGAAATAAAAAATCACATAACCGTTAGTAAAACCTCCGGTTTTCATGTGTCGGTCAAAGCTAATAGTCCTTATTTTCAATTGGGAAGCTCCAGAATTCCTGTCAGTATATTGAGCATTGGGCCGGCTCAGGGGGAAACTAAGGTATTAAACATCTCGAATCTTTCCACAGTCAATCAAATCCTTATCAACTCTGATCAAGCAGTCTTAGATCAAAACTACGACATCAAATACAGCATTGCTCCAGAGCAAGTACCTAGCTTTCTTGCCTCACCTAAAGGTACCTACAGTACAACTCTTACTTATACCATAACCGCCCATTAAGGCTGGTATATTTTTCTTTGCACTTTTCAAGTAATTTCGTAATATCTTTGTGTATTCTACTGTATAATAACATTATTACATAAAGCCCATTGATTTTTTTTATAAATTTCAATTTATTAAACACATACATTCTACTTTTATTGTTGCAATAAATTAATTCATGAAAAAGAAATCCCTCTTTATTTTACTTATTTCTATAGCCATTCTTGCGAGTGTTGTTATTTATCGGATTGTTAAAAACAAGGAAGCCAAAGAAAAACAACAAGCACCAAGCGGAGCACGTTCTGCGGCCAAGGTTTTTGGACGAGTTATTCAAGGCCAAGAATTTTCAGATTTCCTTTCTCTATCTGGTTCCATTGAAGCAGATGAACAAATCGAATTACACACAGAGATTTCAGGCATCGTAGAATCCATTAATTTTAATGAAGGAGGTAGAGTAGGTCAAGGTCAAGTTTTGATTACAATCAATGATGCAGAATTGCAAGCACAACTGGCACAGGCCAACACCCGTGCTACCTTGGCAGGTGAAAATGAACGTAGGGCAAAATTGTTATTAGAGAAAGAAGCTATCAGTCAAGAAGAATACGATATAGCCAGTGCCGATTTCCGAACTTCTCAAGCTCAAATTCAATTAATTAAAGCTCAATTAAGTAAAACCGTTGTTCGCGCACCGTTTTCTGGAACCATAGGTTTACGGAATATATCCAAAGGAAGCTATGTTTCTCCAACAATAAATATCGCACAACTTGTAAATACCAATCGACTAAAAGTATCCTTTAGCATTCCGGAGAAATACGCCAATAAAGTGGCCATCAATGGACAAATAAAATTTACAGTTCAAGGTTTAACAGACGAATTCACAGCGAAGATATATGCCACAGAGCCTGCCGTGGAAGCCAATACCAGAACCCTATTAGTAAAAGCCATTACCAACAACCCATCCAATAAAATAATTCCAGGAACTTTTGCAAACATCACTTTTCCGTTAGAAACGTTAGAGAATGGATTGCTTGTACCTGCAGAAGCACTTATTCCAATTCAAAATGGCAAGAAGCTTTTTGTTATGAAAAATGGTAAAGCCACTGAGGTATTGGTGGAAACCGGTGCACGTACAGATGCGGATGTGCTCATTACCTCCGGAATTCAACCTGGTGATACCGTATTGACTTCAGGAGTTATGTCTCTGCGTAATGGTTCACCGGTTCAAGTCACTTTAAGATAATTGAGCCATGAGTTTATCTACCTTAAGCATCAAGCGACCCGTATTAACCATCGTCATGAACCTGATGATTATTCTGTTTGGAATCATAGGTTACACCTTTTTGGGTATACGGGAATTTCCTTCTATAGATCCGGCACAAATTTCTGTTCGTACCAACTATGCGGGTGCCAATGCCGATATTATCGAATCCCAAATCACAGAACCTTTAGAAAAGGCAATCAATTCCATTGATGGTATTCGAAACATTTCCTCCTCCAGTAATCAAGGATCCAGCAATATCAATATCGAATTTAACTTAGGTAAAAACCTCGAAGAAGCAGCAAATGACGTTCGTGATAAGGTTTCTCAGGCACAGCGTAGCTTACCTCAGGATATTGATGCTCCACCGGTAGTTTCTAAAGCCGATGCAGACTCGGAACCTATCATTACGATGACCATACAGAGCAGTACAAAAAATGTATTGGAACTTTCCGATTATGCGGAAAATGTCATTGCTCAACGGCTTCAAACCATACCTGGAGTAAGCTCCGTTCAAATATGGGGGCAAAAGAAATTTGCCATGAGGTTATGGATAGACCCGATTAAGTTAGCCTCTTATGGATTAACAGTCTTGGATGTACGTACTGCATTAACCACTCAGAATGTAGAATTACCATCCGGTAAACTAACGGGTCAAAATACAGAGTTAGCCATAAAAACCATTGGGAATTTAGCTTCTGAAGAAGAATTTAACAATATCATTATCCGATCAGATAACAATCGTATCATTCGATTCAGCGATGTTGGTAAAGCGGCATTAGAAGCGGAGAATTTCGAAACCAAAATGTCGGATTCAGGCTTTCCGATGGTCAGCTTAGCCGTTATTCCGCAACCCGGAACAAATTATTTAGAAATTGCGGAACAATTTTACAAAGAATACGATCGATTAGAAAATGACTTACCGGAAGGTTTTGAACTTAATATAGCCATTGATAACACCTTATTTGTTAAAAAAGCAGTCTTAGAGGTGGTGGAGACCTTAATTATAGCCATTATATTGGTGGTTTTAATTATTTATCTGTTCTTTAGAAATTGGTCTATTGCCTTTCGTCCACTCATCGATATTCCAGTATCGCTTATTGCGACTTTCTTTATTATGTATCTATGTGGATTCTCCATCAATGTACTAACCTTACTGGCTATTGTATTAGCGACAGGATTGGTGGTCGATGATGGAATTGTCGTCACGGAAAATATCTTTAAGAAAGTAGAAGAGGGTATGAGTCCCATTCAAGCTGCCATTAAAGGCTCAAATGAGATCTTTTTTGCTGTCATATCCATTTCCATTACCTTGGCTGCGGTATTTTTACCTGTTATCTTCTTGGAAGGTTTTGTTGGTAGGCTGTTTCGAGAATTTGGGGTCGTCATTGGTGCTGCGGTATTGATATCTGCCTTTGTCTCGCTTACCTTAACACCCATGTTAAATGCTTATTTAATGAAATCAGGCGAGCAAAAACATTCTAAGTTCTATCTCAAAACTGAAAAATATTTTGAGATGATGAATAAAGAGTACGCAAGCTCTCTAAAGGGTTTCTTGAAATATAAATGGTTAAGCTTTGCGACTGTTCTAGCCTGTTTTGGGATGATCTATTTATTTTTTCAGTTGCTTCCTAAAGAAACGGCACCTTATGAAGATCGTAGTTATGTAAGCCTAAGAGCAACAGCTCCAGAGGGTGTATCCTATGATTATATGGATCGTTTTATGACTGAATTAACCATGTTAATTAACGATTCTGTTCCTGAAAAGAAAGTGAGCTTGGTAATTACCTCTCCTGGATTTGGATCGGCTTCCTCCAACAGTGGAATGGTTCGGTTAGGATTGGTACAACCCAATGAACGGGAAAAGTCTCAAGGGGAGATTGCAGATGATCTTTCCAGATGGACCAGGCAGTTTTCTGAAGCAAGGGTAGCCGTCTCTCAACAACCAACTATTTCTGTCAATAGAAGAGGTGGATTGCCCATCCAATACATCATTCAAGCACCTAATTTTCAAAAATTAGAAGAAAAGATTCCTGAGTTTATGGAAGAGTTAGGCAAAGATCCTACCTTCTCCATCACGGATGTCAATTTGAAATTTAACAAACCGGAAGTATATGTAACCATTGATCGGGAGA
>DAIQBS010000087.1:0-10352 GCA_036781025.1 Sphingobacterium sp. | reverse complement strand
ATCTATCTCAGGCGAAGCCTGATTCCACCTGAGAAGCAAATTCCTCTTGGTCCAAAATAAACAAGCACAAAAAAAACGGATAACAGAAAAAATCTGTTATCCGCCTCTATACTATACAACTAGGTTGTATTAATTATTTTGCTTGAGCATAACGTTCAGCTACAGCATCCCAATTAATCACATTGAAGATAGCTTCTAAATACGCTGGGCGTTTGTTTTGATATTTCAAGTAATAAGCATGTTCCCAAACATCAATACCTAAGATTGGAGTACCTTTCACTTCAGCTACATCCATTAATGGGTTATCTTGATTTGGAGTTGAAGTTACAGCAAGTTTACCATCAGCAGTAACAATTAACCATGACCAACCAGAACCGAAGCGTGTCGCTGCAGCTTCTTGTAATTTCTTTTTCAATTCATCAAAAGAACCGAATGTTTCGTTGATAGCGGCAGCTAAATCACCAGTAGGTTCAGTTGCATTAGTTCCCAAAACAGACCAGAATAATTGATGATTGAAATGACCACCACCATTATTACGAACAGCAGGAGCATATTTGCTGATATTTTTCAATAAACCTTCTAAAGATTCATTTTCAGCATCAGTACCAGCAATCGCTTTATTCAAATTATCTACGTATGCTTGATGATGGCGATCGTGGTGGATTTCCATCGTTTCTTGATCGATATGTGGTTCTAATGCGTTTGATGCGTATGGTAACGCTTCTAATTGAAATGCCATAATGTTTTATTTAACTATTTATATGTAACAATATACGAATATAACAAATTCGTAAATCTAATGTTTGGTCTAAGTGTTGAAATGTGGATAAATCAGCGTTTTTTACGAAAAAATGATGTCATCAATTCCGCACATTCATCAGCTAAAATTCCAGAGACGATATTGGTTTTAGGATGCACAATTTTATCATGTATAGTTGAGTATCCTCTCTTATTGTCTTTTGCTCCGTAAACGATCCGACTAATTTGCGTCCAATAACTTGCCCCCGCACACATGACGCAAGGCTCCACAGTTACATACAGGGTACAATCTTTCAGGTATTTTCCCCCTAAATAATTGGCTGCCGAAGTGAAAGCTTGCATTTCCGCATGAGCGGTCACATCATTTAATTTTTCAGTCAAGTTATATCCTTTGCCAATAATCTTACCTTGACAAACGATGATCGCGCCAATAGGAATTTCATCTTCCGCTTCAGCACGTTTCGCCAACTTCAAGGCTTCCCGCATGTATTCTTCATCCAAATTAGCCTTTCGGGCTAATTCGTTTGAATCGAAATTATAAATTTTCATTATTTTAATTTAGCACCATTGGGTACAGTTCTTTCTACCGTTGTAATTACAATTTCGCCTTGTTCATTTTCAAACCCGGTCACTAAGCACTCCGACATAAAATTGGCTATCTGCTTTTTAGGAAAGTTAATAACCGCAACGATTTGCTTGCCTACCAGTTCTTCCATTTGATAGATGGCAGTAATTTGTGCAGAAGATTTACGAATACCTATTTCTGGCCCAAAGTCAATCGTTAACTGATAAGCGGGATTTTTAGCTTTTGGAAAGTCATCCACCTTTATTACTGTTCCTACCCTCATATCGACTTGTTCGAAATCTCCCCAACTAATCAAATGATCCATATACTTAAAGGCTATTTGAAGTCAGGTCTTTCATTTCTTTGGATAATGTGAAAACCACATAATCTACATTTCTATTTAATCGAACAGCTAAACGCTTCAGTAACTCCTCTTCTTGCCCAGCTTGAAATTGCAAATCTTCATCAGTTAAACGATTATATTTACGCTGTAATTTCAGCTTCAAAATCGCCCAGTCCTGAGCCTCAATCTTAAAATTATACATGTTTGATTTCAATAATTTAATAAAAACTTAGTACTTTAGTAATGTAAATAGTAAATATATAAATTTTTGATATGAAAAGAATTATACTAGGGATAGTTGCACTTCTATTTTGTGTGCAGGCCAGTCAGGCCCAATTGTTACCGAGCTTAAAACTAGGAGTTAAAGGTGCATTAAATTTTTCCAGCCTTAAATCAGATGGAAAATATTTAAACAAAGAGACAAAAGCAGGATACCAATTAGGTATTTGGGGTCGTGTGGGAGCAGCAGGTTTTCATGTTCAACCAGAATTATATTACAGCCAAAAAAACATGAAGGTGGAGCAAACTGCAGATAATGAGGCTGGTGAAGCTACCTTCAAAAGCATGGACCTCCCTATCTTATTAGGAACTAAAATTGGATTAGGCCCATTAGGTGTTCGTATTCAAGCAGGACCTGTATTTTCATTTGCTCAAGATGGAAAAGTAACTTTTGAATCTGCAACTGATTTTAAAAACTACAAAAAGTCTTCTACAGGCATCATTGGTGGTATTGGTGCAGACATCAAGAATTTCACAGTTGATTTAAGATATGAACAAGGTTTATCCAATATCTACAACAATAATGACGATAAACAAAAAGTAGGACTATGGTCAATTGGCATTGGTTTTGCCATCTTATAAAAAATAGTCTGTTGAAAATAAATTAAAGGCTCGAATGAATAACATTCGAGCCTTTGTTATTTCAGCTTCATTAGAACAATTCTAAATTAGTTGTTTTTTAAACATAATTCTCACAATTATGTCATCAAATAGATAGATTTGCGGAACTAAATTAAATTCATAGTAATAATGAGTAAATCAAAGCCAGTATTATCGTCTTCATTAGGGAAGAAACTAATCATGAGCTTGACAGGACTGTTTTTATGTACTTTCTTAGTAGTTCACTTGATTGGTAACTTACAACTATTTAAAGATGATGCAGGGTATGCGTTTAACAACTACGCTTATTTCATGACCCACTTCACACCTATTAAGGTTGTATCTTATTTACTTTACTTATCTATTATTGCCCACGCTGTTTATGCCTTAATTTTAACGTTAAATAATAAGGCAGCAAGACCTGTAGGCTATAATCAACAAGATGGTAAAGCAAATAGTGCATGGAATTCTCGCAACATGGGAATTTTAGGTACGGTATTATTAGTATTTCTTGTGACTCACATGCAAAATTTCTGGTATCAATACAAGTTTGGAACGACTCCTTATGTAGAATACCATACCGAATTAGCAACAGGCAATCAAGAAATTATTAGCTCTGAAGATATCCCAGCAGATTACAACGGGTATTTAAAAACAGAAAGCAATGGAATAGAGACAGTTAAATCAAAAGATTTATATAAGCAAGTTGCTGTTGCCTTCAAAAATCCTTTGTTAGTAGGTTTGTACATTTTAGGAATGGCAGCCTTATCATTCCACTTAATACATGGATTTCAATCGGCATTTCAAACTTTAGGATTTAACCACAGACGTTATGTGGGTATCATCAGAGGTTTAGGAATTTGGGTATTTGGAATATTAATTCCACTTGCTTTTGCTGCGATGCCATTATATTTTTATTTTATTAAATAGATTATTTACAGATTTGGCAATTGCTCAAATCTTCTGAATAAATAAATGAATATGTTAGATTCAAAAGTACCTGCAGGCCCACTAGCCGAAAAATGGTCAAAACACAAATTTGACATGAAGCTGGTTAACCCAGCCAACAAACGTAAATTTACAATTATCGTTGTTGGAACTGGATTGGCTGGAGCATCTGCAGCAGCCTCATTGGCTGAATTAGGCTATAATGTAAAAACCTTCTGTTATCAAGATTCACCACGTCGTGCGCACTCTATTGCAGCACAAGGTGGTATCAATGCGGCTAAAAACTATCAAAATGACGGTGACTCTGTTTTCCGTTTATTTTACGATACGATCAAAGGTGGTGATTACCGCGCACGTGAGGCAAACGTTTACCGTTTGGCAGAGGTTTCTGTTAATATTATCGATCAATGTGTGGCGCAAGGAGTTCCTTTCGCTAGAGAATATGGTGGTTTATTAGACAACCGTTCATTCGGTGGTGCTCAGGTATCCCGTACATTCTATGCACGTGGTCAAACTGGACAACAATTGTTATTAGGTGCATACTCTGCACTTAATCGTCAAATCCATAAGGGTAAAGTAAAATCGTATACCCGTCATGAAATGCTTGACATCGTTAAAATTGATGGTGAAGCTAGAGGTATCATTACCCGCGATATGGTCACTGGTAAAATCGAATCTCATGAAGGTCATGCCGTATTATTATGTACAGGAGGATATGGTAACGTATTTTTCTTGTCTACTAATGCGATGGGATGTAACGTAACAGCTGCATGGAGAGCGCACAAACGTGGCGCTTACTTTGCAAATCCTTGTTATACGCAAATCCACCCTACTTGTATCCCTGTAACTGGAGATCATCAATCGAAATTGACTTTAATGTCAGAGTCATTGCGTAATGATGGTCGTGTTTGGGTTCCAAAAACGGTAGAAATGGCTGAAAAACTTCGTAAAGGAGAAATTAAGCCTAAAGATATTAAAGAAGATGATCGCGATTACTTCTTAGAAAGAAAATACCCTTCATTCGGTAACTTAGTACCTCGTGACGTTGCTTCTCGTAACGCCAAAGAAATGGTAGATGAAGGTCGTGGAGTTGGTAAATCTGGGGTTGCTGTATTCTTAGATTTCTCTGAAGCAATTCAACGCTTAGGAAAAGATACTGTAGAAGCTAAGTATGGTAACTTATTTGATATGTATTATCAAATTACTGATGAGAATCCTTATGAGCAACCTATGCGTATTTATCCAGCAGTTCACTACACGATGGGTGGTGTATGGGTAGATTATAACTTAATGACTACGGTACCTGGATTATACTGTTTAGGAGAAGCTAACTTCTCGGATCACGGTGCAAACCGTTTAGGTGCCTCAGCATTGATGCAAGGTTTATCAGATGGTTATTTCGTTATTCCATTTACTGTTGGGGATTACCTAGCAAAAATTGGAAACTTCAAACCTGTAGATAAAAATCACCCTGCATTTGAAACGACACGCAAAGAAGTAGAAACATATATCAATAAATTATTATCCCTTAGAGGAAGTAAAACAGTTGATGACATCCACAAGAAATTAGGCCACATCATGTGGGAATATTGTGGAATGGCTCGTACTGCGGAAGGCTTAACAAAAGCGAAAGGTTTAATTCAGGAACTACGTAAAGAGTTCTGGTCAGACGCTTGTGTATTAGGAGCAAATGAAGAGTTAAACATGTCTTTAGAAAAAGCTGGTCGTGTTGCTGATTTCTTAGAACTAGGAGAATTGATGGTGGATGATGCTTTAAACCGCGCGGAATCGTGTGGAGGTCACTTCCGTCTAGAGTCTCAAACTGAAGAAGGTGAAGCAAAACGTGATGATGAAAACTATGCTTATGTTGCAGCTTGGGAATACCAAGGAGAAAATCAACCTGAGGTTCTTCATAAAGAAGAATTAGTTTTCGAAAATGTGAAGTTAACACAAAGAAGTTATAAATAACCAATAGACCTCTGGGGCTGTTGGATACTCAATATCAATAATATGAGTGGACATATGAATTTAACGCTAAAAGTTTGGCGTCAAAAAAATATAAACGACAAGGGTCAATTCGTAACATACCAAGCGAAAGATATCGCAGACGACATGTCATTTTTAGAGATGTTGGATGTCGTAAACGAAGAAATTACTCGTAAAGGGGAAGATCCTATTTATTTTGATCATGATTGTCGTGAAGGTATCTGTGGAATGTGTTCATTGGTTATCAATGGACGTCCTCATGGACCTAAATACGGAATTACTACCTGTCAATTACACATGCGTTCTTTCCATGATGGACAAACCATCGTAATCGAACCTTGGCGTGCTGCTGCATTCCCAGTATTAAAAGATTTAGCAGTAGACAGAACATCATTTGACCGTATTCAACAAGCAGGTGGATATGTAAACGTGAATACAGGTGGAGTACCTGATGCGAATACGATTCCTATTCCAAAACGTATCGCTGATGAAGCTTTTGAATCAGCTACTTGTATTGGTTGCGGAGCATGTGTTGCAGCCTGTAAAAATGCCTCTGCGATGTTGTTTGTATCTGCAAAAATTTCTCAATTTGCTTTATTACCTCAAGGTCAAACAGAACGTTATGAGCGTGCACAAGCGATGGTAGATCAAATGGATGCAGAAGGATTTGGTAACTGTACCAATACTGGAGCGTGTGAGGCTGAATGTCCAAAAGGCATTAAGTTAACAAATATTGCAAGAATGAATCGCGAATATTTTACAGCTAAATTCTTCCGTCAGGAAGACGTTCACGCATAATTTACTCGTCATTTCGATATAAAGTCCTCGTAAACATCACTTACGAGGACTTTTTTATTTATATTTACTTGGAAGAAAAACAAATTAAATGGGTAATAAAATAAGAATTCTACTCTTAATTCTTACAGTATCATTTTTAGCTACCGCTTTTATGATTAATAATATCATCACACAAGATGATATGTTGGAACTGGATACGAAAACCTTATCTGAAAATTTACACAAAAAAGAATCTAAAATAGACCGCATCTTTTCAGATTCATCCCTACTTAAGATGTTTTCCAATGTTGAATTATATCCAAGCCAAGTGTTGGAATATACGAATCAACAATATGAACAAGATCGTCTATTTTTCTATATCTATAAAAATCATCAGCCAATTTTTTGGAACAACAACATCTATGTTCCATTAACGGATGTAGGGTTAAATGGAGATGTCGCATTTATCAGGGATAATAATAGATCTTTTGTAGCCAAGCGGAAAGTGTTAAGCCCAACAATGACCGTATTGGCTTTAATCCCTACAAAAACTCATTTCCCTTTTAACAATGATTACCTGATCAATATTTTTGCCACGCGTCTAATTCCAACTAACAATTTAACCATAGCCGATTATTCCGACACAGAAAACATTAAGAACATTTACAGTAAAAATGGCTCCTATTTATTTTCTGTAAAATTAAACCCAGGAAAACACGATAACATCTTCATGACGATCCAATTTTTGTGTTGGGTTTTTGCCACGTTTACCTTTTTAATTTTAGTCAATAATATCTGCTATCTACTGGCGAGAAATGGTAGACCATGGATATCCATATTTGCTTTTCTTGTCATTCTGACATTGACGCGTGTGGTGGATCTGAATAGCAACTGGTTAGCCTCTAAATCAAGTTTAGGTCTATTTGATCCTAAGTATTATGCATATAACCCTGCATTGCCCAATTTATGGTCCTTTTTTATGACGACCATTTGTGTGATATGGTTGGTGTTTTATATCCGATCCATTCAAATCTATTTGCGGGTTCCATTAAAGAAGTTTTCTCAATCAGTTACGACATTATTTGCTTTAACGGCTATTTTAAGCATTTATATCATCAGTAACCTGTTGTTCTACCATCTTTCTACCTTAATCACAAATAGCAGCTCTGTAGCCTTAGATTTAACTAATTTACTATCATTTAGCAAATACAGCTGGCTGAACATGTTGATCATCTGTATCAATATGGTAATTTTACTGTACTTCATAGACGCTATAGTCAGTATATTAAAATCAATATTACCCAATACCACTTCATTTCTCAATGTTCAACTCATTGCTTTAGTTTCAGCCATCATACTAAATGCTATTATTATTGGAGAAAACACCTTCTTCAATATCTTTCTAGCATCTGTTATCATGATACGTGCTTTCAGTAAAGTTCGGGTTAACTTAAACATGTCCACCTTCATTCTAACCTTGATCTTTTTAGCCTTAATGACTACTTCCGTATATATGCGAAGTTTACATAATAAGGTAGAACGAGAAATGAAAGTAACCATCAATCAACTAGAAGCTGAAGATGATTTAAATGCGACCGCCTTATTTGTAGATATTGAAAAAAAGATTTTAGCCGATGAGCAATTAAAGCGATTTTTTTACAATAGCCTTCCCAATGTTCCTATCCAAAACATAAATAATTACCTTAAGACTTATTATTTCGGCGGCTATTTATCGAAATTTGAATATACAGGTTACTTTTATTACAACAATGATCCCCTTGCCAATTACTCTAACGATAAGATTGAAGAGTTTCGAGAGAAAGTAATCAATAAATCAACGAAAATTCCACAGACACAAAACTTTTATCGGGTTCGAAGTGAATTAGGGACACATGAATATTTTTTACAATTTGAAATCCCTTTGACTGAACTCAATTCTCCAGATGGGAATGATAATACCGTTAAAATATTCTTGAAGTTAAGAAATAGGGCCTATGGTACCAGTCTTCCGTATCCGGAAATTTTGACCGATAATCGTATTGAGTTTGTGCACAATTATCATCACAGCTCTTCTTCGTTCGCCTTATACCGCGCCGGTACATTAATTACGCAAAATGGGGCATTCACCTATCCGAATAACGATGAAGGTTTTTCACCTGTTTTGGATGAGTATAAATCATTAAGTGATTTCAATGGATATTTCCATGTGGTTTATAAACCAAACTCAGCAACTACGCTGGTAGTAAGTACTCCACAACTCACTTTCTGGCAAAATATAGCTGTTTTCTCGTTCTTATTTTTAAGCTTATACATATTCTTCATTTTATTCAATTTTATACGTTATATCATTTTAACGTTAAATCAAAAATCTTTTAATTTTAGAAGTATTAAATACCACTTCAAACTTCTAGTAAACCGAATACAATACAGTACGAGAATCCAAACCATGATCATCGCTGTCGTGATATTCACCGTTGTGATTTCTGGATTAATCTCTTTTATTAGTATCAATAGTCAACTTGAAAAATCAAAGATTCAACAACGCCAAACCTATATCTTGGATGTGGTGAAGAAAATTGAAAATAATTTACAAAGCAGTAATAAGCAATCTGAAGCTCAAATTAAGGAAATCATAAGCCAGTTGTCTGAAACTACCGTTACGGACTTTAACCTGTATAATAAGAACGGGAAACTCATATTCACATCGCAGCCGCGGATATATGAATCGAAACTAGTTTCCAGCTTTATGAATCCACATGCGTTTAATAGCTTGAATGTTTTAAAGAAAACAGATACTTTTCTAAAAGAGCGTATTGTTTACTTTGAATACGACTCCTCCTATGCAACTATAAAAAACAATGACTATAACAGCTTAGTTTTCCTAGGAATACCTTATTTCACTTCGGTTACGGAAGAGACCGAGAGTCAAAATTTACTCTTAAATACCTTACTAAATATTTATACCATCATCATTTTAGTATTGGGATTTCTGACCGTTATGGTTGCAAATTCCATTACGAAACCTCTTAATTTAATTGGAAGAAAGTTATCTGAGACGATTTTCAGTAATAAACCAAACGAACCCTTGTATTGGGAGCGAGATGATGAAATAGGTGCTCTGGTAAAAGAATACAACTTTATGATCGTAAAGCTAGAGGAAAATGCGAAACAACTTCGAAATGCCGAACGTGAATACGCTTGGAGAGAGATGGCTAAGCAAATAGCTCACGAAATAAAAAATCCATTGACCCCTATGAAATTAGGTATTCAACAGCTTATGAGAAGTTATAATGAGAACGATCCCAGGTTTGAAGAACGCTTTAATAAGTTTTCAAATTCATTTGTTGAACAAATAAACAGTCTTTCTAAGATTGCTACAGAATTCTCCAATTTCGCTAAACTTCCGGATACTATATTGACGAAAATCAATATCATTGAAAAAATCAATAAATCTGCAAATACATACCACGATAGTCAGAATACGTATATAAAAATTATCAATAATACCGATAACAACCAAGTTTTCGTTTTAGGGGATAAAGATCAATTATTACGTTCTTTTAATAATCTAATCAAAAACTCTATTGAAGCTTCAACAGGAAGAAAAAAGCATTTAATCAGCATCATTGTGGAAGATTTTATGGATAATAAAATAAAGATAATTGTGAAAGATAACGGTATGGGTATTCCCTCAGATGTCATTCCAAAGATTTTTCAACCCAATTTTACC
Organism: Sphingobacterium sp.; assembly: GCA_036781025.1. GTDB lineage: Bacteria > Bacteroidota > Bacteroidia > Sphingobacteriales > Sphingobacteriaceae > Sphingobacterium. Next base: position 365 of record DAIQBS010000087.1, on the reverse strand, counting down.
ACAAAGAGTTCTGGTACGGGATTAGGATTGGCATTTGTAAAGAAAACCATAGAATCCATGAAAGGTGAAATCTCTTTTAGTACGTTTGAAGGCGTGGGAACAACTTTTAACATCATTCTTCCAAGATATCAGGACGAAGATGTATATACACAAAGTTAATCCCCTAGTAATAGAGAGCAGCTTTATTATTCAAGTGAAAGAAAAAGCATTACGAATAGTGCAATCTTTGGTTTAAACAACAACTTGATTACCTGGAATCCTATTAATTCAAAAGTTACGAACTATCCTTGTTGTAATACCTTCATAATCATTGAAATAATGAATGGATAAAAATTCTTGATCGATTGGTTTTAAGAAGTTTTATA
>DAIQBS010000086.1:0-10708 GCA_036781025.1 Sphingobacterium sp. | reverse complement strand
ATTTTATAAATATAACCCTCTACAAAAACTGTAAAGCATTCCCCGTATTAGACCACCTGTACATCCGTACTAGGAAGGGTAGCACCATCCATCATCGCTACATTGTATCGCTCTGCTATTCCTCTCACCACCACTCGCTTGTTATCGGTGGTACTAATTCCTGAAATGCGTTTCAACGCCTCTCCAATATTCTTATCGGGCAATAAAGCCATTTGTTCCCTGCTGATTCCATTAGTTACATTGGCATTGTTTTTTTGCTGCGTATACAAGGCAGCGATGCTTTCCTTCTTGAAACTTCCCGTTACCACCAATTCTTTAATTCCTTGGGTAGCATCCTTCAATACCACTGGCAGTTTGGTTTCTTCTTTAGCTCTAATTTGTACATCAGTTATTCGTTTCGTTTGATGGGAAATAAATCGAAACTCTAAGGTATAACTGCCCTCAGGCAACTCCAAAGAATAATATCCATCAACTTTACTTTGAATAGTTTGATTCGTTTGATTAACTTTTATAGTAGCCCCTACTAATCCTTCACCTTTTTCATTTATAATACGTCCACTCACTTTTCCAGGCAATTGAACTTGAGGAATGGAAACCGATTGTACCAATGAACTAGCAGGTATTTCAGTCTTTGTTTTAGCAGATAAAAAAACCGACTGATCTTCAATTCTATAGTTTAATGGTTGATCTTCGAAGATTTTAGCAAGAACATAACCTATCTCTTCTTGATTACTTTGAATCGTTACAGGTTTAGCTTGTTTTAATAGAGAGGACTCAAATATAAATCCATACCCACTCTGTTTGCTGATTTTTTTGATGACATGACTCAACGAACTATTTCGCTCAGTTAAATTGATTTTCTGACCTGTTGCCGCAGTGCTTATCTGAAGCATTCCAATAAGTAATATGAAGGTACTAAGCTTCATCATAAGCCATATTTTTTGGACATGAGTCTTGTTCATATCCCATTGATACGTATATTTTTTATACATTTGTTTTGACTGTAAATGTTTTAATGCTAACTCGAAATTCATTAAAGTATCCAGGCGATGGCCGGTAATGTTGCAAGCGTTACTGGCTTTTTTTGTTGTGATACTTATTTTTTGGGGTTAAGGTCTGATCATAACCCTCCTTCCTTCTGCAGTTATTTGCAATGATTTAAAAGATTTCATAATATTCATCACTTTTGAAAAAGACCAAGATCTTGGTATTCTTCCTGTAAACGTTTCTTTAATGGCAGGTCCCTCATAATGTATATCCAAATCATACCACCTCGAAAATTCCTCCATCATCTCCTCTAGATTAGCATCCGTAAAATCGAAAAAACCCTCCTTCCAAGCCATCACCTCATCCAAATTGGCGGAATGAACTTTAAACTGATTTCCTCTCCAAATTGCTTGTTGTCCAGGTTTTAGCAGTTCTCGATTTTGTGCATTATAAACAGCCACTGAACCTTCCAGTAAGGTGGTTTGTATGCCAGATGATAATGAATAACTATTCACATTGAAATGAGTACCTAATACTTCAATAGTTTGGTTCTCAGTAATTACTTTAAAAGGTTTGGACGGATTATGAGCAACTTCAAAATAAACTTCTCCAGACACTTTCACTTCCCTGGTATTCCCAGAAAATGCAGTAGGATATTGGATGGATGATGCCGCATTTAACCAAGCTTGAGTTCCATCAGCTAAGGTAATGTGGTAAGTTCCAGCCCTAGGAGTTTGAAGTTGATGGTAGCGGATATTTTTAATGGACTCTTGCTGAGCATAACTTAAATCTCCGTTTCCGACTTCACTGGTATTCGCATCTTCCAACGTCATATTTTGCTCTTGCAGCGTTTGATCTAAGACAACCTGTTTTCCGTCGCTTAAAGTCAAAATAGCTTTTGATGAGGCTGCCTGAAAATCTGGTATAGCTGCGGTACTAACCTGCTTTTTTAGGTCATACTGTCTTAAATACAGATAGGCTCCCAAGCTTAACATGATTAAAAAACAAGAAGCAACAAGTAATTTTGTCCATAATTGAATGGGCTTATTGTTTTTATTAATATTATCAGGAGACTGCTCTATCTCGTCAATACGCGAAATAATTTGTTGTAAGCTTCTGTTTTTTAAATTTTCAAAGCTGATGGGATCTATTTTTTTGCTGATCAATTCCTGTTGATCAAATGAACGATACCAATCCTCTAATTCCTCAATTTCAGCAGTACTTGCAATTCCCTTTTCTAATTTTTCTATTAAGAGATGTATATATGCTTGATGATCCATTGTTCTTTCACTCCTCTGTCAAGAAGTACCCTAAGCAATAGAAAGCGGGAATAAAAAAATAAAAAAATTAGATTTTTTTAAAAGAGATCTTTGAAATGGTCTATTTGCCTAAAGAATAAGGCTTGCGAGTATAAAAAACTTCAAAACATCCATGTGCTGTTTTAAGAAATTGGCACGCATAAAGTTCATGGATTTTGTAATATGCTTACGTACCATCGAAACAGAAATATCCAACTGAAGTGATATATCCCGATTCGACAATTGTTCCATTCGACTTAAAATAAATACTTCACGGCACATTTTTGGCAATTGTTCAGATAATTGAAAAATTTCATCCCTTAATTGCTTTGACTCAAGGATCAAATCAGGTTCATCCGATTTTTGACTGTTGGCCATTGGAACATGTATTTGATGATTTGTTCTTACTTGTTGCTGACGGAATGATTTAAAAACCTGAAATTTCACTGCGGTTTTCAAGTATGCTTCTAAACTGCTTTCAATGACAATTTGTGCTCGTTTACTATACAAGTCTACGAATACTTGCTGAACAATTTCTTCCGCAAGTTCTATCGAGCTGACCCGTTGAGCAGCTGAATTAATCAAATTTTCCCAATGTTTATTGAAAATCTCTGCAAAAGCCTGCCGATCATCATTTAACTTAACTCGTTCAAACAGGTCTTTGTCAATTTCGTTTGTTGAAATCACTGAAGCCATAATTTTTTTACATAAATCAAAATTAACGGCTTAATTAAATCACTGTGTTTTGTAATTATTAATAAATTATTAATAATTATTTGAAAGAATGTGCTTAGATGATGTTAATGGATGGAGAGTAAAAAGTGCTAGGTTTTAATGAAATTGACTTAGTCTGCTGTTGATATTAAACTAAATTGTAAGGTTATTAATCATTATCAGTTCAATAACAATAGAGGTCAGTACCAAGAGAACTGACCTCTCTTTAAATTTTATTTCAACATATTCGACAATAATCCACCATCTACTATCATCTCCGTTCCTGTAATAAAACTCGCTTGTTCTGATGCCAAAAACAATACCGTATTGGCAATTTCCGATGGTTTACCCAAGCGTTTTAAGGCGGTTGCTGATTCCAAATATTCTTTTGCTTCTGACGGTATGGCATTGATCAATCCTGGAGTTTCTGTAGGTCCAGGGCTAATTAAATTCACCCGAATTTTGCGATCAGCTAACTCATTAGATGCGATTTGTGCTATTTTATTTAAGGCACCTTTAGTCGCCGAATAAACACTGGAATTCAATGCCTGAGCCGTAGCATTTGTCGAGGAGGTAAAAATAACCGAAGATCCTTCATTCAGAAAAGGAATTAACTTTTGTAGCGTAAAATATGCCCCTTTAACATTCGTATTAAATTGTGCATCAAACTGCTCTTCAGTGGCAAATTCGATAGGTGCAAAAGCTGCAATTCCTGCATTTAAAAATAAGACATCCACTTTGATGCCTTGTTCCAATACATATTTTTCTAATTGTTGTATTCCTTCCATGGAAGATGTATCAGATACGATGGTCTTTAAATGAGTATGGTTTAATTTTTTTTCTGCATCGGCTAATTTTTCAGCTGTTCTCCCGGTTATCCATACCTTCGCACCCGCAGCTAAAAATGCTGCAGCAGTTGAATAACCAATCCCTAATGTTCCGCCTGTAATAATTACGTTTTTGTTCGTGAAATTCATCATGTTTTTATATTTATTGCCAGCAAAATTAGCGCATATAAATTTATTTTAGTTACTTTGTTACCAAAAGTAACAGTAACTAAAAAGTAACCAGGTAACATTTTAAGGATGAATGATTGTACCAATAACCATAAGAAAGAAATCATGGCAGTACATGATGCGATGGATGTTTTAAGCGGAAAATGGAAAATATCCATTATCTCATCCATTTGTTATTATAACAAAAGAAGGTTTTCAGACATCTTAAAAGATGTAGATGGTATTTCCAATAAAATGCTTAGTAAAGAATTGAAAGAATTGGAAATGGATTTGCTCATCAAGCGAACAGTATTAGATACCCAACCTATTACAGTAGAATATCAGTTGACGGAATACGGATGGACACTCCAAGATATCATTAAAAGTTTATCCAATTGGGGAAAAGAACATAGACTGGCAATTATTAATAAGTAAGGATAACATTCTTTCTTTCAATCCGTAAGAAAAATTCACTAATTATTATTTTCCTTGTAATTATTTTATTCCTCAATTCTTTATTTATATTTGCAACATTGTAACTATACTTTTTATTTAACATTCTTTTGAGGCGATTCTTTACATATATCCTTTTATTTTCGTTAACGCTGCAATCTTTTTATCGCTGCTTAATGACGATGGATTATGAAATACACCTTCCTGATTACATCGCTAAATGTATCAATAAAGATCGTCCTGAATTGCATTGTAATGGTCAATGTGAGTTAATGAAGAAAGTCCGTGAACAAGAGAAGGAGACTTCCAAAAAGAATCTACTTGTTTATGAATACAGTTCCTTATACCTACATAAGGACTATATCCGATTAGATTACCAACACATTAATCCAGAAAATAAAGTAAATAATTTTACACCATACCTAGTAGATTATTCATTTACACAAATACATTCCTTATTACGTCCTCCCATTCAAGCTTAATTCCTAGCTATTTATTTAACATCATGAATTTTGAGCAATTGTTTGTATAGCTCCATGCTGTATACGACTTTTATTTAGGCTTTATAGAATTAATCTTTTACAATCCATGCGGCTCATCTAATCGCTTCAACAAGCTGTCGTATTTCTTGATGTAAAAATCGGCTAGGTTAACCTGCGTTTTTGACGTTTTCCATTTTACAATTTTGCTATATCCAAACATGTATAGATTACTTATTTTATTGAGTGCTGTGTTCATTCTTTTACATTCATGTACCAAAGAAAAAACAGATTATGAGGCCGAAAGGTCAAAGGAAATTCCAACAGATTCCAATTATTCCTCCGTTTTCAAAAAAAATCTGGAGGGTTTTGAAATTGAACTTTTCTCTTTGAATGGGAAATTGGTCCAGGGATACAATGAACTAAAAGTAAATGTAAAGTCTTTGAGCAATAATCAATTGATTCAAGCGGATGCAGTTCAGCTATTGCCTGTATTATCCTTGGCCAATAATCCTTATCAATCTGCACCCCATACGAAAGAATTGAAATTTAACATTTCCGATAATAGTCATGATGGTTATATCGTGTTTACGGAATTATCTACGGCTCAAAAGGCTTGGGAACTGCTTCTTCAAATTCGCATAGGACAAAAAACAATTCAAATAAAACAGCAAATTCAAGTTGAAGAACAAGCTAATAAAAACCTGAATATGGTCGCCTTTACGGGAGCTGATCAGGAGGAATATGTTATCGCATTAATTGCACCTCATGCTCCTAAGGTTGCTGAAAACAAATTGTTGGCATGTATATTTCAGCGCGATAAAGAGCAAGAAATTCTATTTGATGACTTCCGTTCCATTGCTATTTCCCCTTATAAAATTTCCACTTCTTATCGTTTAGCCTTAGATCCCAGGATGCCTGAACCATCCATGGGAAATCACTCTTCGCCAAACAATAAAGATTTGGAACAAAATAAAGAAGATTGGTATGAAGGTGTCGTCAATTATACGATGACGGGGAATTGGACTTTGAATTTTATTCTTTACAATCAAGCTGGTCGAATATTGAAAGGAACACCAGTCCCAAAAGATTTTACACCAGGAGTGGCAGGAAAGAAAAGCGAATTATTTATCGATATTTTATTTTAAGAGATGAGAATTACTTGGTTATTGCTAGGGCAAATCCTACTTATATTTCCTGCTGTCGCGCAACATACAGAAGCCCAAAAGGATACGGTTCATAAAATTCAAGAGGTTCGTATTCAGGCCAAAGGAAAGCAAAAAATAAAGAATGATATTAAAATGAATATCTCCATTGATGAATATTTATCAAGTTCATCGAACATTAGTTTTATAAAACGTGGTGCCTATGCTTGGGAACCTTTATTAAACAATATGAGTACCGAACGATCGGTAATTACCATCGATGGAATGCATATTTTTGGTGCTTGTACCGATAAAATGGATCCTGTAACCTCCTATTTGGAGAGTAATAATCTATCCGGAGTATCCATTACTTCAGGCCAGGAGGGAAGCATGCATGGAGCAACCGTGGCAGGTTCCATAGATTTGCAAAAACAGCAAACACCATTTGCGATGGAGAAGGCTTGGAAAGCAACCTACCAAACGGGTTTTGAATTCAATAATCAACAGTATTACAACCTGGCGAGTTTAGCTCACTCTAACGAACGATGGGTGACTGATGCGAGTATCGCTTTTCGAAAAGCTAAAAATTATTCCGACGGCAATAATCAGGAAATCAACCATTCCCAGTATCAAAAATTTAATAGCTCATTAGGAATAGCCTATATAACCGGGGATTTATCCTCCATTCGTGTGGATGCTATTTTTGACCAAGCCAATGATGTAGGATATCCCGCATTACCTATGGATTTATGGATGTCAAGAGCCTTAATTACCTCAGCTACGTATAAGCAGCTATTCGAAAATAAAATCTGGAAAGCTTGGGAAAGCAAAATTTATTTTAACGCTGTAGAACATTATATGGACGATACTAAACGTCCTGAAAACCTAGTGCACATGGATATGCCCGGATGGAGTAATACGTACGGTATGCTTTCGAAACTTAGTTTAACGAAACATCAATGGAGTTCAGAAATTCAATGGAATGCCTATAAAAATGTTTCCATTGCTGAGATGACCATGTACCCCCAAGATCGTAGCCAGAAAACCATGTTTGCCTATACTTGGCCTTGGGTCACTACTGGATTTTCAAACTTAGCGATGAATAATAGCTGGAGTTTTTCGGAAAAAAGTAGCTTGAACTTCTCTGGATCTCTAGGTTGGAATTATAACCACTCCAAATACATAGAATTTAATAAGATTTTTTATCCCGATGCTCGTCAAACAAGCAATCGGATTTTGCCATCCGTGCAGGTAAGTTTTGATCAGGAAATTGCTAAGTATTCCTTCAGTATGGGATTAGGTTATGGTCAGCGAGCTCCCTCTATTTCTGAAGCTTACGGTTATTACATCTATAATAGTTTTGATCGTTATGACTATGTCGGCAATCCAAATTTAAAAAACGAAACTTCTTTTGAATGGAATGCCAGTGCAGGGTATAAAACAGATCGTTTTTCCATTGGAACTAAAGCAAATTACTTCTATATCCAGGACTATATTGTAGGTCGTATTCTTAACTTGGGGAGCCCTATGAATTATCAATCTGTAGGAGTGAAAGGGTATCAATCTTTGGATTACGCTCAGTTATTCAATCTATCGCTGCAAAGCCAATACGATATTTTGCATCATTTGCATTGGAAAGGGAGCTTAACGTATGCGAAAGCTGTGGATAACAATCAGGAAAATCTGCCTTTTATTCGTCCCTTAAATTATCGTTCCTCGTTACAGTATATGCATAACCATTGGGCCGTTCAATTAGCCGTGCAAGGCGATTTCAAACAACGTGATTTTAGCCCTATGTATGGAGAAGATCAAAGTCCGGCTTTTCAAATTTGGGATGCATCAGCAGATTATCACTTTCAAGTTAAAAAACAGCATTTCAGCCTTCAAATTGGTGTTGAGAATTTATTTAATAAATATTACAGTACCTATGCCGATTGGGGAAATATTCCCAGAATGGGACGTAATGTTTTCAGCTCTTTAAAAATGGTGATTTAATATGTTTCAAAAGGCATTATCGAGTTTATTGATACTATTGACTTTGCTGATTGGCTTTCAGCAAGCCATCATGATATTGCAATTTAAAATCAATCAACAACTAATTGAAGCTGTTTATTGTATCAATAAAAATAAACCCGAATTAGCCTGTCATGGAACCTGCTTCTTAAAAAAGAAACTCGCAGAATCACGAGAAAAACAAGCGGATCAACAAATCATAAATCCCATTATCCACCTGATCTTAACAGAGCCAATTTTGAAATTGGATGCATCTGTTTTTGATTTGCCAAAAAAAATACGCTATATATTTCCAGAGAAATTAAATACCCCTCCTATTTTGGAAGTGTTCATTCCACCACCAACATTATGGATTTCTTATCATTTCAAAAAAAATTAAGACAATTCAAATAACAACAACATATATAAATAAAAAGCATCATGAACACATTCATCAAATCTATTTTCTTATTCCTAACGATCATTTCTATTTCTTCCTGCACAAAAGATGAGGTGAAACCGGCTGCGAACCAAGTGACTCTTAAATTTAACAATACTTTCAAAGGCAATTCGATTGTATTAGGGGATGCAAATTCCGCAACAGCTACTTCAAATACTTCAGCTGCAGGTCAGCTTCACCATTTTTCAGAATTGAAATATGTGATTAGCAATATTCGATTAGTTAAAGCCGATGGAACGGAATTTCCTTACCATATCCTCGATTTGGATAAAGGAGCTACTGTTATCGATCAGGCTAAGCCTCAAACCTTAAATTTTATTTTACAGCAAATTCCTGCAGGAACTTATAAAACATTGAAGTTTGGCTTAGGTATTAAGACCGAGCTAAATGTATTGGATCAATCAAAATTCCCAGGCTTTTATGCTAACGCAGGTGCTAATGATACTAAAATGATGTGGGAATGGGGTACAGGTTATCGTTTTACGAAGATTGAAGGATTTTATACTGCCGATCATAAAACACTATCCATTCATACAGGAAGTACCGTGGCTGGTAAAGAAGGAGCTTATAAACAAGGGGTGGATGCCTATCGTGATATTACACTTTCGTTAGATACACAAGCGCAGGTAGGTAAAACTGCTCCGGTTATTACTATCCATGCAGATTTTGATAAATTGCTGAGCGGTAAATTGCATACGATAACCCTATCTACAGGGACAAGTAATGCAGACAATGCAACGCCTAATATTCATACCGCAGTACAAATGTTGAAATTTGTAGATAATCTTGCTGGTAATGGAACCAATGATTTAACAGGGATGTTCAGCATTTCTAACGTAGAAAATTAAAAGAATTAGAGCCAATGGGTTGGAGTAATCCATTGGCTTATTCTTAAGACAATCCCATCATTCAAATGATTAGAATTTTATTTCTTTTATACCTTTTGATTGCATTGATAAGTTCATGCAATCATCCAGAAAAACTTGTGCCAGAAAATCTGGAAAATCCCTTGCTGGAACTCTCAAAGCCAGATGGTTTTCCAGCAATGAACGATGCAGTTTATGCAAACCTGCCAACTAAATATGGCGTTCAATTAGGAGTAAAGCTATTTCATGATCAAAGATTAAGTGGCAATAACAGCATTTCCTGTGCAAGCTGTCATCAGCAAGAATATGCTTTTACCGATCAAGAAGCTCAAGCGATTGGTATTTACAATCGGGTAGGACTACGTAATACCCCGCCTATTCAGAATATGGCATTTATGGAATTTTATAACTGGGATGGAAATATCCTAGCCTTAGAAAACCAACCCTTAGTTCCGATTATCACCCATGAGGAGATGAATTCCTCTATTTTGGAGGTTATGGATAAATTAAAAGACGATGAATCCTATAAAAAATTATTGACTTACACATTTGGTGATCCTAAGCTCCAAGCAGATCGAATCTATAAAAGCTTAGCTCAATATGCCTATTCCTTAATTTCTGCAAATAGTAAATACGATTCGGTGATGCGATTTGACCATGTTCAATTTACAAAACAGGAGGCCGATGGATGGGCCATCTTTAAAATCAAATGTGCCAGCTGCCATAGTGGAGCCTTATTTACCGACCAAAGTTTTAGAAACATTGGATTTCCAATCAATAGCCATAGCTCCGAAGCGGGCAGAGCTCGTGTGACAGGTAATCCAACCGATATGTATAGTTTCCGAGTACCATCTTTAAGAAACATTGCATTTACCGCCCCTTATGGAAGCTTTGGACAATTTGCCAATCTCAAAGAACTGTTAGATTATTTGGATTCCGGAGTATTAAGCTCTTCCAATCTAGACCCTATCCTCAAAAACAACAACAACCGAATCCCAATGAACGAACAAGAAAAAGAAGATATCATTGCATTCTTAAATAGCCTAAGTGATCCAAGTTTTATAAAAAGGTAAGAATCCCCTCCCTACATCATCTAAAATCATCCAATTAATTTCTCCATTTTCCAGGAAAAATTATATCCTCCAAGTGAGTTCCAAGCGATCTCCTTCGGATCTCCTTCGGACATTGAAAGGAACTCACCTGGATTTCAAGCGAAAAAATCCGACTAAGATCCATGGAAAATGCGTAGCATAACTGGAGTATTTAGTTTTAGTAGTTAGTAGTTAGTAGTTAGTAATGCGAATTAAGGGTTAAAAAAT
>DAIQBS010000085.1:0-11613 GCA_036781025.1 Sphingobacterium sp. | reverse complement strand
GAGCGCAAGGAATGGCCTAGGAAGAGCGTAGCGAATTCCAGCCATCAAAGATGTTGAAGCTGTTGTGCCATAGCCCTGTGCGAAAAGCCGCATTAAATGGGCCAAAGAGTTTTGGTCACTTTTGCTCTCTCAAAAGTGACTAGGCCTTCCGCGGCTATGAGCGGAGTTTAGATGAGATGTGAGACATTAGATATGAGACTTTAGACTTGTTGACCTTGGCTAAAGAAACCATATTCAGTAATTTCATTTAAATCATTTCCTCAGTGGTTCAAAAACTCTCATATCTAAAAAAATGAGATTGCTTCTTCGTACCTCATCGCAATGACGAGCGGAACTGGGTCAGGCGAAGCCTGATTTCACCTGCGGAGCAGGTGCATATCCGGCCCATTTCCAGCGGCGGAAAGACAGCAAAAACATCGTGGCCATTGAGCGCAAGGAATGGCCTAGGAAGAGCGTAGCGAATTCCAGCCATCAAAGATGTTGAAGCTGTTGTGCCATAGCCCTGTGCGAAAAGCCGCATTAAATGGGCCAAAGAGTTTTGGTCACTTTTGCTCTCTCAAAAGTGACTAGGCCTTCCGCGGCTATGAGCGGACAACGATTAGTATATAGTATTGAGTACTTAGTAGTTAGATGCTGAACTAGGTTTTTTGAACCACTGAGTACCTGAATAAAATGACTTTAATGAATGGAAAGAACTTTTAATGAGTAGAAAAGTTATTCAAGGCAGTAAATAGCTATATTCAGTTTTTATCAGTAAAATCAGGTCCTCAGTGGTTCAAACATTTTTGCAAAGTCGTGCGGAACTAGGTCAAGCGAAGCTTGAAAACAATCCCCCTATTATTTCTTTCTTATTAATTATATTTCTATACCTTTGAAAAATTTTGAAATCATTAATTTTATGTTACCAACTAAACTTTTATTAGCATTATCCATATTACCTGGTTTAGCCAGTGCACAACAGATTACCTCCGATACCACAAAAATTAAAGAAGTTATTATTCAAGAAAACAGATTACAAATCCCTTTTAGTCAAAACAACAGAAATATTCAAATTCTAAGTAAAGAAGACATCCAAAAACTGCCTGGCATCAGTTTACCGGAGGTTTTACGTTTTGCTGCAGGTGTCGATATCAGACAGCGAGGAGCATTTGGCACACAGGCAGACATTGGAATTGATGGTGGAAGTTTTGATCAAACGATAATATTAATCAATGGTGTTAAAATATCCGATCCACAGACAGGACATCACATGCTCAATTTACCGATCGCACTATCGGGTATAGAGCGAATCGAAATATTAAGAGGACCTGCCTCCCGGATTTACGGCATCAATGGCTTAACTGGAGCGATTAATATCGTCACTAAGAAAGTTACAGACAATAAAATAGAGGCACAAGCCTATGCAGGTTCCTCCTTTAAAGATGTCGAAGAGACTGATAAAACAGGAAAATATTACGGAACTGGTTTGCAATTAAACGCAGACATATACCAAAGTCAACATCAACATCAAATATTCATTGCTAAAGAACACAGCAATGGTCAACGATACAATACTGCTTCCGATAACTATAAACTATATTATCAGAATAACATCGAATTAAATCAGGGAAACAGCATTCAAGCGATGGCTGGTTATATGGATAATAAATTTGGAGCAAACGGCTATTATGCTGCTCCTGGAGATAAGGAATCTGAGGAATATGTAAAAACGGCTATTTCCAGCTTATCTTCAAACCATCAATTGAGCAGTAAATTCAAATTGAGTCCTAGACTGAGTTACCGATACAATGAAGATGACTATCGGTATTACAGAAACGATTTGACCAAAGCCAGGAGCAGACATTATACCCACACCTTAACGGCGGAGGTAAATGCAGCTATGGATCTCGGCTTTGGTGATTTAGGCTTAGGATTGGAAAGCAGATTGGAAAAAATCAATAGTTCAAATATTGGTAAGCACCAACGAAACAACTGGGGAGCATATACCGAATTCAGAACAACGGAAATAAAAAATTTCCTCTTAAATGTAGGAGCATATATTAATTATAACTCCGATTACAATTGGCAAATATTTCCTGGAATCGATGTCAGTTTCCTTATTTCAGACCAATGGAAACTATCTGCAAGTACAGGAAGCAGCCAACGCATCCCTACCTATACCGATTTATATCTGAACCAAAGACCTGCAAATATTGGAAATCCGGATCTTCAATCAGAGAATTCCTGGCAGAATGATGTCTCTATAAGTTTTAATTCAAACAGATTTCAAAGTAAATTGGGATACTTATACCGTGATATTGACAATTTCATTGATTGGACTAGGTCTAGCCAGGCAGAACCCTATCAGGCGAATAACTTAGGCAATAACAAAACACATGGACTATTTTCACAGTCACAGTTTATACAACCTATAACTGCATATCAGTCCATTTCGGTTGCCCTAAACTATACCTATTTAAACCCATCTATAATTAACAAAACCAACCAGAACTACATAAAATACGGAATCAACTCTTTAAAACATCAAGCCCAAGGAATCTTAAGCTATCAATACAAACAGTTCCAAGTATCATCAGCAAATCGACTTATTCAACGCGTATCTGGAAACACCTACTTTGTGGCTGATTTAAGATTTGCCTATCAACAGAAAAAAATAGGGTTCAATTTAGATATACAGAACCTGTTTAATGAGAAATATGTGGAAGTTGCTGCCGTACCATTACCTAGCAGATGGATAATGCTTGGCGTACAGTATCGTATTTAAAAGTAAAAATAACCAACAAAAAATCCCTGAAAAATTGATTTCAGGGATTTTTTCTTATTTGGACATTCCTATCCAAACTTAAGTTAAATACTTAAGCTAATTGTTTTTCTAATTTTTCTGTTAAAACAGACTTTGGAACAGCACCAATTTGTTTGTCCACAATTTCGCCATTTTTAAAGAAAAGTAATGCAGGGATATTACGAATACCGTAACGTACAGAAATATCAGGGTTATTATCTACGTTTACTTTACCTACAACAGCTTTTCCATCATATTCTGTAGCAATCTCATCTACTAATGGTCCAACCATACGGCAAGGGCCACACCATTCTGCCCAAAAATCAATAAGTACTGGTTTATCTGATTTTAATACAACTTCTTCAAAGTTGCTATCTGTAATTTCTAATGCCATGTTTTCTCTATTTATGATTTACTAATTCTAACAACAAATATACGCAATGACTTGTGAATGCAATTCCATTTGCGTTAATAATTTTCTATAGCTTATCAATTTAATCTATAATTTACACCTTCCAAACTTTCCAATCCATCAAGAAAGTCGTTGGTTATAAATATCTTACGTTTTTTAAGAGGCATTTCAATAGAAATTTCCTCCTGAACGTCCATAATTTTGAATTTCAGCTGACAATTGGCTTCCTGTCCTTCTATATGTGTACTACCGATTAATTCCATTAAAGTTTGCATAAACTCTTCATCTAAGGCATGTAATGGAAACTGAATCGTAAAAGATTTAGCCATTTTTTCGCGTAGATCAGATAATAATTGAATATTTTTCAATTCAAATCCCCAATTGCCAACTTGCTTAAATCTCTCTTGGACTAATCCACGTATTTGAACGAAATATCCTTCTTGTAAATATCCTTTGAACTTCACATAATCCTCACCAAAGACCATAATCTCATAAGAATCATAATAATCTTCGATAATAAAAGAACCAAAAGGCTTCCCAGATTTAGCCACACGGTGGTTAGCCATTGCTATAATTCCTCCTAAAACAACTTCCTTATTTTTGATACGGTTAAAGTCCAACAGCACCTCTTGCTCTACTTCAGAAGCTTTCACTTTATTTATTAACTGCAAATCGGAAACATTATTTGCACAGAAATGTTTAAGTTCAAACTTATAATTATCCAAAGGATGACTGGTTAAATATATACCTATAACCTCCTTTTCAAATTTTAGTTTCTCAATCAAACCCCAAGCAGGACATGGTGTAAGAACAGGTTCAGGTAACTCAACAGAACCTCCAGAACCAAAGAGACTTACTTGAACAGAGTTTTCATTTTCTTTAAATTTCTGAGCGAATTTTATAGCCTTTTCAATACCTGTACTATTGTCATTTTCCGCATAAAAATATTGCGCACGGTGGGTATCTGAAAAGGAATCAAAACCTCCAGCATAAGCTAAACTTTCGAATGCTTTTTTGTTGATCATTCTTAAATCAACCCGTTTCGCTAAGTCAAATATCGATTTATACAATACACCTTCACGACTATTCACAATTGTATCCACGGCTCCTGCACCTACCCCTTTTACAGCACCCATACCAAAACGAATGGCACCTTCATCGTTTACTGTAAATTTATAATGAGACTCGTTCACATCTGGTCCCAACACCGTCAAACCCATCCGTTTACACTCCTCCATAAAGAAAGTAACCTGTTTAATATCGTTCATATTGTTCGATAATACAGCAGCCATATATTCTGCTGGATAATGGGCCTTAAGATACGCTGTTTGATAAGCGATCCAGGCATAACAAGTGGAGTGGGATTTATTGAAGGCGTAACTGGCAAAAGCTTCCCAGTCAGTCCATATTTTCTCTAATTTCTTTGCATTATGTCCTTTTTCTTCAGCCTGTGCAATAAACTTAGGCTTCATCTTATCCAATACCGCCTTTTGTTTCTTACCCATCGCCTTCCTCAATACGTCGGCATCACCTTTGGAAAACCCTGCCAACTTTTGCGACAAAAGCATTACCTGCTCCTGATAAACGGTAATTCCATAGGTCTCATTCAAGTATTCCTCACACGCATCCACATCGTAAGTAATGGGCTCTATACCGTGTTTACGCTTAATAAAGGATGGAATATATTCCATTGGACCCGGACGATACAAGGCATTCATGGCAATTAAATCCGCAAAAACAGTAGGCTTAAGCTCCTTCATGTATTTTTGCATACCAGGAGATTCATATTGGAAGATTCCGACCGTTTCCCCGCGTTGGAATAGCTCATAAGTTAATTCATCGTCTATCGGAAAATGATCGGGATCCAGCTCTATACCATGTCTTAATTTGACATTACTTACTGTATCTTTAATCAGCGTTAAGGTCTTAAGACCTAAAAAGTCCATTTTCAATAAGCCGGCACTTTCTACGACAGAGTTATCAAATTGAGTAACGTATAAATCCGAATCTTTGGCCAATGAAACAGGCACGAAATTCGTGATATCATCAGGGGTGATAATTACTCCACAGGCATGAATACCTGTATTCCTCATGGATCCTTCTAACACCCTCGCCTGTTTGATGGTTTCTGCTTCAATTCCAGCCCCATCAGCTAGGTTTTTTAATTTATTTACAGCCTCCAATTCATCTGCTCGCAGCGCATCCTTCAAGGCCTTATCTTCCATATTGAAGATCTTACTTAATTTCAGATTCGGAATTAGCTTAGCAATTTCATTCGCATCTGCTAATGGCAGGTCCAAAACCCTTGCGGTATCCTTGATGGAAGATTTTGCCGCCATGGTACCATAGGTAATGATTTGTGCTACCTGAGAAGCACCATATTTGTCGATTACATATTGCATCACTCGACCTCTACCCTCATCATCAAAGTCAATATCGATATCGGGCATAGAAACACGGTCAGGATTTAAGAAACGCTCAAATAGCAAATCGTATTTAATTGGATCAATATTGGTAATGCCCAAACAATAAGCGACTGCAGATCCTGCAGCAGAACCACGTCCGGGACCTACAGAAACACCAATTTCCCTGGCTTTAGCAATAAAATCTTGTACAATAAGAAAATATCCGGGGTATCCAGTCTTTTCAATCGTTGCTAATTCAAAGTCCAAGCGTTCCCGAATCTCATCAGTGATTTCTTCATAGCGCCTTGCAGCACCTTTATAGGTTAAATCTTTCAAAAAAGCATTTTCACCACGCTTTCCACCATCCGTTAAATCTTCAGCATGTTGAAATTCTTCAGGGATTTCAAATTTAGGAAGCAAGACATCGCGGTTTAAAGAATAGACCTCCACTTTATCCAACACCTCTTGAATATTAATAATCGCTTCAGGAAGATTCTGAAAAATCTTTTTCATCTCCTCTTTGGATTTGAAATAATACTCCTGATTAGGCATACCAAATCGGAATCCCCTACCTCTACCTTTAGGTGTGCTGAGTTTCTCTCCATCCTTCACACACAACAAGATATCGTGTGCATGAGCATCAGATTTATTGACGTAATAAGTATTATTTGTAGCTAGCAATTTTACCTGATGTTTTTTAGCCAGCTCAATTAATGTTTTGTTCACACGGTCTTCATCCTCCTGACCGTGCCTCATAATTTCTATATATAAATCGGCTCCGAATAAATTCTTCCACCAGATTAACGCTTCTTCAGCTTGAGACTCTCCGACATTTAATACTTTACTAGGAATTTCCCCATTTAAATTTCCGGACAACACGATTAAGTTTTCCTTGTATTTTTCCACTACCTCCCGATCAATCCTAGGCACATAATAGAATCCTTCGGTATAGGCAATCGAAGCCATCTTGGCTAGATTATGATAACCAGCTTTGTTCTTTGCCAAAAAGACGACTTGAAAACCATTATCTTTTCGAGTTTTATCTTTACGATCATCGCAAATAAAAAACTCACAACCTACTATTGGTTTAATAGGTTTGCCTTCAAACACTTCGTTTTTAGCCTCAGCTTCAGCTTTTTTACCTTCCAGGTCCTTATTATACCCCAATACTTTAGAAACAAAGTGGAAAGCTCCCATCATATTTCCATGGTCTGTCATTGCTACAGCAGGCATTTGATGTTTTGCAGCAGCTTGTACCAATCCATCAATAGAGATAGTCGATTGTAATACAGAAAATTGGGTATGATTATGTAAATGGGCAAAAGCTGCATTTTGAAAAGCCTCTAGAATACCTGCATCTAATTCAACGGTGTTTCCTGATTCAGCATGTTCTGCACGAATAGCATCTGAAGCTGCTTTTAAATTGACATGCTTTAGTCCTACTGATGGAATGGTTGTAGGATTCTGAGTTTTAAACTCAACAAAATAGCCAGTATCTACCTGTAAATCGCTTGGTTTAAAGACATCTCTTCGCACCAATTCGAAAAAACAACGTGTAGTGGCTTCCACGTCGGCAGTTGCATTGTGCGCCTCAGCAAATGGTACTGAAAACAAATAGCTGTGTAATTCAGTAAGATTTGGCAATTTAAATCTTCCCCCTCGTCCACCTGGCAACTTTAAGAGGTCTGCGGTAACTTCGGTACAAGTGTCTAAAATAGGCATACTCGCCATCGGACTATTCACCTGGTAACGATAAAATTCACAGCCCATAATATTGATATCAAAACCAATATTTTGACCTACCACGAATTTTGCTTTGCTAAGGGCTATATTGAATTTCTCCATAGCCTCCATAATAGGAACGCCTTCACGTTCTGCTAATTCTGTGGAAATTCCGTGAATTTTTTCGGAATCATAGGGAATATTAAATCCATCAGGCTTAATAAGATAATCTTGATGCTCGATCAACCTACCCATCTCATCATGCAGTTGCCAAGCTATTTGAATACACCTTGGCCAATTATCTGTGTCCGTAATTGGTGCATCCCAACGTTTTGGTAATCCTGTTGTCTCCGTATCAAATATAATATACATGCCTTATCCCTCTTGAAAAACAAAATTAGTCATTAATTAGGAATTTGAGTCCTTCATAAGTCGTATCAAATTCATTTTTGACCTAAATAACATATCAGCAATATAATAAATTCATCAGCAATAAAACTATAAATAGTGTACCCGATAGCTAAAGGAAGTTATTGTACAATGATGAAATATTTTCTGATCATTATTTGAATTCTATATTTAAATAAATTACACAATTACCTTATATACAATCAAATATAAAAATAATATTATCCATTTATTCATCAAATTACATGAATGTTTTATTATTATAAAAATATTGATTGCCTCAAATTCACATGTACTATTAAGCTGATTATTGCTACTCTAAATCAACACTTTAATGCATCTCCTTCGGATCTCCTTCGGAGATGATTAGAATCTGGATGCAGTTTGTCCGAACAAGATCCGATTTAGATCCATTCGAAATTCAAAGCAATCCAAACATTTGCTATGCTCAGGAACATATTGTTTGATCTATGAAATAAACTGGTAAATACCTATAAAACGAAAAAGGCATCCGTTCGGATGCCTTGCATATACTTAAAAAGTTTTTTTCTATTTTAATATTACGACTTCTACACGTCTGTTTTTCTGACGACCTTCCGCAGTCTTATTATCTGAAATTGGTTTTGACTGTCCCCAACCTTTGATACTTACACGAGCATCTGCAATACCAGAGTCTACCAAAAATTTCTTCACAGAGGCTGCACGTTTGTCAGATAACCATTGGTTATATTCAGCTGTTCCAGTAGCATCAGTATGACCATCTACCCGAACATTAGCTTTTGATTGGTTCCCTTTTAATACATTGGCTAACTTACTCAATTCTTCCTTTGCGGATTCAGTTAAATACGAAGAATTGGTATTGAACAATAAATCAGAAGATATGGAAACTAAAATTCCTTCATTGGTCTGTTTAGCATCTTCAAACTCTCTTTTAACATTTTTCAATCCATCATCAGTACCATCTTTGCTCACTACAGCACCTGGATTTATGACTAATGCCTGCTGTTTACAAGAAGATATTGATAATCCTGCTAATAAGATAAAGGTAAAATAGTTGATTCGCTTCATGTTTTTTATTGATTTTTTATAGGTGTAAAGATAGTTAAACCTATCTATAATTTTAGTTCTTAAATATTCTTTCTGTTGCTGATTTTATTTCCGGAATTTCTTGATATAGCTTCCAAATTAATTCTGTTTTTGCATTTTCCAACATCACTGCAACATAGGCCTGGTTCGCGGCAACATATTCATCAGACACATCATCACTTTTCAAATCCATCCACGACCTAAATCCATATTCTGTAAACAAGGTTTCTCCAAATAATTTGTATAGGCTTATTAATGATCGTTTGGCTTGAACCTGACCCACAAAAATACTAGCTGTGGAGATGGCAGGATTGATTCGGAAATCTCCAATATTATCGGGATGATGATAGAAACCCCAGATATCGGCATTACTTATTCCTACCCCAATCTCGTTATCTCGACGCTTCACTATCTGCGAATAACGTTGAACAACATCGTATAAATTCAAATCTCCCAAGTTAGCAAGTTTAGGATTTAACGTGACGAAAGGTCTGTATATATCTAGCAAGTTCGAAGTCAAATTTCCAAATGGGACTTGAACTCCGTAGAGACTCGTGTCTTGACGACTTGAAATTCGAACCAATGAATCAGCGTTAACAAAGGCAAGTGAATCCACAAATTCTCCTGTTATAATAGAATCTATCAATGCAGAATCAGTTAAAAGACTATCAGTAAGTAAAGGTTCCTGATATTTTTCATATTTATGGTTCACACTATTCATGTAAGACTCTACAGGCAACGCATGTTTAGGTGAGGCTACAGACAATAAATAGGTATTTAATGATTGATTAATTCCCCAAACAGGTTTAACCTTATTAAATTCATCAACCATATTTAAGGTGGCTCGCAATACTGTAGAATCGGTACTTAAAACAGCTTGTTGCCAATTGACGCGCTCCCATAACGTGGTAATTCCGTTACGTATTTCTGTATGCACTGGATCCTCCCCTTTTAAATATTGCCTGATGACCAATAAGGCCTCAATAATTGAGCTTGTTGCTAATACATCATATTTAGCTTCTCCGTCTAAATATTCTGGCAAATTTTTTCTACCGTCAAAGTAAGCAGGAAAAAATCCATTGTTATTTTGAGCCTTGAGCAGAAAGTCTACGATTCGCTTCATTCTATTCACAAACATAGGTTTACTTACATAACCCTTTTCTACTCCTACTAACAAACTTAATATTGCTCCCCCAGTTTCTTTTACAGATACGGTCGCCTTATCTTTAATTCTGAAAGGCATGTACATTCCAGAATTAATATCGTAATTCTCTACGAAGTAATTGATGTGCGCAAATTGAATTAAATTGATCAGCTGTTCCTCAGAAATTTCCTTTGCTTCTACTTCTTTTACTTCAGAGAATGGAGATTCCCGATAGTTAAAATCGACCCAGGCGATTTTATAGTAGTATTTCTTATCCAACAATGGAACATAGTCCAAACAGCCTAGCATATAAGTAGGACGAATTGCTACCGGAACAAATTCTTTATTGTCTGTAGATCGGTATATTTTCACATATCGTATACTAGGAGTCAAAGGCACTTGCCACTGCAAATCAATATGTTTCCCAAAAGCAGTAACTTTTGATAAAACTGCTGCTGATGTTAAAGGTGCTGTTGAATATTTTGCTGGAAGAAATTCTATTTGGTCGATAAATAAGGAATGTTGCTCAACAGAGCTGTTGTGCTGCTTTAAGATTATTCCTGAAATAATATTTTCCATGTTCAATCCTGAAAAATCCTTTACCGGGATTTTAACACTTAACCAGGTGTTTTCATTGTAATCTTCAATATAAGCTTCTAAGGCTAAGTCTATGGATTGATGTGCTCCTTGCTGTATAGCAATTTTCGGAAGATGATTGACTTCTGTATTAGGACTGGCCACATAGATTTTAAAATTCAACACATCGTCTTTGGTCACCCGATAATGAAATTTCTGCCTGCTATATTTAATGAGCACATTCCAATCTCCTGAAGGATTTGATTGGTATTTGAGGGAAAGTGCATTTCCTGGTGTAAAATATAAACTATCTGATACGAGCAAATGTCGTTGTACATTTTCTACCCAACTGCCGCCAGTGTAATCAACATAACTTCGAGCATATGCCCCCTTGACCAAGCTGTTATCGAAAACAACTTGTGGATAGGTTTCAGATTTACCGATGAAACTACTGAGGATAAAAATAAATAGGAATAAAAGTCTAAGTTGCATAGTATGGCTTTAACAAGACAAAAATAGATAAAATTCATGCCAAATGCTATTGAAATAGCTATTTTGATGGATCATAATAAAATTATTACGCACATTTAAAGCACATTGCGAGTTTTAGGTAAATTTTATTTTTCAAGTTTATGAAATCTCTCTATATTTGCAGCACGTCAAGCGAAAGTAGCTCAGTTGGTAGAGCACAACCTTGCCAAGGTTGGGGTCGCGAGTTCGAATCTCGTCTTTCGCTCAGTCGCCTAGGTGGTGGAACTGGTAGACACGCAGGACTTAAAATCCTGTTCCCGTTAAAGGAGTGCGGGTTCGATTCCCGCCCTAGGTACATTGGTTAAAGCCTCACGAAAGTGGGGCTTTTTTAATTAGGTAGATGTGGGATTTTTGGGGTCAAATTCTGGATCATGGGATCATACCGAAAAGTTGGGGGGAGTATTAAATAATTCTTAGTTTAGCATTTTTAAACGATATACCACCTTGCAAGACGCTGAACGTAAACTTTTGACTTTATTAATGCCCGAAGTGCTATTGGAATATTTCGATATCCTAGAAGTTATTCAAGTAGATAAACAACTCCATA
>DAIQBS010000084.1:0-12227 GCA_036781025.1 Sphingobacterium sp. | reverse complement strand
ATTAATTGCACAATATTTGTCAAACAAAATCAGTTTAGCTATTTTAGGAAACAAAATTTATAAACACCTTGTTCAGCATTTTTAGAAAAGAGATTTCCAATTACTTTAATTCATATACAGGATATTTAGCGATAGCTATATTTTTAGTATTTACCGGATTACTATGTTGGATATTTCCTGATAGTTCTATATTGGAATCTGGCTACGCCAGTTTAGATGGATTCTTTGACATCGTTCCGTATATGTTTATGTTTCTGATTCCTGCAATCACCATGCGTAGCATTGCCGGAGAACGGAGCGATGGAACTTATACATTATTATTAAGTAAACCAATCTCTATCACTGCTATAGTACTTGGGAAATTTGCAGCTAGTTGTTTCATATTGCTTCTCTCCTTGATACCCTCTTTAATTTATGGTATTAGTTTATATTATTTGGCTAGCCCTGTAGGCAATGTGGATATCGGAGCCATGATAGGATCGTACCTGGGTTTATTATTTCTCGGGATTTCATTTGTGAGTATTGGAATATTTTCTTCTTCCATAGCAAAAAAAAGTTTGATTGCTTTTTTTCTTTCAGCGTTCAGTTGTTTTATATTTTATGGTGCTTTTGAAGCAATAGGAAGCATTGCTGGACTTTGGAAATTTGGTTTAACTATTAAAGAACTCGGCTTTTATGAACATTATAGAAATTTAAGCAGGGGCGTGTTACAAGCTAAAGATTTTATCTATTTTTTTTCTATAACTTTTTTGTTTGTAAATATTAGTATAGCCTACCTAAATCGTCAATATGTTTCCAAGAAATCCATTTACATCAAGTTTACGTTCTATTTTTTAATTATCCTTTTCATCAATTTGTCCTTCGTAACCCGATCTATGGGTAGCATTGATTTCACAGCGGATAAGCGGTTTATGCTAAGTGAAGCAAGTAGAGGGATTTTATCCAACTTGCAAGAAGATATTCATATTACCTTGTTTTTAGATGGAGAATTGCCTAATGGTTTTACCAGATTGCGGAATTCGACGATCGAAATGATACAATCCATGAAATCCTTTAGCGGTGGAAAATTCGATTTTCAAATTATTGACCCCTATGGAGGTTCAAATTCAGAAAATGAAAATGTTTCCCAACTATTGATTGAGAAAGGCCTCTATCCTACTAACCTGAATGTAAAAAGTAAATCTGGCATTACTCAAAAACCTATTTTCCCATGGGCAACCATAGGTTTAGGTGATCGAGAGATTGCAGTTAATTTATTGCAAACAAAAATGGGAATATCATCGGAGGAAGTATTGAATAATTCCATTCAAAATTTAGAATACAGTCTGATAAGTTCCATTAAAAAACTTACTCAGGATAAACAAGCCGTAATCGGTTTTACAGAAGGACATGGAGAACCTACAGATTTGCAATTGTTTGATGCCATGCAAAGCCTGATGAGTAATGCTCAAGTAGGTCGGATTGATTTAGGAGCTATGGACTTTGGGTCATTAGATAAGTTATCTTTAATGATAATAGCTAAACCAACCAAGCCTTTTTCTGAAAGCGACAAATTTAAAATTGATTATTTCGTACAAAATGGTGGTCATGTGATCTGGGCTATAGATCCAATAGATGCCAGTTTGGATCATTTGAGAAAAACGGGTAGTCAACCATTGGTAAATTATACCTTAAACTTAGAAGATCAGTTATTTACTTATGGTGCACGAATCAATTCGCAACTAATCGCTGATCTGAATTGTGGTCAAATCCCTGTAAATAGTGGGCTTAAAGCAGGAGAAAATCAAATACATTTAGCACCATGGATCTTTTTTCCGATCTTAATTCCAACGGGAGTTCATCCCATAATCAAGAACTTAGATGGCATCCGAACGGAATTTATTAGCCCTGTAGATTCAGTAGGAAATTCAAGTATCAAAAAAGAAGTGTTATTAACGAGTTCGCCATTTAATAGGATTATCAATCCTCCATCAATGATTAGTTTGCAGATGATTGATGAACCATTAGACCCAAAAATATACCAATCAAATGCACTACATTTAGGAATATTATTAAGTGGCAAATTTCCTCATTTATTCCAAAACAGGCCTATTCCATCAGGAATAAATGAACAGGAAGTACCGGGTGGAGAAACTAAAACTGCAAAGATGTTTGTAATAGGTGATGGAGATTGGTTAATCAATCAAGTAAATCAATCGGATCAATCCCCTTTCCCTTTGGGTTGGGATCGTTATACCAATCAACAATTTGCCAACAAATCATTCTTGTTAAATCTTGTTGATTATTTTTTATACGATGAATCGTTAATTGCAATCAGAAATAGGGAAGTAAAATTAAGGCTTCTAGATAAAGTAAAAATAGAAGAAAACAAGCTTTATTGGCAACTTATAAATGTTCTTCTTCCACTTGTTGTATTAATAATTATCGCTTCTATACAACAATTAATTCGGAAAAATAAATACGCTAAAGTTCGATATTAGACAATAAAAAAGAGATCAATACAAACATATTGATCTCTTTTTTTAATTTTTCAAATTATTACTTCTTCATTGATCCCGTTTCATTGAAACGAATATGCCAGCTAAACGCTTCTTCTAATAAATGAGGAGTATGTCCTCCACGCTCACACGCACGATCAAAATAGGACTGTAATTCTTCCTTATAATCAGGATGAACACAGTTATCAATAATTTTTTGCGCTCGTTCTCTAGGCGCCAAACCACGTAAATCCGCAAGACCAATGTCAGTGACTAAGATATCGACATCATGCTCAGTATGATCTGTATGGGAAACCATAGGGAGAATATGCGAGATGTTGTTTTCTTTAGATGCAGCTTGCGTTACGAAAATACTGAGGTAAGCATTTCTTGCAAAATCTCCAGAGCCTCCTATACCATTCATGATTTTAGTACCACCAATATGCGTGGAATTCACATTTCCATAAATATCAAATTCTATAGCCGTATTGATGGCAATGATACCTAATCGACGTATCAAACCAGGAGTATTGGAAATATTCTGAGGACGCAGTACAAATTTGTCTCTATAGCGTTGTAAATCTCCGAATACCCGTTCATAACATTCTTTAGAAACTGTCACAGAAGAAGCTGAAGCGAAGCTTAATTTTCCTGCATCAATTAAATCGAAAGCAGAATCTTGAAGGACTTCAGAAAACATCGTTAAATCGTAAAAATTACTATGCATAAATCCTGTCAATACCGCATTAGCTACTTTACCAATACCCGCCTGGATAGGCAATAGTCTGTCAGTAAGATGACCTAATCGGACTTCTTCTTCAAAGAAGGCTAAAATATGTTTTGCAATATTAGTTGTTTTTTCATCAGGAGGGGCAATATCAGCAGGGCTATCCAATTCATTGGTAAATACGATAGCTGCCACTTTATTTGGGTCTAAAGGAATAGACCTTCTGCCAATTTTATTCCAAGGAGCTACAATTGGAATAACGTTTCTATGGGGATAATCCTCTGCTTGGTAAATATCATGGATTCCATAAACATTTTCATTTATAGAGGTATTAACTTCTAAAATAACCTTTTTGGCAAGTGAAGCAAAGGTTACCGAATTACCTACCGAAGTGGTTGGTACGATACTTCCATCACGATCAATGTAAGCTACTTCAATAACAGCTATATCTACTGGAGGTAAGTTTTTATTGTGCAATAACTCGGCACTTTCACTCAGGTGCTGATCGATGAATAAAACTTCGCCACTGTTTATTTTTTTTCTTAATATAGGATCTACCTGAAAAGGCATTCTTTTTTTTAAGGCACCAGCTTCTGCTAATTTTCCGTCAGTTCCATGGCCTAAAGAAGCACCTGTCATCAAGGTAATTTTAATATTTTCCGTTTTAGCCCTTTCGGCTAATGCGGGTAAAATAACCTTACTATCGCCGGCTTTAGTGAATCCACTAGAACCTACTACCATACCATCTTCAATCAATTTTACTGCTTCTTCAACAGTAGTAATTTTTTCTTTCAGTCTTTCAAGACGAACTCTATCCATCATAATCGTCGTACTTTATTTATTATTCTCCGAAGAGCGAGGCAATATTAATCATTATTTTAAGATTAAAATTATCCATAGTAGACAGTAACTTACTATTTTATATCAATAAAAGTAAGTGATTACTTATAGCTAATATTAATCATTTGTAAAATAAAAAATAAGGCTTTTAAACTCTTTAGATGTCTAAAATATCCTATAATCTTCCTTCAAATCACTTAAATATACAAATGTAAAAGCAGATATAAATAAAATATTAAATGATAAAATGGGAATGCTTGGCAGTTATTTTGCTTTTATCAAATAAAAAATAGAAATTTATAAATCACATACCTGTCAAATTGCATGCAAAAAGAATATGTTGACAAATATTATATCACGGAAGTAGATTCTTTTGATAACAGTATTTATTGCCATCACGCGGTGATGGGAGAGAATTATATCACAGAACATTCCCATAAGAAAGGTCAATTTTTATATACAGAGGGAGGCGTAGTATTTTTAAAAACAGCAGAAAAGTCTTATTTTCTACCAGCACGTCATTACATTTGGATACCCTCCAATGTACAACATAGTATCCATCCAAGCAGTCCTGAGGTAATCATGCGAAATTTATATTTTCCTCGATTTGATACAGACACTGATTTTTTTGATAAAGTGAACATTTACCCTGTAAATGATTTATTAATCGAGTTAATTATGTTCACGAATCGTTGGAATGGAAATATTTTTCCGGAGGAAGAGCCTAAATTTTCTATAGCTAAAGCATTTAAACTCATCCTACCTGAATTATCCCAAACAGAATTGCCCTTGGCACTACCCTATCCAAAAAATGATAAGCTCAAACAAATCATCTCTTATTTGGAACAGAATATTTCAGAAAACATCAGTTTCAAAAGTTTAGCTGAGCACTTTGATATCTCCGAACGAACCTTAGCGAGGCTTTTCCAAAAAGAACTGAGTATGTCTTACATTCAATACTTCACCATCTTAAGGATGCTTACTTCATTAAAATTACTGTTGGATGAAAAATTAAGTGTGAATGAAGTTGCCCTACGCGTGGGATACAATAGCTTGCCGACCTTTAGTAACACCTTTAATAAGGTGATTGGAGTAAGGCCAAGTGAATACGTTAAAAACAGAAATTTATTATTATAAACCTCATTTCATGAAATTCAACATTTTTATTGCCACACTAGCTTTGGGAACCTTATTCTCATGTAACGTACAATCCCAAGTAAAGAAAAAAGCTGTCGCTGTTCCGAAACCCATACAATTATTTAATGGTAAAGATTTAAAAGATTGGACTCCGAAAATAAGACTTCATGAAGTAGGAGATAATTATGCCAATACTTTTCGAGTTGAAGATGGATTAATGAAGGTGAGATATGATGGATACGACGATTTTCAACAACAATACGGACATATAGCCTACAAAACTCCATTCAGTTATTACATATTGCGTGTAGAATATCGTTTTGTTGGAGAACAGACAAAAGGAGGTGAAGGTTGGGCCTGGAGAAATAGTGGAGCAATGCTACATGGCCAAGATCCAAAAACCATGTTAAAAGACCAGGATTTTCCAATCTCTATAGAAGGCCAATTATTAGGGGGTGACGGCACGAATGCTCGCACAACATCAAACCTTTGTACTCCAGGTACCAATGTGGTAATCAAAGAGAAATTATTTACCCCTCATTGCTTAAGCTCAACTTCTAAAACTTATCATGGAGATCAATGGGTGACTGCAGATTTCTTAGTATTAGGAGATTCCCTAATTCAACATATCTTGGAAGGTGAAGTAGTCTTGGAATACAATAAACCTCAAATTGGTTCTGGGAATGTAGAAAAACATGACCCAAATCAGAAAGTTGATGGTAAACTATTAACAAATGGATATATCTACCTTCAAAGTGAAAGTCATCCAATAGATTTTCGAAAGGTAGAATTATATGACTTAAGTAAAGTCAAATCAGATCCCGAAAAAATCAAAGCCATTGTTGAAGCGGTTACGAAGAAATAATTGGATTTATATAAAAAAGGTTGCCAAACTCAAGTTTGGCAACCTTTTTTATATGTAATTGCATTAATTAAAGTTGAAAAAACAAATAAATGAAGGTTCCCGTAACGGCTAGAGAACCCTCATAAACAACATAATTAATCTAATATGGGCGTAAGTTTATATCCTTTTTCTTTAAGCAGCTTAAGAACACCATGTTCACCTAATAAATGAGCAGCACCAACTGAAAACAAATAGGATTTTTCTTTCATCATAGTAGGCATTTTTTCCAACCAAGCATGATTTCTAGTATCTAACAATTTGGTTTGATTTTCTGCACTCATGTAGCTGGTATTAATGAGTAATTTTTCCAAATCTTCCATGTTCTCTGCAAAATATGCTTTCACCAATTTTTTAATTTCAAGCTCAGCTCCTTCCATGGTTAGATACGAATATAATTCATCTGGAGTAAAAATATCTTTTAACAATTCAAATTGAAATTCCGGAGTCTCTAACTCTGCAACAGGTTTTCCTGAAGCAGTCTCTAAAGCCTGGATTTCTCTTTCCATCATTTTAATATCTTCCATTCCATTACATGCAAATGAACGCATGGTTAATAAGGAAATAACACCCACAGGAGAGATCTGATCGAATACAGCAGGCGGAAGACTGTAACTTGTCATGATGCTGTCAATTACCTTTTTCTTCGCAGGATCATATCCCTTGAAGAAGTCAGGATCAGGTTTCATGTATTCTTGAATTTTTTGCATAGCTTCTGGTTTGGATAAATCCACTTCAAAGGCTAGAGCCTCAACTGAATTTACAGCGTTCTTAATTTTATCTTTTAAAATAAAATCCTCTTTACAGGCCATGTGAATAGTACCTAATACATAAGAATCTTTAGAAAGTCCATTTCCTGAGATTTTCCATAATAAACTTTGGTTTTGAGCAAATAGGCCTATTGATACAAATAGAGCAAAGAATGATAGGGTTATTTTCTTCATGTTTCTTGATTTAGTGTATCTTATTAGTATACTAAACAGTTGAAATGTTACAGAGTTTTTGAATTTTTATGATATCCATTCTGATACTAATTAAGATTTATTGATAATGAGTATATTTAGTCCATTAATTATTGCACATCAGATGAACAAACCTTTACACTTTTGCCTCATATTCCTACTTTTAGTCTGGAATAGTGCTAAATCTCAACAAAATAATGAAGCTTATGTTAAAGCTCATTATATTAAAATTGAGAAATACATCCCTATGCGTGATGGAACTAAATTATTCACATCCATTTACATCCCTAAAGACCAATCCAAGAAATATCCAATTTTATTAAATAGAACTCCATACACCGTGGCTCCTTATGGGGAAGATAAGTTCAAAAGTAGTTTAGGGAACTTCCCTGAAATGATGAAAGCAGGATACATATTTGTTTACCAAGATGTACGTGGTAAATGGATGAGTGAAGGAACTTTTGACGACATAAGACCAACAAAAACAGATGCAAACAAGCATAGCATTGATGAGAGTACGGACACTTATGACACCATTGACTGGCTAATCAAACAGGTAAAAGGCAATAATGGGAAAGTCGGAATGTATGGTATCTCCTATCCTGGTTTTTATGCTACTGCAAGTTTGATAGGTTCACACCCTGCATTAAAAGCAGTATCCCCTCAAGCCCCAGTGACCGATTGGTTCATTGGTGATGATTTTAGACATGGAGGAGCTTTGTTTTTGGCAGATGCCTTTCGTTTTATGTATACATTTGATGCACCTAGACCGAAACCTATCAGCAATGAACAAGGTCCTAAAGGATTTGAATTAACTTCTAAAGACTGGTACAAATTCTTCATGGATAATCCTACTTTGGCTGAGCTTAAAAACAATTATTTAAGTCATACTGTTAAATTTTGGGATAATCTAGCTAAACACAATACCCTGGACAGCTTTTGGGTGAACAGAACTATTACCCATCATTTAAATCAAGTAAAGCCGGCAGTAATGGTTGTAGGTGGACTTTATGATGCGGAAGATACCTATGGTGCATTTGAAACGTATAAACAGATTGAAAAAAGAAATCCTTCCAATAATTCCATCCTGGTTATGGGGCCATGGTTTCATGGAGGATGGGTTCGTTCTGATGGTAGCAGTTTTGGTGATATCCGATTCGGAGAACAAACGAGCTTGACCTATCAAGAAAAATTTGAACTGCCTTTCTTCGAATATTATTTAAAAGGGAAAGGTGATTTTAAATCTTCGGAGGCTACTATTTATTTTACAGGAAGCAATGAATGGAAATCTTTTGATCAATGGCCTGCAAAAGACGCTAGTCTTCAAGAATTGTTTTTAACTGCTGAAGGAAAATTGAGTAAATCACCAGATAATGAAAAAGATAGTTTTATTGAATACGTTTCTGACCCTGCTAAACCAGTTCCTTTTCAAGATGGGATAATTAGTAACCGTTCTAGAGAATATATGATTGCAGATCAACGCTTTGTTGCTAATCGTCCCGATGTTGTTGTATTTGAATCGGACATCCTAACGGAAGATATCAGTTTCGCAGGACCTATAGAAGCATTATTGTCGGTATCAATGAGCGGTACAGATGCTGATTTTATTGTGAAAGTGATTGATGTATATCCTGAAGACACGAAAATAACCTCTCCAGTTGATTCAACGAAGGTGATGCAAAACTATCAAATGCTGGTGCGAGGAGATGTCTTGAGAGGTCGATTTAGAAATAGTTTTAGCCAACCAGAACCATTTACTCCTAATCAAATTACAGCGGTTAACGTTACCTTACCTGATGTAGCACATACTTTCAAGAAAGGGCACAAAATCATGGTACAAATTCAGCATAGTTGGTTTCCGTTAACGGATCGTAATCCGAATCAATTTATCGATACTTTTCAGGCAAAAGAAAGCGACTACATAAAAAATAATCATAAATTGTATTTTAGTAAGGAGCATCCAAGTAAAATTCGATTCTCTGTATTAAAGTAAGTGGAATTTATTATCAACAGCGTTTACATATGAGCATTAAAGAAAGTTATTTATTTGAATTAGAGCGTGAAACCAATAATACCAGGTTATTATTGAGTCGTGTGAATGATGAACATTTATCATTTAAACCACATGAAAAGTCTATGAGCTTAGGGGATCTACTTGCCCACGTAGTTGAGCTACATAATTGGGTACATAGAGCTTTATCCAAAGATGTTTTCGATTTTCATAAGGATTATATCCCTTTTAAAGTAACAAGCGTACAAGAGCTTAAAGACGCCTTAGAAGAAGGGCTTGAAAAGAATAAAACCTTCTTAGCACAATTTGAAGAAAACAATTGGTTTAGCAATTGGTCAATGCAGGCAGGTGACCATGTGATAGCTCAAATGCCAAAAGTGGGTACTATCAGGTATGTAATCAATAATCACTTGATTCACCACCGAGGCCAAGCGACTGTTTATATGCGAATGTTAAACATTCCTCTTCCTGGACTATACGGACCATCAGCTGATGAACAGCAGTAAGCTAATAACCTCATAAAAATGGTCAGTGAACATTCACTGACCATTTTTATTTAACTGTATATAAGCTGATTAAAAATAAATTGCAATAAATTTCATTTTGCATGTAATAAAAGGCACAATAAGTTTGTCTTCGTATTAAAAAGCACCTAATAATCATATGAATCAAGAGACCTTTAAACATACGGTATTTGTCCATAAAGATAAGTTATACCGATTTGCCAACAGGTTTTTTGCTTATCAGGAAGATGCTTATGATGTGGTGCAAGAGGTCATGTTGAAATTATGGGAAATTCGTCATCAACTCGACAAGGTAAAAAGCATAGAGGGTTATGCTATGAACATGGTTAGAAATTTGGCGTATAACAAAATTGATAAAGCAGGAAGGCAAATAAAGTATTTAGAGCAATTGCCTACTGCTAGTCAATCGGAAAAATATCCCGAGTTAACAAGGGAATTAATTATCAAGATGATTGATAGTTTGCCAGAGAAACAAAGGCTAGTGATGTATTTAAGAGATATTGAAGAGTATGAGATCGAAGATATAGCCGAATTTACATCGTTAGAAGAAAATGCGGTTCGCGTTAATCTCTCTAGAGCGAGGAATACAGTGAAACAACAGCTTACAAAAATATTTGAATATGAAAAAAGAAGAATTGGATAAGCTCAAAGAAAATTATTGGTCTGGAAATTCTTCTTTAGAGGAAGAAAAGCTTTTAAAAGATCAAGTAAATGAACCATTTTTTAATCAGCTTAAAATAGATGATACTAAAATGGATTGGGAATTTGAAGATTTTATGGCTCAAGTGAATGATTCATCTGAAACGAACACTAATCGTCCAGTCCTTAAATTCAATAAAATGATAATTGCTTTTAGTGCCATAGCCGCAAGTTTGATATTAGGATTTTACTTCATTAAACCTGCTGATGATCATGAGATCATGAAAGAAACAAGGATAGCAAATCAAGAAGATAGTACAATTGAGCAGACAAAACCAATAACTCATGTTGTGAAACCACAACAGCAAATAATTGCTTATACTGAAGTAAAAGAAGCGAAATCGAGTTTACAAAAAAGAAATACGGCCAAGGTTAATCCTACTGCTGAAATTCATTCTGAGGAACAATTTTATGTGGAAGTAAACGGAGTCAGAATATATGATGAGGAGGAAGCATTAGAAATTACTGAAACGGCATTACAACTGGCATCTACTAATTTGAAAGCTGGAATGAAAGGAGTGGAAAAAATAAAATATTTAAATATTCAATTATAAATTATAGCATATGAAAACCTTATTAATCATCGTGTCTTTGTTTATTTCCAGCATGGCACATGCGCAACTATCGAAGTTGGACAAAATATTCGAACAATATAAAGAGCAAAAGGGTATCACATCCATCAAAATAGGTAAACCTATGTTTAAGATGTTGAATAAAATGAAATTAAATGATTCGGAAGTCGATGTCATAAAACCTCTATTGGGAAAAATTAATTCTATCAAGATGTTAATTATGGAAGGTGAAAATCTAAAATTACAGGACGAAGTGAGTAAGGCTATTGGGAATTTAAAATATGAAGAATTAATGGTGATTAATTCTGATGGAAATAAAATCAAATTTCTAGCAGAAAACACGGAAGGTGATTTTTTATCCAACTTGCTATTGAGCATCAATTCGGAAGAAGATACCATCTTCATGATTTTGGATGGCACCCTTAAATACGATGACATTAATGCCCTTGTAAACACTAAAAATTAATATATGAAACGATTATTCCAATTATTTGCAGTTGCTATCTTGTTTATTAGCCTACAAAGCTGCTTTGTTAAGACAAGACCTAACATGGCCTTCGTAGATCGAAAGAATCTTTCCAACCAATCGGAAGTCGTATCCATTAAGATTCCTAGTTTTCTATTGAAAAGCTTTCTTCGGAAGGAAATTCGCGAAATTAAAGAGGATGATCCAATGTTGGCATTGGCCTTAAAAAGAATTAAAGGTTTAAAGATGATGACCATAGAAGGTTCTGAAAACGATCAGATTCATCAAAACTTCAGCAACTATTTAGTTAAAAATAATTTTGAAGAAATGATGAGCCTGTATAGTGATGGTGCTAAAATAACAATCAATGCTATGACCAAAAAAGACCGAATAAAGAATGTAATGCTTGGGATAAACGATGGGGAGGATTATGTTTTTGTGGACTTGAAAACAGATTTAAATTTGGATGAATTAAGTCAGCTTGCTACTTATTATGAAGAGCATAGCAATAAAAAATCAACATCTAATAAAGATTAATTAATTAGTTTGTTCGTTGTTTAGTAAAAGAAAAGGCCGAAACAGATTTGTTTCGGCCTTTCGCTTATCTTAAATGCTCTTAGCTTATTTAGCTAATTCTTCAGCAATAGCTTTTCCAATTTCAGCAGGAGATTCTACTACACGAATTCCACACTCACGCATGATTGCCATCTTCGCAGCAGCAGTATCATCAGCCCCACCTACAATAGCACCAGCGTGTCCCATACGACGTCCTGGAGGCGCTGTTTGACCAGCAATGAAACCAACTACAGGTTTAGTACCGTTTTCTTTAATCCAACGAGCAGCTTCAGCTTCCATACCACCACCGATTTCACCAATCATGATGATACCTTTAGTTTCAGGGTCGTTCATCA
>DAIQBS010000083.1:0-12319 GCA_036781025.1 Sphingobacterium sp. | reverse complement strand
GTTGCATATGACCAATCAATATATTATGCCAGTCTATGACATATAAAGAACCATCAGGAGCAAACTCAGAGTCTACAGGTCTGAAATTCGGGTCATCCGACCAAAACAAATCTTGCCTGTGTTTACTTTTATAACCTGTACCATCATCTTCAAATGTATGTTGCTTAGCACCAAGAAAACCTATGGTATTGTTAATTAAGAAATCACCTTGGACCTCATCTGGAAAATGCCTACTGGAAACAAACTCTAAACCCGAGGTTGGTCTCACCTTATGTTGTTCTTCGATTAAATTAAAAGATTTATCATTTGCTTCACCATACCTAGGACTGATACTTCCAGGCAACATCCAGCGAACATCAGGACCAGAAGTTTCTGCGAAAATGGTTTGACCCCAGGAGTCAAAAGCAATCCCCCATGGATTTGGAATGGATAATTGAGCAACACGCTCTAACCGTTTGTTTTGTGGAGAATAACGGTAAAAACCACCATTTGTACCGCGTACTGGACCATAGGAAGTTTCCACATTGGTATGTAAGAACACTCCTTCAGCCATGTAAAAAGCCCCTGAAGGATCCATTACATAGGTACTGTGCGCATGGTGCGTATCGTGATCATCAAAGCCACTTAATATTATTTCTTTTTTATCTGCCTTACCATCATTATCGGTGTCTTTTAATAAGACTAGATTTTTTCCTTGGGAAAGGTATACACCATCAGGTGTAAATTCAAAACCAATAGGTAAATGCAATTTATCGGCAAAAACTGATTGCTTATCAGCTTTACCATCATTATCTGTATCTTCTAAAATAATGATCTTGTCATTCGGGCGACCATCTCCTGCTTTCCAATGGGGATAGCTTGGCATCGTAGCTACCCAAAGTCTACCTTTACTGTCGAAAGATAATTGTACTGGATTGGCTAAATCTGGAAATTCCTTTTCAGATGCAAACATTTCAATTTTATAACCTGGAGCAGTATGAAATTTAGCCAAGGCATCATCACCATACAAGTAACTACCTTGTGCTTCCATACCTCCTGCATAATTTGTCGTCACCTCAGGTAATTTCAACGTATTTTTATCCATTGCCTGCAAATCATACGATTTTCCTTGAGCTGTCAACCAAATTGCCGTATCACGGTTGGCTACCATTTGGTGTAATTTTTCAATCTCAAAGGGATAATTATCAGGACCAAAAGGGTTGTATCTTCTTCCATAGGCATGTACACCATTTGGAATTTTGAAATCTTGATTCCAAACCCAATCTTTCTCTAAGACGGCATCCTTGATCTTGGTACGATCAACTTGTTTTGCATCAGCCTGTTCACCGAAAGCTTGATCTACCAAAAACTTAGCAAATCGTTGATAAGAGGCTTCCGATAATTGGGAACCATCTATGGTCACATCTTCTGGAGAATTTTTGTACCAATTTTTACTAAAATTAAACGCATCTATAAATGCAATATTTTTTCCTTTTGCCACTTCTTTCATGGCAGCGGTATAGACTTTTAAATTTTCATTATTTTCGTCACCATTAGGCAAATCATATTTATCCGATAAATCTTCAAAAGCGATAGGAGACACCAAAATGAATGTAGATCCTTTACCACCATTATAATCTTGTTTTTGACTATGTTCGATAAAAGCAGCTAGTTCAGCTTTAAAATCTGCCAATCCTTCCTGTCCACGAAAAGATTCATTATATCCGAAAAAACAAAATATAATATCTGCTTTTAACTTAGTTATCCATTCATCTTCTGTAGGAAAATGACCTTCACTACCAGTTTTGATATCATAAGAGGGATTAAAGGCAGATGCACCAGGAAAAGCCCAAGGGGAATTGCGGGAAGGATGAGGTCTAAAACCTGCCGTATTACCAGGATTAGAAATATTCCGGATTACCAAATTACTATCAGGATATCGTGCATGCAGCTCTGTATCGAAATCGCCATACTCCAACATCCTAGATCCTAAATTGTTACCTAATAAAACAATATGACTGTCTTTAGATAGCGGGATAGGTTGAAAATCAGGTTGATGGTCACATGCAGTGAATAAGCTTCCACTTAAAACTAAAACAAAAAATAATTTAATTCGGTTCATTTTTTTATCATTCATAGAGACGAAATATCTCGAGTTTATTGGTTAGACATCATCACACGAGTATCAAATTTAATATTCTAAAACTGCTAAGGTGTCCTGCACCGTCCTGCAACACGAAGAAAACGATAATCGAAATAAAAAGCTAATAAAAACAGCTACTAAATCCATTAAAATAGTAATTCCCCGATTCACATCGAGGAATTTACCTAAGGATTAATAAGATTAACCCTTATGAACCAATTGAATTAAAGATGTTTATACTATATTTTTTAGGTTTTCTAAGCATTAAACTTACTCTACTCTTTCTTAAAAACCAAACAGAATTGATTGAAAATCCTGTTTGGTTTTAAAATAAATTTAATTGCTTAAAAGGTTTAAGTTGATGCAATTTCTTTGCTTATTTTGTCAAATATAAAACACATATTGCTCAGTGCTATCCTGCTCTGTCCTGAAATTTTCTAGATTTATGGTTAATATTGATTAAAAAAAATAGTTAAATCAAGGTTAAACAGGAATATTCCACAAACTAAACAGCTGAATATCATAGTTATAAATAAAAAAAAAGAAACCCATAATGTATGGGCTTCTTTCTCAAATAAAAAATAAAAATTAATGTTTTATGCAGTTTTAGATTTTTCGATTACAGCATCAATAGATTTCACGGTGCCATAAGCTATACGATGACCTAATTCCAAAAAATACTGCTGAATATCCATTTCTATACGATGAGTGGTTTGTATCTTTAATACAAACTGTTTATCATCCATATCTACAGATACCATTGAAATTTGAGGGAAACGCTCTCTTAATTTAATAAATAAAGTTTCCCTTTCTAAAAGGGTCTTTAATGTGCATCGAAATGATAGTATAAAATTTTCCATCGGATAAGTTGGTTAATATCTCTTTATATATTTTTCTTCATTCAACTATTGCGTAAAGTTGAATTGATATTTTTTTAAATAAACCACAAATAAATCATGATCAAAACTAGATAAAAGAATTAATAAAACAAGTGTTTAATTGTTTTATTAATGTCATGATTTAATCAATTCATCTTAATAAAGTCATGTTATTCTATTAGTATAGCACAAGGAATGCTACAATCCTTATATTTGCAAGCATAAATCATTTGTAAAGGCAAAATGAAGAAAAGTAGTTCGGAACAAATCCTTATTTTACTGAAAAAACGAGGCACACTAGATGCTGCGGAAATAGCCAGTGAGTTATCCATGACGAAAGAAGGGGCAAGACAACACCTATTAAAGCTTTCGGAAGAGGGTTTATTAGAAAAAAATTGCGTAAGTACAGGAGTAGGTAGACCATGTACCTGTTATTCATTAAGCAAGTCAGCCATTGCTAAATTCCCCGATGCTCATGCGACTGTAACCGTACAAATGATCGATTCTATTAAGAAATTATTAGGAGAAAATGCGCTTCATTTATTGATCAATGATTGTGAACAAACTAGTTTAAATGAATACCAAAAAGAATTGAGCTTTGCGGGTTGTTTGGAGGAGCGTTTAAAAGCTATTGTAAAAATCAGAACTGAGGAAGGATATATGGCCGAATGGCTTAAAGAAGGAGATGATTATTATTTTATAGAAAATCACTGCCCGATATTATCAGCTGCTAAAAATTGCTCACAGTTTTGTCAAGCGGAACTAAACAATTTTTCCAGTTTATTCGGAAATCAAGCACAGGTAAAACGTGTAGAACATATCATTTCTGGTGATAAACGATGTGTTTACAAAATAAGCTTAAGTTAAAAGATACTTCGCTAAGAATTTCTCGATCTTTTAAATAAATCTTCTACAAGCTTTGATGATTTATAACTAAAATCTGCTCCAAAGCTGTTAATAACTAATCCTTTTATCAAATGATCTTTGGACGATATAGCGAATAAAATACTTTCATCTGCCGGATCTGTCATTCCTTCAAATCGATATATTAAATCAATCTCAAATTCATCAGGCGACAATTCTATATTTTCACCCGCACAAAATAAACAAGTACCGTCTTCTGTGATTAAAAAATCGGTTACATAGCCTAAACGCTGTAAATCATTAACAGCCTCACTTAGTGTATCATAAACTTTTTTTTCCATGACTCCCCTTAATCTATTAGCAAAATTATTAACTTCAACCTGTTTTCTTATTAACAACTAAGCTTTTGACAAGTTGGTTCATACAATTTAAGAAATTATTACCTTAATATAAGAATGATGTCCGAAACATACGATTATCTAGCAATTAACAAAGCACTTTGGAACCTTAAAACTCCAAATCATATCAACTCTGAATTTTATAATCAAGCAGCATTTCTTGAAGGAAAATCATCATTAAATGAAGTTGAATTAAATTTGTTAGGGGATATTCAAGGAAAAGAAATACTTCATTTGCAATGTCATTTTGGGCAAGACAGTCTATCTATGGCTCGATTGGGCGCACAAGTCACTGGAATTGACTTAGCTGATGAAGCTATTCAATATGCCAATTCCTTAGCAAAGGAATTACAATTAAATGCACAGTTTGTTTGTGATGATGTTTACAATACCTACAACATCCTGCAAAAACAATTTGATGTAGTTTTTGCAAGTTATGGAACCATTGGTTGGTTACCTGATCTTAAACCTTGGGCAAAAATGATTAGCCAAAGTTTAAAAGCAGGAGGTAAATTGGTATTCGTGGAATTTCACCCAATAATTTGGATGTTTGATAATGAATTTAAACAGTTCCAATACAGCTATTTCAATAAAGAAACGATTGTGGATGAAGAAGAAGGAACATATGCAGACCGAGAAGCAAGTATCAATGCAAAAGCCGTATCCTGGAATCATCCATTAACCGATGTCATACAAGCATTGCTTTCCAATGGTTTACAAATCGATTCTTTTCAGGAGTTTGACTCATCTCCCTATAATTGCTTTCTAAATACGGTAGAAATAGAACCAGGGAAATTTCAAATTCGTGGATTGGAAGGCAAAATCCCCATGGTTTACGCAATTACAGCATCTAAGAAATAAGAGTAAGCATGCAATTAGCTGTATTAAACTTCCTTTAATACAGCTAATATAAGTTGATAGCACTTTTGTAAATCTTCTTTGGTAATACAATATGGTGGTAGAAGATATATCGTATTGCCCAATGGTCTTAATAAAATACCTTGCTCTAAAAATCGTTGGTATAAGACAGATTGGATAGCATTAAAATAGGAAGTATTTTCTGGGACCACCCAATCAAAAGCCAATAAAGTTCCAGACTGCCTTATTTTTTCAATCTGTTTGATTCCTTTTAACTCGGTTGCGAAAGACTCATGTTGTAGAATAATTTCCTGAATGGATTTCAAAGTTTTTTCTTCTTGCAATAAATCTAAACTCGCCAAAGAAGCTGCACAAGCCACAGGACTTGCCGTAAATGAATGTCCATGAAAAAATGCCGCTTTCTTATCATCCTGGTAGAATGCTTGATAGATTTCTTCTGTACAACTAGTTACTCCCAATGCCATTGTTCCCCCAGTCAATCCTTTGGATAAACAATATAAATCTGCTTCAAAGCTTAATTGATCTGCAGCGAATAAAGTTCCTGTTCTTCCAAAACCAACAAATATTTCATCTTGTATTAATAGGATTTCTTTTTCCTGACAATAATGCATCAGCTGGTTTAAATCTACTGCCTCATGCATAAGCATCCCACCAGCACCTTGAACCAAAGGTTCGAAAATGACACATAATGTATCGTCTGCGAATTGATCAATAATTTCTTTGTTCGATTCAAAATTATAGGCTGTTGGTGCTTCCAGATAAACCACATCAAACAAATATTCCACAAAGTAATTGGTCCAATGCCCACGCTCACTGACAGACATGGCTCCAAAAGTATCCCCATGATATCCGTTTCGAAATGCCATGATTTTACTTTTAGTTTTCCCTTTTAATTTTTCAAATTGGATACACATTTTCAAAGCAACTTCTATTGCGGTAGATCCATTATCGCTATAAAATATTTTACGTTGATTTTCAGGCAAAAGGCTCAGCAAACGCTCTGACAATTC
This sequence comes from Sphingobacterium sp., assembly GCA_036781025.1. Classification (GTDB taxonomy): domain Bacteria; phylum Bacteroidota; class Bacteroidia; order Sphingobacteriales; family Sphingobacteriaceae; genus Sphingobacterium. Next base: position 6,168 of record DAIQBS010000083.1, on the reverse strand, counting down.
AATGGCACCGACATGGGTAAAGCCAGCAAAAATAACATGTTCAAGGCGAGTCAATTGTTCATATACCTTTTGAGCAATATAAGGATGTGCATGACCATGTAAATTAACCCACCAAGAGCATACCATATCTAAATAAGCATTCCCTTCAGCATCGTATACATAAGCACCTTCTCCCCTAACTATTGGTAGATGAGTTGTTTGTTTCATTTGGCTATAAGGATGCCAATTCACAGCTGTATCCCTAGCAATTAATTGCTCTTGCATGCTTGCTCTTTTTTTGAAGCCATGGGTTTTAAGCCTAATTTATTCAATAGCTGAATATCATCCTCCCAACCTGGATTATCGGTGACTAAAAGTGTTTTACGATCTCCAGAAAAGATGGAATTTGCTCCCGCCATAAAACACCAAGCTTGTTCAGATTCCGACATTTCAATTCGCCCAGCACTCAGGCGTATCATGGATGAAGGCATTATGATTCTTGCCGTAGCTATCATGCGGACCATATCCCAAATATCAACTTTAGGCATCGCTTCCATAGGGGTCCCCGGCACACGTGCTAAGGCATTAATAGGAACAGACTCTGGATGGGTTTCCATATTAGCCAATGTCCTTAACATAGAAATCCGATCTTCCATACGCTCCCCCAATCCTATAATTCCTCCAGAACACACCGTAATCCCGGCTTTTCTAACCTGATTGATGGTATCTACGCGTTGATCAAATGTTCTTGTAGATATAATCTCCTCATAAAAGTCTTCAGAAGTATCTAAATTATGGTTATAGGCATATAATCCAGCTTCCTGCAAGCGCACAGCTTGTTCCTCCGTTAACATCCCTAAGGTGCAGCAGACTTCAAGTCCAAGTTCATTAACTCCTTTTACCATGTCGATAACCCGATCAAAATCCCTGTTATCTCTAACCTCTCTCCAGGCAGCTGCCATACAAAACCTGGAAGAACCGGAATCTTTTGCAAGTTGGGCATGTTTTATAACTTCTTCTGTGGGTAATAATGCCTGTACTTTTATATCCGTATGATACCTTGCTGCTTGGCCGCAGTAAGAACAATCCTCAGGACATCCCCCTGTTTTTATGGATAATAAGGTGGAGATTTGGATTTCATTTTTGGGTTGCCATAGCTTATGTATCTGAGCCGCTTCGTAAACTAATTCCAATACAGGTGTTTGGTAAATAGCTATTAATTCTTCCTTCGTCCAATCGTGTCTGATCGTGTAATTTTCGTTCATTTGTTTTTAATATATTCTAATTTGAGTCAAAGCTTTGCGTACAGCATGTTCATCGATAGCGTCTAAGTCCGGTATTTCGATGATTTTACAATCAATAGGCAGCTGTTGTTTGATAATACGGGCACTGGAATCTTTAAAAGAGCCATTAAATACCAAGTAGCTTAGCGTTAATCCCGCCTGAATGATAGCCTGAATACTTAATAGAGAATGATTGATACATCCTAAATAATCCCTACAAACCAACACAACGGGCAGCTTCAACTGCTTCATTAAGTCTATCATTAATACAGTTTCATTAATTGGCACATAAATTCCCCCTGCCCCTTCTACTAATATTGGCTGATCTATTGACGGAAGCTTTATTTGATGTATATCTAATTCTCGATTTTCCAGTTCTGCGGCGTAATGGGGAGATTCGGCAGCATGTAAGCTATAGACTTCTGGTAATATGTTTATAGCCTGCTTTGTTAACATAGAAAGCAATTGGCTATCGGTTAACGCTAAATCACCAGACTGTATGGGTTTCCAATAAGAAGTCTTCCAATAAAGAGCCAGCAAGGTAGAAACCACTGTTTTACCAACCGAGGTACCAATACCAGTTATAAAATATCCTTTATTCATAAATATTCACTCAGATGATCTATTAACAACTTGATTTCTTGCTCTGTATGTGTAGCATGTAAACAAATTCTTAAGCATTGTTTATCTGCTGCTACTGCAGGAGGCAACATGGCATAGGTAAGCAGCTTGTTTTGAAAGAGGTGTTTCTTGATTTCTAACAATTTGGACGTTGATGGTATTAAAACTGGCTGAATTGGTCCAATTGCAGCATGGACTTTATGACTCATATTCTCCTGATAAAATTGAATATTATGAAACAACGCATTTGCTAGCTGTGGATTCTCTTGAAGAAAACGGTAGCCAATTTCAATACTTTTAAAATGATAATCGGGTAAAGCTGTAGAGTAAACAAATGGGGTAGCAAAATTAATCAGGTATTCCTTTAATGGTTTTGATCCTAAAACTGCAGCTCCATGCAATCCCATGGCTTTGCCGTAAGTAATGGTGCAAGCAAAAACCTGTTCTTGTAAATTTTGCGAGGAAACAAATCCCAACCCAAATACAGCAAAAGCATGCGCTTCATCGACCATTAATTTCGCCTGATATCGCTGGCATAACTGTACGATATCCTGTAAAGGAGCTACATCACCTCCCATCGAATATAAACTCTCCAGCACCACCCAGATGGTGCCTTGATATTTTTGAAGTAATGAGTTTAAGTGATTTAAATCATTGTGTTTAAATTTAATAACTGATACTCCCGCTAATTTAAAACCATCCAGAATAGAACGATGAACTTGTTCATCTACAAACACATAGTCATGGCGATGAGCAATACAAGAGTACAAAGCCAGATTAGCCAAATAACCTGAGGGAAATAACAGTGCAGAATCATACCCATGAATTTTCGCAATTATTTCCTCTACGCTATTTTTAACATTGGAATTTCCACTGACTAACCTAGCTCCTGTACTGCCCATAATAGCATTTGGATGATTCAAAACCATTTCCATTAAGCTATTTTGAAATAGTTTGTTTTTTGTGAGTCCTAAATAATCATTGGAATAGAAATCAATTGCCTGTTCAGGTTGAACTTGCAATTGGCGCTTAGTCCCTGAATCATTTCTTTTCTCCAACCTATTGAGCCAATACATTTCGATTATTTTTTTCTTCTATGACTTCATTCTTCAGTTGAATAACCCAAGCGTGAAACAACTCGTTTTCAAGAAGCAATATTTCATTGGCATGAAATTCCCAATCCTTTGAAAAACGTTGCAGTTGCATGATCATCTCTTCTAAATGACCTTCCTCCTCTAAAATGATGGATTTCACAACAACCCTCGATTGATGTTCTGTCAATACCTCTTGGTATATTGGATACAATTCATCAGCACGAAGCTCGATGGCATAGGTTACAAAAAGATAGGATGCGTATTTTAAGGAAGATCCTTCTAAGTTTATAAGTTCTTTCAAATACCTACAAACAGCTACATCCAATCGGTTTAAATACTGTATAGAAGAATAACCAGCTAATAAATTTGATTTCGTATAATATTCAAATCCAGGTACATTTAATTTTTGTAATTGCTTCTTTAAATAATACGCATGTCTATGCTCTTCGGCAGCATGTTTAAGTTGAATGATATTCGTAAAGGAAAGCTCTTCACATGCTGAAATTTTTCGAGCACCACAGTTTTCCATAAATGATAAGGTATTTAACCATTTTGAATGTAAATAATCATTTGCCACGATATTTCTTAAGAGTTCCTTCATAACTTTCAATTTTGCTTCAAATATATTACCTTGCCGGACGGTAATTAGGTGCCAGTTTTATTATTATGAATAGTCCGGTTAATCAAGCTTTCTATCAATCCATTCAAACAGACCGATCGTCTACAGCATCCCTTTACTTACAAATCAGCAAACAATTTATAGTTTCAATTAGTAATGGAACACTTAAACCTGGTCAGAAACTCATTGGAACGAGGCGATTAAGTGAATTATTGGGTATCCACAGAAACACAGCGACAGCCGTATATAATGAGTTAGCGGAACAAGGATGGATTGATGTATTTCCTAATAAAGGCGCTTTTATTAGTAAGCAATTGCCTGAGCAGAATGCTGAAGAAAGGCCTATCAAACAGTACCCCATACGAACAGGTTTTGATTTTCAACAATCCATTCTCTTAGACAACCCTTTTGAATATACTTCTTGTGAATTCTTACTGAATGATGGTATCCCTGATATTCGGTTAACCAGTGTAGAAATTCTTTCACACTATTATTCTGCCAATTTAAAACGAAAGGGAAACCGTAAAAAGATGGGTTATTATAATCAAGAAGGAAGTGAGTATTTTAAAGAACAATTGGTACATTACTTACATGGCAGCAGAAACTTCCATATAGCACCGGAAAATATCCTAATCACTCGTAGCATAGAAATGAGTTTGTACATCATTTCTGAAATAGTATTGAAGCCGGAGGACCGAGTGGTGGTTGGAGACTTAAGTTATTTTGAAGCGAATATGATTTTTCAGAAATCTGGAAGTAAAATTCACACGATTCCTTTGGATGAAGAAGGAATAAGCGCCAAAGCCTTAAGAGAATTATGCTTGAGAGAAAAGATCAGAATGCTGTATATCACCCCACAACAGCATTACCCAACGACGATAAGCATGAGTTTTTCCAGGAAGATGGAAATACTTCAATTAGCTTATGAATTTGGCTTTATCATCCTGGAAGATGATCATGATTATGATTTCCAATATTCGAAACAAGCGGCACTACCCCTATCCAGCTTGGATCAAAAAGGCATGTGTATCTATATAAGCTCTTTTGGAAAATCTTTAGCTCCAGGATTTCGAACAGGTTTTATTGTATGTCCTAAAAACTTGATGAAAGAAATGCGAAAACATTTAGGCATTATAGATCGGCAAGGCGATATCCTTATGGAACAAGCTTTAGGGGAAATGATTGAGGAAGGGGAAATTCATCGGCATATTAAGAAGTCAATAAAGATTTATAAAGAACGCAGAGACCTCTTTGCTGATTTACTAAAGGAAGAATTAGGGGAATTTATCAGTTTCGAGGTACCCTCCGGTGGATTAGCCTTTTGGATTACCTGGAATACTCCTATTAATTTAATGAAATTGAGTAAAAATGCATTGATACAAGATGTTTTTATTCCAAAAACCTTATTATATCAACAGAATACGATATGTGGTATGCGGATTGGATTTGGTGATTTAGATTTCTCAGAAATGAAAGAGGTGATGCAAAGATTTCGAATTGCGGTATTAAACACGATTATTGTTGTAAGATAGTGTGTATATTGTCTTTCAACTCATTATAATGAATATATATACGTTTATACTTTAAAATTTCCCTTGAAGAGGATAAGAATTTAACCTTATCTCTTTTAAACATCAACTTCGACCCTAATAATTCCATTTCTTGAATATACTTTACGAAATCTTGAAAGATTACCTTTCGTTCTGAAACAGAAAACACACTTTTTCTGCAGATTTCCACAAACTGTTCCTCATCTAAACTGATGTTAATTTTATTAGGCTTAGCATTCATAATATGATACAGCGGGTAATTACGGTCGTTGACGAATATCCCTAGTCCTACCTCACCCTTTTCATTATTGAATAAATAAGTACTGAATTGCAGACTTCCTATAAAGGACGAGCCAACAAAGATATTTTTGGATATCATACAATTAACAAGTTGGTTAGAAAAATAATTAGTTCTCCTAATATAATAAATTAAATTAACATTAACTGCATTACAGCGCTTGAATTAATTGTAACTTTAACATATCAAAATAATAAAATCAAGTAATAATATAACCGCCATTTTATTTAAAAAATTGAATCACTTAATGATTTTTCATTAGAAATAAATTTTACCGATTACAGCTTATCAACAGCAATAATTTCCCATTTACGACCTACCAAAGGAGACAGGTATAACTAAACTCCCTGCTAAAAAGAGTCAAAAGGTTTAGTCGAACAGTTGCTATTGACAGTTTCACTATAAGATTTTAAAAATATCTCATTAGAAATGAGCTTTTTCGCAAAGTAAGGCTATCTTTTTGAAAATATTATTTGGAGTATATAGAGATTAATTCTACTTTTGTATCACAAAATCACGGTAGGTATAGCTCAGTTGGTTAGAGCACTAGATTGTGGTTCTAGGGGTCGTGGGTTCGAGCCCCATTACTTACCCGAAAAGCTTCAAGGAAACTTGAAGCTTTTTTCGTTTATGCTAGGTATTAATCAATTTCTACAATCCTATGTTCTCCGGATCAAATTCAAAACCTGTGGACTAAGCAAATAATTTAGATAATCTAAACAGG
>DAIQBS010000082.1:0-12836 GCA_036781025.1 Sphingobacterium sp. | reverse complement strand
ATATCCTTGGAAGAAATGATTATTCCTTTTATCAGCTATATTCCCAAATGATTTCCTCCAAACGCTAAATTCTGATATAAACTGCTTTCAAAATAAGTTTAAGAGAAATAATCTATCTTTGCTTTATGGAATTCTTAGTTCAGAACATCGCTTCATTACCTGAAGCTGCTGCTTGGCTAATTCAACAAGCAGGTGAAAAACGCGTATTTACATTTTATGGAGCTATGGGTGCAGGAAAAACCACCTTTATCAAAGAAATCTGTAGGTATTTAGGCGTTCAGGATTCCACCTCTAGTCCTACGTTTTCCATAGTCAATGAATATAGTTCACCCCAAGGTTCGATATATCATTTTGACTTTTACCGATTGAAAGAAGAACAAGAGGCATACGATTTCGGCTATGAAGAGTATTTTTACTCCTCCCAGTATTGTTTTATAGAATGGCCTGAAAAGATTCCTAATTTAATTCCAATAGATGCCATCCAAGTGCATATTCAGGTGAATGATGATCTTAGTCGATCGATTATATTAAAATAAATTTTATTTTCCTTGCAACCCTTCGGTCATCTTGAACGTCTAATAAGTAAAACCGAATAATTTGGAACCTGCGAAATTAAATCATATCTGGGAAAAGTGTCGAGCGAACGATCGCCAAGCACAATTTAGCCTTTATCAGCTATTTGCTCCCAAATTATATGCTATTTGTATTCGCTACGCCCAAGATGAAGATGAAGCTCAAGACATTCTACAGAATGGTTTTGTACGCATCTTTAGTAAGGCTGAACAATTTGAAGGTACCGGTTCTTTAGAAGGTTGGATAAAAAAAATCATGATTCATACAGCGATCGAACAATTTCGTAAAAACAAAAGACAGTTTATTGTTCGCGAAAGTGATTTAGCAAATTCATACGAGCATGTTAAAAGTTATGAATTAGATCAAATGGATTATAAAGATTTATTGGCAATGATAAAAACGTTACCCCTAGGCTATAAAACAGTATTTAACTTATATGCCATTGAGGGATACAGCCATAAAGAAATTGCGGAAATGCTTGAAATAAGTGAGGGAAATTCCAAATCTCAACTTTCCAGAGCTCGTCAATGGCTAAAACTTAGAATTAATAAAATGGAGGAACAAGGAATATGAAAAATGAAGATTTAGATAAGCTCTTTGCAGCTAAATTTCAGCATTCGGAAGTGGAAGTTCCCAATCATCTATGGCAGGGAATCGAGCAGCAATTGGATGCAGCACCCGTAAAGGTGAAAAAGATCAAATCGAATTGGAAGTGGTATGCTGTAGCAGCAAGTATCCTATTTTTAATAGGCTTTGCATTCCAAGAAGAACTTTTCAAAAACAACGAACAAACTGTTCAAGAACAAACAAACAGCATTTCCTCAACAGAACCGAAAGCAATTGAAAGCTTTTCGAAAAAATCCGATAGTGAAGATTATAAAATCGGTTCAATCCCCAATAAAACAATGATTCTTGAGGATAAAATCAAGCAAAATGAAATAAAAAATCCTGTTTCTATAGCAATTAAGCATAAAGAGAGACCTATAAGAGAAACAGATCTTTTTATTGCTGAGAAAACAGAAAATCTCCTAATTGCTGATTCAAAACCTATTTTGGAAAAAATGGAAGTTATGCATTCGGTTACTGCATCCGATTATTCACAACAACTACCTGCATTATCCTTGGGATTGATGGAACATAAAATACTGGATAAAACGAAATCTTCTTTTTTAGTTACTCTTTTAAACACGGTGTCTGATAAAATAAATATTATAGAGAAAGACTTCTATTTTTCGAATGACGAAGAAGGGACCTTATTAATCACATTAAGTAAATAATTATATGATAACCAAAAAATTAACACTTTTATTTTCAAGCTTATTCATTGGATTAAGTTTAACATTTGCTCAAAAACATGTTGATATTGATATTAACATTGGAAAAGACGATAAATCTTCTTCAGAAGAAGAAGTCAAATATCCAAGAACTTTTGGAGGTATTACATTTGCACGATTAGATTGGGGATTTGCTAGACTTTCTGATGGAGGTAGTTTTACCTTAACAGATAACAATAAATTCATGTCGTATAAGAAATCTTCCAATTTTGGATTTGATATTGCACAATATGGAGTAAGACTTAATGATAATTTTAAAATTTATTTGTCAGCAGGCTTTGAATGGAATTATTGGAGATTAAAAAATGACGTATTAATTAAAGAAGGTATTACTCCTGTAACCGTAGAGCCATTGGATGATGATGTAAATTATGAAAAAAATGTGTTTACATCTACTTATATGCGTTTGCCATTATCATTTGAATGGAGATCTAGACAACTAAAAGGAGATAACCGTGTAAAGCTGACTTTCGGTGCTATGACTGGTGTATTATTAAAAGGGACACAGCGTTTAAAAAGTGGTGAAAATGGTAAACAAAAGTTTAAGGACACTTATAATCTTCAAACATTTCAATATGGACCGTTCATCCGCTTTGGCTATGACAATATAGGAATCTTTGGAAAGTATTATATGAATGATTTATTTGAGAAAAGTCCCAACCAGGAAGGCTTAAGAAATCTTGCTTTTGGATTGACTTTTGGGTTTTAATAGGAAAACAAATTCTAAACTGTATTTTTGTGTCGGGCTAAAATTGTCCGACATTTTTTATGGGTAAACAATCAACTTCCTGCCAATATATATATTCTGATGTTCAACAAACACATTTACCATTCATCCATGGACAAAATGTATCCTGTGTTTTTGAGGGCAAAGTTGATGTTACTGCTGTAGACCATGTTGATTTTAGCATTTATGAGGGTCGCATTACAGCAATTATCGGTGAATCTGGAAGTGGAAAAAGTAGCCTGCTAAAATTAATTTATGGCTTATTAGAACCAGCATCAGGAGAAGTACGCTACAAAGGATGGTTAGTACCTACCCGTAAAGACAAGTTAATCCCTGGACATGAGGCTATGAAATTAGTTTCTCAGGGTTTCGACGATCTTAACTTGTATGCCAAGGTATGGGATAATGTGGCATCGCAACTATCCAACACCAATCTAGCATTAAAAGCCAGCAGAACAACGGAAGTCCTTCAAAAGCTTAAGATTGATCATTTAGCTCAAAAGAGAGTGGCTGATTTAAGTGGTGGTGAAAAACAACGGGTGGCCATCAGCCGGGCATTAATAAATGACCCTGAAGTGCTTTTAATGGACGAACCATTTAATCAGGTAGATGCCGCATTTCGCGATGAATTGCAACAGGACATCCAGCAAATTGTTCAAGAAACAGGACTCACGGTTTTGTTGGTATCTCATGATCCATCCGAAGTATTAGCCATGGCTGACGATTTATTAGTTATGAAAGATGGTAAAATAACAGATGCTGGAAAACCTGCTGACTTATATTATCGTCCAAATCATCCATATACTGCACGTTTACTTGCCAAGAGCAATATTCTAAATGCTCAGGAAGCTGCATTATTAGGAATAGTCACAGCAAAAGAAGTTGCAATTTCACAAGAAAACTTAAGTATTGAGTTTCATACAGAAGGTCCTTTTTGGATTAAAGACCTAAAGTTTAGAGGTTTCTACAATGAATTAATCATTGGCAATGATCGCTTAACTTTGCACATGGTTCAATTTCCGAAAAAAGAAGTCAAAAAAAATACGAGAATAAACATCCTCGTATCTTCTTATCATACTTTTGAGTAAACTTACTTTTTTAAGTTACTTATCCATTCAATCATACTGTCTAACCATAGCCGGTCGTCGGTTTTGTTAATCATACCAAAGCCATGGCCTCCCTTTTCATATTCAAAAATGGTATTTGGGATGTTAAATTTATTCAGCGCTGCTTGGTAACGATAACTATTTTCTATAGGCACCCCAGCATCATCTTTTGCACTCATTAAAAATGTTGGTTGGTTATTTTTAGTCACTTGTTTATCTGTAGAGAATAATTGCACATCCTCAGCAGCGTGGTTAGGACCAATCAGTTTCTCTCTGGAAACTTGATGGGTTACCCCATCCTCCATTGAAATTACAGGATAACATAATACGGAGTAATCAGGACGAATCGCTTTCTTTTTATAGCCCTTCACTTGCGGTTTGTTGAAAAATGTACTTAAGGTAGAAGCTAAGTGTCCACCCGCTGAAAAACCAAGGACAGCAACTTTCTTTCCTTTATGTTCTTTACGGATGATATGCATCGCAGTTTGCGCATCCTGCAAAGGACCAAATCGCTTGTCTATTATATTTTCTTTGATAGGCATTCGATAATCCAATACATAAGCATGATACCCCAATTCATTGAGTCTGTTGGCTACATCATGGCCTTCATGCCCGATAGCGACACCTACATAGGCTCCACCAGGAATAATTAAAAATACAATGTCTTTTGGATGAGCAACTTGAGTGCTGTGGGTATAGAGTTTAGGTTTTTCTTTTTCATCCAGATCTTTTAATTGCTTTGCAGAACCTGGTATTTCCTCATTTCCATACAAATAACGCTTTACGCCTGTGTTTTGTGCTTGTGCTTGTAAAACAAACATGCTAATTAATAGAATTAATGTGTTTTTCATTTTTATAGATTTGCCATAACGATTAGGTTTAAGTCTTTACATGGAATATTGAACTTATCGCTCATATCCATGTTGGTTAGGTTACCATGGTACAAGTATATGGCACTCCGTATACCTTGGTTCGACCAGATCATATTATTCATTCCACCACATTCCCCAATTTCAAGGAGTATGGGCGTAAAGATATTCGTCAATGCATAGGTTGCTGTTCGAGCAACACGAGAAGCAATATTTGGGACACAATAATGAATAACATCGTATTTTTTAAAGGTAGGCTGATCGTGATTAGTGACTTCGGAGGTTTCAAAACAGCCTCCCTGGTCAATACTCACATCAATCAATACCGAATTAGGTTTCATTTTCGACACGGTATCTTCAGAAATTAAACAAGGTGTTCTACCCTTTTTAGCCCTCACCGCGCCAATCACCACATCGGAAGAACGTACAGCCTTATTTAAAACAATAGGTTGCATAATGGATGTGAAAACTCGGCTCCCTACATTGTTTTGTAATCTCCTAAGCCTGTAAACGGAACTATCAAAAACCTTGACCTGTGCCCCCAAAGCAATAGCCGTACGCGCAGCAAACTCACCAACAGTACCAGCCCCGATAATCACCATTTCCGTTGGAGGTACTCCTGTGACCCCTCCTAACATCAATCCTTTTCCATCAAAAACATTGGACAGGTATTCAGCAGCAATTAAAACGGAGGTAGCACCCACGATTTCACTCATCGCTCTAACGACCGAGAGGTGTCCTCCTTCGTCTTGCAAGTATTCAAAAGATAATGCGGTGATTTGTTTTTTCATTAATGCCTGAAGCACATCCAGTTGCATTAAAGAAGGTTGCTGGGAACTAAATAATACCTGACGGTTTTTCATGAGCTCCACTTCCTTGACAGTAGGGCTAGAAATTTTGATAATGATATCTGCTTTGAAAACTTCACGACGATCATAGACGATGATAGCTCCTTGTTCGCTATAATGATGATCTAAGAAATTGGAAGCATTCCCTGCCCCACTCTCCAAGACAACTTGGTGACCATTCTCTACTAATAAACCAACAGATAAAGGAGTTAATGCAATTCTATTTTCTTGAAACGTACACTCTTTCGGTATCCCAATGCTTAATTGCCCTTTTTTCCTACCCTTGCTTAATAGTGCTTCTTTAGGTTGTAATATCCCTTCCTGGGCTAACTGTGAAACATTAATCATGTATCAAAAAATATATTAAGTTAAAAATACATAATATTATTTCAATTAAACAGCGACAAAGGATTATATTTGACAATAATTCGAATTGGAACATATCAATATTATGCAAATTAACCGCGTTCGATGAAAATAATAAAACCTCTGAATCACATCAAAATAGTTCCTAGATGGATTATTTTCATGTTTGATATCGCTATATCTTCTTGTGCCTTTATATTCGCTTATACGCTGTATAACAACTTCGAAATCGACTCTTTTTCCAAAGTCAATTTCTCGATGGAGTTTTTATTTTGCATCTCCTTAACGTCTTTATCCTTTTTGGTTTTCAAATTGTACAGCGGAATTATTCGATATACCAGTGCTGTAGATTCGATACGAATACTTTCTACGATTGTGTTCACATCGATTACCATGTTAATAGCGAAATTAGCCTTTATAGCCTTTCAAATTCCATTCAATATCTCGGTTAATCTGATTATCATTTATGCCCTTCTGGCATTTACAGGATTAACGACCTATAGAACTTGTATCAAGATATTTTTCCAGTATACTAAATCCACAAGAAATGGCCGCAAGAATGCGATTGTTTATGGCGCTGGTGATTTAGGAATTGCTGTAAAGCGAACTTTTGAACATGATTTCCGTTCGGAAAAAACCATTGTTGCCTACATAGATGATAATGAGGAAAAGATTGGTAAATCCATTGATGGATTAAAAATTTTTGGTTCAAAAGATATTAGCAGAGTGATTAATAAGTTTGGTGTAGATGAATTAATCATTGCCTCTTCCAATATTGATGTGGATGTTAAAAACACCATCATTGATATTGCTTTAGAGCAAAATGTCAATGTATTAACCTTACCTCCGGTAAGTAAAATTATGAATGGAGATTTATCCCCTGCTCAAATCAAACAAGTAAAAATTGAAGATTTATTAGAGCGGGCTCCGATCCAAATATCCAATGAAAAATTATTGGATCAGTTGAAAGGAAAACGTGTTTTAGTAACAGGTGCTGCAGGTTCTATCGGTAGTGAGATTTCGAAACAATTAAGTAAATACGAGCCGCAAATGATTATTCTATGTGATCAAGCGGAATCACCTTTACACAATTTACTGTTAGACCTCCAAGATCTATATAAAAATCAGATTTATCATACATTCATTGCAGATGTTCGTAGCGAAGAGCGTATGCGTCAATTGTTTGAAACCTTCAAACCGCATTATGTTTACCATGCCGCAGCATACAAGCATGTTCCAATGATGGAAAACCATCCAAGTGAGGGGATTAAAACCAATGTGTTAGGAACGTATTTGCTGGCCAATCTTTCGGTTGAATTTGAGGTTCAGAAATTTGTTTTTGTATCGACGGATAAAGCGGTAAATCCGACGAATATCATGGGTGCTACAAAACGCATCGCAGAGAAATATGTGCAAACCTTAAATCATTTTCTGGAAACTAAAAACAACATCAATAGCACCCGATTCATCACAACACGTTTTGGAAATGTGTTAGGATCAAATGGATCTGTTATACCAAGATTTCGTGATCAAATTGAAAAAGGTGGACCAGTAACCGTTACACATCCCGATATCACCCGATATTTTATGACCATCCCTGAAGCTTGCCAATTGGTGATTGAAGCTGGAAACATGGGAAATGGAGGAGAAATTTTTGTGTTTGATATGGGAAAATCGGTGAAAATTGTTGATTTAGCGAAGAAAATGATTCGCTTGTCTGGATATATACCGTATAAAGATATTGACATTAAATTCACAGGTTTACGTCCAGGAGAAAAGTTATACGAGGAATTGCTGAATGATTTGGAAAACACCATGCCTACACATCATGACAAAATTATGATTGCCAAGGTGAGGGAAAATGATTTTGAACAAGTAAAAAGTGAAATATTAACCCTATCCAATTATTTAGAAAGTAACAATAATTTACATATCGTTCGTCAAATGAAATTAATTGTCCCTGAATTTATAAGTCAAAACTCCATTTATGAGCAATTAGACAAGGAAAAATGGAGTCCTATCAATTCATAAGGCTTTCAATTATTTTTCCTATAGTATTGCAAGTATTCTTTAAAAGTGTATTTTTGCGTTCCGTAATCTATTAAAACTAAGAATGTCACAAAATAATCAAAACATTTCTTCAGGAAACCTAACAGGTGCGAAGAAGTCTTTTTTACAAGAAAACGAGAGAAGTATCATCTTTATCGTAGTAGGTATTGTTGTATTAATCCTATTGTATTTAGGATATCAAAAATTGTATTTAGCACCAAGAGCTGAGAAGGCAGCAAGTCAAATGTATCAAGCAGAACATTATGCTACGATAGATTCTTTGCAAAAGAAAGCGATTGATGGTGATGGATCATTCCCTGGGTTTAAAGAAATTGCGGAAGAATATTCGAACACGAAATCTGCCAATGTTGCGAATGCGTATTTAGGTGGATTATACTTAAGACAAAAGAATTTTAAAGAAGCGATTAATCATTTAGAGCAATATTCAGAAACAGGATCTGCTATCTTAGACCCATTGGTAATCGGTTTACTTGGCGATGCTTATTCAGAATTAAAAGATTACGACAAAGCTTCCAATTTCTATAAAAAAGCGGCTGATAAATCCAGCAATGTGTTTACTACACCATTATTCTTAAAAAAATTAGGCTTGGTTTATGAAGAGCTTAAAGATTATAAAAACGCTGAAGCATCTTACCAAAGAATTCGCGATGAATTCCCGGAAAGCAATGAGTCTACAACAATAGACGGATTTATTGCTCGTGTACAAGCGAAACAGTAATCCTAAAAAAAATATTTATCTTTGCGGGCTACCTGATGGTAGCCCTTTTTTATTTATTTATTTACGTATGTCAAGTAGTTTAAAGAACCTTTCAGATTTTTCGCACATTCAAGTGGGCAATGCGAGTGAACTCAAATTTGCCATTGTGGTATCCCAATGGAATGCTCAGGTTACCGGAGCATTATTGGATGGAGCCTATAGAGGCCTATTAGCGAATGGAGCAAAGGAAGATCAAATAACCTTGATTGAGGTACCAGGGAGTTACGAATTAATTGCCGGTAGTGATTTAGTACTTCGAGATTCAAGTATCGATGCTGTGATCACTTTGGGATGTGTTATACAAGGAGAGACCCGTCATTTCGATTTCATTTGCCAAGCTGTAGCTACAGGAATTGCAAATGTTGGTATCAAATACAATAAACCAGTTATTTTCGGCGTATTAACTACAGACAACTTAGATCAAGCATTAGATCGTTCTGGAGGGAAACATGGAAACAAGGGTGAAGAAGCTGCCATAACAGCTATTCAGATGGCCCTAATCCATAAAAGCCATTAATGGTATTGTTTTTGATTAACTAAAAGTATGAAACGTTACATGTTACTAGTTTTGGCTGTTGCTGTAGTAAGTGCGACAGTTTGCTCATCATGTGCATCTCAACAATGTGCTGCCTATAATTCTTACCCAAAAAAGAGCTTTAAAGGCAGGTAATCCAAATGTTGTGTAGGGAACATCTTTACACATACTTTAAATCAGAAAAAATAATGAAAGAAATAAAAAATATAGTAAACTATATCTATTTGCTGCTGGGAATAATTTTTCTTAATAGCAGTGTATTACAAGCACAACCCAAACAAATTATTGATAAATTATGGGATGCTGCTGGTGGTAAATCTACCTGGGAAGAAACGAAATATATCATGTTTTCTGTCTCTGGAAATAATCAACATAGCTCAATTTCAGGTACGCGCAAGTTTTTATTAGATAAGCAAAGTGGTCAGGTCCGTTTTGAAGGAAATTGGAACAATGTTCCAGTCGTGGCTTTGTACAATGTTCAAAATCAGAAATTGACTCATGTCTATGATGAAGAGGGAAAGGACATTGCCATTCAGGATTTCAAATCTTTGTTACCGGAGCTAATCGATCAATATCAGCATGATTTGAAAGTGCTATCTCTACCTGTCAGCATGGTTTCATCCAATTTGAACAATGAGACTGAAAGTAAAATTTGGAACGCTGAAAAGCTTCAAAAAATAGTTTTTCAGAACTTTATGGGCGAAAAGGGATGTATTTATATGAATGAAGAGTCCGGATTGATTAAACGTCTAGACCTAGCGAATAAAAGCTATGTAGTAAATGGCTATAAGGATATCGGTAACGGTCTAATCTTACCAACGACTTTTAAAGCCAATACAGATAGTATTTCATATCAAAAGGTAGCATCTTTTACCGACATGGAGTCGGCAAAATTCAAAGAGTTTTAATAGATTGGTATTTAAGAACAAGAGGCGTTAATCAAAAATTAACGCCTCTTGTTGTTTTACAAAACCAGCTCTTGAATAGTGAAACGTTTAGTTTAAGGTATAGGTACTTATTCTTCCCAATCTACCATCCTTAGCTACGGTTAGCACGTTAATTTTTTTGGCTGTAAGTTTTGTTACATCTAATCCTTCCATTGGAAAAATTGAACTATCTTTAGTTGGTTCAGTTTGATCCAAACTATAGCGTATCTCAAAGCCTTCAAATTCTGCATTTGCCAACAGTTTTGCTCCTGCTTTTTTCAGTCCTACAGATGGTAGTCGATAAGCAAAACCATTGCCTATCAAATCCAGTTTTGGGAGCTCCTCTACCCCTATTTTATTGGCCATAGCTGCATACGCTGATTGGTATAGACTATAGTCAAAATGTTGATCGTTTTCCCAATCTTTTTCTGCTGCCCAGGCACGCTCTGCGAGCGCATATAAGCGCGGAAGAACCATGTAATCCATACGTTCAGCAGTTAATACACTTTCTGCCCAGATAGCGGCTTTAATACCTTCTAGATTTGATTTTCCTTTCTCTGTCAGTCTTACTTTATTGGCAATGTAATTCGCTTCAAGTTTGCTCCCCGCTTTGGTATACTTCATATTGGCAAAAAATGCGGTTGGTAAAAAAGAATAGGCCTGATTCAAATCGGTAATAGATGCCCATTTTAAGCCTGGTTCTCTAAAATCCTGATCCCACACCATATCTAAGTAGAAGTTTGCACAACTGGTAAAGACAGTTTTATATCCTGCATTGGCGAGCTTATAAGCTAAATCTTCTTGCCCACCGCCTATCACATTATTCCACACATCCAGTTGGATGGGTAAATGAGCTAATTCCTCATTCACGACCATCCCTGATCCCTTATTGACCATTCCAAATTCTTCCCAACCTGCCATTTCCAATCCTTTGCTATGACAGATATCGTAGATTTTCTTGACGTAATATGGCCAAACTTGAAATACAGATTGAAAACCTTCTTTCTTCATCAACTCTTGTATGGCAGGTGATTTTTCCCAGGATCCAGAAGGAACTTCATCTCCTCCTAAGGAGATACGGGACAAAGTTAATCCTTCCTCTTGATACATTTGTTTTATGTCTTCTAAGACAACTTCCACAAAACGATATACGGAAGGTAGAGCGGGATTCATGACATTATCATCCCAATACTGTGCGGAGCTGTAGGTCGATTGATCTGCAGCTTCGTATAATAAAAATTCTTCGGCCTCTTTTTTCTTTCCTTGTTTCATGAAGCGATTGTACCTCGTTTCCATAGCTTTGATAGCCGCTCTTCCATGGCCGGGACTTTCTACTTCTGGAATGACGGAGATATGCCTTTGTGCCGCATAGCGTAATATCTCTTTAAATTGCTCTTTTGTTAAGTAATGGCCTTTTGTGGAATTCGCTCCAGAGCCATAAGCCGGCTATATGCTATTACCATCGGCAAAGCTGGCAGATCTTACCGATCCTACTTCTGTAAGTTCGGGTAAGGAAGGTATTTCGAGTCGCCATCCTTCATCGTCGATTAAATGCAAATGAAATTTGTTGAGCTTTAATGTCGCCATCAAGTCCAAGTATTTTTTAATGGTTTGCACGTCTTTGAAATTTCTGGATATATCCATCATAAATCCCCTATATTCAAAACGCGGCTGATCTTCTATAGTTAAGTACGGTAATTGGAGGTCTTGATTACCTCTTAGTTGTTCTGCTGTTAATAATGATCGGATGGTTTGTAAGGCATAAAATACACCTGCTGGCTTTGCTGCTTCAATGCTAATTCCTGCTTGAGAAATCGATAGTTTATATGCTTCTTTTGCTAAGGTTGAATTTTGTGTAATTTTTATAACTGCTGCTTCTTTGTTCGATTGACTGAGTTCTATTGTTTTTAAAGGTTGTACAAATTCTTGGATATATGGAATCTCGGACTTGAAGATCGGGTCAATATAGCAATTCATTTTACCTGATAAGGAAAGTTTTCCTTCTTGGTAATGTACTTTGCTTACTGATGGTAATATTTTTTGTGTCTCCGATTTTTTAAAGGATGCATTTTGATCGTATAATTCGGCTAAGAATTGATGTTGTGCATCGGTAGAAAGTTGTAAAGCTGTAATTTCCGGATGTCCTAAATCTATTACTTCCTTCGAATTTTTATTGGATTGCAAATAAAATCCGTTAGGGATTAAGGATATATGGGTGATGGGGTATGGTGAGCGGTAATGGAATTGCAAAGAATCCTTCGCTCTTAAAGTTAATTTATTACGAAAGGTTACTTGATAAAGATTTCCATTTCGGTTGTGGAATTGGTAATCAGTTTGCTTGGTATCGTCTATCGGATACAATGAATTAAACCATAATCCTGATCTTCCCAAATCAATACTTTTCTTCCCTTGATTTACAAGAGTTATTTTTAATCCTAATTTGTCTTTAGCATTGTAGTCTTCAGCAAAATCCCATTTTACCTTAACTTCTTGAGCATAAAGCAGCTGCATAAAGGAAATCAGCATAGCACTCAAGCACATGGTCTTCTTCAATTGATTCATCTTTTTCTTTAAATTGGTACGCTAATATTAGAATAAAAAAATCAAAGAATAAATTTTTTGAAAATATTTTGAAAAGTTTAAAGTAAATTCTATATTTGCACACCGAATAACAAAACGGCCCGTTCGTCTAGGGGTTAGGACGCAAGATTTTCATTCTTGAAAC
>DAIQBS010000081.1:0-13037 GCA_036781025.1 Sphingobacterium sp. | reverse complement strand
CAACTGCCTGTGCCTTTGATGAATAAATTTTATGAAAACTTGTAAAATCGGTCATTTATGCTCCTTTGAGCAAGAAAATACAACAGGTATAAAAGGAAACAAAATCTTTAATAATTCAATAAACCGTTAAGTTTAAATTTGACCTAAATATAGTAACGAAACGATTTCCAAAATTTAATTGGTTTATAAAAGATAAAAAAATACCTCATTTAGGGTATTTCACGAATCTTGACTTGCATTTAAATTAGTGTTAAATCTAATATCTATGAAACTTTATCAAAAAATTAAACTCTTTATCACTGTAGTATTGATAGGATATACTATGGTTGGATACGCACAGTATACCGCAGATGCAACATCATTTGATGGCATTTGGGCAGGAAAATTAAAAAATGATGATGATCAGGAACAATACCTCATCCTAAAAATATCGCAAAATAATGTCAAACGATATATGTACAATGAGGATAAGGATGATTTTGAATTAAGCAATTATGAAAGAGAATCAACCATGTTAGCAGGTAATAACATCGCGTATACTTGGATTAACCTGGGAGGCGTTTGGTCAGAAACGCAAACACATCTATTATCTTTCTTAAAGCCAGGTGTACTTTGGTGTCGATTATTGAGACAAGTAACAAATGCAGAAGAAGACAAAGACAACCCAGGTATCAATAATGAATGGTCAACCTTTTATCAAGGTAGATTAGATCGCTATAATACCTTGCAAGAATTTTTAGATAGCGAAAATGAATAAAATAAAAAGCCAAGACGCTATTTAAAAACCCAAAATTTTTGAAGCGTAAAGTTAAAACCTAGGGAAACTAAAATTTCAACCATCAATTTACTCAGCAAAAAATGCAATCCCCAAATATCAACCAATACATGTATCCCTAGGGATTTAAGCGTAATACTCCCTATAACAACAATAATGAATTTCCACAATTGACTTCCTATGGACCTTGATCGATTATTGAAAGACCAGTACCGATTAATAGAAAAATTAACTAAAGCGCCTAAACTTCCAGACACTACATTAGAAAAAGGGGCGGTAAAAAGGAGAATTGTAAAACAGAACGTATAAATAGCCAAATCAAACAATCCGCCTAAAAAGGCGGATAGTTGAACTCTTAAAAACTGTTTTACCTTTGGAGACATAATCTTTAACTTAATTATCCTTTTCCAAGTCTGCTAATTTCTTAGCTTTTTCTTCTTTATCTTTTTCATCCCCCATCTTCAACAACTTGACTGTATCTCCTATATTGATAATAAATAAGATAATACAGATTAAGAATACACTGTAATTGATGGATCCAGGAACGACAACTTCTAAAATAAGCACCAAACAAATAACCACTCGGATCTCCGTTGGACCAAGTAATCCAGCATCAATGGTATATTTATCCGTAATTCGATAACGTAGTTGTGAAATAATCATTGCCCAACCATATAAAGCTACTAATGCAAAACCCAAATATTTAAAATCTCCAGGAGCATAAAATACGTAACCCAAACCTATAAGAACCGTACTTATCCAATCCATCACAATATCCAATGCAAACCCATACCATTTCCTAGATTTATTCCTATAGAATGCTATCCTCCCATCCAATGAATCGCCAAACCATTGCACAAAAAAACCCACAATGCCCAATAATAAATAATTGATATGGACATATTCTCCTAAAAGAAAACTCCCTAAAACCATCAAGGAACCAAAAAAACCTATAGCAGTTAATCCATCTGATGTAATCCATGATGGTATTCTAGGAACTAAATAGGTAATCAACCGTTGCTCTGGATTACTTAAAATATTCGTGCGTTTTCTATCCTGAAAAAGTTTCTTATTTATTTTTTCTTCACTCATTATTATGAAATAATATTATAACCAATTATTTTGTTTATACCACTGTAGGGATTCTTCTAATCCTTGCTTCAATTGGTATTGAGGATTAAAACCAAGGATATCCTTCGCTTTGCTTATATTCACCCCCCAATTCTCAGCGGTTAATTCCGCAAGCCTCTCCGGGTAAAGTACTGGGGTTTTAGTAGAATTCTTATAAAGAAATTGGGAAATCTTTGCCGCTTGATTCACAATTTGAAAAGGAATATGCATCCGGATAGCTTTTTTAAGAAAAACATCCTTAAAAATATCTGACATAGCGTATCGAGGATAAATTTCTCCATCGCTTATATTAAATATTTCTAATCCATCAGTAGATAATAAGCATCCTTGTATCAAGACATCAACCAGATCTTTTACATAGACAAAACTAAGTTTTTGAGGCTTTCGCCCGATATAAGGATCCAACCCTCGATTTAATGTATCGAATAATATAAACAGATCTTTTTCCCGCGGACCATAAACTGCAGTAGGTCTAAATATAGTAATTGGTTTATCAGCAAACTTCTCTTGAATCATGAGTTCCGACTCTCTTTTGCTCCTACCATAGCCTGTTACTGGCTGATAAGGAAAAGTCTCATCAATTAAATTTGGAAAATCATAAGCAATGGGACCTACAGCCGCTAAACTACTGACATACACCACTCGTTCCAATGGAATCTCTGCAGAAAAAGCCGCTTGTAGCATTGCTTCGGTATAACCAACATTAACCTCACGCATCTGTCCTTCGGATTTAGCTTTAGTCAATGCTGCAGCATGAATGATAAACTGGTATTGCTCTTGTTGAAATAAACGCTTAAGTTCTTCGGAATTACCTAAATCAGGATAATAGAATTGATCAACAAAAGGCTCAATATCTTGAATATTGCTTGTTTTTCGAATGGCGGCATGTACTTCAAAGCCTAGTAGATGGGCTTTCTCAACAAGGTGAGTGCCTACAAAGCCACTTGCCCCTGTGATAAAAATCTTTTTTTTCATAGTGCTTTTTCATAAAGCCTATAACGCTTATATAAATCTGCATTTATTTGCTCAATAGCGTGATTCATCATGTAGTTATGATCAAGCATCCAACTGCACTCCGCTTCTACGATTCCAGAAGGCAAAGCATTTTTGATAATTGTACCGTATAAACAGGCCTCGATGCCCAATTTACGATAGTTCTCCAACACTCCGAGCATAAGCACTCTTAAAGACTTTATTTTCTTCTTCCCAAACAAGATCTTAAATATTCCTGTTGGTAGAAGTCGTC
This sequence comes from Sphingobacterium sp., assembly GCA_036781025.1. Lineage (GTDB taxonomy): Bacteria > Bacteroidota > Bacteroidia > Sphingobacteriales > Sphingobacteriaceae > Sphingobacterium. The sequence continues at coordinate 9,885 of DAIQBS010000081.1, read as the reverse complement.
CTCGTTTAATGTGAATCAATATTTCGTTGATGTTTGGAATACCTAAACCAAAACCTACAATTTCATTGTCTTTTTCAGCAATGATACAATATTTAGGATCTACTAAAAGTTTCAAATCTTTAGCCACAAAATCAAACTCCTCATCCGTCATGGGTACAAAACCTAAATTCTTATCCCAAGCTTTATTATAGATAGTCTTGATTTTAGCTGCTTCAGATTTAAAATCTTTGAGATTTAATTGTCTTAAAATAATTCCAGAGCGTTTTAGCCTGGCTTCTAACTTATCTAGAAGCAAAACCGTACGTTGACTAGCCTGACTTTTATTCACCAAATATGCGCGCAAATCAACCTGTTTTTCAAATTGCGCATTGGTTATCAAATCTATGTAATAAGGTTTGTTATAGGGCATCATCGCCATAGGTGGTCTATTAAAACCATCCACTAACAAACCTACAGTATCATTTGTAGTTAGATTAATTGGGCCAACAATTAAAGTCCCGCCTTGCTGTCTTACCCAATCTTCTGCAGTTTTAAATAATAAATCCGCTACTTCTTGGTCATTGATACAATCAAAAAAACCAAATTGACCCTCTTGTACGTTATTAAAATTATTATGATTCACATTCCAAAATGCAGCAATCCTACCTACAATTTCTTCACCTTTATAGGCAAGAAACAATTGACCTTTGGAATGCTTATAAAATGGATGCTTTGCAGGATTCAATAAATCCTCTTGTCCCAAAAATAACTCAGGCACATAATTCGGATCATCCGCATATAAATCATGTGGAAAATCAATAAATTTTGCCCTTTGTTTTTTTGTTTCTATAGGAACAATTTGGATCACTGATGAAATAGATTAAGGTGATTAACTAATAAAACTTTCAACCTCTAACGCTTTGAAAACCTTAGACATTTTCTCTACAGCTTCATCGATCTGATCAAAAGTATGCGTTGCCATTAATGAGAAGCGAATCAACGATTCTTCTGCAGGTACTGCAGGAGCAACCACTGGATTCACAAATACTCCATCATCTTGCAACATTTTAGTAACAATATATGTCTTTTCGTTGTTTCTTACAAAGACAGGAAGAATCGGGCTTTCTGTAGCACCTAAATCAAACCCGTTCTCTAATAATAACTTTTTGGCATAATTGGTATTTGCCCATAATTTTTCAATATGCTCAGGCTCCGTTTGAATAATTTCTAAAGCTTTCAACGTTGAAGCTACTGAAGCTGGAGTCATACTAGCACTAAACATTAATGAACGTGCTCGGTGTTTCAAAAACTCTATTGTATCACGATCCGCAGCAACAAATCCACCTAATGATGCCAAAGATTTACTAAATGTACCCATAATCAAATCCACTTCTTCTGTTAATCCGAAATGACTTGCAGTACCTGCACCTTTTTCACCAATAACACCCAAACTATGCGCATCATCACATAGAATAGCGGCATCAAATTCATTAGCAACATTGACTAATTCTGGAAGTTTTACAATATCCCCTTCCATACTAAATATACCATCCGTAGCAATCAGTTTAAAACTCTCCTCAGGTAATCTAGACATCTTATCTCTAAGATCGTCAATATTATTATGAGCATATTTAATCACCTTAGAAAAAGACAACCTACTTCCGTCAATGATGGAAGCATGATCACGTTCATCTAATAAAATATAATCGTGGCGACCAGTTAAACATGATAATGGGCCTAAATTCGATTGAAATCCTGTACTGAATAATATTGCAGATTCTTTTCCTACATAATCCGCTAATTTTTCCTCCAACTCAACATGGATATCTAAAGTTCCATTTAAAAATCTTGAACCAGCACAGCCTGTTCCATATTTGGCCAACGCATCTTGAGCAGCTTGAATAATACGTACATCGGTGGTAAGTCCTAAATAGGAATTTGATCCAAACATTAACACGCGACGCCCATCAATGATAACCTCTGTATCTTGTTTGGATTGGATAGGTCTAAAATAAGCATATAAGTTTTTGGACTTAATCTCTCCTAGTTCGCCATTTAAAAACCGCGATGTTCTTTCGTTTAATTTTCCCTTGCTCATTCGTCAGGTATCTATTTTCTAAATGAAATTTACTTTTTGAACTTTTAACATAAATCGTCAAAAATCCTACAAAGGTACAAAACTCCCACTAAACTAGAGTTAATATTAACTAATTATTACCTTTCTTTACAAAAAATCGACGCAAACATACAAAACTTCACCCTCAAAATCCATTTTGATTTGACATATAAATATCATAAAATTAAATTAATATTAACAGAAAGTTTATTATAAATTATGAATCCGTTTTGCACAAAATCATAAATCGTTACATTTGTGCTTCAATTTATAAAATAAAAATGGCAATTTCTTCTTCGGTTAATATAAAAAATAAACGCGCATCATTCGAATATCAATTATTAGACAAATATATTGCAGGTTTAGCCCTACTTGGTACAGAAATAAAATCTATCCGAGAAGGTAAAGCAAATATTAACGATAGTTTTTGTTCTTTTTTCGAAGACGGATTATACATTCGCAACATGCATATTGCTGAATACTCCTTTGGATCATTCTATAATCATGAATCTAAAAGGGATCGTAAACTGCTGTTATCTAAAAAAGAGTTAAAGAAATTACGTGAAAAGGGAGAAGAAAAGGGCTACACCATCGTACCCTTACGCATTTTTATTAATGAACGAGGTTACGCCAAAGTGGAAATTGCTTTAGCTCAAGGTAAAAAAGATTTCGATAAGCGTGAAACCATCAAAGAAAGAGAAACAAAAAGAGAACTAGATCGTGTTATGAAGCGTTAACAGTAAACAAACTACGTTGGAATTGCCCCGGAGTCACCTGCTCGCGTTGTTTAAATACGCGGATAAAATAATTCACATCACTAAATCCACTTGCATAGCATGCTTCCTTTACAGAGGATTTCTGTACAAGTAATTCTTTTGCAAATTTTATTCGCTGTTGTATGACCAGCTCCATAGGACTGATATCAAATTCTTCTTTGAATAGCCTAAATAAACTAGCTTTACTCATATTCACTTTACTACTTAAATTTTCAATCGTTAATTTATCCGTAAGATGGCTAGCAATATAGTTTTTTAAATAAGTTAAAGGCCCTTGTTCAGTTGATTTATCCGTTTGCAACCAAGTCAACTGTTGTTGTTGAATAATTCGAACAAGTAATTCTTTGAAAATTAAATCCGCGTACACATCCTTCAACGGGTTTTGACTCGTAATATTTGCAAATAATTTATCAGCCAACTCACATATTTCTGCCGTATTATCGATATGAAAGTTCTCCCATGAAAATCCCCAAAGTGCCTGTTCATTTCCCTTAGGATATTTATCATTTAAAAAAGCGATGGTTTCCGTAATCTTCTCTTTAGAAATAACCAATGCAGTACATTGTGTAGGATCTTGAAATTTTGCTTCGGGAAAATCAATCTGCATTCGTTTTGAAGCGGGCAATATTAAAGTTTCTCCAGGTAAATATTCAAATGCTGGAATTTCATCTATATGCATAACTTTTTTACCTTTTAACATATTGATGATGACTAGATCATCAAACTGTAAAGGTACTTGGTGACTAGGCTCATAAGTCTCAAACACATTGAACTCATAATTGTCTAATGTGTATGCTTTACGATGTTCTACCAATGTATTAAGCTCGCGTAATCCCGCATACGGAAGCTCACGTATTAATTTTTTACGCTTCATAGCATCTCTATTTACAATTGGCTGTCAATCAAATTTATAAATCTATCTTGATTTTACAAAATATGTCGCAAATAAGAGTATTATGCTATTCTCTGCGAGAATAATGATATTCATTTCAACCCCTTAACATTAAATTTGATTTAGTAGTCCATTATAAAAAAAATTTGATATGAGTGAAATTTCAAAACCATCGTTCAAAGAACGATACGGCAATTACATCAATGCGGCATTTGTAGCACCAAGTCTTGGGAAATATTTTGATAACATTTCACCAGTAGACGGAAAGGTGTTCACTCAAGTAGCCCATTCTACCAAAGAGGATTTAGATTTAGCGGTAGATGCCGCGTCAAAAGCCTTTGAAACTTGGAGCAAGACCTCTGCAACTGAACGTAGTATTATATTAAATAAGATTGCAGATCGTATAGAGGAAAATTTGCAATATTTAGCCGCTGTAGAAACTATTGATAATGGTAAAGCGGTTAGAGAAACCATCAATGCCGATATTCCGCTTGCTATAGACCATTTTCGCTATTTTGCAAGCGTTATACGTGCAGAAGAAGGTTCGCTTTCAGAACTAGATCAAAATACGCTTTCCTTAATCGTTCATGAACCTATAGGTGTCGTTGCACAAATCATTCCTTGGAACTTCCCCATATTGATGGCTGTTTGGAAATTAGCCCCTGCACTTGCCGCGGGTTGTACTGTCGTATTAAAACCTGCAGAAAGTACACCAACCTCCATCTTAGTTTTAATGGAATTAATAGGTGATTTAATCCCTCCAGGTGTCATAAATGTGGTGAATGGATTTGGTTCAGAATTAGGAAGACACTTGGTCACTCACCCAAAAGTGTCCAAAGCTGCATTTACAGGTTCTACCGCAACTGGACGCTTGGTAATGCAATATGCGACTGAAAACATTATACCTGTAACACTAGAATTAGGTGGTAAATCTCCAAACATATTCTTCAGTTCAGTGATGGATGAAGACGATGCTTTCTTAGATAAAGCCATTGAAGGAACTGTTCTATTTGCTTTCAACCAAGGTGAAATTTGTACTTGTCCTTCCAGGTTATTAATTCAAGAAGATATTTACGACCGCTTTATTGCGCGTGTAGTAGAACGCGTCAACCAAATTAAAGTTGGCAATCCATTAGATCCATCGGTTATGATGGGAGCTCAAGCTTCCAAAATTCAACAAGATAAAATCATGTCTTATATCAAACTAGGCAAAGAAGAAGGTGCAGAAGTATTAACAGGAGGTGATGCTAATCAAGTTGGTACCGGCTTTGAAGATGGATATTACATTAAACCAACCTTATTTAAAGGGCATAATAAGATGAGAATTTTCCAAGAGGAAATTTTTGGCCCTGTATTGGCAGTGACTACGTTTAAAGATGAAGCAGAAGCCATTGAAATTGCCAACGATACCATTTATGGTTTAGGTGCTGGCGTATGGACAAGAGATGCCCACCAACTATACCAAGTTCCTAGAGCCATCAAAGCTGGTCGTGTATGGGTAAATCAATACCATAGTTATCCTGCCGGAGCTCCTTTCGGTGGTTATAAACAATCTGGTATCGGTCGTGAAAATCATAAAATGATGTTGGCTCATTACAGACAATCCAAAAATATGCTCATCTCTTATAATAAAGAGAAATTAGGATTTTTTTAAAACCTAAACATTCACTAAATATGGAGGATTTTTTATCCTCCATATTTTAACACCTAAGAATCATGACGTCAAGAATAGATGTTACACAAGAGGCTCTAGAGCTAATACATCAGCTGCAAGAAAAATATGGAGATCTCATGTTTTATCAAGCTGGAGGTTGTTGCGAAGGTACTCAACCCCAATGCTTTGAAAAAGGTGGGTTTTATCCAAGAATGAACGATGCCATGATTGGACTGGTCGCAGGATTTGAATTTTGGATAGACCGAGATTTATTTGAATACTGGAAATACTCCCATTTTACCTTAGATGTATTAGACGGTTTTGGCCCTGGTGGATTTTCTTTAGAAACTCCTTTAGGTAAAACATTTAAAATTCATTACCGATTATTTACGAATGAAGAGCTCGAAAACTTAGCTCCTGTCATTAGAAATGAATAATGACTTGCTTATGCCTGTTTTAAATCACAAAATTGACCTACAGCAGACTTTCACCCTGCTATAAGCTTCTTATATTTAAATGATCAAAGCGATCATTATTATATACGAGCTTATGACAAAATCAAGTATTTTATTTTCTCCCTTCCAATTAAACCATATCCGATTAGAGAATCGTATTGTGGTATCTCCCATGTGTCAATATTCAGCAGTAAACGGCTATGCAACAGATTGGCATCTCATACATTTAGGTCAATTTGCGATCGCTAAAGTAGGCGCTATTATACAAGAAGCTACAGCAGTAAGTCCGGAGGGTCGGATTTCTTATGGAGATTTAGGTCTTTGGGAAGATGAACAAATTCCAAAATATGCAGAGATTGTTTCTTTCATTAAGTCTCAGGGAGTGATTCCTGGAATACAATTGGCTCACGCTGGAAGAAAAGCCAGTACCGATATACCATGGCTTGGGAAAAATCAAATTCATCCAGATGACCCAAACGGTTGGCAAACAAACTCTTCAACCAATCAACCCTATCACCCCTCAGAACATCCTCCTAAACTCATGTCCGTAGAAGATATTCAAGAAGTAATTGCTCAATTTAAACGTTCTACTATTCGAGCAATTGCCGCAGGATACCAGATTATTGAAATTCATGCTGCACATGGTTATTTAATTCATCAATTTCTATCCCCGGCAATTAATCATAGAACTGATGAATATGGAGGATCCTTTGATAATAGAATCCGATTTTTATTAGAAATTATAAAAGAAATCAAGGATCTAATCTCTAAAAATCTATCCCTCTGGGTGAGAATTTCCGCGTCTGATTGGGTAGAAGAAGGTTGGGATCTGCAACAATCTATCCGACTCGCCAAAGAACTCAAAACCTTGGGCGTAGACTTGATTGATGTTTCTTCCGGTGGTGCTGTTAGGGAACAAGAAATCCCCGTAAAACCTGGTTACCAAGTACCCTTTTCTGCTGCTATACGAAAAGAAGCCAACCTCTCCACAGGTACAGTCGGCCTCATTACAAACGCTAAGCAAGCTGAACAAATAATACAAAATCAGGAAGCTGATTTGATTCTAATAGGGCGCGAATTTTTAAGAAATCCGCACCTGACTTATCATTGGGCAAAAGAATTAGAGGTAGATTTTAAATGGCCAGATCAATATGTCAGAGCTAAATAAAAATTAATATAGTTTTTACTCTTACCCCTATTGGGAAAAGGATAAGGAATCTAAGAATCCTTATCCTTTTTTATGAACTTACTGAATGTCTAAACCTTCTAAAACAGGAATAGGTTCCTTATTGTCATTCAATGCGACAAACGTAAATCTTCCCTGAATGGCCATTTCACGACCATCCTTATACATACTCTCCAAAAATATTTCTACAAAAATTTTCAAGCTGGTCCTTCCTACTGTTTCTACACGGGCTATAGCTTCCACAATACTGCCAGAAGGGATAGCCTTATGAAAATCAATTTTATCAGTAGAAACTGTAACCAATTGCTTTCTACAGAAACGGGTTCCACACATAAATGCAACCTCATCCATCATGGCCATTGCCTTTCCTCCAAATAAGGTATCGTGATGATTGGTTAAAAATGGAAATACAGTTACCGTCAACCTGGTTTCACTTTGATTTATTCTTTCTTCTAATGTCATATTGATAATTTCTGCCGCAAAGTTAAGCCTTGAATTACATTTTAGCGATGTATTAACTCAAAATAAACCCGGACTATTACTCATTCACGTCATAAGTTTATTGGAATTAATCTTATCTATAGAATTGTGACATTTCTATGCTTTTTCTGCTTGTACTATTCAGCTGTTTCATAGGATGATTTCATATTCGGCATACCCTAAAACTTTATATAATTTACTATATTTAATTAATAAGAATATCTATAAACGTATGAAGAACTTTTTCCATTTAAAATTTTTAGGGTTAGCATTAATTGTCTTTCTAATCCCCTTTCTTTCTACAGCTCAACAACAATCAAATTCATTAACTATTGGATTAATTGCCGATATACAATATGCTGACAAACCAAGTAAAGGGACACGATTTTATCGAGAATCTTTATCCAAATTAGATCATTGTGTAGAAACGCTCAATACTCATAAAACCAATTTTAATATTGTATTTGGAGATTTAGTAGATGAAGGACCAAAAGATCTTAAGCCAATTGAAGATCGATTGAATCAATTGGATAGTGCGCATTACACGATATTAGGGAACCACGATTATCCATCTAGTCATGAGGATCTTGAAATACATAAAAAGTTTGGAATGCCTTCTTCTTATTACAGTATCTTAAGAAACGATTGGCTTTTCATTTTTTTAAACAGCAATGAACTATCCGAATATGCCATTTATAATGATCCAAAGCAGGAAAAAGCCTTACAAGAAATGATGAGCACCTTAAAGTCAAATCAACGAAAGAACGCTACATCGTATAATGGGGGAATCAGTAAAAAACAACTTAAATTCCTAATTCATCAGCTTGAGCTAGCAAAGAAAAATCATAAAAAAGTGATCGTATGTACGCATCATCCCCTATTTCCAGAAAATGGATTGGAGGCTTTAAATAATCGCGAAATATTGGAAATTTTACAGAAAGCCACTCATGTGAAAGCTGTCCTGGCAGGACATCATCATTCCGGCAATTATGCATTGTACAAAGATCTACCCATCATTACTTTAGAAGGAATGGTAGAAACAGAGAAAGAGAATGCCTTTGGAATATTAGAGCTTCAAGAAAAAACAATGAACATTCAAGGATTTGGAAAACTAACCTCCCGAACGATTACCTATAGATAATAAATGCGTAATAAAACTTATTTTTCTATTTCTACTCCGATCCCTTTTAATAACATGGAGGCATTAAATATGGTACAAGGCCCTTCCTTTAATTTATAATCAAACAGCATTTCCTCTTGGATTACCTGAATATCAAAATGGTAATTTTTTAATATGGTTGGAAATTCATGAGCTAACTCAGATAATTGTAAATCATGAGTAGCAAGGAGCCCTTTGCCATTCATTTTGATCAATTTTTTTATGATTGCTTTAGATCCTAAATATTTATCCACCGAATTGGTACCTCTTAGCATCTCATCTATTAAGAAAAAACTAGCCCTATTTGAAGCTACATGATCTAGAATAAATTTCATTCGGTCCAATTCCGCTTTAAAAGTAGAGGTACTCTCATTTAATGAATCCTTTATTCGCATATAACTGATTAAATCATAAATCGGTAAATGGAAAGATTTTGCATCAACGACAGCCCCAGCGTAAGCCAACACCGCATTGGATCCTATACTTCGTAAAAAAGTACTTTTACCCGCCATATTTGAACCTGTTATCAAGGCAATTTGATGATCCAAACCAACGTAATCATTCGCTACTGAACGGTCTTTTTTGATTAATGGATGAGCCAATTCTTCTGCATAAATGCGGTCTTTTTCTACCTCATCCAATAACACAGGCTGACTCCATTCTGGATGATTATAAGCCAATAAACTTAAGGATATTAAACATTCATAATGTGATAAAGCTTCAAATCCACTTAAGATCGTATCTTCATATTGATTCTTCCATTTGCTAATTGCCATCACTTGTTTAAAATCCCACAAAAAAAGCATATTTAAAATCGCCCCAACCAACATGTTGTTTCGTGCATCCAATTTATCAATCAATTTTCCTAGATCATGGATGATGGAAGATAATTTCTTATCCGAACTAGAAACCTTCAATTGAATCTGTAGGTTTTGATTCAATTTACTGCTATACCTTTTATCTTCTATCAATTGAATACCTTCCGCTAACCCAATTAAAGAAGCACCAATTTTATCTATTTTATTTGAAAATTGCCCCACCTTTCCGGCTTGCGATAAAGTCCATAGTAAATGAACTACTCCCAATCCTATTAAAAAATTAGAAATATTAAACACGAAAATGGAAAAGACAAAACCTATTAAAAAAATATAAGGTGCCAATGGAACATAAAATGCCATAAATGCATTT
>DAIQBS010000080.1:0-13573 GCA_036781025.1 Sphingobacterium sp. | reverse complement strand
AGAAATTATAATAATCTCTTGTGCCTTTGGATTCAAATATCTGTCCCCAGGTATATCCGTTGGTAGCGTAAGTCGTATTAAACAGATTGTTTACCAACAGGTTTAAGTCAATATTTTTTAGTCCTAAAGCGCTAAAACGATAGGTAGCTTGGGCATGATGAACTAGTGATGATTTCAAGCTTCTTTCTTCGGTACTGGAATTATCTAAATACATTTTAGACACGTATTTGCTCAATAGGCTAATGGCAAGAGCGTCTGTAGGTTTAAAGGTTAGATTATTCGATAATACAACTGCTGGAGATTTTGCAATGTCTGTGCTATTATAATGATATTCTTGTTCACCTATCTTGTCCCAAACATCATTGTATATATTCACCAGTTCCGTGAAGTTTTGGATTTTGTTTTGACTTAAAGCAGCTGTTGCAGACCAAGTGAACAATTTAGAGATAGCCCAGGACGCGTCGGCTTCAATACCTATTCTGTAACTGTCCTCAACATTCATCCTTAAAGGTTCACCTACATCGTTGATTTTACCAGTAGGAATTAATTGATCTTTATACAGCATGGCATAAAGATTCGCTCCTAACGAAAAATTGGCCTGATTAATACGATATCCCGCTTCTATATCCTGCATTTTTTCTGGCTTAGGGAAGATGTTCGCAGGATTTTCTACATAGTCTTTACGGTTAGGCTCCTTACTTGCAAAGGCATAGGAAGCATAGAAATTCGAGTTGCTATTTATGAAATAAGTAGCTCCGAGTTTTGGATTGAAAAAGTTTAACTTATCCTCGAAACGGAAATTCTTAATTTTATTATCGTCTCCTTCAGAATGATAATCAATGTTGCGATATTGCAGATCTACATTGAATAACCATTGGTTTAAATTTATATCTGCTTTTGCGAAGATGTTAAAATCATTTTTTTGAGCATCGTTGAAATAATATCGGTGGTCATAATCCTGGCCTTCATTCGCTTTTACTGAAATCACATTTCCATAATGATCTCCCAAATATTGATTATAGGCTCCTCCTAATGTGAGTTGAAGAATAGGATTTACCTGATGTTGTACTGCGTAGGTAAGACCATAAAAATGGTTATCTAACCAGCGCCTACGAACGAGGTCAGAATTTTCGATTGGACTTCCATTGTCTGTCAATGCAATTCCATAATCAGCAAGATCATCATACAACCTAAATTCTTCATAATAGCCTAAACCACGTGTGTAATGCAATGCCGCATTGATGCTGGTTTTAACACTCGGTTTGAAGGTGTAGTTTAAATGACTGTGTGTTTGCGTATAATTGTCTGTTTGATTGTCGTAAGTATAGATGTTGTAATCTAATCCTCCCTTCTTCAAACGTTCAATTTCTTCAGGGGTATAAAGCTCCATTGCAGAAGCGTAATCTTCAATAGCATTTAAATTTCCTTGAAACAATGGTTGTGGAAGTCCATACCAGGCTTGATAGGTTTTTTCTTTTCCTGAAAAAACTGTCGCTTTTAGTTGATGTTTTTGACTATAAATTCCTCCATCGATATAAAAGGATTTTAAATTGGATTTAGCTCGTTCAACGAAACCATCAGAAGTGATGTTGGAAAGTCGAGCATTGAATGCATACTTGTTTTTGATTAATCCTGATCCTACTTTTAACGTGTTTTTCCAAGAATTAAATGAGCCATAACTATTGTTGAATTCTACGTAAGGCTTTGGTTCTAAGGCATCAGTTTGAATATTCAAGGAGGCTCCAAATGCTCCTGCACCATTCGTGGAAGTACCAATTCCTCGTTGTATTTGAATACTCTGTGTACTGGAAGCAAAGTCAGGGAGGTTGACGAAAAAGGAACCCATACTTTCAGGGTTGTTCAGTGGTATGCCATTCAAGGTGACATTGATGCGTTCGCTGTCGGAACCTCGGATAGTCATATTGGTATAGCCAATACCTGCACCTGCATCCGAACCAATAACTACTCCTGCTGTTTGATCTAATAGATAGGGAATGTCTTGGCCTAAATTTTTCTTACTGATTTCTTCTTTACTCAAATTTTTATAAGTCGTTGCTGAATTATCTTTTGCACGGGTAGCGGTGACGTAGATTTCTTCGGTTTGATAAAGCTTTTCTTTGAGCTGAATGTGAATGGATTGTTGCTGTGATGGATTGATTTGAATGCTGCTGTCTAGATAACCTATAAAGGATATTTTGAGGTTGATAGTACGATTGGATAAATTCTTAAATTGTACGATACCTTGTTGGTTGGTTTTTTTTAATTGTTGGTTTAATGTGACAGAAGCTCCAGAAAGGGCAGCATTGTTTTTGTCGGAAACATGGATTTGTAAATCATGCTGCGCAAAGGCAGAGATTACCGTAAAGCAAGTCATGCATACTAGAATTAACTTGTTAAGCATAATAAATTTAATGTTTTTATGAGTTAAACTTTCTTACTGCAAGGGGTCACAATAAGTGTTATTTAACCTACCTTTCCCTACGCTGGCATTATCCAGATCAGGTATGTGCATGCCTTAAAAAAAGCATTTGCACTGGGTATAATCTCAGCCTTTATTTGTGTTAAAAAACAAGGCACCCCTAATAGACGGCACAAATCTATGTTTTTGCTAGATTAAAACAAAATATTATTAGTATTGTAACAAATTCGTAATTATTGTTTTATTAGTTAAACATTGGTTTATTTTTTGTAAATTGGCTGACTGCCTAAAAAGCAGGTTACGCTAACTTAAAAAAACAGAACTATTAATTGTATGAAGTATTACGGTGCTGATGTTGTATTTCCCGTTGCAAGTCCTGCAATAAAAAAGGGAATAGTTGCCATGGATGACCACGGTGTTGTAAAAGGAGTTTTCAATCCTGGGGAGATTGATGAAGCTCAAGTGGAATATTTTAAAGGGGCATTAATTCCTGGCTTTATAAATGCACATTGCCATTTGGAATTATCTCACATGGCAGGTGTAGTAGCTCAAAAAACTGGTTTACCTAAGTTTCTGGAAGCTGTCATGGATGGTCGTGACCAAAACCAGAATAAATCAGAAGTAGAACAAGCTATGGTCGATGCTGATAAAGCGATGTATGACAATGGAATACAGGCTGTCGGTGACCATGTGAACTCTGCGGTCACTGCGCAAGTGAAAGAAGCAAGCCCAATATCTTACCATACTTTTGTAGAAGTAATGGCATTGAATAAAGATGATGTGGTGAAGCGTATTGATAATGCGAAGGAAATTGAATTTCACTTTGACTATAAGCATTCTTCCATTACTCCACATGCGCCATATTCAAGTTCTAAATATTTATTTAAATCGCTAAAAAAAGCGATTAGTGAAGATAATATCATCAGTATCCACAATCAGGAAAGTGATGAGGAAAATAAATTGTTCCGCTATAAAAAAGGGAAGTTTTTAGATTTCTATAAAAAGATATCCTATAACTTTGATGAGTTTAAAGCCCAAGCAAGAAATTCATTGCAGTCTTTTCTACCGTACATACCTACCAAAAATAAATTAATCTTAGTGCATAATACCTACACTTCTATTAAAGACTTGGATTTTGTAGACCGTATGGGAAGAGATGTTTTCTTTTGTTTTTGTCCTAAGGCCAATCTGTATATTGAAGATAGATTGCCGAAAATTGAAAACTTCATGTTAGGTAAATACAACATTATCTTGGGTACAGATAGTTTGGCGTCTAACGATACCTTAGATATCTTAGAAGAATTGAAAGTTTTACATAATGAATATCATCATTTAGACTTTCAAGAAACAATCAAATGGGCTACCTTGAATGGTGCAAAAGCATTGAATTTAGACCATGAGCTTGGTTCGTTGGAGGAAGGCAAGAAACCTGGTTTAATCTTATTAGAAGGTATGGAGACCTTTAAATTGGATGAGAAAGTTAAAGTAAGAAGAATTAGATAGTTTTTAATTTCTGATTCTTATTTTACCTTTGTGCCATGAAGCATTGGAAAATAACCATTCATGGCAAGGTTCAGAAAGTATTCTTTAGAGCAAGTACAAAAGCGGTAGCTGATCAACTTGGGGTTAAAGGATTTGTGATGAACAAACCAGATGGTACAGTATATATTGAGGCTGAAGGTGATTCTTTCGGCCTTGATTCATTAATGGACTTTTTAAAAGAAGGCCCTCAAGATGCTGAAGTGGAAGCTGTGGATGTGGATGAATCAGGTACTGTTCAAGGATTCAAAAATTTTGAGGTTATCAAGAAATTAAGTTAAGGTGTCTTCAATAAAAAGATTTGTCAGCGATACAGCGATATATGGAGTAACGACCATATTATCAAGGATGTTGAATTTTATCATGACACCTGTCTTCACGAATAATTTCGCGACAAGTGTATATGGTATCCTAACCAATCTTTATGCTTATGCCTCTTTTGTCAATGCTGTTTTAGCTTTTGGCATGGAAACGACCTTTTTCAGATACCTTCAGAAGGTTGAAGGAGATAAAAAAAAGGTTTTTGATAGTACTTTCCTAGTCACCCTAATTACTGCATTTCTTTTTCTTATTAGTGTTTTTACCTTTGCCGAACCACTGGCAAGGGTCTTAAGTCATGGAGAAAATGTAGCTGATTATACTTCTTATGTGAAGTTTTTTGCCATCATGCTCGCTGCTGATGCGATAGCTGTCATTCCTTTCGCTAAGCTGCGCTCAGAAGGTAGACCTATACGATATGGGTTGATTAAGACGCTTAATATCGTGATTTATGTGTGTTGTATTCTTATTTTCATTTATGTCCTTCCAAATGTAGACTCTCAATCTGCTTTAGTATCCGGTTGGTTTAGGGAAGGATGGTTGGGGAATATATTTTTAGCGAATGTAATCGCTAGCGTGTTGACCTTAGTGTTGTTATTGCCGCAGATGGCTAGTTTCCAGTTTAGAGTAGATGGGAAACTTATTAAAAGCATGTTGAACTATAGCTTTCCGATACTCATTGCAAACATCTCGTTTATTATTAATGAGAATTTAGATAAAATGATTATTCCAATGTTATTACCTGAAGGTGGAAACGAACAAACAGGTAGTTATGGAGCAGCAACCAAAATAGCGGTTTTCTTGAGTTTATTTGTTACAGCATTCAGGCTAGGTGCGGAACCATTCTTTTTCGCGCATGCGAAACATCAAAATGCGAAAAACACCTATGCCAATATTATGGAATATTTTGTAATAGGCATGTTGGTCGTGATGATTGGTATTTGTGCGAATTTAAGTTGGTTAAAGAACTTTATTAGAGGACAAGAAGATCAATTAGCCTCTTATTGGTCTGGTTTATATATGGTTCCTTATATCTTATTTAACTATGTGTTATTGGGGATTTACATGAACTTATCTATCTGGTATAGATTGTCTGATCAGACCAGGTATGGATTGTATATTTCGGGTATAGGAGCTATTATCACCATTGTATTAAACTTCTGTTTGATTCCGTACTACTCATACGTAGGTGCTGTGTTTGCAACGACTTGTACCTATGTCATCATGGTTAGTTTATCCTATTTCTGGGGACAAAGAAATTACCCAATTCCTTATCCGGTGAAAAAAATTCTTATTTATTTGATTGTTGGGGCGGTGATTGCTTGGTTAGCTTCCGCGCTAGGATTTTGGATAGGTAATCTGCTGTTATTAGGATTTATCGCTGCGGTGGTCTATTTGGAAAAAAACAAATTGATGAAGTTTATCAAGAATTAGAAAATTCCTTAAACAAGCTCTTCAGAAAAGTTATGTTTGATTTCTTCCAATACTTCCAAGATGTGGTTAACATCTTGTAACTCCACTAGTTTCATTCGGTATTCTTTGAAATTAGGTATTCCCTTGAAATAATTGGCATAATGCCTTCTCATTTCAAATATTCCTGTTTTATCACCTTTCCAACTGATGGATTTCTCTAGGTGTGTTTGACAAACTTCAACACGTTCGGCAATAGTAGGCCCTGCTAATCGTTCTCCAGTTTCAAAGAAATGTTTGATTTCTCGGAATATCCAAGGATAACCGATAGAAGCTCTACCAATCATGATTCCATCAACTTCATATTCTTGACGCCAAGCTGTAGCTTTTTCTACCGAATCAACATCTCCATTGCCAAAAATTGGAATTTTTATGCGTGGATTTCTTTTGACATCACGGATCATTGACCAATCCGCCTGGCCTTTGTACATTTGAGCTCTAGTTCTACCGTGAATGGATAATGCCTTAATGCCTATGTCTTGAAGACGCTCTGCCACCTCATATACATTCTTGGTACTATCGTCCCAACCCAAACGAGTTTTGACAGTTACGGGTAAATGGGTAGCTTCCACAACGGCTTTCGTCATGGCAACCATTTTATCGATGTCTTGTAATAAACTTGCTCCCGCACCGCGACAGGCAACATTCTTTACCGGACAACCGTAATTGATATCAATTAAATCTGGATTGGCTTGGGTACATATTTCAGCAGATTGACGCATATGCTCAATATCAGAACCGAAAATTTGAATACCAATTGGTCTTTCATATTCAAAAATATCTAACTTTTGTCTTGATTTTGCAGCGTCACGGATTAGGCCTTCGGAAGAGATGAACTCGGTATACATCAAATCAACACCGTTCTTTTTGCAGACATAGCGAAAAGGAGGATCACTCACATCTTCCATAGGTGCAAGTAATAGTGGGAATTCTCCTAAATCAATATGTTCTCCAATTTTAACAGCCATCAATACCTCAAATTTTTTACAAAGGTAAGTAAATTAATGTGCTGATAAAAACTCGTAAGTTTTACAGGTGGTATGTTCAAAGAAAAACCCTATCCTTTTTATCAAATAATAATATATGGGATAGGGTTTTCTTCTATTTTTAAGGAATTAGATCTGGTTTACAAAATCCTGAATGGCTTGAGCCGGATGGTCTGTTTTCATGAAGTTTTCACCAATCAGGAAGGCTTGAAATCCTGCTGATTTTAATTCTTGAATGGTGGAAGGGTTTGAGATGCCACTTTCAGAAACCTTGATGTATGAGGAAGGTATCTTGTTAACTAAATCGTAGGAATGATCTAAGGAAACTGAAAAGTCTTTCAAATTTCTATTGTTTACTCCAATGGCATCTATTGTTTCAAACAAGGATTTATTTAACTCTTCTTCGTTATGAATTTCTAGCAGAACATGTAGACCTAAAGATTTAGCATATGCTGAAAAATCTTTAATTTCTTCCTCAGTTAAGCAAGCGGCGATTAATAAGATGATATCAGCGCCATAAGCTTTTGCCTCAGCAATTTGATATTTATCGACAATAAACTCTTTGCGTAATAATGGGATAGTCAAGACTTCCCTTGCTGCAACAAGATCTTGCAGATTTCCTTGAAAGAAATCCTGATCGGTCAATACGGATACCGCAGAAGCACCAGCAGCTTCATAGCCCATTACTACTTCTTGTACTGTAGCTGTATTGTTGATGATTCCTTTTGAAGGTGATGCGCGTTTAAATTCAGCTATTAGTCCCTTTTTAGTTTGGTCTAAAACATGCTCTTTTAAAGAATAACAGGCTCTTTTAAAGAGTGGATATTGTTCGAGTTCCTGTATAGAAACTTTAGTTTTCGCCTCAGCAACCTCTACTTTTTTACGTTCTACAATAGTATCTAAAATCGTCATGATGCTATTTATTTAATCTTTTAACCAATTTGCTATAAGTGTTTTTCCATTATCCGTTAGGATAGATTCTGGATGAAATTGCATTCCTTTCACATCGTATTTTGTATGTGAAAGCGCCATAATAATACCTTGTGGGTCTACTGCTGTTATTTTTAAATCAGCAGGTAAGTTTTCCGGATTTACAGCCCAAGAATGGTAGCGACCTATTTTAGAATGTTCAGGGAAATTTTGAAACAGTTTCTCTTCTTTATCAGTTACGATAATATCAGTTGCAACTCCATGCAAAGGTTTAGGCATATTGAAAAGGGTGCCTCCAAATACCTCTGCAATCGCCTGCTGTCCTAAACAAATACCTAATATACTTTTGGTTGGGGAATACATTCGAATGACATCCATTAATAATCCGGCTTCTTCGGGAATCCCTGGGCCCGGGGATAATAATATTTTATCAAATTGATCTACATAGGATAATTCGAATTTATCATTTCGGACTACGATATACTCATGATTGAGTTCTTGTAGCAAATGAACGAGGTTGTATGTAAAAGAATCGTAATTGTCGATTACTAATATTGGTTGACTCATGTTAAATATTTTCTGCTAATTCCAATGCTTTTCTTAAAGCTGATATTTTGTTATTTACCTCTTGTAATTCTTTTTCAGGATCAGAATCTAGTACTATTCCTGCTCCAGCTTGATAATGTAAGATGTTTTGCTTACTTAAGAAAGAACGAATAATAATGGCATGATTAAAATCCCCATTAAACCCCATGTATCCTAATGCCCCAGAATAGAAGGAGCGTTGCAAACCTTCATAACGATCAATTAATGTTAAAGCCATGTGCTTTGGAGCTCCCGATAAGGTTCCAGCAGGGTAGGTGTCCCCAACAACATCAAAAGGACTCGCGTCGGCATGAAGCTTACCACTTACTTTCGATACTAAATGAATGACATGGGAATAATATTGCGCTTCTTTATATGATTTTACCTGCACGTTATTGCAATGTCTACTTAAATCATTGCGTGCTAAATCTACGAGCATCACATGCTCTGCGGTTTCTTTGGGGTCATTTTTTAATAGCTCCGCAATTTTTTCATCCTCCTCCATATTTCCTGTTCTCTTAAAAGTTCCTGCAATAGGGTAGATGCTGGCTACATCCGATTTGATCGTCAATTGAGCTTCTGGAGAAGAACCAAATAATTTGAAATCACCATAATCAAAATAGAATAGATAAGGAGAAGGGTTAATAGAACGAAGCGCTCTGTAAACATTGAATTCATCACCAGAGAATGGAGTTTCAAAAGCCTTTGATGGAACGATTTGAAACACATCTCCACGTTGGATGTGTTCTTTCATTTTTAAAACCAAATTCTTGAACTCATCATCCGTCATATTGGATGATTCTGAACCTTTTCGGTGAAAAGTGTATTCTGGGAAGTTTTTATTTTGAATAAGGAATTGAATTCTATCTAAATCAGAAGTTTCATTTTCTAATAAATTCTCGAAAATGTGTAATTGATTTCTGAAATGATCAATAGCAATCACGTATTTATAAATGTGGTATTGCAGCGTGGGGATATTGCGTTTGTCATTTTTAACGGCAGTTAGTTCGATGTCTTCAAAATGCTCAATGGCTTCAAAGGTGAAATAGCCAAATAGCCCGTTTGAAAGCACATTGACTTGCGGTAGTTTACTAGCCGAAAAAGCTTTACGGAAATTTGATACTTCCTCCCTGATGTTGAGGTCTTCTGCTTTTTTACTAATAAGTGGTTGATTGGGGTAATTTATGCTCAACTCACTGCCTTCTAATTTTATTCCAGCAATGGGTTGACAACATATATAACTGATGTTGTTATCTCTATTTTGATATTCCGAGCTCTCCAGCAACAGGCTATTAGGAAAGCTGTCTCTTAATCTTAAATAGATACTGACAGGCGTGGTTGTGTCTGCGAGTATTATTTTATGATTAGTGTTAAATTTATGATTCATATTTTAATTTAATATTAGTGTTAAAAACAAAAATGCCCGGCGATACATCGTCGGGCTACCATTCAGTGGTTTTGGTTGATTATGAAAATTTTTATATTAAATATACCACCCTCCCGACTTATTTCGTCAGGTGCCACCAGCGGTTAGTATATAAAGTATTCGTTTGCATAGTTTTTTCAAATTTAACAAAAAAATCGACGATTCAAATTTAATTTGACAAAAAAACAATAAAACTCAAAATTCATTAGTCATTTAATAAATCAGGTCGCCTTTCTTTTGTTCTTTGTAATTGCTGTTCATGACGCCATTCTGCTATTTTCGCCTCATGTCCACTCAATAATATATCAGGTACTTTATGACCTTTCCAATCAACCGGTCTACTATAAATAGGGGCGTCTAATAAGCCGTCTTGAAAGGAATCAGATAGGGCAGAGGTTTCATCAGAAAGTACCCCTGGAATAATTCTTACAATAGCGTCTACTAAAATTGCGGCAGGCAGTTCACCGCCTGAAAGGACATAATCACCAATGGAAATTTCCTTCGTTACATAAATATCCCGAATTCGCTGATCGATTCCTTTATAATGACCACAGAGAATCATGATGTTTTTATGTTCAATAAATCCGTTTGCAATTTCTTGATTTAAAGTTTGCCCATCAGGAGTCATATAGATGATTTCATCATACGCTCTTTCGGACATTAATTGATCTATGCAATTCGCAAATGGCTCAATCTGCATCACCATACCTGATCCACCTCCATAAGGATAATCATCTACTGACTTTTGTTTATTACTCGTGTAATCACGTAGGTTATGGATATGGATGGAAGTTAAGTTCTTTTTTTGAGCACGCTGCAAAATGGAATGTGCAAATGGACTGTCCAAAAGCTGGGGTAATACTGTTATGATATCAAATCGCATGATGCAAAGTTATAAATAAAGAAGGTAAAAGTTCTTGGTCAGTTCAGTTCCTTTAAATTAATATATTTTTAAAATATAACCAATACAGTTGTTGAATTTCAATAAAAAATATGTTAAAATAATTATTATTTAAAATTTCTCTTCATTTTAGTAGCAATAGATTAATAATTTATTTATTTCATACTGTTTCATTTTAATGGACTGTTTAGAATTTTATTCGAAGGAAATATTTTTACGGCGGTTGTAAATTTTTATTATTTCTATAGAAATTTTTTAAAATAAATTGCGATTATTTTGTAACAATCATACTACGCAAATACTTTTGAGTATGGGTTTAACAATATTTAACACTTATTGATCCCAAAAAAAACCAAGAATATTTACTAAACAACGAACAAATATGAAACAAAAATTACTCAGTATTTTTGTGCTGTGTACTATGCTTGTCAGTATAGTGTATGCACAAAATCGGCAAGTGAGTGGTCAAGTTACTTCCAGTACAGATGGAAGCCCATTAAGTGGTGTTACTGTACGTGTTGAAGGAGCGAGCCAAGCTACTCAAACCGATGCCTCAGGAAATTACTCTTTTGAAGTTCCTGCAAATGCCAGATTATCCTTTCGATATATTGGCTTTTCCACTCAAATTATTACAGTGGGCACACAATCCACCATTAACGTTCAGTTAGTTCCGGACGATGCTAGTTTGGAAGAGATTGTGATCACAGGTGCGTATGGTATTCGTGAGAATACAAGGTCTGCACCTTATAGCACGCAAACATTAAAAGCTGATGCGGTTAATGTGACTCGTCAGCCCAACTTGAATAATGCGTTAGCAGGTCAAGTGACAGGTTTGCAAGTGAGATCACAATCGGCAGCTGCGATTGGTCGTCAAACAGAAGTTCGACTGCGTGGAGCGGCGGGTTTTGGATCTGGTAATGGTGCTATATATGTTGTAGATGGTACTATTCTTCCGAATTCGGATGATATCAATATTGATGACGTTGAGTCCGTTACCGTTTTACAAGGTCCAGCAGCTTCTGCTCAATTTGGTTCACAAGGTGCCAATGGTGCTATTGTCATCACATTGAAGAAAGCTTACCGTGGTGATTATTTGGGGATTGATGTTAATTTGGGCGCATCATTCGATAATATCGCTGCATTACCAAATTATCAAAACTCGTATGCAGGGGGTTCTCAACCCTACTTAACACGTTACTTGTGGAAAGATGGTGATCCTGAAGATTGGAAAGCTTTAGATGGTAAGTATTATCACGATTATTCCGATGACGCATCTTGGGGACCACGTATGGTAGGTCAAGAATATATTCCTTGGTATGCTTGGTACGGTGGACATTCTAGATCATTCAAGACAGCAACCTTAGACCCTCAACCGGATAATGCAAAAGATTTCTTTGAAACTGGGGTAACTTGGAATAACTCTGTTACCATATCCAAAGGTGGTGATAATTATGCCACAAAAATTTCTTATACCAACCAAAGTGTTAATGGTTTAATTCCTACTTCAGGATTGAATAGAAACGTGTTCAATATTTCTGGAGAATTAGATCTTAGTGAGAAATTTAAAGTAGGTGCAAATATTAACTACGTTCAAAATCGTTTGAATGGTGAAATTGATGATGCTTATTCAAATGCTTCTACAGGGTCTTTTAACCAGTGGTTTCACCGCGATTTAGATTTTAAAATCATGAAGGAATTACGTGGATTAACCACAGAGGATGGAATATATGCTTCTTGGAATAAGGCCAATCCAAATTCCTATGATCCAAACAATCCAAGAAATTTTTACGCAGCTAATTTCTGGTATAATCCTTATATGTACTATGATTTGACCTCTCTTACCAATCAAAGAGATCGTTTATTTGGTAATGTTTACTTTAAATATCAAGTTTATAAAGATTTAAGTTTAACTGCAACTTACCGTAAACAACAAAATACAACATTCTGGGAAAATAAATATCGTTCAGAATTAATGGAAAGTGGGTTGCAAACCCAAGGAAACAACCCATTTACGAAAGGTTATTATGGAACAGGTAATACTTATTCCAATCGCCAGAATTTAGAATTTATAGCAAGCTACAACAAGACTCTTCAAGACTTTACGGTAGATGCTAATTTAATTGCAGACTTTTTCCGTTCTAAAAACCAAGAAAATTCCGGCAATACCAATGATGGTTTGACGGTAGATAACTTATTCACTTTAGCGAATTCTGCAAGTCAAGCAAACCAAGTGAATTATAGAGGTCGCGAAGGTTATAATGCCATCATGGCTAAAGGTACTGTAGGTTACAAAAATATGTTGTATGCTAACTTTACCTTAAGAAATGACTGGTTCTCTACCCTTCCAAAAGATGATAACTCCGTACTTTCTAAATCTTTCGGAGCTTCCTTTGTTTTCTCTGATTTAATTAAAGAAGATCTTCCTTGGTTAAGCTATGGTAAATTAAGATTTGCATGGGGTGAGATTCCTCAAGCCTTAGGAACTGGAACTTCATTTGGAGAGTATGTTTACCCTGGTATGGCTTACGGCGTAAATCAATACAAATGGAATGGTCAAGCATTAACGTCTACTCCTGATCGTTTGGTAGATCCAGAATTAAAAGGATCTGTAGTTACGCAAAAAGATTTAGGTTTGGAATTAAAATTCTTTAATGATCGTTTAGGTTTAGATGTAACTTATTGGGATGGTACTTCTTTAGATTTCCCTCAAGCAATTACCTTAAATGGTGCTTCTGGATACAGTTCAATTTTTACCAATGTAGGTAAAATTGAAAAGAGAGGTTTTGAATACGCTTTATCTGGTACGCCTGTGAGAAATGAGGATTTCAACTGGAATATCCGAGCAACGCTTTCTGATTTACAAAAAAATGATGTAATCAGTATCTCTCCTAAATACGATGTGGAACGTATTACCGTAGGAGGTGTTTGGGGAGCAACTTTACCTCAATTAGTACATCAAGAAGGAATGCGTTGGGGACAAATCTTCGGAAACGGTATCA
>DAIQBS010000079.1:0-14119 GCA_036781025.1 Sphingobacterium sp. | reverse complement strand
GGCTTCAATGAGTGGCAGAATATCGATTTGGTCAAAGAACTGTGTAAGCAGATGGATGAGAAGCTGGGAAGAGCAGCAGGCACTTCCGCCGAACTTATCACCTTTGTGAAAGATCGTCCAGGTCATGATTTGCGTTATGCAATCGATGCCAGCAAGATTAACCAGGAGCTAGGTTATCAGCCATCAGTAACCTTCGAACAAGGTCTGTCCATTACCATCGATTGGTTTTTAAACAATCAGGATTGGCTGGATCATGTGACCTCTGGGGATTATCAGCAGTATTATAGTAAACAATATCAAGGATAAGGGATGAAAGTAATCAGCACCAAACTACAAGACTGTTATATTCTGGAGCCTACGGTTTTTGAAGATAGCCGGGGGTATTTTTTTGAATCCTACAATCAGCAGAAATTTAAAGAATTGACAGGTTTAGATCCTGTATTTCTACAAGATAATCAATCACGTTCAAGCTATGGTGTTGTCCGCGGGCTACATCAACAACGAGGTGAATATGCCCAAGCGAAGTTAGTACGTGTACTTGAGGGTAGGGTACTGGATGTCGCCGTAGACGTTCGAGCTGGTTCAGCTACGTATGGAGAATATGTCGCGGTGGAACTATCCGCTGAAAACAAGAGGCAACTTTTTGTACCTCGAGGCTTTTTACATGGTTTTGCTGTACTATCAGAACAAGCGACTTTTTTCTATAAATGCGATAATGTGTATAACAAAGAATCGGAGGATGGTGTAAATCCTTTAGATCAGACGCTTGCAGTGGACTGGCAGATTCCAGAAGTTGATATGATTTTATCGGAAAAAGATAAACAAGCCAGATCATTTCAAGAATCATAAGCAAGAGGATCAGATGAAGAAAAAAATAGTAGTAACAGGAGCAAATGGACAGTTAGGTTCAGAATTACGAGATTTATTAGCAGGAAATATAACTTATGAATCCGTTTTTCTAGATGTTAATGAACTGGATTTAACAGATACTGATTCCATTCAAGAACGATTATCATCCTACGCGCCGGATATCATCATTCATGGTGCGGCATATACAGCCGTCGATAAGGCAGAGAGTGAGCAAGAATTATCGGATAAGATAAATCATTTGGCTACTGCAGAGATTGCGAAGTATTGTGCAAGTCATGGCTGCAAGTTGATTGCTATATCTACGGATTATGTATTCGATGGGAACTCGAGTATTGCTTTAACCGAAGACGCTGCCGTAGACCCGATCAATGTGTATGGAAAGACGAAACTGGATGGGGAGCTTGCGATTCAGCGAATCTTAAGCGATGCCATTATTGTACGTACAGCTTGGGTTTATTCGGTTTATGGGAACAACTTTGTCAAGACGATGATTCGTTTGATGAGTGAGCGCGAAGAGCTGTCGGTTATTAATGATCAAATTGGCTCTCCAACCTATGCCAGAGATTTGGCTAGAGCACTCGTAAAGATAGTAGAATCGAATAGCTGGACAGCAGGAATCTATCATTACTCGAATGAAGGAGAAATCAGCTGGTTTGATTTTGCGGAAGCCATACGAGCAATTGCTGGTTTAAACTGTCAGATTCATCCCATTCCCAGCACATCGTATCCTACTCCAGCCAAGCGACCAAAGTATTCCTTATTGAATAAAGGTAAAATCAAAGATACGTATGGAGTTGAGGTTCCAGATTGGAGAGCAAGTTTGCAGGAAATGATTAGTGCATTACAACAAACTAACTAAAAAACACGATAACATGAAAGGAATTATATTAGCAGGAGGTTCGGGGACACGACTGCATCCTTTAACCTTAGCAGTATCCAAGCAGCTGATGCCCGTATACGATAAACCGATGATTTATTATCCCTTGTCGACGTTGATGCTGGCAGGAATCAATGAAATATTAATCATTTCTACCCCACAGGATTTACCACATTTCAAGAAATTATTAGGAGATGGGTCTAGAATTGGTTGCAGGTTTGAATACAAGGAACAGCCTTCACCTGATGGACTAGCCCAAGCATTTATATTGGGGGAAGAGTTTATAGGGGATGATAAGGTCGCGTTGATACTAGGGGATAATATATTTTACGGATCCGGAATGTCGAAGTTATTGCAGTCCTGTGCAGATCCGGATGGAGGCTGTGTGTTTGCTTACCCTGTTCATGATCCGGAACGTTATGGTGTCGTAGAGTTTGATGAAGACAATACAGTGGTTTCTATCGAAGAGAAGCCGAGCGAACCAAAGTCTAATTATGCAGTACCAGGCTTATACTTTTACGATAATGAGGTGGTTGAAATTGCTAAAAATATAGAACCTTCACCTAGGGGAGAATTGGAGATCACGGATGTGAATAAAGAATACTTGAAGCGAGGAAAGTTGAAAGTTGGGGTGTTTGATCGAGGAACAGCTTGGTTAGATACCGGAACTATTCAATCCTTAATGCAAGCAGGTCAATTTGTACAAGTGATTGAAGAGAGGCAAGGAATGAAAATTGGAGCGATAGAAGAGGTGGCGTATAGAATGGGCTATATCAATAAAGAACAATTAATTCATATTTCAAAACCACTTATTAAGAGTGGATATGGAAATTATCTGTTAAATATATAATAGTATGAAAATAGGTATTACATTCTCAGCATTCGATTTGTTACATGCTGGACATATAAAAATGTTAGAAGAAGCGAAAGCACAATGTGATTTTTTAATTTGCGGGTTACAAACTGATCCTACTATTGACCGTCCAGAGAAGAACAAACCTACGCAAACTGTGGTAGAGCGCTATTTACAGCTTAA
Source organism: Sphingobacterium sp. (assembly GCA_036781025.1). GTDB lineage: Bacteria > Bacteroidota > Bacteroidia > Sphingobacteriales > Sphingobacteriaceae > Sphingobacterium. The sequence continues at coordinate 11,336 of DAIQBS010000079.1, read as the reverse complement.
AGGTTGTACATATGTCGATAAAATTATTCCTTATGCTACAGAGCAAGATTTGGAAGACATTTTGAAATCTTATTCTATTCATGTACGCATTATAGGTGATGAATATAAAGACAAGAACTATACAGGTAGAAAATATTGTGAAGATAAAGGAGTTACAATTTTTTACAATCGTCGGGATCATCGCTTTTCAAGTTCAGGTTTACGGAAAATAGTAGCTGAAATGGAAGCAAACAGATAGAAAAATTTTAACTTCAAGACCATTACCAAACATTAACTAAACGATTATTTTACTAGACCAGATATTATGAAAGTTGGCATTACATTCGGTGTTTTTGACCTTTTACATGCAGGACATATTATGATGCTTCAAGAAGCCAAAAATAATTGCGACTATTTAATTGTAGGATTAAATACGGATCCGACTTATTTCGATCCAAACCAAGCTAAACCAACACAATCAATTGTGGAGCGATTTATTCAATTGGAAGGTTGTCGTTTTGTGGATGAGATTATTCCTTATGAATCAGAACAAGATCTTCAAGATCTTTTACAAACGCTACCTATCGATATACGAATTATTGGGGAGGAATATAAGCACCTGGACTTTACGGGCAAAGAATATTGTCTAAGAGAAGGGATAGAAATTTATTATAATAAGCGCAGTCATCGTTTTTCGAGTTCAGCTTTGCGGGAAGTTGTTGCAAAGAAAGAATCCGAGAAGTTGAAGATTGCTTAGAACAAAATATAGAAAACAAATCTTTCCAAAGAATGAAAAAAAACAAAGTAGTTCATGTCATTCTTTCTGGTGGAGTTGGAAGCCGATTGTGGCCACTTTCCAGAAAAAGTAATCCTAAACAATATCTAAATTTATTTAAAGAAGGGTCTCTATTTGGTATGAGTGTCGATCGAAATAAATCCATTTGCGATGCAATTACTGTAGTTGGAAATATAGATAATCATCTATTAAGTAAGAAAGTGATGGAAGAAAAGAGGATTTCCTACTTAAATATCGTTGAATCAACACCGAGAAATACTGCCGCTGCTATTGCATTCGCTGCTCTAGCAGCAGAACCATCAGATATTTTATTCGTCACTCCCTCTGATCATGTAATAGATGCAGATCAATATTATTATGAAGCATTACGGGAAGGAATATCTAAAGCCAATGATGGCTTTATTGTTACTTTTGGAATACAACCCAAACGTCCTGAAACTGGTTATGGATATATCGAATTTCATGGTGATCAAGTGTTATCTTTTCGGGAGAAACCAAACCAAGATACTGCGGAAGATTTTATAGAACGAGGCAACTTTTTATGGAATTCAGGGATGTTCTGTTTTAGGGCAGATACACTATTGAATGAACTACAACAATATGAACCTTTAGTGTATTCTACAGCGCTAACTGCATGGAAGCATCAAAAGGATGGAATACTTGACTTAGAGTTATCTAAGTTAATTCCTTCTATAAGTATTGATTATGCTGTGATGGAGCGTTCAAAAAAAATTAGAGTTATTCCTGGACAGTTTTCTTGGTCTGATTTAGGTTCTTTCGAATCCTTATATGATTATCTAGTTTCTATTGGATATCAAGTGGATGAGAATGGTAATATGGTTATAGGAACAGATAAATATGCAGCCTTTGTAGGCTTGAAAAATACCATTGTAGTAGATACGAAAGATGCTTTGTTATTAGTTCAAAAAGAAAACTCTCAAGATGTAAAGAAGGTATACAATACCTTGGAAAAGCATCAATCTAAATTAATTGATTGAAAAATATTATCAAATTAACCATTATGATTTTTTTTAGAGCTCAATTAGTAAAGTCTGTATGCACTTTTTTAATATTTATACCATCTATTGTAAACAATGTATTAGGACAAGAACATCCTAATAAATATTTACTGGACTTAAGCATTAATGGAAATTTATCTCATTCTGATCAACTACCATTTTGGTTTCGTTCCAATCAATTTGGCTCTATTCCAATAAGTGGAGTCTCTTCTTCGTTGTTGATAAACACTAAGAAGTTGTATACGGATTATGAAAACTCATTCGACAATGGATTTAAATCTGCTAAGTTCGATTGGGCCTATGATTTAGAATTGAGAGGAAATGTTGGGAAAACTACTAATTTCAACATTATTGAAGCTGCTATCAAAGGGAAATATGGAATTTTTGAAGCTAAATTGGGACGCTCCAAAGATGTGATGGGATTAAATGGAGATACTGTTTTAAGTTCTGGTAATTTTTCTGTTTCTGGAAATGCATTAGGAATTCCAAAATTAGATATTCAAATTCCCCAGTATTATAGAATTCCAATATTTGATGGAATCATTTCAGTAAAAGGTAATTTCGCTCTTGGTAGTTTTGGGTCTACACTTATTGACACTTCGGTAGTAAATAAATTTGTTCCTGATGGAGGTATCAATACATTTTACCATCAAAAATCTTTATATGGAAGAATTGGGAGGAAAAGTTGGAAGCTCAATCTATATGGGGGAATAAATCACCAAGTTCAATTCGGGAATGAAAAGCAAGTTTATGGAGATAGTTATGCTTTGAATAATTTCCAAAATCTGTGGTATGTGTTTTGGGGTAAACCTTACCAATCTGTCGATCAAACAAGTTCAAAAGTAGGTAATCATCAAGGATCCATTGATTTGGGCATGAGTTATGATTGGGATCATATTCAATTATTAGCATATAGACAAAATATTTATGATGTTGGAGCCATGTCTAAATTAGCTAATATTGCTGATGGTTTAAATGGAATTACAATTACTAATAAGTCCTTTAATAGACTTGAAAAAACACTCAATTGGCAAAAATTACTTGTAGAATTCTTTTATTCTAAAAACCAAGCGGGATACCCATGGTCTACTCCAACTAAATCAGGAGATGAAGATTACTATAATAATTTCTTTTATTCTGAAGGTTGGTCTTATAAAAATTTGGGATTAGGAACTCCTTTGATCGTGGCAGCAAATTTAGCTAGGCCTGGCCAAGCTAATGATCCCAAGGACTTCTTTATTAGTAATCGTGTAATAGCTGGTCATGTTGGTTTTAGAGGGGCAATATATGGGACATTAATTCAATCCAAAATTACAGCTTCCAGACATTTTGGAACCTTTGGAACTAGCGAATATGGGAAATCTACAGGAACTATAAAACATGAACCCTACAAAGACCAATTTGTTCCGGTAAATCAGTTTTCTGCTTATTTGCAAGCAGAAAGACCATTTAAAAATAATTTAGTTTTAGGAATGGCATTCGCGTATGATTATGGGAAATTATTGCCATCAAGTAGTGGTGTTCAGGTATCCATAAAAAAATCCATTTTAAAATAACTATTTAGTTTTCTTAATTAATTCTGGTTATTAATAGGCTATAAGAATAGCTTTAGAATAGCCACTTCATAGACTTTCTTTGCAAAAGAAGGTCTATTTTTTTTGAAAGCTATTTTATACTGAAAATAATTATCCAGAATAACACAAGTGCAAAAAGAGAGTGATGGGACGAGAAAAAATCTAAAATGTGCTGTAGGGGGTAAATATAAGTTGAGGTTGTATACGAGTTGGATTGTTGTTAATTCAATAAATAAAAAAACTAATTATTTATTTTGAATTAGAAAAAAATCTTCTACATTTGACATTGTTTATAATCATTCTAAATAAATAGCGATCACATTAATAATGGATTTTCATTTAAATAGGGAATAAAACAAAAATAGCGTCATGCGAAAGACGGCAATCTTTGCATGACGCCTTCCTAAGCTCAGGTAGAACTGATTTTAGGTAGAAGCTCACAATAAATTGTGAGCACCTTCGACACTGCTAGTATGGAAGGAGACGCAAGATAAAAAAAAATAGGCAAAACATTGTCTGTTCCTAATCTTCTTTCCTTCCATATTTTAAAACACATGGTTTAACTAAAAATATGGATAATATGAAAAGAATACCCTAAACATACCTACTCGTAAAACTTACTATTAAGCTTTAATCAAATTCTTTAATGTTGGTTTAGCCGGTTTGCTTGCATGCCCTATTCAATTAGTTGGAAAAGGGTTCTATTAAAGCACTCTATAAATCAATATTTGCTGGCAGCTCAGAAAGGATAAAAAGTTTAAGCGTGAGACCTTTTTTATATAACTAATCATTAATAAATAATAAAAAAACATGAAGTACCTATCCTATATATTGCTTTTTCTAAGCGTTCTATCTTTCCAATTTTCCAATGCTCATGCGCTATGGATTGAGTCAGCACAAGTTGGGAAATTAAATCAATCTCATGCTGTAAAGATTTTTTATGGCGAATACGAAAACCAGACTATAGATAAGATTGACAAATGGTATTCTGATGTAAAAGACTTTAAAATATATGTAATAAGTCCCGATTTGAAGTCAACAGAATTAATCAAAGAAAATGCTGATGATCATTTTGCAACTTCATTCATTCCTACTATGGAAGGAACCTATGTATTGAAAGTTGTACATCCAGCCAAACAACCTTATGAAATTACAGCCTTTGAATTTTCAAGTGTTGCGCAAGTTCAAGTCGGAAAGGCTTCAAATTTTACCTTAGAACAACCCTTAGGCATTCAACTCAAGTCTGCCTCTGGAACGGTAGGTCAAGATGTTTCTGGTCAAGTATATTTTAAAAAGGTGGGCTATGCTGATGCAGAATTAATTATTATGGGACCACAAGGTTGGACTAAAACTATAAAAACAGATAGTCAAGGAGGTTTTACTTTTCAGCCTTTAATAAAAGGTAAATATGTTTTAGAAGTATCTAAAATGGATGATGAAAAACAAGATTGGTTTGGGCAAGCTATTGAGAAATTGTGGAGAGGAAGTACCTGCAGTTTCCTAGTAAAATAATTTACTTTTCGATAACCATAAATCATCATGGATATAAACGCCGAGACGGTACTACATCAGCCACAGATCAATCATAAAAAGATCATTTCAAGTAAAAAGATTACTAAAATTTGGCTATTGAATATTGGGTTTTTGTTGTTTTTTTTATCAATTCATATTGCTGCTTCTGCTCAAAATTTCCGGATTTCCGGAACGGTCAAAAATAAGGAGGGAATTTCTTTAGGCCATGCAATTGTTCAAATCAATGATCAAAAAGTACTAGCGAACGAACAAGGTTTTTATGAATTAGCAGATATAACAACAGAGGAAGTCAATATTCGAGTTCAAATGATAGGTTTTGAAACCTATAATACTTCAGTGAAATTCAAGTCACCTGACCATATATTGCATATCATTTTACAAGAGAAAAAAGAGGTAATTGAAGAGGTTCAGGTCAAGGGATTGACCAAGGTTCAAGAATTAAACAGACAAGCATTCAATATTTCAGTAGTCGATGCAACCAAGCAGTACAATAGTAGTATCAATCTTTCTGATGCATTAGATAAGGTGACGGGAATACGTGTTCGAGAATCTGGCGGCTTAGGTTCTAATATGAATTTATCTTTGAATGGTTTTTCAGGAAATCACGTCCGCATTTTCATAGATGGAATTCCAATGGACAATATGGGAAGTTCTTATCAAATCAATAATATACCTATCAATCTAGCAGAGCGTATAGAAGTTTATAAGGGAGTTGTTCCAATATGGCTGGGATCAGATGCGTTAGGAGGTGCCATCAATATTGTTTCCGGGAGTGGTAGACGTAATTATGTGGATGTATCTTATGGTTATGGTTCTTTTAATACGCATAGGGCGGTAGTCAATGCTGCGTTTACTGCCAAATCTGGATTAACCTTTCAACTAAATGCATATCAGAATTATTCGGATAATAGCTATAAAGTATATATTGAACAGCACAATAACCGCAAAGATGGCTATACAAAGGATACCTATGTCAATCGTTTTCATGATACCTACCATAACGAAACAATCATAGGAAATGTTGGCTTTGGAGATAAATCATTTGCTGATAAATTATTATTAGGAGTTGTTCTAGGACAAAACTATAAGGAAATGCAAACTGGCGCTCGCATGGAATCTGTATTTGGAGGATGGCATCGTCGTGGAAATATAGTCATGCCTACCTTAAAATATAGTAAAAACAATTTGTTGAAAGGTTTAGATGTTATCTTCAATGCAAACATCAATTTAGGAACAGAGCAAAATATCGATACGTTAAATAAGCGATTTGACTGGTTTGGAGATACCGGTGCGGTTTTACCCATTACATCGGGAGAACGTTCTCGTTCGATGTATAAGTATAAAAATAACGAAGGAATCGTAACCAGTAACTTGAATTATTCCTTATTAGAGCATCATAGTATTTCTTTGAATCACGTGTTTAATACATTTAATCGAAAGGGTAGCGATCCGCTAAACCCTCAAAATGATGCTTATGAATCACCTCAGCGCTCAAGGAAACATGTCTTGGGAATTGGCTATCAGTTTCAACAAGCTGGAGTATGGAATATAAATGTGTTTACCAAGTTTATACAACAGAATAATCTAGGAAGGAATAATACCAATTCAAATTCGCAGCAATTTGGATACGGTACTGCTCTTACATATTTTTTAACAGATGCTGCCCAACTTAAAGCTTCATATGAATTGACCAATCGGATGGCAACCCCCTATGAAATTTTTGGGGACGTAGAAAATCAAGAGGCTAATGAATCCTTGAAACCAGAACAAAGTAATAATTTCAATTTGGGGTTTAATTATTCGTTTAGTTACAACAAGTCGCATGATTTTCAATTGTCTACAAGCCTAATCTATCGCCATGCGAAGGATTTTATTTATCAACGATTAAATCTAAATCAGAGTAAATATGTGGCAGATAATAGAGCTGGTGTACGAACATTTGGTGGAGACTTTGATCTTCGGTATTCCTATAAAAATTGGTTGAAAGCTGGTAATAGTTGGACCTACCACTATTTGCAAAATATGCAAGAATTTGAGGAAGGGTATACCGGTATAAGTCCAGTGTACAAGGATCAGATGCCTAACATCCCATACTTTTTTGGCAATACGGATGTAAGTGTTCTTTTTAAAGATGTATTTCAACATGGGCACAATTTGACAGTAGGCTACAATAACCTATATGTACACCAGTTTTATTTGTATTGGCCAAGTCGGGGTGCTTTAAAAAATGATATTCCAAAACAATGGACGCACGATATGAACTGCGTTTATAGTTTAAAAAATGGCGCCTATAATATTGGTCTGGAGGTTAGAAATATTACCAATGAACAAGTCTTCGATAATTTCAGTATGCAAAAACCTGGTAGAGCCTTCTACCTTAACTTCAGATACTTTATAAAAAAATAATCTTTAAAATAACTATGAACTTTAAAAACCTTATTCTATCAACAATCATTATAGCAGGAATTTTTTCATGCAAAAAAGATAATAATGAACCTGCTAATCGTGGAAATTTTGTAGTCGCAGTTACACCCGTAGCTGCTACAGGGGTAGCTGATTATTTATTAACTGCCAGCAGTTTGGATACGGGTTCTATTACCACCAAAAAGAATGGTGTGGAACAAGATGGTACTTACCGATACTATGTCACCCATAAAAACAAATTTTTCAGTATGCTTTATGGACAAGGAAATCCTGGAGCAGTAACCGTTTATAATCTTCAACAAGGGGCACTAAATAAAATTTCAAATGCAGTTACTGAAACTGTACAGGCTTTTGCTCCAGTGAATGATGATATTTTACTGATGAAAATATCGCGAAACATAACAAATCCTACAACTTCTTGGTATCAATTTAATACCAATAGTTTACAAATTACAAAACAAGGAACCATAAACAGTTTAGACTTAAACAAAAATGGAGAACTCGCTTTTTTTAGTTGGATTAAACAAATAGGAAATAAAGTATATGCACCTTATTTTTCGGTAAAAGGTTGTTGTTCTGCAACATTCGGAACAGCTTTTCCAGATCAAGCTTGGATTGCTGTCTATTCTTATCCTGATATGCAATTGGAAAAAATCATTAAAGATGATAGAACCAGTTTTATAGGAAGGTATTTTGTAGATGGTTTAGAAGAATTGGAGAATGGGGATGTCTATGCTTTCTCTTCTAATGTTGCAACAGCAGATGGTACGCCAGCTACTTTTAATAGTACAAAACCTTCATCAGTAACTCGATTAAAAGCTGGGGAAACAGAATTTGATAAATCTTATTTGTTAGATTTTGAAGCGCTTTCCGGTGGATTAAATATTACTAACTGGATATATGCCGGTAATAATAAATTCGTGGTTCTATCGAATACTAAAGTTCAGAAAGGTAGTTATAACACTGGAAATATTGTTGGTGTATTGGATGTGGTTGCCAAGACCTATAAAAAAGCGACAGGCCTTCCAGAGTTGACTGATATAAAATCTATTACTTCTAATAATTATTCTGCTGAAGATGGAAAGTATGGATATATAGGTGTTAATCTAACATCCGGCTTAGGATATATTTATCGTATTGATGTTAATAATGCTACAGCTACTCAGGGATTAAAAGTAGATGGTGGTACTATAACAGCAATTGAACATTTAAACTAGTTAATATAACGAAATAAGTCTTCCAGGATTATTGATGTAGCTTGTCAATTTTTTTGGAAGGCTTTTAAAAGACCTTATGTATTCCCTATTATTTGCTTTGAATCTATTTGCATGCTATGGTTTCTATCATCGTAGTAAAAAAGTGAAATTTAATAAGCAGGACTCAGTGATTGTATATTTACAGAAATATCCTGCCTTATTTTTAGCTATAAACTTTTGTATTTTAATAATCATGTTTCTGATATTTTGCAGCGTAATGGGAATAGGATCAGGAATATTCACTGGGGTAATTTTTATCATGACTGGTATAAGCTTGGTTGTTCTTCTAAAGCCACTGGCTATTTTTTCATGGCGTAGTATATTCTTGCTATTGCTAATCAGTTTTTCTTTGGAATTTCTAATCTATATTTTGCCTCAAACTACTTAATATGCCAGCAAATAAAAAATATTTAAGCAACCCTTGGCAGCGTTTTATAAAAATTACAGCAGGCATATTTGCTGGTTATGGATTGATGTTGAGCTTTCATTTGATGTTAACAGTACTTATTCCAAAAAAATATATAGTGGTCAGTGCGGGAATTTCAGGTTATTTAATTTGGGCAGTATTATTATTAATAGCCTTACTGTCTGTTAAAGGATGGAAAATTTGGATCATTTATAGTGTTTTGAGCTTAATTTTTTACGGAGTTTTTCTATTGAATTAATTAATCCATGAAGATCAGAAATTATAATATTTATTTTAACACACATACGATCAGTGGAATAATTATTTCTGCATTATTATATGTGATATTTTTTGCAGGAACATTAAGTTTTTTTAAAAAAGAATTTACTGCATGGCAAGCTAATGAAAGTACCTATCAAAAAACGGTAGATCCTGCTAGTTTTCAAGTCCCATTGGATTCTATAAGTATGACTAAAGATTTGACAGGTCGAAACATTATTTATTATCTAAGTCAGGGTGGGGTACAAGGATATATTAACATCAGTGCTTCACAAGATACCATTCTTGATAAAAAAAATAGAGCTTCTTTAAAAACAGTTGGACAAGAAAAGAAAAGACGAAGGGGAGGTGATTCAGACGCTAGCTACTTCGGTTATAATTTTATCCAAAATAAATCTAGTGACTATGCCGCTAATTACGATTTAGGAGAGTTCTTTTATAGATTACATTTCTTAGCTCCCTTAAATGAGGTGCCAATCCGTTTGCCTTTCGCGCCTTTTGGTTATTTTATCGCAGGTGTTACTTCGTTTATATTTCTCTTTGCATTGATTACTGGACTGCTGTTGCATTGGGATAAATTGGTTTCCAATTTTTTTATTTTCAGACCTTTTAACAAATGGAAAACGATATGGACTGACATGCACACTGCTCTTGGAGTGATTGGATTTCCTTATCAACTGGTTTATGCTATAACTGGAATTGTATTGATACTTAATTCTGCTTTGATGGTCCCATTTGATAAGATTCTGTATAAAGATGCTGAGGTATCGTTGTATGAAGATTTAGGAGAATTGCACAATTTCCCTATGAAATACAGTTATGCCAAATTAGAAAGCTCTTTTAATATTGGGGATTACATACAATTAACACGAGATAAGTGGCCTGGTAGTAAATTGAAACGGATATACATCAATAATTATGGAGATGAGCAAATGTATGTTACTGTGGAAACAGAGCCTTCCTTTAAGCAAAGTTTTGCAGGTTCAGGAGTGTTAAGTGTAATGGTTAAAGATGGTACAATTTTAAAAGAAAAATCACCAACAGAAGATGTTAATTATATCGATCGAATAAAAAGTGTTTTTTATAGGTTGCATTTTGGAGATTTTGCAGGTTATCCTTTAAAGATTGTCTATTTTATTTTAGGAATTATGGGCTGCTTCGTTATTATCTCGGGCATTTTAATATGGCTAGTGGCTAGAGATAAGAATAATGTACTTCCAAGAAAGAGGAAATTTAACTTTTGGCTAGCAAACATCTTTTTGGCTATTTGTTTAACCATGCTGCCTGTTTCGGCGGTCACATTTATTTGGGTCAAGTTTAGTGCTGATGTAAATCAAAGTTTAATATATAATGTATATTTTAACCTCTGGTGGATTATAGCACTTTATTATATTATTCGAAGAAATATTAATCGAACCAGCAGAGAAACCTTATTGCTCGGAGGAATATGTTCCTTACTGGTTCCAATAGCTAATGGGGTTCAATCAAATAATTGGATGTGGAATACATTTCTACACCGTCAATTGGATATATTTTATGTTGATTTTTTATGGTTATTGATTGGCTTAATCAGTTTAATAGCTTTTGCAAAAATGAAGAATTTTGTTAAGCACGATAAGGTATAGCTTCTTGTATCATACAAAAAGTTATGCCATAAAAAATGCGGAGTTTAAAGCTCCGCATTTTTTTATTTATTATTTTTTTTTACCATTGAATGGATTGATCTTCATCTGGTATTTGTGTGTTCAACTGCCGTTGTAAGATAAGGGAGCCACTCACCTTATAGGTTATAGGGAAGTTTGGAACCATGGTGTAATCCGTAAACTGATAATCAATGTTATTGATGGTGATATAACGATGCAATAAATATGGCCTTACTTCATCCATTTGCTCATTGATGGTATAGCTTGCGTCTTTATTAACTACAAATTTTATATTCGGATTATCCGCTGAAAATGTAACTCCCCCGGTTTCATTGAATTTAGCATAAACCTTATAATTTCGGCGATCTTGTCTCTCTTCATCGATATTCCCGGCATAAAAGAAAACGGTATTCTCATCTACCACATA
>DAIQBS010000078.1:0-14851 GCA_036781025.1 Sphingobacterium sp. | reverse complement strand
AACAAGCGGTTTTTTGCACTACACCTGCTATAAAAAATTATCCATTAAATTTATTATCTGAAATTGTTGGAACCTTTGTACTTATCTTTACCATTCTACATTTTCAAGATGCTAAAATTGCGGAAGATGAAGTCATTGGATTAGGTTCTATTGGAGCTATTCCAGTAGCTTTTTTGGTTTGGGCGATAGGTCTTTCCCTAGGAGGAACTACAGGATATGCCATTAATCCGGCACGTGATTTAGGACCAAGAATTATGCATGCTATCTTACCGATTAAAAATAAAGCTTCATTCAATGCTGCGTATGCTTGGGTTCCTGTGGTTGGCCCAATTATTGGAGCCTTATTAGCTGTAGGACTTAACTATTGCATTCACTAAAAATTACATATGAAAAAGGGATTTTTTAAACTATTGAATAAGGTAAATAAAACTATTCTACCAAAATATAGTCAATTGGATCCTTCTAAACTAAGTAAGCTACAACAGGCTGTTGTAGCTTACCGATATTTTGTATTAATTCAATCCCTGGATTAAGGGTTACAAGATTAAGCAGGATCTTGATTTAGAATTTTTAAAGCATTGGTTGGGAAATTTATGGCTTTATTATCTAGCTCTTCTTTTATTTTCTCTGCCAATTCATTTTTCGTTGCCCAATACACCTCTCTATTTGCCCAAGCACGAATGGTTATTGTAATTCCAGACTCTTTTAAATCACCTACAATTAATTCAGCCTTAGGCTTATCTAATATACGTTTATCATCATTTAAAATAGCCAAAATACGTTCCCTTGCTATTTTAATATTGGTATCATAAGATATTAAAAAGGAGAACTGCATTCTTCGAGCACTAATTTTTGTAAAGTTTTTAATGACAGAATTGGCTAAGGTTCCATTTGGACTGAACACACGAATACCATCATCATCAATCAAGGTGGAATACAATAAATCAATTTTTTCTACTGTTCCAGAAGAACCATTGGCACTGGAAATGTAATCTCCAACATCAAATGGACGGAAAATTAAGATCAACACCCCTCCTGCAAAATTGGATAAACTACCTTGCAAGGCCATTCCGACGGCTAAACCAAATGCAGACAAGGCGGCAATAAACGAAGTTGTTTGAAAACCCATCGTACTCGCTGCAGTCAAAAGCATTAAGGCATAGAGTATAAACTTTACTAAACTTTTCACAAATGAACGAATAGAAATATCGATATTCCTTTTTTCGAAACGCTTATCCATGATTTTTAAAGCGAATTGGATCGCATAGCGTCCAATAAAGAGAATAGCTAGTCCCCCTATGACATGTGGAACCTGATCTAATGAATTATTGATTATACGTTCTAAACTTGCTTCTATATCGATTGGCTTCATTTTAGTATGATTTTAGCGCAAAAATAAAAAAATCAAAGCGATTAGACTATAAATCTTTGGATTTTAAATAACTTTATCCATGGGTTTGATATATCTAGATAATAATGCCACGACTAAATTAGATGAGTTAGTGTTAGATGCCATGCTCCCCTATTTGCAAGATCAATATGGTAATGCTTCGAGTGTTCAACATAAATTAGGAAGACAAGCCAATCAATCCATAGAAGAAGCCAGGAATCAAGTTGCCTCTTACTTTTCGGTAAATCCGAAGGAAATCTATTTTAATAGTGGGTCAACAGAAGCTATAAATACCGTAATAAAAGGTGTCTTCCAAGCCTATTCCAGTAAAGGAAGCCATATGGTTACATGTAGTACTGAGCACAAGGCAGTTCTTGGGGCTTGCGAAGCTATTCAAAAATCAGGGGCATCTATTAGCTACCTACCTGTTGACCAACATGGTCAGATTAACTTGGAAGCGTTAGATCAACTCATACAAAAGGATACCATATTAGTTAGTTTGATGGCTGCTAATAATGAAACTGGAGTATTACATCCTATAGCGGAAATTGCCAAAATTTGTCAGGAAAAAGATGTTTTGTTTTTTTGTGATGCGACTCAATGGATTGGTAAGCTTCCACTTGACCTTTCTGAAATTCCAATAGATATTTTATGTTTTAGTGCACATAAATTCCATGGGCCCAAAGGTATAGGAGCGCTATTTGTAAGAAGAAAAAGCAAACCCATCCAAATACCCGCATTAATAAACGGTGGTAATCAGGAGCAAGGATTCCGCGCAGGCACCTACCCTGTTCATCAAATTGTTGGACTAGGTACTGCTATAAATATGGAATGTAGCAGTCAAAAAACGGAGGAATTAAGAAATTATTTTGAGGATCAAGCAAAGCTACACTGGGAAGAAATAAACATACATGCAGAACATATGCTTCGGATTCCAAACACCAGTAACATTCATATTAAGTATGTTCGGGCAAATGAATTGATGACCAAAGTCCCTCAAATTGCTATCGCATCGGGTTCTGCTTGTGTCACCGGAAGTAGAGACCCTTCACATGTACTGAAAGCCATGAATTGTTCCGATGAAGAGGCTTTTTGTTCCATACGATTTAGCTTTAGTAAGTACAACAATTTTGCGGAGATTGATGATGTTATAGCTCAAATAAACCAAGCCATCCAAACTATTCGGTCGAATTCACCGATATGGGAAATGTACAAAGAAGGCTTAATTTGACAATAGAAAGATGATTATTAAAGATAATACCTTTAATAATTAGTAATTTTGTAGACATATAATATTAGCAAACACGATGGTTACCATAACAGATAAAGCAAAAGAACGCATTTTAACAATCATGACCGACGAAAATTACGATGAACATTATTTTGTTCGTGTGGCTGTAGAAAGTGGTGGTTGTTCAGGTCTCTCCTATAAATTAAACTTCGATAATGAAGAAAAAAAAGGAGATCAGTTTTTTGAAGATAAAGGCATTAAAATATGCTTGGATATAAAATCTTATTTGTATTTGGCAGGTACTGAATTGGATTATTCCGATGGTATTAATGGAAAAGGATTTGAATTTCACAATCCTAATGCCTCCAGAACCTGTGCATGCGGGGAAAGCTTTTCCGTATAATAAAGACTAATCGCCTGATTGATTATTGTTTCTAAGCTCATAAGCAATAATCAATCGGCTTACTAAGCCATATCTCGCCATACCTTCTGCCTGATTATTATGTTTGAGGTACTGATTATAAAATAGGGATGATAATGAGTTAATCCAACCTGAGTAATCTTTCCAATACAGCTGTTCTGCTTTTAGATCTGCAATCACTTTCTCCGAAAGTAGCGCCTTCAACTTATCATATTCATTTCGATCTACTAAATACAAGGACCTCATCAGGTAATTGACACTCTCGTAATACGCAGTGTAGGCTAATAGGGGATTTTCTTGTTTATAAAGTTTGACAAAGGCAATAAAATTACACTCGTCCTCAAACCCAATCCCCATTTGATGACTCAATTCATGAGCTACCGTAAATGGATAGGAAGCCTTAGGCATCTGCAAATTGACATGAGCTTCATGGGTAAATGGATTGAAATATCCCGAAACACCAAAATATGAAGCTAAGGTATTATTAATGGGTGATTTAATTTGAACTTGTGTTTTTGACAACATGGGAAATTCCTGATCTGCCTTCATCAACATACTAACCTCTTGATTAATGGAATCTAAAGGATAATTATGAAATTGAATGCTCTCTCGTAGCGTATTTAATTTTTGAATATGTTGATTTAAAATAGTCAAATGATCCGTTAGAATTACGGTATCCACATCCAAATTCATTTGTTTAGTAATGGGAGTTCGGTAATAATTGATGCCCCAAGAGACATTGAAATAGAGGTAAATACTAAGAATATAGGTGATGAATTTCAACAATCTATGAAAAGCAAGATTCCATCTTAGTTTAAACAATGCATGAAAAATTAAATATATGCTAGACAACAATAAGATAGAAAGCGAAGCATAAACAAAATCACCTATACTCCATGGAATCCATCCCACAAAAAATTGAGGTAGTTGACTAAATAATGGATAGAATAGACGGCTATAATACTCCTCCACTCCTTGATGATCTCGTATCCCCCAATTTAAAAGAAAAAGGGAAATAATTAGGAAGGCAAAGAAATAATACCGTTTATTCTTCCGAAATTTAAGCATAACAATTAATCCTCTTTATCGAAATACAGCTTATAATAATTCATTCCTTTCTCCTCGTCATAACCTCTTTCTAAATACTCCTTCTTCCCATGAATATAAACATGAAAGTTTTTATCTAGTTTAAGAATGGATTTATAGGTACTCGCCATTTTTTTTACAGCAGGAGCCGCGATATCAAAATTCGATTGAAATGGCGTTTCGAATTCATCTTCAAAAGATTGCTTATAGTCTTTAAATAAAGAAATTGCCTCAGGATTGCCTATTACTTCCTCATTAAACTCGTCTTCTACAAATGTTTCTTTGGATTTGAAATAATTCATAGATCTATTGAGAAGATCAATTTTATCGGCTTTATCCATTTCAAAAACATCATCTATTTTATCGTTGATAAAGTTTTTATACACCTTCATCAAATTTCCAGTTTGTTGGAAATTATCGTTTCTTGTTTTCAATTTTAAGAAATCGTCTTTCCAATACACCGCTTCAGAACCGTTAGTTTGATCAATACACAATACTTTATACCCTTCCTCAGCCTCTGAATTGACAATGACCACACCTTTATCCAATTTATTAATATTGATAGCTTGCTCTTCATAATCAATTCCTAAACCAGCTGATTGGGGAAAAACTTTTAAGTAGGCTTCCTTATTTTCTGACTTAAAAATACCGATAGCCTGATGCTCCTCTCCTTCCAATTGAATCTGATCCAATGCAACGACATAAATTTCACCAGATTTAATTTTTGGATGTTCGGTTACTTCAAATAAAAAACGAGCAATAGCTTTGGAATAATCCTTAAAACTCATTTTTTCTTCAAAATATTGTTTAGAGAAATGATATACCTCATTCAAGTCTAAGGTGTCATTGGGATGAAAAAAACGAAAGACTTCATTCGTCTTTGCAAAAGGCTTCATAAAATATTGCATCAATAAACTGCTTAATAGCTCATCGGATTGCACATCAATTTCATCTTCTGATAAAGTAAAGTATTCATCTTGACTTTTATTACCAACATGATGTATGATTAAATGATTGAAACTCGCGTCTTGGTGAAAAAACATAGTATTTTATTTTATAAATCAAATATATCAATTGCTGCTGAAAAGGTATTCACATGCGCATTGACAATATCTTTAATATCTTTAGAATATCCTCCCCCCATACTTACTTGTACAGGAATCTGATGAAATTTGCATAGCTGAAAAACAAGTTGATCTCGGGCCTTACATCCTGTTAGGCTTAATTTAAATTTACCTAATTGATCCGTTGCTAACACATCGACTCCAGCTTGATAGAAAACAAAATCAGGCTTCAATGAGGAAATACAGGAATTCAATGCTTCGTTAAGCAGACTTAAATACGCCTCATCTTCTATGCCATCAGGCAAAGCAATATCTATCGTAGAATGTTCTTTTTTGAATGGAAAATTGCGCGCTGCATGAATAGAAAAGGTATTTATTGCTGGATGTCCTTCAAAAATATGAGCCGTTCCATTACCCTGATGTACATCCAAATCCACAATTAGGATTTTCTTGGCTAGTTGCTGTTGGAATAAATAGGCAGCTGCTACAGCCTGATCATTTAATAAACAGAATCCTTCTCCAAAATCTTTACCTGCATGATGAGTTCCTCCTGCCGTATTGAAGGAAACTTGATGTTCTAGTGCATGTAAAGCAGATTGAACTGTTCCATCGATTAAGTATAATTCACGATCTACTAACGATTGGCTCATAGGAAAACCAATCCGACGGATCATGGAGGGTTCTAGGGTTAACTGGAGAAGATGATCCACATAAGTTAAATCATGTGCTAGACCTATAATTTCGCGGGTAGCTTTTTGAGGTGTAAAAAAATGCTCCTTTCCTACAATTCCCATGTGTAATAACTGAGCAGGAATCAGTTCATACTTTAACATTGGAAATCGATGTCCACTTGGAATGGGATGTATGTAAGCAGTATGATGAGCAATTTGTAACAAAACCAGCAATTTGTAGCGAAGATATTGAATACATCCTGCTTTTAGCCAAATTAAATAAGAAAAATGACCTTTGAAGTTCAATAAAAAGTAGTATATTTAGTTAATGCACTGGTAGCCAAGATCCAGTATATGCAAATAACCAAGGTATAAACAAATTTTAAGGAGGATGAAGATGTTTTATAAAAAAAAGTCTAATAACTCAATTGATCAGTCGCATTCGCAACAAGCACATCCATTTATTAAAAATAAGCTAAACAATTCTCCAAAAACTGAAATAAACGTTAGTTTGCAACAAGTATTAGAAGATCTCAGGAAGAAAAACTATAAATTTAGTAATAATTAAATTTTAGCAAACGATTTTACCTTTTTACTGTTACCTAGATATATACCTTTGATTGAATTCATTATGGCCATTGATATATCTTCGATTTTAGATGCAGAAATCATAAAAACTGAAGAAGATTCTAAAACTCAGAGTCTCCTAGTAACCTTATTGATTGACCAAGATCAACATCAGTTAGCCAAAGAAAAGAAAATAAGATTTGATCATGTCACTCATTATTCTAGGTCAGATATCCCTCATGAAGGCTATCCCGTTATTTTAGACATAACCGAAGTCGTTCCTGAAATAGATAAATCCTTTGACATCGATCTAAATAGAAAACGATTTAAAATAGACACCAGTACTGGAATTGTGATTTTAGAATTTGGAGCCTACGAAATTCTCGATTAGAATTACCTAGAATGCTTATCTTTAGTCTTAAAATGGTAAATCGTGTTTATAGATATTCATAGTCATCGTACAGGACTCAGCTCTAATACTGAATTACGTGTTTCAAACGTCATCGTTTCCAAAGATTATTTGAATTCTAGTCCTTGTAGTGCTGGCATACATCCCTGGTATATAGATGAGGATCAGGCTAATCAATTAGAGGCTCTGGAACAGTATTTACTCAAAAAGGAGGTTATAGCCCTTGGAGAATGTGGTCTAGATAAAGTGGTTCAAAACCCCTGGAATATTCAAGTTGAGGTATTTGAAAAGCAAATAACCCTGGCAAATAAATACCAAAAACCATTAATAATCCATTGCGTACGTGCCTATAGTGAAGTTTGTACATCCCTAATGCGAATGAAAGTTCAAGTACCTGTGATATTCCATGGATTTAATAAAAACTGGACTTTGGCCAATACCCTAATAAAACAAGGCTACTACATTTCCTTGGGCCATGCCATTCAATTAGGCAAAATGAATGAGCTCATTGAACAGGTCCCATTAGATCGAATATTCTTTGAAACAGATGATAAGCCTATCAAAATCTCCAATATTTATGCTTATTTTTGTCGCGTTCGAAAAAACATACCTCTTGAGGTATTACAACGACAACTAAGACAGAATTTTATACAAGCATTTAATTATTCATTATAAATGATGGACTTATCATGGCTTTCCAGAACGGAGGCTTTAGTGGGCAGACCTGCATTGGAAAAATTAGCTGGTTCTCATGTTATGATTTTAGGATTAGGCGGAGTAGGTTCCTTTGCTGCTGAATTTATTTGCCGTTCGGGTGTGGGCAAAATGACAATAATCGATGGAGATACTGTTGACCCGAGCAATAGAAACCGTCAGTTACCAGCCTTGGCAACCAATCATGGTGTCTCCAAAGCGGAAATTATGAAGGAAAGGCTATTGGCCATCAACCCTGAATTAACACTAAATGTGGTTCAAGAATTTATTTTACCTCAAAGTATACCTGACCTATTAGCGTTGAAACCGGATTATTGTATTGAAGCTATTGATAGTATTACGCCTAAATTGTTTTTTATAAGACTGGCTCTTGATGCTGGAATACCATTTGTGAGTTCAATGGGTGCTGGAGGAAAATTAGATCCTACTAAATTAAGAATTGCAGATATTGGCAAAACCTATAACTGTAAACTTGCCCAGCATATCAGGAAGAAATTGAAAAAACATGGTATAAAAAAGGGAGTTAAAGTTGTTTTCTCTATGGAACTTCCAGATAAGGATTCGTTATTGTATACCGATGGTAGTAACTTCAAAAAGTCTGCCTATGGGACTATGTCTTATTTACCTGCCGCATTTGGAGGTGCATTAGCATCTGTAGCAATTCAAGAATTAATGAAATAAAACAACATTGCATAAAAATAAAACGAGCTTTGAAATCATCAAAGCTCGTTTTATTTTTATGGTGAAGAATTAAATTTTGTTTCCAACAACAATCTTTAACATCTCTTCAAAATGGTAATACTGCTGAGCAATAGTTTGAATTTGATCTGCAGAGATATCTTTTATCACATCGGTATAATAATCGTAATAACCTAAATTTAAACCAGCAAAATATACAGATTTAAATTTGTCTGCATGCGAAAATATAGACTCCAAACTGCCTAACATCCCTCCTAATAAATAATTTTTAACAAGCTCTATTTCATTTTCAGAACAAAGATCTTGTTTCAAACGGTTCATTTCTATTTCGATTTGCTTCAAGGTATCTTCGGTATATTGATTACCTACTTCTGTACCAATGGATATAAATCCGGCATGATTTAAATTCGCCACAACCGAACCTATATTATAGGTATAACCCTTTTCTTCCCGAATAT
Source organism: Sphingobacterium sp. (assembly GCA_036781025.1). Taxonomy (GTDB): domain Bacteria; phylum Bacteroidota; class Bacteroidia; order Sphingobacteriales; family Sphingobacteriaceae; genus Sphingobacterium. Next base: position 6,141 of record DAIQBS010000078.1, on the reverse strand, counting down.
TACTCATTAAACGTGAACCAAAATATCCTCCAAATAGGGTGTTGACAAATTGCAAGGCAGGATAATCCGGATGATGTCGTTGTATAGATTGTCGACCTATACGAATGGAAGATTGCAATGCATTTGGTTTAGAAACCCATTGGACCTCGTCTAAATAAGTTTTGTTAGGAGTAAATTTCGATAAGGTTAAAGTTTCCTGATTATCCCATGATTTTTCAAAATAATCACGGAATAAGTTTAATAGTTCATCGGTAATATTTCCAGATAAAAATAAAGTAGCATTTTGAGGTTGAATCTGCTTTTTATACAAGCTTAATAAATCCTCCTGATTTAATTGATCAAGCAATTGTTCGCTAACCGCTAAACCATACCTGCTTTCTCCAAACAGCTGTTCATAGAACATTCGACGAGCTAGAAAATCTGATTTCTCCAAGGATATCTGTAAACTTTGCTTGTTGTTTCTCTTATATGTTTGCAACTCACGATCAGGAATAATGGCATCCGTTAATACATCATATACCATGGGCAATACCGAAGAAACGTGTTTATTTAAGGTATACAGCGTAAGCGCATTATGATCAAAACTGAATTCAGGAACTAAGTAAGCTCCATAAAAATCAATATTTTCAGCAATTTGTGCACTCGTAAAGCGGTTGGTACCTTCTTTCAACATGGCACTTAAGGCCGAATTTCTTACCGGATTTTCGTTCTGTTCAAATACATTATTAAAAACAAATTCAGCCTTCAATAATTCTTGAGATTCAGCTCTGAAAATAAAGACCTTGAGCCCATTGCTGAATTTAACAAATTCAGGTTGAATCAAATTTATATCTTCTATATGATGCACCGCGGGTGCATCTATTCTATTCAGCATATTCACCTGTTTTTTGAGCATGATATAATAAAGTAGAGGAGTTTTCCTTAGTAAAAGTTTCATTTGCAACACGCAATATATCTTCTACCGTTATCTGAGCGTATTTCGAAACTTCAAGATTGTATAATTCGGCATCTCCTAATAATTCATAAAAAGCCAAATTCATAGCCTTATCTAAAATGGATAATTCAGCGAATACCATCGTCGATTCTATTTTGTTTTTCACTTTGGTCAATTCTTCCTCAGACACCAATGTTGTTTTCAACAAATTAAGTTCTTCCCAAATAGCCTCTTCAGCTTCAATAAAACTCACGTTTTCTAGAGGTTTTCCTTCTACTACAACCAGGTTATGGTCAATACTTCCAACCACATAAGCATTAATTTCAGAGAACATCGGTTTATTTTTTACTAACCTTCGATACAAACGGGAAGATGTTCCCCGGGCAAGTATATCTGAAAGTAAGTCAATGATTTGATAATCCTGATGTAAACGCTCCACCGAATGAAAAGCCAAGTATATACTATTTACAGGAACTTCAGCATGTACTTCTTCCCTCCTTTCTTCGGTTTGTTTAGGTTCCATAGGAAGATCTCTGAAATTTCTTTCCTGAGCAGGAATATCCGAAAACCATTTTTCAGCCAAAATTTTCACTTCATCCACTGTGACATTGCCTGTTACGGCCATAATGGCATTATTAGGAGCATAAAATTTCTTGAAAAATGCTTTTACATCTTCCATTTTTGCCTCTTCAATATGTTTAATTTCCTTACCAATAGTCGCCCATTTATACGGATGAACTTTATAAGCTAAATTTCTTAATCTCAACCATACATCGCCATAAGGCTGATTCAGGTATCGCTGTTTGAATTCTTCTATAACAACATTTCGTTGGACTTCTAGTCCCTGTTTATTAAATGCAAGTCCGAGCATCCGGTCAGATTCCAGCCAAAAGGCTGTTTCTAAATTTTTTGCAGGTAATGTGATGTAATAGTTGGTGATGTCATTCGAAGTAAAGGCATTATTTTCTCCTCCTACACGTTGTAGCGGTTGGTCATAATTCGGAATATTGATAGATCCACTAAACATTAAATGTTCAAAGAGGTGCGCAAATCCCGTTTTATCTTCCTGTTCGTCCCTTGCTCCTACATCGTAAAGTATATTCATACATGCCATAGGACTATTGGTATCCTCATGTACTAGAACCCGTAAACCATTATCTAAAATGAATTTTTTAAATGCTATCATAATTTATGCTAAACACGAATTTATACCCACTGTATTCCTTTTTTCAATAGCGATAGTGTTTTTTCTTCTAAAGAATCCGGTTTGGGAATGTAATTATAAAACCAATTGGCTTGCTCCGGCAGACTCATCAAGATGGATTCAATACGTCCATTTGTTTCTAAACCAAACTTTGTTCCGGAATCATAAACCAAATTAAACTCCACATAGCGTCCTCGACGTAATAATTGCCAATTCTTCTCTTCTTGGCTGTATTCTTTCTTTCGATTGCGATTAACCAATTCAGTATATATTTTAGGAAATGCTCTTCCTAAAGCACAGGAAAAACGAAAAATTTCCTCATTAGATATTCCGGCTTTAGCAGGGGTTAGTTTATCATAAAATATACCACCGATTCCACGGGTTTCATCACGATGTTTGATGAAAAAGTAGTTATCAGCCCAATCCTTAAACTCTTGATAAAAAGAATCTTTAAATTGGTCACAAACAGTTTTCAATTCTTGATGAAAATACGTTGCATCATCCTCTATCACATAATGAGGAGTTAAATCTATTCCACCTCCAAACCATCTTATCTCATCATTTAATTCAAAATAACGTATATTCATGTGGATAATGGGTACCCAAGGATTATTAGGATGAATGACAATGGAGACACCTGTTGCAAAGAATTCATCCTCCTCTACAGCAAATGCTTTTTTGATAGCTTCCGGTAATTGACCATGTACGGCGGAAAAATTAACACCTCCCTTTTCTAAGATATCACCATGTTGAATGATGCGGGTTCGTCCACCACCTCCACCATCTCTTTCCCAAATTTCTTCTTGAAACTTCGCTTTTCCATCCAGCAATTCCATTGCAGATGATATTTCATCCTGAATCAGTTTATATTGTTCGGCTATATATTCTTTAGTGATCATTAGGTCAATTTATCAGATAATAATTTAACAGAAGTTGATGCTGACTGATTTTTATATAATATAGAATAGACCATATTACAAATCGGCATATCCAATTGATGATTTAATATGATATCTTGAATACAGTCGGATGCGAAGAAACCTTCGGCAACCATATTCATTTCTAATTGTGCAGACTTTACACTATATCCTTTTCCGATCATGTTGCCAAAAGTCCGGTTACGGCTATATTGTGAATAAGAAGTTACGAGTAAATCTCCCAAATACGCGGATTGATTAATCTCTCGGGATTTAGGGTCAATAGCATTTACAAAATATTCCATTTCACGAATGGCATTGGATATAAGTACAGCTTGAAAATTATCGCCGTAGCCCAATCCATGACAAATACCACAAGCTAAAGCATAAATATTTTTCAATACAGCTCCATATTCAACGCCTAAAAGGTCATTGGATACCACTGTTTTAATGTAATGCGTTTGAAAGAATTGAGCGACTATGGCTGCATTTGCTGTGTTTTGAGAGGCAAATGTTAAATAAGAAAGTTTTTCTAAGGAAACTTCTTCGGCATGGCATGGACCACCAACTACGACAACATCGTCTAAGTTTACGCCGAAGGTTTTGCAAAGGTATTCACCAATAATTAGTTTACTGGAAGGAATGATTCCTTTAATAGCAGATACTACGAGTTTATCTTTAAAATCTATTGGACTTAATCCTACTAATGCATCTTCTAAATAAGCTGCAGGGGTATTTAGAATGATGATATCCGATTGTTGGATAACATCTTTTGCATGTTCAGAAATGCTGATGTGTTCTAATTTGATTTCAACAGCACTTAAATAAGTAGGGTTATGATGGTATTGTTGAATATATGCTATATCCTCCGCTTTTCTCACCCACCAATTTATTTGCTTTTCTTGTTGGTTGTCCGTCAACATTTTAATCATCGCTGTGGCCCAACTACCACTTCCAATTACAGCAATTTTAATCAAACCTAATCTCCTATAATGTTAAATAAGACCACAAAGATACCGAATAGATATGACTATCCTCAAAACCTTAACACACATTTGGAATATTCAGAAATTTAAAATTTAAATCATATAAAATAAAAAACCCTAAGGCGGGGTACCTTAGGGTCTATCAAACCAATTATTAACCTAAATTATGAAATTATTTACTCTTTTGCTCTTTCTATATTAATAACGAGGTGATAAGTGCTTTGGTATTTCTGTACTTCTATATTAACATATTTTAACAAAATAGCTTAATAGCGATTCTAAAAGAGGTTAATTATGATTCTAAAACATCTATTTTTTTTTTTTGTAATTATTCATATCGGAAAGTAAAAAGAAAGGAGCCCTAATTATTTAGCGCTCCTTTAATAATTCTTTGTTATTGAAATCTTAGATTCTTAGATTAAACTAATCTTTCTATGGATTACCTATTTACACTGACATCAACTTAATCACTTGAACATGAGATTTAAAGGCGTCCGTCATGGTTCTAAATTCATTATAAGTGATATTAAATTCCTTACATGTCTCTTTGACTATTTTATTGATCTCTGGATAATGGATATGACTTATCTTAGGGAATAAATGATGCTCTACCTGAAAATTTAAGCCCCCTAATAACCAGGTCAATACTTTGCTTTTGGTTGCAAAATTTGCTGTAGATTGAAGCTGATGTATCATCCATTCTTCTTCTACTGTGTAATCTTCAATTGTTTTAAATTCTGTTCCAGTTACGACATGAGCCAACTGAAATACAACTGCTAAACAAACTCCACAAGTCAGCCCTGCTATTAATAACCCAATTAATGTAGGTAACCATCCAACTACTAACACAGGAATTAAAATAAATATGCTAAAGTGTATGGCTTTACTGATCCAAAAGATAACGCGCTCACGCATCGGGAATTTAATATTTGGAGAGTCTTTACTTAACTTTTGACGAAAATACTTCTCATAATCTTGATAAAATATCCATGCCAAATAAGATATAGAATATAATAAGATGAAGTAAACGGGTTGAAAACGATGATAACCTTTTACTGGTTGATCTTTATGTATTCTCATAAATTTCACCTCAATATCGTGATCATTCCCGTCAATATTTGTGTAAGTGTGATGCGCAATATTGTGTTTAAGCTTCCACAAGTAAATATTACCTCCTAATAGGTTTAGAGAATACGACAAGATGGAATTTGAATTTTTGTTTTCACAAAAACTATCGTGACCTGCATCATGCATAATATTAAACCCAATAGCCGCAAAGTTTACTCCTAATATGATACATAAAGGAATACTTATATACCAAGCCGGATTTAAGAATAGCAATACTAGATAGATTATTACTAGTGAACTTAATAAAATCCCGCCTTTTAGAAATAGTTTTCTATTACCAGATTTAGCTTGCTCTTTTTGATGAAAAAAATTGTTGATTCGCTTTTTTAAAGATTGAGAAAACAAGGTATTACCATTGTTAAACTTGATTTTGGGTACCATTTAATACTGTAATTGTTTCATTTTTTTGGCTGTAGGACCCATAAAATTAACTACAGTATATTTCTGCTTACACTTAAATAGGACATTTCATATTTAGGTTCAGGTATTAATTGTCCTATGTAAAAATTAAAAACTTAAATAATGCCTAAATATAAAAAAGAAATTTATGTATTTCAAGATATTTAAAATCTTAACAAAACTTTAATGAACTATTCTATGAATTTTATAAAAGATTAGGGATTTAAAATCTGATTTTTTTAGACGTATTCATACTGCGAAGTGCGAAGTTTTTAATGATTTTGTGACAAAAGTCTAGGAAAATACGTTCGTGGATTTGCTCCAGGAATAACGTATCGCAAGGATAATTATATGGTATCTAACACTTTAGATTATCATCATTTTGCGAAGAAATTTTATACTTGCGAAGTGATTTTAAACTAAAAAACCGCCTTTATGATACCGTAAAGGCGGTTTTTGTGTTGTTTCAGTGCGCCCACCTGGGCTCGAACCAGGGACCAAAAGATTATGAGACTTTCGGCCTGTACCTTTTTACATGATGCAAATTCAGCGTTTACGCTTTACAGAAGCAAT
>DAIQBS010000077.1:0-14895 GCA_036781025.1 Sphingobacterium sp. | reverse complement strand
TAAACTAGTATCCGAAACAGGCTTTGAAACAGTAGTAACGGGCTTTCCCAACTGGTTTATTCTTGTTATTGTCCGTTCAGATTTCAAGTAACGTTCAAACTGAACGAGCATATTAAAATGTATTTCATTTATTGAGACAGTTTCCCGATTAAAAAAATCAATGAGGTGGTTACGGACTGATCGATGGTTAGCGGCAGAACCATCACGACCGTCATCCTTCTCTTGTTGAATACAGTTCGCACAGAACTTGATAAAATCAATTTCTTCATCTATATTTTTGAGATAATCCCTTAATGAACCCGCGGTGAAAAAGTCAAGCTTCTCCTCGAGCTCGCTGATCGTTTTACGGTAGTCCTTTAGTTTCTTGTCAACTATTTCAAGGACAAAAGGATCTTTAATACTAAATTCTTTTTTTCCTTTCACCTTGGTGAGTTGTTTTAGGGAAAGGAAATGAGGAGTGTCTATAATTTTTTTTTCCTCTTTGTGATAGACCCTAATTTTCACATTGTAGGTTCCATCTGCTTTTTTGTGGTGTTCATAAACCTTTGCGCTTACGGTTGCCATAATCTTTTCATTACCACGAAAACCTTTGTGACGTATTTGTGACGGTTTTACGTGAAGTTCAACAAAAAACTATGCAAAACACACCGTTTTGAGGATTTTCAAAACGGGTAGGGAGGAAGTTCCAAAACCACCCTAAGGAAAGCAAAAAAGCCGTTTTACGCAAGTAAAAACAGCTTTTTTTGAAAGTGACCCCGCTGAGGCTCGAACTCAGGACCCACAGATTAAGAGTCTGTTGCTCTACCAACTGAGCTACGAAGTCAATGTATATCTAAAGGTACAATACTACTTTGTTAATTCAAATGGTATAGAAAATTAGATAAGATATTTTAATACGAAATGGATTAATAATTTCATGTTTATTATCCAGTTACATTACCTTTCAATTTTATAAATCACACCCCAAGTATAAAATCCATTATAATTCATAGGTTGATCACCTTTAATTTGAAATAGGGAAGGTTTATATTGAAAAGACAGGTTAAATTTCTTAGTTATTTCATAAGATACAGGAATCAGCAAACCGATTTGCTGAATGTTTCTGTTTTGGGTTTCATATATACCTGGATCTATATCTCTACTAATTTTATTAACTCGGCTCGGATTTAAGGATGATTTTGCATTAAGCTCAGTATCTTCAATAAGTTCATCATAACTTCGAACCATAAGTTCAAACTGTTGGAAGTGATGGCTAAAGGAAAGCCCATAACCAACATTAAATCTTTTGAATCTATGATTATTTGAAAGTGAGAATAAATGGAAATAATTTTTTGTATGTTTTTCAGTTAATAAATTGAGAGGAGGAGGCAAAGGATAATTGTCTTGTAGAAAAGTTTGAGCAGAAAAGTTTAGATATCCATTATTTTTGTGATAATAATTAACACCTACACCAATTCCAAAAAAACCAGCATCTAATGTGTTAAAACCATAGTAATCTTGATGATTAAGAAGGCTTAGGAAAGGAAGGTGAATGTGATACTCCCATTTTTCTTTTGGGATAAATCGTTCATAAGTATAATAACCCTTGTTAGTTTCTGTAGAGTCAATATAGATATGTGAAGGATAGGTTAGCATTTTAGAATTAGTTAAATCGATTAACATTCCTATTCCAAATTTGAATAATAAATTCGTCCAAAAGGTGAAGGAGATTTTTTGCTGAACAGAGAACTCTTGTGAGAAAGTATCCTGATTGACTATAAATTTTAAGGGGCTTTTTTGTCTTTTAGCATTAATGGAGACTATATTATTGAGAGTTTTTATGCTGTCTTTTTCATGATATATTGTTGCTGGGTATTTCGTATGTATAGTAACTGTTTTATGAGGTTTATTAAATATACTTGCGCAGGAATAAAATAGGAAAGTGAATAGGGTAGATAGGATTATCCGAGTCATTAAGAATTCTTTGAAATAAATTTAATTTTTGATTATGATTCTTGTCATTTATTTCATAAATATACAATTATTTCAATTGCAAAACGCCTTATAAAGAAATGTTAGTTCTTAAAGATTAATTTTATGTTCGTTCTTTTTCAAATTATTTGATTAGATATTATGGATATAGGAAAATTGATCTATATAAATGAACGTAATAATAAAATAAAAGCATCCTGAATTTTCTAGGATGCTTTTATTTTGATTCTATCAGAGAGAATGATAAATCAGGTAGAACTTAAAGGATATACGTTATATTAACTATATCCCTTCACTTCCCAGCCTTTTCTATATTTCCTTTTCAGATATTGATTAGCTGCAGGGTGATTAGGAAATTTCATATTCGCGGCATCCCATTCTAATAAGGTGTCTGGTACCCGAAGAGCGACAGTACCCAATAAAATAGCTTCTGTCATTGGTCCAGTTTGCGCAAAATGTGATTCAGGTTTTGCTTTACCTAAACAACCATCAACAAAATGGTGGTAATGATTTCTTTCTTCCAGTTTAGGATAATTGTATTTTTCAAATTTACTTTGAGGTAAAAGAACTGGTGTTCCACCGTGAGGAATTAATAGAGCACCTTCGGTACCAATTAACATGGCAGCCTCTTCTGGATATTTTTCACCATTGTTAAATAGTGCTCGAACTTGCTCTGGAGGATAAAATTCACCATCAAACCATTCTAAAGGCAACGTAGAACCTGCAATTTTATCATTTCCGGGGAAGGTCCAGGAGATGTGATTGCTTTGTGGCCAAGTGTCTCCACGACGTGCACTTGATTCTTTCCAGGATTGCTGAACTTCTGCTTTTACATTGAGTGGGGCTTTTAATCCTAAACCTTTCCAAACCGCATCAAAGATATGACAACCTATATCTCCAGACCATCCAGTTCCGAAATCTTGCCAAGTTCTCCAGATACCAGGATGGTAAATATTGGCTGCATAAGGTCTTTCAGGAGCTGTACCTAACCATTTTTCCCAATCTAATGTCGCCGGAATTTCTTGCTTATTGCTAGGTCTAGGGCCTTCCAATCTATAACCAGCAATTCCTGATCGATTGGAGCATAAGTAAGCGTGTTTTACTTTACCGATAATTCCTTCTTTGATCCATTGAACTGCTGTGCGATCTCCTATAGAGGAGGCAATTTGGGTTCCTAGTTGTGTAACTACACCTTTTTTTACAGCTGCCAGCGTAAGTACGCGAACTTCAGTAACATCATGGCACATGGGTTTTTGACAATACACATGCTTTCCAGCCTCAATAGCCGCCATCGCAATAATGAAATGGTTGTGATCGGGAACTGTCACATTCACCGAATCGATATTATTTTTTTCTTTCTTTAGTAATTCTCGCCAGTCGCTATATATTCGTGCATTAGGAAGCAAAGCTGCTGCATTCTTTAGATGGTTTGCATCTACATCGCAAAGTGCAACGATTTCTACATCCGCATGCGCAATAAAATGTTGCAAGTCATGTCCTCCCATGCCTCCTACGCCAATACAGGCATGTCTAAGCTTTTTTGCCGGAGTATTTGCAAATACGGAGTCTAAAAGTATCGGTGCACTGACTGCGGCACCTGCCACAGCTCGTATAAAGTTTCTTCTGCTGGTTAGATTTTTTTCATTCATCATTCAGATAGATTTAGGTTTCAACGATTAATTGGGTAGTAGTTTTACTCGTATGTTTTTGAACAACACTTTACTTCCAGGGTCATGTCCCTGTAAGGCAAATGTTCCACTAGAAATTGCTCGTCCTGGTTTAGCGGTCTCTTTTAAATCCGGCTCATTATATTCATAAATCAATTGTCCATTGATCAATATGCGTACATTTTTTCCTTGAACAATGATATGCTGGGTGTACCATTCATTATCTACTGCTGGGACTTTGTCCACATTAACTACATTGTATAGACTACCTGATTTTTTCCAATCGGAATGTGAAATATTAACTTGTACTTCATGTCCGATAGCGGGAAAACCTTTATCTTGGAACTTCGTATGAAAATAAATGCCTGAATTGGAATTAGGAAAAGTCATTACCTCTAATTTCAATTCGAAATTTTTTATATCATGATTTCCCACATCTCCTACATAAAATAAATGGGATACATTGCCATTCACTTGAATAGCTCCATCTTTTACACTAAAAGTTTGAGGATTTTCATTAGCCTTCCAGCCATTAAGCGTCTTTCCATCAAATAGGGAAATCCAACCTTCTTCCAAATCTTTAGATTGACTTGCCGCTGATAATGATACAGCTAAAAATGGAATTAATACTAACAGTTTTTGGATTTGAAGAAATTTAGTTCGTAAAGTCAACATAGTTTATAATTGTTAATTGTCAGGTATTCAGGTTTAAACAAAAATATAAAGATTTCATTAACTTGTATATACAATTATAATATTATTCTAAATCTTTTAATATTTTATTGAATTAGATCTTTAATTATTATAATCTAAAATCAGCTACAGTCAACAGATCTAAACATTCTTTAGCACTTCGTATACCGTCTGAGCAGGTTACGCTCGACAAACTTGTAGCGGCAGCAGAAACACCCAACAGAAGTGCTTTTTCCATTTCCCAATCTTCATGTATTCCATAAATTATTCCTGCAGCTAATGCATCACCAGCACCATTTGCTCCTACAATTTGTTCTTGGGCTAGTGATAAGCTAGGTTGAAAAACCCGCTTTCCAGAGCGATGAGCTGCCCACACTCCTTCAGGACGATGCAAGATGATCCATTGCTGAACTCCCATCTGGAAGATATTGTGAAATACCTTTTCTCCTAGAGTATCCATTTCTTGAATGCTGGAATCATCCCTGATATCTATTCCCGATAGTTTAGAGGCTTCGAGTTCATTCAAAAATAAGATATCGACAAAAGGAAGTGAGGAGGGAATTACATCGGTGAATCGATCAGAATCTTCACTCACCAAATCTACGGTGGTAATGAATCCTAAATCTTTTGCATTTTTAAGAACCTTAGCCGCATTGGTTAAACCATCGCTAGTTTTTTCATCAAGCTTATCGAGTAATAATAAATAGCCTAAATGAAGAATTTTTGCATTGGATAGGGGTAAATTGAAATGTTCAGGTCCTAAACTGGAGTTTGCTCCACGATGATGAAAGAAGGTTCTTTTACCTGTATTTTTTGCGGAGGTAACGATTGTATAAGAAGTAGGTGCTTCGTCAGTGACCTGCAATTGATCTGTATTTATAGATAACAATTTGCATTGATCAATGATCATGCTGCCATGAAGGTCATTTCCAACCAAACCTATGGCTTCCAAATGGAAGGGAGCCTCCAATTTGTTTAATCCTACAAGAATATTGAAGGCAGAGCCACCATTACTGGTAAATTCAGAAATTATATTGGACAGGGATTGTTCCTCTGGAAATTTATCAACAACTTTCACATCATCAACGATCCAATTTCCTGCGGCAATAACTCCGTTTCTTATCTTTTGATTTTTCATTTGCTTGTATAGGTTTCTGGCTATTTATCACTCAACAACTTTAATAGCGCAGGCTCATCTTCTACAATTTCAGGATACCTACCAATTTGGTCATCCGAAAAGAAATTATCATTGACATCATCGTTTGCAGTGGACACCTCTCCAATTATACATTCTTCTGATAATGGATAAAATTTATGCCATTGGTATGGCCAAATGGTTATTCGTTCTCCAGCTTGTAAGATTATTTCTGTTCCTGATTCAATTACCGATTTTACTCCATTGATTTGGACTTCGAGTGTCTGATTTGCATCATCTTTATTTTCGGACCAAAGCACGAGTGCCAAGATGCCAACTCGACAAATGATATCTTCTTTTTTCTGTTTGTGATAATGTTGAGGAGTAACCTGATTTTTCTTTGCATACATCAATTTCTCACAATATTCAGGTTCACTTGCTAAATCTATTAATACCAATCCTTCGGACTCAAACCTGCCTAAACCAAAGTCGGTAACATCCCATTTAGGATTGGGTGGTAATACCCAACAGTTTGTAGTAAAATAATGAGTAGCATCAATAATAGCTTGGTTTATTTGGGATCTTTTCATAAAGTTTTATTGGTTATTTATTGTTTTATACAGGTTCAAATTTCCCTGATTGTTGTGATTTCAAAGCAGCTGCAAAAATCTGATGAGATAACACGGCTTCCTCTGCTGTGGCACACCCAAACCTATTGTCTAACAAACCCTCTCTTTCTAAGACGTATGCTGCAAACATTTGCATAAAGCAATCTGGAAATCCTGCTTCAAAAATACCCCCTGTAATGGTTTCAAAAGGCATTTGAAATCCTAGATCCGTACGTTTCCACCATTGTTCAGCATCATTTGAAAACTGCCAAAATGCCTTTGTATCTTTTGTACTATACCGTACACCTCCTTCCGTTCCAAAAACTTCGATATACCAAGTGTTTGTTTCTCCAGGAGCTAGTCTTTTCATTTCTAGAGTCATAGGTACCACCTCACCATCGATATTGATTTCGGTACTAAGAGTCGCATTATTCCAAGTGTCGCACTTAGCTATACCGCCTTTACCATCAGGGCGTTCCGTAATAATTTTTTGAAGTTGGGCAAAAACTCGATTTGGAACCCACCCTAAGCGTAAAGGCACATGCAACGCATGCATACCCAAATCTCCCATGACGCCTATTTCTCCACAATATTGAGATTGTCTTTTCCAATTAATAGGCTTTTTTGCATTCATATCACTGGCATGAAGAAATCCAGACTTTATTTCAAATATTCTTCCTAAGCTACCGGATAAAATTTCTTTTATGACGCGTTGCGGTCCTGGTAGAAAAGGCATTTCAGAGCTACATCTTACAAATCTACCCAGTTTCTTTCCTTCCTCTGTGATGGCACGGGAGGCTTCTAGATCAATCCCAAAAGGCTTCTCACCCAACAAGTCTTTTCCAGCTCTTAAAATATCTAGGTATAAATCTTTATGTAAGTTGTGCGGAACTGCAATATATACAATGTCGACATCCTCACTGTGAATTAATTCTTTGTAATCTGTGGTAAGCAGTTTGACAGAGTCAATCTGTTCATACCAAGACAGTATGTCTTTATTGAGATCACATACAGCTGTTAACTTAACTTTGACAGGAAAATCTTTTAACGCAAACCAACGTCCAAAGGCACTGGCGGCTTCTCTTCCCATTAATCCTCCGCCTATGATACCTATATTTACTGTTTTCATGTATCGTTATTATTTTAATAATCCTATTACGTCTTCTGGCTTAGCTCCATGGTGTACAATCGCCATTAAAGCTTTAGTCATTGCTGCAGGGTTAGCGTGTTGTACCACATTCCTTCCGTATACAATACCTTTTACACCTTGTTGCATCAATCCATAAGTTCTTTGCAAAATTTCCTCATCACTTGCTTTTCCTCCTCCGCGCACTAGAACTGGAACATTACCTGCAATTTCTACCACTTTATGGTATTCATTGACATCGTCTGTAGGATCTGCTTTGATAATATCAGCGCCTAACTCAACTCCTTGTCTTACCAATGGAATAATTTTCGAAGAATCTCCATCTACCATGTAGCCTCCAGCCTCACTATTAGGTCTAAAAACTAAAGGCTCTATCATTAATGGCATTCCATAACGGTCTGTCTCAGGCTTTATTTTTAAGATGTTTTGAATGCATTGATCCATCACCTCGGGTTGATTAGGTATACTGAACAAATTCACAACCACACAAGTAGCATCTAATCTTAGCGCTTGTTCCACGGGATTCTCAATCATTCGGCTAAACAAAGTTCTTGGTAGCTCCTTGCCATATACATTGGCGACATCTGTTCTTAATACCAAGGATGGTTTTTCTCTTCCAGGAACTGATTGTAGATATTTTGCTTGGCCTATTGTTAATTGTATGGCATCTGGCGCTGCATCGATTAATACTTGTACGGAGCGTTCTGCATCTTCAATCCCGTTTAAAAAAGAGTACTCGTTAAAAAATCCATGATCGATAGCTACATCAAAACAATTCCCTGATGCACTATTAAATAATCTATTTAATCTGTATGATTTCATTTCTGTAATTATTGTTTTATGGTTTATTTGTTTTTTCTAGGTTAAACTGTGCAAATATAATAAAATATCACCTACTTGTATATACAAGTGTGTTAATTTTCATTTCAGTATACGAGTAATCAATAAGTGAATTTAATGTTAACGTGTTGTTTTTGTGTTGTTTATAATTTTGTTGGCTAGTAATGTTGTTCGGTTATCCTTGTATTTCTATCATTCGGTAATATCCTTGAAATGCTGGCAAAGAGAAAACTTGAAATAAATTATCATGATGGGTTACTCTATTTTCATGATGATGACCTGTGAATACAGCAAGCAAATTTTCTGTTTTGTAAACTTCTTCTAAAAACCTTTTGGTCCAAATAGAATTACCGGATGAACTCCATTTTTCTCTTCGCTCTATTTCAAAATTTTTATCCGTTTTTTCACCCCAATCGGGATGTCCGCAAGTTGATGTGGGAAGACCTTTCATATATAAAGGAATATGGACAAATAAAATGCTAGGCATACCTTTCCCCATTTCTTTTTGAAAAAAATGAAATTGATCTTCCGATATTTGATACGTTGAATTATCTATGACAATCATGTTAATACCTTTATTCTGCACGGAATAATATAATGGGTTGTGTGTTCCATACATCGGCTTTAACGCATTATTTATCCATTGAGACCTTAGGTTATTTAGAGAGCCTTCCATGCCTTCATAATGCCAATCATGATTGCCCGTAGTATAATAAAATGGAATTTTAGTTTCTTTTAACAATTCCAGCAACTTCGAAACGGAAGGTTTGGATGGATAATTAAATATATCTCCTGTAAGCATTAATAATTCAACCTTATTTTTAACGGCATAATCCAATAGGCCAACAAATTGATTTAATGTATTGGTTTCTTGATTACTTCTATAGTGTTTTACCTTTTTATAGGCATTATTCATCCGGTCACTGTACTTATTAAAACCTGCTTCATCAAGATTAGAATCGCTGAAATGTAAATCCGTTATCTGCATGATTTTCAGTTTCTGATCGTAATTCGATAAAAACAGCTCGGTTTTGATTTCATTCGAATTAAATGATTGAACTCGAACTTTATTTAAGTTTTTCGATCCTGCAAATGCTTGTTCTAATGGCTGTGAAATGGTTATTAATGCAGCAGATTTTAAAAAGTCTCGTCTTCTCATTGCGTTTTTTTAGGTTGATGAAAACTAAAAATATAGCTTTTTAAACTAATTAATACCTTATTCCTTATTTATAGTCCTTGTAAATTTTATTTAACCAACTTTGCCAGTTATGATCTACTACTCCCATTGGTTTTTTAGGGCTCCAATCATCGTTATACATGCTAAAAGTTCCTTTAGTACTATTTTCAATAGAGACGAATTCCCAACCGAATTTATTTCCTTGTTTTAGGGTATTGTTTAAAATATCATTTAAGCGCGATTCGGAAAAATGATTAAAGTCGCTGCCATTGAAAGTCATGTGTTCTGCAATGGCCCAATTTTTATTGAATTTCTTATTGGCAGCATGTACACGATCATAAGCTTTTTGATTGGGCTTATCCTCTGGAAAATACCAAGTCCAATTGATCTGTATGATGTTTGCACCATTGATATTAGCCAAAAATTCTTCTGGATTCCCATTTCTTTTTATCATGGAATGCTCATCGGCATCTAGATAATCTACGGCTATATAGGCATTCTTTCCTGCAATTTCCCTAAAAGCTTCCGCGTCAGCATTAATCCATTCTGCTAAGAATTGAGCTCTAAATTTATTCCAAATAGGATCTTCGATAAAAGAAGAGGGTATTGGAAATGTAGATGGCATAGGTTGTGCATTTTGAATTTGATTTATTGTAATCCACTCCGTATAAGCTTGGCGTGCATGAGTACTGTAACACAAATCTATAGTGCCCGTATACTGCGGCTCTACTGTTGTTTCAAAATACAATATTTTACTGTGGTCAATTTCCTTGGTCAGATTTTTTATAAAAGTTCTTGCAGCCTCTCGGTAACCATTGTGAAAGATAGATACCACCCTGGAACCAAATCCATACTCTGTATCACTAACGGGTTTTCCTTTCGCGTCAATCGCATCGGCATCAGGATATTTTTTCCAAAATCCTTCAGGAAGTTGACCACCTCCTACAGCATAGGTTTCAACAGAAAGACAAGGCATCATATCCAATTGGTAAATGCTGTCAATAAGTGATTTAAGAGGTTGTAAAGAATAATCGATTTGTCCATCTCCATCGTTATCAAAATGATGCCAATAACAATTTATTTCAATTGTTGTAAAGCCTTTCTTTTTTAGAATAGGTAGATCGCTGATTAATTGTGCAACGGCATTTTTATCTGCGAAATTGCGTAAAGGCTTTCCAATTTTTTGAAATAACCATTCGCCATTTTTATACAATTTTCCATTTTCGATTTTCCAATCCCTGACGATGGGTTTAATCTCTTGGTCAGTTTTACTCTTTTCATTACAGGATGTAAACAATAACAATCCTAAAATAGCTATACTTAATCTTTTCATTCGTTCAACGTTATTTTTCATTGGAAAGAGAATATGGGAAATCGGGTTGTTTTATACCTCTGTTGTTATTCAATTTGTCAGACATTACAAAATTCAGTTGAATACCTTTTTGCAATTCACTGTGCTTAATCCAGTTTCTAGTCATCGGTTGTCCATTCATCGTGGCAAATTGAATGTATCGGTTGCTTTTCTTATTTTGGTTGGCTTGGATAACGGAAGTTTTACCATTTTCCATCTGTAAAGTTATTTTCTTAAATAGGGGCGATCCTATCACATATTCATCCATCGTCGGACAGACAGGATAAAAACCCATAGCCGAAAACACATACCAAGCAGAAGTTTGTCCATTATCTTCATCACCACAATAGCCATCTGGCCCAGAATGATAAAGTTTATCCATGACTTCCCGCACCCAGTACTGAGATTTCCAAGGTTGTCCTACATAATTATACAAATAGGTCATGTGTTGGATGGGTTGATTTCCATGGGCATATTGACCCATATTCATAATTTGCATTTCTCTGATTTCATGTATGACTATCCCGTAATAACTTTCATCATAAACAGGCGGTAAGGTGAAAACAGAATCCAATTTATTGGCAAAAGCCTCTTTTCCTCCCATTAGATTGGCCAAGCCTTGAATATCATGAAATACGGACCAGGTATAATGCCAGCTATTTCCTTCAGTGAAAGCGTCTCCCCATTTGAATGGGTTAAAAGGAGATTGGAATTCTCCATTTTTATTTTTCCCCCGCATTAGTCCTGTTGAAGGGTCAAACAGGCGTTTATAATTGTTAGATCTTTCCTTAAACTTATTGATTTCTTCAGCGGGTCTGTTTAGTGCTTTTGCTAACTTATAAATCGAAAAATCGTTGTATGCATATTCCAATGATCGTGCGGCATTTTCATTTATACCTACATCGTAAGGAACATAGCCTAATTCATTGTAATACTTAACACCTTTTCTACCAACGCTGCTTAAAGGACCTTCATGCTCCGAATTCTTAAGAAGAGCCTCATAAAGAGTAGTTATATCAAACTTTTTATCTCCTTTTAAATAGGCTTCAGCAATCAATGAGGCTGAGTTCGAACCTATCATACTTTCCCGATGACCTGGGCTTGCCCATTCCGGAAGCCAACCACTTTCTTTATAGGTATTCGCTAAGCCTTCCATGATTTCATTGGTCATCTTTGGATAGACCAGGTTAAAAAATGGAAACACGGCTCTAAAAGTGTCCCAGAAACCATTATCTGTAAACATATATCCCGGTAAAACTTCACCATTATAAGGGCTATAATGAACCATGTTGCCTTCATTCGTAAACTCATAGAACTTTCTTGGATATAATAATAAGCGGTATAAACAGGAATAGAATGTGCGGAGTTGTTCATCGGTACCACCTTCTGCTTTTATTTTGCTAAGTTCTTTGTTCCATAAATTTTCCCCTTTGTTTTTAATCGTCTCAAAACTATCATTCCCTAATTCTTTCAAATTAATCGCTGCTTGCTCATGACTGATGAAAGAGGAAGCTACTCGAGCGTGTACTTTCTCAGATTCTGTGGTGTTGAAGGTAATAGATGCAATCGCATGTTTTCCATTAAATTCTAATCCAGTTTGTTTTTCTTTGTGATTGTATAGAGTGGAACTGGAAAAATCTTTATCAAAGATGATGACAAAATAATTCTTGAAATTGCTAGGTACTCCTCCGCTATTCTTCGTAGAGTATCCAATTACTTTGCGCTCTTCAGGTATGATTTTGATATAGGAACCATCATCGAATGCATCTATAATAACATGGGATTGATTAGATTTTGGAAACGTAAAACGAAATTTAACGGCTCTTTCTGTTGGGGTTATTTCGGCGGTCGTGTTATAATCCGCTAAATAAACACTGTAATAATGAGGTTTGGCAATTTCTGATTTATGTGAAAACCAACTCGCACGTTCATCTTCATCAACCTTAATCGCTCCTGTAGTGGGCAAAAGAGAAAATTGTCCATAATCGCCAATCCATACACTGGCTTGATGGGTTTGTTTTATCCCTCTGATTTTATCTGCTGAATATTGATATAGCCATCCATTCCCCATTTTTCCTGTTTGAGCTGACCAAAAATTCATACCCCAAGGCAGCGCAATTACTGGATATTGATTACCATTTGATAATTCAAATTTTGAATCTGTACCCATCAATGGATTAACATAATTGACAGGATTAAATTGAGTCTGCGCTTTAGCAAATGGATGATAAAGAACAATGGTGAATAGGATAAGTAAGGAATATAGTTTGTTGAATTTCATAAATGATTATCTTTTAGCATCTAACTATTTTGGAAACCAATCTTGACGAGCTGCAGAAGGATTTTCTAATAAGTATTTTTTATAAAGTGAAAAAAAGGTGGGAGCGTCTAATAAAACAGCATTCGGATTTTTAGCTTTTACTTCATCGACAACTTGCACGTACCATGTAGGCGTTTTTAATATGTTTCTAAACCAATGAAATTGGATAGGACGATTAGCTATTCTGTTTACAATGATGGATGCGGCCTCTTTTGGATTTTCTTGGTTTACATCCTCATCAGATTTCAATACCGGCATATCTTGGAACAGCATCGTCAATGGAACTTTCTGTGGTACAATCCCATTAGCACTAAATTTAGCATAAGCTTCCATTCCAGCTTTATTCAATCCTGGAGCCTCTCCATCGATAATGAAGCCCGTAATGCTTAATCCCCAATGTTTGTAATAGGGTACATTATGGTCTGCCCACTGATTCGTAGCATCAGGTAAGTTTGATATGGGTCTAGGTGCCTGCAACATGCCCGGCATTAAATAACCGGCACCATTATCTGCTGCGGCAAAATAATCATTGGCAGTAGCCGTTTCCCAGCGATATTCCATAGCCATTGGAGCCCGCCGAGCTAAAATAGGACTTATAGACCACATGAGTGGTACCTTGCCGCGATTAGGATCATCCCAGATGGTTGCAGAAGTTTGAGACAGCCATGAAGCAGCATCGTAATCACCAACATAAAAAATATAGTAATCTTTACCATTGTCTATGAGCTTACCCTGCTGATCTATATAGCCTTTAGCCATCAATTCCTCATCCGAAACCCATTTTTGTGGATATTCTTTCTTTAGAGGTAAGTGTTGCCAAAATGAGGCATTAGCTAAAGCGCCATAGCCAATAGCATCCGCGTCTTTAAAGGCATTATAGGCACTGATGATTCTTGAATACTCCCATTCGGTCGGCACATCTTCATGCTTTCCGGATGCATGTTGGGTATACTTGAAAGCCCAAGGTGGAAATCCTCCGATATGAGTAAACTTCTTGCCATTTCCATTTTGTTTATAGGCCAGTAATAGAAATTCTTTCAGGGTATTTAAATCTGTTCCTAATTTTTGAGTTAAATCATCTGTCGCCGATTCATCCTCCCATGGACTTAAATCAAAGAAAAATGCTCCCTTGCTAATGAAATAATCGTGATTGGATAAGGTATGATGATTTTTAGTTACGGCGTGTGCCTTATTTAGCCATACTTGATCAATGTAATAAGCTCCAAATTCCGAATTGGTTTTCCCTTTTTTGAAATAATGCTCAATGTACCAGACATAAGCATCATTCTTGGCCGATCCTGTAGACTTTCGTTGTGTTCCTGGGATCGTTCCTGTACCAGTAAAAACAGGTTGTCCGCTAGGTTCAACCAACCAAACTTTAACGGGAATTTTTGGACCTGATTTCACCAGCTTTGAATACAAGCTGTTTGGATCTAAGTCTAAGCGTATTGCTACTAAATCATCTGCTCCTGATACCGCTGAGGCAACATTACTAGTAGCTGCTACTTTAGGGTCATACACAACAGCGCCCTTAATTTGTGGCTTATAGAATGTAAGCAAGTCTTCCAGATTATCAAATTGTATGGTATCCCGATCAGCAAGCCATTTACTCTTTTTACGATATTTTTCCCACCAATACTTATCTACATCCACTCCAGCATTTTTAATCAGATGAATGTAGAGGTTTGGACTTTTCCTATTAACTATGCCTTGTAGAGAAGCAACAAAATGCGTGTGCTCCCAGGCTAAGGTCGCGGAATGTTTGTCTTTAAAGTCGCCTTCTAATGTGTATCCTAAATCATAAATTCCGATTGGTTTTTTAGATTGAGAGAATCCATGCTGAAAAAAATTCAGCATGGATAAAACCAAAATAAATCCTATATAATTAACAGTCCTCATAGGCATCTTTTATTAATCTACTGCTAATCGAACAGCAGGGGCATAATTAAACTTCGCTTCTGGAATATTAACTACAGCTCCAATTCT
>DAIQBS010000076.1:0-14935 GCA_036781025.1 Sphingobacterium sp. | reverse complement strand
AAAGTAACTAAGGCAAGAAAACCCATCAAACAAGTCATTCGCATGAATCTTGATTTGATGCTAATCATAAAAATTGAAATTAAGTTATGTGGTTATTATAGTTTAAGTTTTTCAGTCTATTAATTAATTGATAAGAAATAGTGTGCGGTAGCGGCAAATAATTTAATTGTATGTACAAGTTAATATTCAAATCTAAATTTTGGCCATGAGATAACTATCCTGTACCATCCTGCCTTTTTTAACATTTCTTTAACATTTAGACACTGAAAAACCAAGCTTTTGGATGAAAACCACTGAATTGCTGGAAAAACCTTGTCTAAACATACAAAAACCGCTATTTCTTAACATTTATAAATCAACCAATTAGACCTACCAATCAGGTTTTGTATTCTGAATTGAATACTTTTAGTAAAAAAACAAAAAACTTACTAAGGTTTTTGCATTTCAATCGTTTTACTCCTCGAAGACCATTATAAACAGCATGAAATCTACCAAGGAAGTCGCTGAACTTATTAAAGCATATATAGAGGGTAAAATAAACCCTGACGATCGTATTCGATTAAATAATTGGTTGGAGGAAAATCCAATGCATAGAACTTTTTTCAAAAATTTAATCGATAAAGATCAGGTTTTTGAAGATGCATGGCTGTGGTTGGAACAGAAGTCATATACAAACAGCGAATGGCAAAATGAATTGGAACAAAAAACCATTCAAAAAATCAAGTATTCACCCAAAACATCATTCATTAAAAAGTTTAACATCTGGCCTTATATTAGTGCTGCCTCTGTTTTATTAATTGGATTGACCTATTTCTTTCTGTGGAAAGCTCCCATAGCTCCTACTGATAGTAATGTGGAATTATCTACAATTCTACCTGGTTCGAATAAAGCTCAACTCAAACTTTCTAATGGTAAAACTATTGAATTAAGAACTGATCAGCATGGTATCGCTTTAGAAGATGGCTTATTCTATGCTGACGGCTCCGCTGTATCAGATCTAAACCAGAACGAACTCAAAAATTTAACCGCCAGTATCATCGTTCCTGAAGGTGGTAAATACTATATAAAATTAAAAGATGGTAGTGAGGTTTGGTTGAATTCAGCATCAAAATTAGATTACCCGCTACAGTTTAGTGCTGAAAAAAGAGAAGTGTCTTTAGAAGGTGAAGCTTATTTTGAAGTGGCAAAAGTTCAAAACAAGAACAAAAATATTCCTTTTATTGTTCATAATAAAAATCAGGACATTGAAGTCACTGGTACGGCATTTAATGTTTCCGCTTACAAAGACGATCAACAAACGATTACAACTTTGGTAGAAGGATCTGTAAATGTAAAAGCTGCAGGGAAAACTATCCAATTAAAACCAAATCAACAAGCTATTCAAGAAGAGGGAAAAATCACACGGGAAACAGTAGATGTAAGTCAATTCATCGCTTGGAAAGATAATAAATTTTTATTCTTTGAAACGCCTTTGAAAGATGCAATGAAAAGACTAGCTCGATGGTATAAACTTGATATTAACCATCAAAAGCAAATTCCAAGCACCTATTTATATGGAGAAATAGACCGAGATAAGAATTTGGGTGAAGTACTTAGAATATTGGAAAAAAGCGGTATTAAATTTAAAATTCAAAACAGCAATGGAGCTAACCAGCTTATAGCAATACCATAAATAAACTTAACATTGAAAACCTATGAAACAATTATTTACGCATGCTTATCCCACCTAGTGGGGCAATCCTAATAAAAAAAACCGAACAGTAAATCTCACCTTACTGCCCGGCTTAAATTTAGGATCAACGTCAATCAAATGACATACTAATTAAAATGAACCATTAATCAATATGAAATCCTAATTGTACAAAATTATGTTTTTTATACAACAAAATGATTATGGCAGTATAGCTGTCATACCTAAATTAAAAAAATGGGTATTAATTATGAAACTAACCATTTTATTTACCATCCTGAGTATCCTCAAGCTTTCTGCTAGCGGATTTGCACAACAGGTTTCTGTCCAAGTGGTGAATACACCATTGGTTAAGGTGATGCAATCACTTCAAAAGCAAAGTGGCGTTCCTTTTTTATTAAATGGGAAAGAAATAGCAAACACCAAAATCAATGCAAACATTAAAAATGTTACGCTTTCTAAAGCCTTGGAAACTCTGTTTATTGACAAGCCTATTTCATGGGAAATTGCTGATGGAACCATTATTTTAAAAAGAACCGCAGCAAAGTCTGGAACCTCTTCATTAAAAACGGAGGTAAAATCAAAGCAACCCAGGACGATTACAGGTCGAGTGACGGATGCCAATGGGGATCCAATACAAGGTGCATCTGTACATGTAAAAGGCTCTACCGCTGGCACATCAACGGATGCAAATGGAAACTTCAGTATAGCTGTAACTACAGATAACCCAACTTTTTCCGTAACCTATATCGGATACCAAACTGCAGAAGTGTTCGTAGGCACCCAAACCAATGTATCCATCGTTTTAAAACAAGGATTAGATGATTTGGATGAAGTGGTGGTAATTGGTTATGGTACTCAAAAGAAGAAACTAAGTACCGGAGCAACCATCCAAGTAAAAGGTGATGATTTACAAAAATTAAGTACACCAAATGTATTGCAAGCTTTACAAAGTCAGGCTCCTGGAGTTCAAATTACCCAAAGTTCAGGTATGCCTGGAGAAAGTTTTAAAGTAACCATTCGTGGACTTGGAACCATTGGAAATTCTAGCCCACTATATGTTATCGATGGAATAGCTGGCGGAGATATCAATATGATAAATCCTGCGGATATTGAAAACATAGACATCTTGAAAGATGCTGCCTCTTCAGCCATATATGGTTCTCGTGCTGCTAATGGTGTTGTATTAATCACTACAAAACAAGGAAAATCGGGCAAAATGGTATTTAGCTTGGATAGCTATGTAGGTGCACAAAATGCCTACAAATTACCTTCCCTGTTAACTGCCAAAGAATACATGGCCATCCAAAATGAACGCATGTTTAATGAAGGTTCTGAACCTTACGATTGGGCTACAATAATTCCTAAGCAGTATCAACAAATTATGGATGGTACCTGGAACGGAACAAATTGGCTTAAAGAAATTCATAACGATAATGCCATACTACACAACACTTCCTTAAACCTAACTGGAGGTTCGGATATTTCTAAATTTTCCATGGGATACTCCATTACCAATAGAGATGGTATTTATGGTGTGCCGGTAGAGCCAAAATTTGATAGACATACGTTTCGTTTAAATTCTGACCATATTATATTGAAAAATGATGACTTCAATATCATCAAATTCGGACAGAACTTATCTTATGCTTATAGTAAACGTTCAGGTATAGGTATTGGAAATATTTATTGGAATGATATCCACAATATGCTTGTTGGAAACCCTTTATTACCTGCATATAATGAGGCTGGTGAATTCTATGACCAGGATAGTAAACTAGCCGATGGATGGAATTTGGATGGAGCTATAGCTAACCCATTGGCAGAAATGTACTACCGCAGAGGTCTTAATCTAAGTAAAAATCATAACTTATCGGTAAATGCTTATGTGGAATTACAACCTATCAAGGATTTAACTTTTAAATCGAACTTCGGTTACCGCATGTCGGCATCCTCCTACAGACAATACACCCCTGAATATAATTTATCTACTACCGTAACCAATGCAATTGATGATATTTCTCAAAATCAAAGTTTAGGTTATAATTGGGTTCTTGAAAACACCTTGAGTTATCATTTAGAACCTAAAGAAAACCAAAGCTTGGATATTGTAATAGGTCAGTCGGTTGAGAAATGGGGATTGGGTGAAGGTGTAGGTGGTACAACTACCCTCTCTACCTTTCCTAACCAATGGGATAAAGCTTGGTTAGACAATGGATCTGGAGAGCCGAAAGATCGCACTGTTAATGGCGTGCATTGGCCTGTGGGCTCCATTGCTTCTTTCTTCGGACGCGCAAACTACAACATCAACGAAACCTACCTTGCATCATTTACGATGAGAGCAGATGGTTCGTCCAATTTTGCGAAAGGAAATCGTTGGGGATATTTCCCTTCTGCTTCCATAGGATGGGTATTGACTAATGAAGAATTCTTAAAAAGCTCTCCTCATATTAACTTTTTAAAATTAAGAGCTAGTTGGGGTCAGAATGGTAATTCAAACATTAATCCTTTTCAATATTTATCAACTATTGATATCAGCAATAAATCAGGTTACTATTTTGGAAATAATAAAAACAGCTTATTAAAAGGTGCCTATCCAGATATTATGCCTAATCCGGATATTAAATGGGAAACTTCCGAACAAATTAACATTGGATTTGACTCTAGATTTATCAATAATAAACTAGCTGTTGTATTCGACTGGTATAAAAAATCTACCATCGATTGGTTAGTGGTAGCTCCTATTTCTGCCATCTTTGGTACAGGTGCTCCATATATTAATGGAGGGGATGTAGAAAATAAGGGTGTGGAACTAGGAATTAATTGGTCTGAAATTAAAGGCGATTTCGATTATAGTATTGGAATCAATGGTGCTTATAATAAAAACAAAGTTCTTAGAATAGCCAACTCTGAAGGTATTATACATGGTCTACCAGATGTATTAAGTCAGGGCACAAAGGAGATGTACCGCGCGCAAGTGGATTATCCAATTGGTTATTTTTACGGTTTTAAAACAGCAGGAATCTTCCAAAACCAAGAACAAATTGATGATTACAGATCTAAAAACATGGGTGTACTTGCTACGGCTCAACCTGGTGATATCATCTTTGTTGATACGAATCAAGATGGTGCAATAACGGATGCCGATAAAGTAATGATTGGTAACCCTCATCCTGATTTCAGCGGAGGTTTTAATTTCAATGTGGGCTATAAAGGCATCGATTTAGCCGTAACTACCATTGGATCATTTGGTCATCAGATTGCCAAATCGTATCGTTCATTTGCAGATAGCCCTCTTCAAAATTACACAACAGAGGTATTTCAACGTTGGCATGGTGAAGGAACTTCCAATAAGTATCCTCGTTTAACCAATGGCAGTAATACCAACTATCAAAACATCTCGGATTTATACATAGAGAATGGAAATTTTGTAAAAATACAGAATGTAACCCTTGGTTATAACTTAAATAAGTTATGGAAAAAATCACCATTCAGTCAAACCCGCATCTATGCTACCGTACAAAACTTATACACCTTTACCAATTACAGTGGTATGGATCCAGAAATCGGTTACGGATATGATCAAAGCTGGGTATCAGGTATTGACTTAGGATTCTATCCTCAACCGAGAACAGTAATGTTTGGTTTAAACCTTAAATTTTAGAAGAAGACATGAAAAAGACGATATTCATAGTATTGGCAGCTGGATTCTTGAGTTCTTGTGAAGGGTTCTTGGATTCGGAAAGTTTCAATAAAAAAAATACAGGAAATTTCCCCGTTACAGTAGCGGATGCAAACTCGATGCTTGTAGGGGTATATAACAGTTTGAATTTGGCCATGACGAATGCGCCACATTCCCATTTCTATATGGCCGAATTAGCTTCTGACGATCGCTTTGGAGGTGGAGGGGAAAATGACAAAGACATGCAAGGGTTAGACCATTTAATGAATACTTTGCCAGACCGCTTTCTGCCATTTTGGAGTGCTCGTTACCGAGGTATTTTTAGGGCAAATTCTGCAATAGAAACATTGGGACAAGTATCAGGTTGGGAATCAGATGCTCAGAAAAATCAAGTCATTGGTGAAGTTCACTTCTTAAGAGCCCTGTATTATTTTGAGCTTTCTCAGATGTTTGGAGAGGTTCCACTGGTGACTAGCTCTCAAGTAACAATAATGCCCAAAACTCCTGCTGATGAAACCTATGCGTTCATCGCAGAAGATTTAAAAACAGCTATCGAATTGATGCCATCTACTCCTTATTCTTCGGTTCCCTCAGGACATGCGACGAAATGGGCTGCTCAATCTTTATTAGCGAGAGTATTTTTATTTTATACCGGTTATTACAAGAAAACTGACTTACCCTTAAGTTCTGGTGGTAGCATCAGTAAAGCACAAGTTATTCAAATGCTAGAAGATTGTATCCAAAACAGTGGACATGATTTGATAAGTGATTTCAGAAATTTATGGCCGTATAGTAATACCTATACCAAAGTAGATTATGAATATGCTCAAGACAATGATTTATCCTGGGCTGGAGACGGCAATAAAGAAACAGTATTTGCGGTTAAATTTGGAACCTTAGCGGACTGGGGAGACCAATATATGTTAGGGTATACCAATCAAATGAACCTACACTCAGGTTTAAGATCCAATAATGGTCAAGCAAATACCTTCCCTTTTGGACAAGGATGGGGAGCTGGGCCTGTTAATACCAATTTATGGGATGAGTGGCGCGTCGCTGAACCAACTGACATTCGTCGTACCGGATCTATTTTAAATGCCGATACAGACGTGGCAGGATATATCTATGGTGCCGATAGCCAAATGGAAGAAACTGGCCTTTGGCAGAAAAAGTACATTCCTATAACAGCATATAGCGAAGGAACATTAATCCCATCCTATGCTGTATTAGCAGATAAAGCGCAAGCAGATTACCAATTAGCACATACCCAAGATTTAGTATTAATACGTTTTGCAGATGTATTGCTTATGCATGCTGAATTAACAGAAACTGCAACGAATCTTACTCGTGTACGCGCAAGAGCTAAATTGAATCCTGTTCCATATTCCTTAGCTGCTTTAAAAAGGGAAAGACGCTGGGAATTAGCCTTCGAAGGACAACGCTATTTTGACTTAATGCGTTGGGGAGATGCTCCTAATGCACTTGCTAATCAAGAAGGTGTATCCATCAAGAATAAAGGTTTAGATACCAAAATGAAAGCATTTGGGGGAGGTTATAAAGCTCGATTTGAAGCAACTGGTGGCTTCTGGCCTATACCTGCTTCTGAAATTGCACTTTCTACAGGTCTATTAACCCAAAATAAAGGATGGGGCGAGCCATCTCATGAATTCCCAGGTTGGTAATTAAAATTAGTTAAAATGAAAAAGTTATTCAATTTAATAATCTTCTCCATGTCGTTGATCATCCTTTCAGGATGTGAACCAATAGAAGATCGTATGGATTTGGGTGGTGCTATCACCGCCGATCAATTAGATATATCTGCAACACCACTAATTGTCAATGGCAAGAAAAGCAATAAAGTAATTGTTAATAATAAAAGTGCCGTTACATCCTCTTGGGATTACGGTATCGGTGTGACTCAACGTAAATCGGACACAGTTTTGATGGTAACTACTGGAGAAAGTGAAATTATTTTCACAGGATTAAATCCAGATGGTAGTAAAATAAGTAAAACCGTAAAAGTAAATGTTGATGAACTCACCTTTCCTGTTCCTCCTGAATGGGGTTTCTTAACGAATGGTTCTACAAGAACTTGGAAATGGGATGAAACCAAACCAGCTGTTTGGGGTAATGGTGGATATTTAGGAAATTTAGGACCAGCATGGTGGACACTCAAAGAAGCCGACATTCACGGTCAAGCTGCTAATGAAGGAGTCGGAGCTAAAATGACTTTATCCTTAAGAGGAGCTAAACTCACTAAAGTAAAATCAAATGGTACTACCGAAGTTGGTACCTTCTCCTTTGATATGACTAAAAAGTTAACCATGGAAAATGGTGACCAATGGTCCATTGGTAAATTAACCACAAAAGGTGTCACCGTATTATGTGGCAAATCACCAAATGAAGGTAATGCACCAGTCTATTCGTATGATATCATCGTCATAAACGATAATGAATTGGTATTAGCATATCCTGAACCTGGGGCTGGACCTTGGGGAACTGCCTGGTTTTGGGCATTCCGTTCAATTGATTAAACCTTGAAAAACAAATAATCAGCGTTTAGGGTCTCCCTAAACGCTTTATTTGATTTACAACCAATCGTGAATAAGGCAAGTATACATTGGATATTTTAAATATTAACTACTACAAGAGACCATTTGTTAAAAACATTATTTCAATAAAATATATTTATTAAAATATTTATTTTTCTTATTTATAAACACTAAAATAATCATGAAACTCTTTCTAATTCATTTAATTAATATTAAATTTACGTTAACCAATTAGCGTATGATTATGACTGTTACTGCGGATCTATTAGCTTCACAAATTGTCGAATTAAAGACGGGAAATGAAAAAGCAATATGCTTTTTTATGAAGTTGCATAGCCAATCCTTACATTTCTTTACGCAGAACATTGTTAAAAACAATCAAATTGCTACAGAGATTGTATCTGATGCTTTCGTAAAACTATGGGAAAAACGGAAGGATTTGGATCAGGCTGATGCGATAAAATCCTTTCTTTATGTAGTTTGTAAACATAAGTCCCTCGATTATTTAAAACAAAGTAGAAATCGTTTTGCTCATAATGATGAGGAATTAGAAGAATTAGAATGGAAAGAAACCGATATCCTCACTAAAATTATCTATACCGAATTGATTGAGTTAATCGCTTTAGAAATCGAAAAGCTTCCTGCGCAACAAGCCAGAATATTTGAATTATCCTATTTAGAAGGTAAAGAAACTTTCGAAATATGTGAAGAATTAGGTACGACAGCGAGTACCGTCTATTTCGCGAAGTCCAAGGCAATATCCGCATTAAAAGATGCCTTTCAAAAGAAAAACATCTCTTATTACCAAATCTTACTTCTCTTAAACAGCTATCCATTACTTGATAGCCTATTAAACTAAAAAAAAATTAAAAAAGTAAGGATATCCTTTCAAATTTACCTATTAAAAGAATATCCTAAATAAATTCTCAAAATTACTTTTCGACCTCTTTTCCCCTATTTACCCAATCCATAAAACTTCCAGAATAATTATACAAGTGTTGGAAACCTTGTTTTTTAAGATACGAATAAGCAATGGTTGCACGATCACCAGATTGACACTGGATAATCAATCGATTATTTCTCCATTGCTCCGGAAGATTCTTTACCAAGGAACCCACAAATTGATGCTTTGCTCCTGGAATATGACTATTCTTGTATTCGGATAAACTACGCACATCCAACAAGATGGTATCGGGATCATTTTTCCATTCTTCTACCCTATCCGCATCAATCAATTCACTCTTTTCTAAACCCTTAACCCCATCCAAAGAACTGATAAATCCAACAATATTGTCCATTCCAATCCGCATCAATTTCCTTGTCACCTCTTCCTGTGTACCATCCTCTACAACAAGGATTAATTGTTCATCATAATTAATCATCCATCCAGCCCAATTTGCTAAACCTTTATTATTCTGAATATTAATAGAATTCGGAATATGGCCTGCAGCAAAAACACTTTTACTACGAGTATCTATAAGTGTGTACTTTTCAGGATTTTCAATTTCTTGAAAGTTTAAGGTAGGATGCGAAGGAACTGATAATAAAAGAGGTCTATCTACTTTATTCAATTTCTTCATCATTGCGAAGTAATATGGAGCTTCAGGTTGATCGCTTAACAAATATTCCCGGAAACCTTCAAAATCATCCGCATATTGAAAAGCCCAATTCCTAATTTTTTCATAACCCACGGTACTACTTGGCACGGACCCCAATGATTTTCCACAAGCAGATCCTGCACCATGCCCTGGCCATACTTGAACATAATCCGGCAATGCCACAAATTTTTTCAAAGACTCAAACATTTGCGCAGCTCCTATTTCTTTTGTACCTATCATACCGGCAGCTTCCTCCAATAAATCAGGTCTACCAATATCACCTACAAACACGAAATCACCAGTAAAGATCATGACAGGCTCATCCGATGCAGGATGATCTCGAAGTAAAAAACTAATACTTTCAGGGGTATGACCAGGTGTATGCATGACCGTCAAAGTCAAATTTCCAATTTTAATCACATCTCCTTCTTTCAATCCCTCATGAGGAAATTCATATTGCCATTCAGCAGGCCCCTCTGCCGATAAATATAATTTAGCACCTGTTAGCACCTGCAATTCACGTGATCCTGATAAAAAATCTGCATGGATGTGTGTCTCCGCAATGTGCGTTATTTTTAAATTCTGTTGCTCGGCAATCTCCTGATAAATATCCACATCCCTTTGGGGATCGATTACAATAGCTTCTTTTGTTACCTGGCAACCTATAATATAACTAGCTTGTGCTAGCGTTTGATCATATACTTGTTGAAAAAACATAATTATTTTAAATATATATTTTAATTAAAAGAGATGGTTTTGAAATTGTAAGTTAAGAACCAATTTAAAACAATCCTCGAAAATAAACTCCTTTAAAATGTAATAATTCTGATGATTAATGAGGTAATTTATCCTTTACAATGCCGTACAAGAATGTACCTAATATAGCAAATACAGCCACAATAATCATTGGTAAAACTCCAGCTCCAAGGAGCACAAATATGGGACCTGGGCATGCTCCAGCTAAAGCCCAACCAAGGCCAAAGAGGATACCTCCAATTAAATACCGAATGATGGCAGTATTTTTTACAGGTAGTTCGATAGCATTTCCATCCACGTCAGTCTTGCTTGATTTTTTTATCCATTGAAAAGCAATCACTCCAATAATTAATGCCGTACCAATAAATCCATACATATGGAAAGATTGAAACTGGAACATTTCAAAAATCCGAAACCAAGATGCAGCCTCCGCTTTATACATCGTCACACCAAATACCACTCCAAGTACTAAATATAAAACACTTCTCATTAGATTAAAAAATTAAAGGGAATACTAGATGAACCATGAATAATCCACCAATGAAAAAACCAATCACCGCTACTAACGAAGGCCATTGCAAGTTACTCAAACCAGAAATAGCATGACCTGAGGTACAGCCTCCTGCGTATCGGGTGCCAAAACCAATTAATAATCCAGCTATTGCTAAAATGACCATGTTCTTTGTGGACCAATTTCCAAATAACTCAGTAGGTGAATAAGCCTCACCGGCACTAGCAAATCCTAAGGCATTCAAGTCTGCAATAGTTTCCGAATTAATAGCCGGAATTTGATCAGTTGACAAATAATTAGCAGCAATAAATCCACCTAATACAGCGCCAACTAAGAATAATAAGTTCCATCGTTGTGTCTTCCAATCGAAATCAAAAAAACTACAAGTCTTTCCTGCTCCCAACATGGAGCATATATTTCTAAAATTGGACGAAAAACCAAAACTTTTCCCTAAAAACACGAGTGCGACCATCACTAAGGCGACAAGTGTCCCTCCTACATACCAAGGCCAGGGTCCTAAAATTATTTCCATATTATTATTTTTACTGCAAAACTAATTTACTGATATCATTTGTTTGGTAACACAAGTTACATATAATAAATCATTAGGTTTTTGTTAATCTAACGCGCACTCACAATAAATAACCATGTTAATGCGTTAAATTACTAGTAAACAAAAAAATTGATTTAAACCCATTCACCGATTTATATTGGTTAATTACCGAAAAATAGGTTCGCTTAGCCTATTATTTGATACAAGTAAAACAATCTTGCTATATCTTTGATTATCAAATAAACGCGAAAGCAAAGTCGAACTTTAAAATAAAAGATTATGTCAATTAAAGAAACATTTACCGTAACGGGAGAGAACTTATTAAAAAGAATTAAGGAATTAATAGCAGAGGGTAACGTCACTAAAATTAGCCTTTCTGATAAAAACGGAAAAGAAATTTTAAACTTCCCAGTAACTATTGGTGTTATTGGTGTGGTCTTCGCTCCGATATTTGCAGCAGTTGGAGCAATCGCTGCACTCCTTACTGAATGTAAAATCACTGTAGAGCGTGCAGAAAAACCGGAGGAACAGCAAGATTCAGACATTCCCACTTCAGAAGAAAAATCCGATAACGGTACTATAGAAGTTCACTAAGAAAAATTTGTTGTTTAGTAAATATGTAAAAGAAAAGGCCAGTCTTCCTCAAGATTGGCCTTTCTTCTTAAATACTTGTTCAGAATTAAAGTAATGTTGCGTCTTTCACTTCCACTTTAGTCCAGTATTTGCTATATGCTTCTGCTGCTGCGATATGGTCTGGATGTTTTTCATACGTTTCTATATCCTCCATATTTTTGAAAGTTGCCATCCAATAATAGGAAAATGAATTATCAACCACCGGCCTAGGGGTTGTGGCAGATGGCTTCCCAATTTGATACTCATGAATTCCTGGAATCGTTTTTAAGATTTCTATAAATTTTAAAAACTCCTTTTCTTCCTCAGCAGTAATTCCTTCTTTTAACCAAAAATAAACATTATGAACTATGAATCCTGTTTTAGATTCTGTCGAAGGCTTTTCTTCCTCTTTTTTTCCTTCTGCACATGAAGCCAGTAAACTGCCGGATGTGGTACCAACAAGGATACTCGCAATAAAATTTTTTCTTTTCATATTTAGCTGTATTATTCAATAGATTTACTTTAAAAATACTAATTTTTTATGAGAAAAAACTCCATAAACCGTATAATATTTAATACTTTAAAAACAAACTAAAGCACATTATCAGTTAAGTGGTTACGACATAAAATGACCAACACCTATAGGAGATAAATTTATCTTTATACCGGGAAGTAAAAAACACATTCATTTCATAATCTAATCTTACTTAAAGTAAGAATTAAATTTCTGTAAATAAATTTATAAGCTACCAGTTTTATTCATCTTTTCTATAAATGCCCTAAACATTCACTTAAAACTAAACAAAGCATACTTAACAAGCTCATTTATTGATAAAAATAACATTGCTTAACGTAACAAAC
This sequence comes from Sphingobacterium sp., assembly GCA_036781025.1. Classification (GTDB taxonomy): domain Bacteria; phylum Bacteroidota; class Bacteroidia; order Sphingobacteriales; family Sphingobacteriaceae; genus Sphingobacterium. The sequence goes on along the minus strand of DAIQBS010000076.1, from coordinate 2,120 downwards.
ATGTAGATATATGCATTGCAAAAGTTATATTTGTATGAATAAATTACTATTGCTTTGGGCTTAAATTCTAAACAAAATAGGTTTAACCCTGTTAATAGATTAATATAATTAACAAAAAGACTATTCTATCGCTTTGAATAAATTTGGTCGTATCGCATTAAAATCATTTTTATGGATTATTGGATCCATTATCTTTTTACTATTATTAGTTATTTTCTTAATCCGACTCCCTGCTGTACAAAACTACATTGTGGGTAAGGTTACAAACTACCTTGAAACGAAAATAGGTACACCTGTTGAAATTGGCCATATCAACATCACATTCCCTAAAAAGCTTGTACTTCAAAACATCTATTTTGAAGATCAATCCAAAGACACCCTATTAGCTGGTGAGGAATTATTAGTGGACATTAATATGTTCAAATTATTAAAAAACACCATTGAAATTGAAGAATTTGAACTCAAAGGTATCACCGCAAAAATAAACAGATCACTTCCAGATAGCAGCTTTAATTTTGACTATATCGTCAATGCTTTTGCAACAGAAAAAGAAAGTACAACTACTGCTGATAGTACTTCTGCACTAGTTTTTGATATCGACAAGGTTAATTTTGAAAGGATAAATTTTAAATATAAAGATGATGTTATCGGAACGTCGGCGTCCATTTTCTTAAACCATTTTGACACTCGAATCAAAAAATTTGATTTGACTAAGAATATGTCATTCGATCTACCAAACATCAATATTGATGGATTGACCGCTGAAGTAAAACAATGGGCGGTGGCTCAAGCTACCGAAGCACCTACGGCAGCAGACTTTGGGATACATGACCCAAGTGTGGAAGCTAGTTCCCTACTTCCCAACCTAGCAACTAAAATTTTAAATCTCAAGAATATTCTAGTAAAATATTCCGATGAAGCGGGTGCCATGGATACTAAATTTAATATCCAAGAGCTCATTGCAAATGTGTACGAAATTGATTTAAATAAAGAAATTGTACGACTTAAGGAAATCACACTGAAACAATCAGATTCCGAAGTACTATTTGGAAAAATACAACCCAAAGAAAAAACTACTTCCAGCAGCGACACTACGTCGATTAATTGGATTGTATCCGCTGATAAGCTCGTCATAGACAAAACAAATGTTTGGTATAAAGACGATAATCAACCACGAACAAAAGGCATCGATTATTTCAATCTAAAATTAACCGAATTGGCTGGTGTTATGGAGAATATCTATTATTCTTCTGACTCTATTTCGGGGAATTTAACCAATTTAACAGCCAAGGATCATTCAGGTTTCCACCTAAAACAACTCCAAGGTGATTTTAAATATACCAACCAAGGAGCTTTGGTAAATAACCTTTTGATAGAAACACCTTACAGTAAAATTCAAGATCAATTTGAGATTTCCTATCCATCACTTGATGCAATAACAGACAACCCCTCATTGATGAATATTCAGGCCAATTTATCTAAATCCCATTTGGATATGAAAGATGTGGCTTTTTTAGTTCCCGACCTATCATCACAAGAAGTAATGAAACCTTTGATGAACAAACGTTTTTTTATTGATGGTAAAGTTAGCGGTAAACTGAATGATTTATTGATCCCAAAATTTGAATTTAAAACCTTAAAAAACACGCATATTATAGCCTCTGGAAGAATAAAAGGCTTACCGGATGTTAATAAGATGGATTTGGATTTACAAATTAAGAAGATGGTATCTGGTCGTGATGATCTGAATCAATTAATTGCAGCATCACTCTTACCAGACAGTATACAACTACCGCGAAACATCAGTCTCTCAGGAACATTTAAAGGAGGCATGTCTGGATTTGACACCGATTTAAAACTACTGACCGAACAGGGAAATGCTAGTGTAAACGGATACTTAAAAATGGGAAGAGACACCAGTTATAATGCGTTTGTTTCGGTCGATAATTTTAATTTAGGAGCATTCTTAAAGCAAGACTCTGTACTAGGCTATATAGCAGCTCAAGCACAAGTGAGTGGCACGGGGCTAAATCCTAAAACTATGAATGCCGATGTATTGGGAACTATTAAACGTTTTGATGCGATGGGATACAGCTATCGGGATATCGACTTTGATCTAT
>DAIQBS010000075.1:0-15247 GCA_036781025.1 Sphingobacterium sp. | reverse complement strand
CAGGATACAGCGAATTATTTGATTCATGAAATAGAAATGAAAAAGGACAAATATGTAGGGAAATCATTTTCAATTTTACTCGATGATTTAAAAGTAAAACCAAAAAGGATTATTATCGGAAATTGGAATGGTTTGTTTGATCAAACTAAAGATTTTGGGAAAAATATGACTATTAATTTCAATTTTGAGAGAGAGTTTGAGAAGGCACACATTATTTCTATAGATTTTAAAAATATACCTACAGATTTTGACACATTATATAAGCTTTATTTTCCCTCTAATAAAAGAGATATTAATAAGATATTTGAATTGTATAAAAACATTATAATAACACGTGTTGGTGTAAAAATATATGCGCAAGACGAACCTCCAAGACCTGGTATTACGGATAATAGTCATTTATAATCTTAGGACAAAAAGTTTAGAAATACAGGATTAGGTTCTTTTTATTGGATCATGAAATCATCATAGGTTCCAAAAAAGAATTGGCAATAATCAAATATAGCTTAGAAAGTAAAGAATTAATTGTCTGTCATTAAGAATATAAAAAATGCCTAACCTATCAGGTTAAGCATTTTTTATAAAGTGATTGTAAATAGCTTAATTTACTTCGTAATAATATATCTGTCTTCCTACATTACCTGAAATATCATTTCCTTCTACAATGACTTTGTATTTACCAACACCATCAGCATTGTAAAATTCAAGATTTATTTCTCCTTTGCTTAAAACTTCAATTTCCGGATTCCAGTACACTGTGGTACGATAGTCGTTGGTATTTTTACTTTCAGGAGTACTGTATTTAGGCATGTAGAATTTACGTTGTTTGACATAACCCAAAGGATATAAGTCAATCACATTCGACTTTGGTAACATGGCTTCAATTTGTGCCATGGTCATACGAGGTTGTTTCTTCTCTTTTTTGGTGATGATCGAAACCACACCATCATTTTGATAGATATTTCTAACCGTTCCTAAATCATCTTTCAAAAAGATTTCTACAGTTTCGATTTCTGATACCTGAATGGAGTTCAAGGAATGTTCGTCAATAGGCATACCGTTTAAAAAGAATTGAACGGGAACTCGGCTACCTTGATTGTAATTACGCGTCACATAATACTTCAAGGTATTCACATCGTAAGTAATTCCTGTTAAGAAGGTATTTAAACACATGCTTAATACATTACAGCCAGCAAAACGACTGCCATCGATGGTATGTTCAGGCATAGATAATCCAGTAAGATTCGAAAAATCTTTACTCGTTTGCTTCTTCTCCACCGTTTTGGTGATAACGACCTCTTCAATTAAATTGGAGGTTCTAAATTCCTTCTTGCTATTATCCAAATAAGCACCTAAATTCTCATCTATATTAGGCACAAACATGCCCTTGTAAGGATTATTCTCATCTATCTTAGGGAATTCTGTAGGATCCATTGTAATCACCAAACTGCGGTAATTTTCATTACTACGTGCATTAACCGTAGCTTTTAAGGAATCACGAAAAACTAAGTTTTGAAAAATAAACTTTCCTTGTTGATCGGTATACGCATCTTTTTTAATTGCTGCACCTGGAATTGTCAATAACAGACCTGCACCAGACTGTGTTCTACCTGTATTTTGTCTTAATACCCCCGAAATGCTAATACCAAGTTCCGGCATATAACGCAAAGCTGGTAATTTTCCCTTAATCAGTTCGTTATAATCGAATCTTCTATATCCTTGTGTCATCAATAAGGCATCAAGGGCTTCTAATCTGGTTTTATTTTCAGGGTTAAAATAAAAATTAGGTTGCTCGACAAAACCTTTAATATCAGATGTCAGGAGCATATTACTAATGATACCTCGATCTTTATCATCCTGATAAGGCACTTTACTTTCATCAATAACAGCAACGGAGAATGTAGCAGGGATACTATCAACATGGTTATCCAAGTTGAGCTTCAATTTCACGAGATCTTTTTTCGCATAGCTTGGCTTATCAGTTGAAACTTGAATACCAATAAATTTCTGCGGCTGTATATAGACCAAGCGTTCTGATAAAGGTTCTCCTGCAGCAGATAACAAGGTTAATTGAATAATTCCATTAGGGAGTTGCTTCAAAGGTATTTTAATAGATACAGATGTACTTTTGATAGAAACCTGAGCTGCATACACTAAATGTCCATTCAGTTGACCGAATATATAAAAAGGTTTATTTTCAATGGTCTTGAAATAGCTATCATTAGTAAATAAACCGATTGAAATATTTGCAGTATCTTGAGATGCATATACAACATTGATCTTATCTTGAACGACAGCAGGTAAATCATAGGTTTTTTCTTCCCCATTTTCAAAAGTCACCACAGCCTTGTACGTTTCGCCCATGGCTGGATTTAAAGTAAAAGTACCCATCCCTAGCCCAAGGTCTTCAAATTTGGCTTGTTCAGCTTTTTTACTATCAATAATTTTACCTTTAACCCGAACACCCAAGCCATGCGAAGAGATCGCTTTAAAAGATACTTTTTTACTGACTCCTGCAATTAAATCTCCCCCTTCAGGAAAGAATTGAACATCAGCATCCCATAAAGCATTGGATAATGCATATTGTCCCACTAAGGTTTCCTGATCTTCTAATTTGATGACGATTCTCCCTTTTTTGAACTTTTCCTTTTCTTTATTATTTAGGTTGATGACCACCTGTCCTAATTCATCTGTTTCTGCTTTACCTTTATCAAACGCGTCCCAGCCATCATTGGCTTCCCAGGTTAATTTTCGTTTATTTAATAATTGACCGTTTTTACCGCGAAACTGCAAGGTTGCTTTGGTTTTAGATCCATCCGGAGTAAAATTTACAATAGCTCCTAATTTTTTATTTATGGCATCCCCAATAGGCACCACTTTATTGAAATAGTAATCTAAGTCGAAATTCATCATCCATTTGGTATAAGCACGAAAACGATAGTTGTCTTGCGCCCAAAATTGAGGATCTAATACCAAATGTCCGTCACCTCCACCGTCTTTTAATGGAATACGCATCACCTGCATTAGGGAGTCTCTACTGTTTAATACTTCCACATAAGCAACTTTACTCGGATCATAATTGAATAGGTTGGTATTTAGGTAAGTTTTGAACCAAAGGGTATCTCCGACAGCATAGTATGGCTTATCAAAATGCATGTGTACTTTTTCAACGGGATACACCGAAAAGTATTTTTGTACATTTTCAACAACAGTATTAATAGGAATTTGCGGTTTTTCTTGAGCTTGCGCACGGAAATGTACGACAAATAGGAAAAGAAACGGAATAAGTAGGTGCTTGGATTTCAACATGTATTCTTCGATTTTCAAAAAGCTAAATATATTCATTTTTTAGGGAAGATAAATGCTTATTCACTATTTTTAACAGCTAGGGCTTATAATAATGGGGCTAATAAACGGCAAAGAGAGTCAATTCCTCGTTTCCAAGCTTTCCGTTTCTTCCATTCTTTCAAAGTGACGAGTTCGCAATCCAGTTTATCTAATTCAAAGCGTTCATCCATCGCTTTACAAAATTGTTTATTGGAAATTACAGCTGCCACTTCATAATTTATATAAAAGCTTCGAAAATCAAGGTTTACCGTACCTACATAAGCAATCTTCCCATCAATGATGGCTGTTTTAGCATGTAAAAATCCTTTTTTATAGCGATATACCTGAACACCTCGTTCTAATAGTGGTTTTAAAAATGACAAAGATGCATGTTGGACAATCCAGTTGTCTCCTTCCAAAGGAACCATGAGTTCTACGTTAACACCTGCCGCGGCAGCTGTTTTTAAAGCTGTTGCCAATTCATCAGTAGGTATATAATAAGGAGTACAGAGCCGAATGGATTCATTCGCTTCTCCGATGCTGATTAATAAGGCCTCCATATTAAAAGGTCCTAAAGAACCTGGATCACTGGATGCAATGGCTACGGCACTTAGTTCCTCCGAGACTATAGCTGTTTCTTTGATATATCCTTCATCCAATTGGAAAGGAGCACCCTCCGTTTGATTCCAAGAATTCCAAAAACTAATTTGAAACATCGCTGCTGCGTTCCCTTTGATTTGCACAGAAGTATCTCTCCAATATAAATTGTGGCTATTGGGATTTATATATCTATCTGAAATATTGATACCTCCTATAAAAGCGATGTAACCATCTATGACAGCTATTTTACGATGATTACGAAAATTACTATTTGCTAATGAGGTAAAATTTACGGGAAGAAAAGGTTGAAATTCGATTAATGAGTCTGTCTTCTTTCTAAAATATCGGACTAGTTTTGGGGATCCAAAACTATCTACAATTAATCGAACCTTTATGCCCTCAGCTGCTTTTGCCTCTAGTATTTGCAGCACTTGTGTGCCTATATGATCCAGATCAAAAATATAGTATTCTAAATGGATGGAATGTTTAGCGGACCGAAGGGAGTCAAGGAATATAGGAAACTTCTCTTCCCCATTATTTAAGAGGGTTACTTCGTTATTTAAGGTTGGAGTAGATAGCTTTTCATTTTTCAAGTAAGCGTAAACCCGTGATAAATCACCGATTTTACTATGTATATTTCGAATAGACCATAACATTAATGGCTCTAAGCGTTGGAATTCTTTTTTTAATCGCAAACTCTGTTCGTGATTAATACGCTTCATTTTTTTAACCTTTGAAAATTTCTGTCCGAAGAGGTAATACAAGATTAGTCCAATGAAAGGTAAAAATACAATCACTAATACCCAAGAAATGGTCTTGGTAGGATTTCTATTTTCAATTAATATGGTGATGATCACTCCTATGTATATTAAAAGCATAGGAATCCAACCCCACTGTTCAAGAAATAAGATGACAGGATCTAAATATTCCTTCATAAAAATGATTTTATTAATTACCTAAAAAATCAGTCATATTAACTGATTTTTAGAAGCAACAACCCTGTTTACAAGATAGAAAAGAATTTTCATTGCGACAAGAATTCAAATTCCAATCCACTTTAGGCTATGACTATACAAACAGGTGCCGGTCAAATATGTTTGGAAGGTATAATAATATTGATATTAATAGGTTTGAAAATGAAAAACCGATGGAATAAAAACTAAAAGAAAAATGAGATTTAGGACATTTATATTAAGCGCAATTCATCGCACCATTCACCTGTAATAGCGGACTTAAATAGGTAATATCAAGGTTAGCTCCTCGAAGGATAAACCAGATTCCCATGATAAGGAATAATATGGGAAGAATTTTAGAAAATCCTTTTTTAAAAACTTGTTTAGGGAAGTTTCCAGCAAAGGAAAATAGTAGAAGTAATGGTAAGGTTCCTAAGCCAAACAATAACATGAATAGTAAACTATTTGCGATAGAATCTGCATTAACCGCAGAAGCTAATGCCATATAGACCATTCCACAGGGTAAAAATCCATTTAATAGACCTGCAATAAAACTCCCTCCCGGTCTAAACAACCATTTGCTCATAAGTTTGGTAAAGGGTTGAATGGCTTTCGTTTGAAATGCAGCGAAGGAAGTCGAACTGTGCTGAAACATAAATACAAAAGCCAATAATACAAGCAGTACTCCTGTAAACAAACTAAAGCCTTGTTGCCAACCTTGTATAGCAGCAGCATGACCAACAACACCTAGAACCAAGCCTAAAAGCACATAACTTAATATTCTACCAGCTTGATAAATGAATTTATTGATTGTTGTTTTCCAATTGATGGATTGCCCACCTTGTATTGCAATCAATAGCGGACCACACATGACTGCACAATGTACACTTCCCAAAAGCCCCATAAAGAATGCTAAATAATGATAAGTCATTTGCAACTATTTTTGTGTTCCACTTCTTATGTTATCCTTTCCTATTTTGAAGGAATAAACAATTGATGATTGGAGAGGTACGATGCTTGTTCGTGTTTCCAATCGATATCCAAATTCCAACTTCCTGCTTTAAACGAAGTTAGTGGTAATTTAAATGTTGTATTGTTGGTAGCAAAAGGAATTTCCTTATCCCCTTTATTTTCATCAGCTCTTTTAAATAATAAAACACCTTGATTTCCTGCTTGTTTAAAATGTAGAACCAAGGTATCACTTTTTACAAGTACTGTTGGTTTGGCTTGATATTTCATCAAGTTTTCTTTTTTATGTACCGTTTCATCATAGCTCAGGCTTTTTTCATAATAATCAGACTCCACTAAGCTATCAGTATCATGAGATACCATATAGATTCCTGCAGCTACGATAAATGCCATAAAGGCACCCAAACCAAATACTATTTTATATCCCCAGTTCATCGTTATTTTTTTGACGGTGGCGCAATAAAAGTTGTTTCCAGCGTTTCTAATACTTTGCCTTTGGATCTAACTTCTACTTCGACATCTGTTTTATATTGCTTAATATTCTTTTTCTCCGTAATGAGGAATAAACTTAACGTAGCGCTTCCTTCCTTATTAATATGGTTAATTGGATTAACAATTTGTACTCGTATTTCTGGATTTTTGCTAATTAATTCAAAGTCCAAATCATGGCTAGTCTTATTAATCAATTCCAACGTATACAGATTACTTACCGTTCCATCCTCTTTGAGTTGATAAGTACTACCTTTTGCGCGCAATAAACGACCTCCAACATCCGATCGACTAAAGACTAAGTAACCAAACACAGACATCAAAACAACCAGAATACAGGAATAAACAATCGCTCTGGTATTTCTCTTCTTCCCTTTCTTAATAACTTCTTTTCCTTCTGCTTCGGCCAAGGTATAAAAACCAATCAACCGTTTTGGCTTATGGATTTTTTCCATGACAGCATCGCAAGCATCAATACAGGCCGTACAAGAAACACATTCTAATTGAGTTCCCTTTCGGATGTCAATTCCGGTAGGACAAACATGAACACAAAGATTACAATCGATACAATCTCCTTTTGCTTGATCATCTCCTTTCTTTATTTTTCCACGTGGTTCCCCTCTAGCAGCATCATAAGCGACAGTCACGGAGTGATCATCTAATAATACACCTTGTAATCTTCCGTAAGGACAAATACGTGTACAAACGATTTCCCGAACAAAAGCAAATACGAAATAAAACACTAGGGTAAATACGATGATGGAGAGAAAGCCAACGATATGTTGATCAATCGGATCGGTGGCAATTTTCATCAAGGCATCAAATCCAATGATGTAGGCTAAAAACAGGTTAGAAATCAAAAAGGAAATGATTAAGAAAATACCATGTTTTAGTATTTTTCTCCAAGCTCTAGCATCAGAATCTGGGCCTTCGTTTAATTTTTTTTGTTGTGTCCAGTCTCCTTCAATAAGGTATTCAATTCGACGAAATATCAATTCCATGAATATTGTCTGTGGACAACTCCATCCACACCAAACACGGCCATAAACGGCGGTAAATAGGACTATACAGACAAGTATAATAAGCATACCGAATAAGAAGATATGCATATCCTGAGGATAGAAGATATTCCCAAAGATGGAAAATTTACGTTCTATCAAATTAAACATCAGGAACGGATTCCCATTGATTTTTACGATGGGACCTAGAAAGAAGAATAGTAACAAACTGTACCCCAACACCTGTCGATAATTATAGAGTTTGCCAGCAGGTTTTTTGGCATAAATCCATTGTCTTTTCGATTTATCAGGTTGGTTATTTGGTTGGTACTGATCTGTTACTATTCCCATTATGATTCGTGTTTCAATACGTTTTAATTAGCTGTAGTTACGCTATCCTGTTCAGTAGCTACTTCAGCATCTCCTTCTGCACCTTTTTCATTCTCATACTTCAGAATTTCCTCTCCCTGAGCTTCCTTAGGATTGGCAGGTTTAGTATCGCGAAGGGTCAAGATATAATTACTTAATTCCGCAATTTGGGCAGGAGTTAAGGTTTGTTCCCAAGGCACCATACCTTTATCAGGAACACCATACTTGATGGTTCTAAAAATATCTTTAATTTCACCACCATGAATCCAATGACGGTCAGTTAAGTTTGGTCCAATAGTTCCTTCACCATCATTACCATGACAAGCTGCACAATTTGTGGTAAAAATAGCCTTACCATTCGCAGCTAGCGATCCAGAAGCATCTACAGTGATGGTATTTTCATCAAATAAATTGGCACTTTGTGCTAAGTACTCTTGCTTTTCCTTTTCAGCTCTGGCCATTTCACGCTCATATTCTTGATCTTGATTTAAGCCTATTCCAAGGACATGGTAAATCAGGATATACACCACCCCAAACACAATTGATGCATAGAACAAGGCGCTAAACCATACTGGAATTGGATTGTTTAATTCTTCAATACCGTCGTACTCATGGTCTTCGATCACCAAACTTTTTTCTTGCTCCAAAGGTTTCAAGCCTGTGATATAATCCCAAGTTTTCTTCCAATAATTTTTACGAGCAATCTTCTTTTCTGCTGCCAAACGCGATTCTTCTTTCACTACCTCAGGCATCGTCACCTTTAGCATAGATCGAAGCGCTTTATTAATGGCTATTGCTGCAAATAATACGGCTAACAGCACGACAAAAACGGTGATATAAAAGATATCATTATACAGATTTCCTGTACCTATAGGCATCGAACTTGTTGCTGCTACGTCGGCTAATAGTATTATATTCATATTCGTTCAGATTCAGGTTAATTCTCTAATTCTTTTTCAGATTCTTCCAATGGTAAACCTCTCATGTAATCCACGAAGCTTTTTTTCATCGTAACAAGCATAATAGTTACCATAATGAAGAAGGATAGGAAGATGAGCAGAGAAATAATGAGATAAATCTCGTCACCTTGTAAATTTGTTATTTGCTTCCACATAATTATTCTAATTCAAATGATACCTTAATTCGATTCGTCTACTTTTATTACTTCGGCTGTTCCCTTAGGCTCTCCTTTAATGTCTGTCCCTAAGCGTTGTAAATAAGCAATCATGGCTATTATCTCCTTATTCGATTCTGTCTCCACTTGATTTGACGCCAAATCTTTTGCAATACTTTCTGCTTGCGCATGTGCATCAGCTTCAGCATTTTGAATTTCAGCATCCGTATATGGCACACCCAGATTTTTCATCACCTTCATTTTACTGCTTAAGTATTTGTAACTGATATCTTGGGTTAACAACCAAGGATAAGCCGGCATAATACTTCCCGGAGAAGTGATGGTAGGATCTAACATGTGATCGTAATGCCATTTGTGCGGATACTTACCTCCTATACGGTGCAAATCTGGTCCGGTACGTTTAGATCCCCAAAGGAAAGGTCTGTCATACACAAATTCGCCAGCCTTACTGTATTCACCATAACGTGCCGTTTCTGAACGGAATGGTCTGATGGTTTGAGAGTGACAATTCACACAACCTTCACGGATATATAAATCGCGACCTGTTAATTCCAAAGCGGTATAAGGTTTTACAGATGAAATGGTCGGAATGTTACTGGTCACGGTAAATGTTGGAATCATCTCAACGATACCGCCAATAAGAATAGCGATCAATGCTAGGACCATGAATAAAACAGGCTTACGCTCTAGTCTACGGTGTTTAGAAGCTTCTTGATGAGTTAATGGTTCTAATGCAGGAGCTTCAGCAGACTCATCAGCAATTAATTTTCCTGTTTTTACAGTTTTAATTAAGTTGTAAGTCATTAAAATTACCCCTGAAAGGTATAATACACCGCCTACAGCACGCATCATGTGCATTGGTAGGATTTCTAAGGTAGTCGCTAAAAAGTTTGGATATTTTAAGACACCTTCTGGTGTAAATTCTTTCCACATTAATCCTTGAACTACAGCAGCCCAATACATCGGAATAGCATAGAATAGGATACCTAATGTTCCAATCCAGAAATGCGTATTAGCCAATTTTTTAGAATACAATTCAGTACCATAAATTCTTGGGATTAACCAATATAATATAGCAAAGGTCATAAATCCGTTCCAGCCTAAAGCACCAATATGCACGTGAGCTACGATCCAATCGGTAAAGTGCGCAATGGCATTTACTTGTTTTAGGGATAACATAGGTCCTTCAAACGTAGCCATACCATAACAGGTTAGTGCAACTACCATGAATTTCAGCATAGGTTCAGTTCTCACTTTATCCCAAGCGCCACGTAGGGTAAGCAATCCATTGATCATACCTCCCCAACTTGGAGCAATCAACATGATAGAGAAAACAACTCCTAAGGATTGAACCCAGCTAGGTAATGATGTATACAATAAGTGGTGAGGGCCAGCCCAGATATAAATAAAAATTAAAGACCAAAAGTGAAGTATACTTAATTTGTAAGAATAGACTGGTCGATTGGCCATTTTAGGTAGGAAGTAATACATCATTCCTAAGAATGGAGTAGTTAAGAAAAATGCAACCGCATTGTGACCATACCACCACTGTACCAAGGCATCTTGTACGCCTGAATAAACATAATAGCTCTTCCAAAAGCCAATAGGAATTTGAATGGAATTTACAATGTGTAAAACAGCTACCGTAACAAACGTAGCAATGTAGAACCACACAGCTACATACATATGACGCTCTCTACGCTTAATGATTGTACCAAACATGTTGATACCGAAAACAACCCAAATAATAGTAATGGCTAAGTCAATAGGCCATTCCATTTCCGCATATTCATGCGAGGTTGTTAATCCTAAAGGTAAGGTGATAGCAGATGCTACAATGATTAATTGCCATCCCCAAAAATGAATTTTACTCAATAAATCGCTAAACATCCTTGCTTTGAGTACCCTTTGCATGGAGTAATAAACGCCCATAAAAATGGCATTACCTACGAAAGCAAAAATGACTGCATTCGTGTGCAAGGGTCTGATACGTCCAAACGTAGTGTACTGTGATTCGAAATTTATTGCAGGCCAGATTAATTGCAAGGCTACTAATAGCCCTACCGTCATACCTACAATACCCCAAATAACAGTTGCGATTCCAAAATCTCTGACAATCTTGTTGTCATACTTAAATTGCTCTACCTGCATTATTCTTTATGTTAAGTTAACCTTGTCAAAGGTACAGGGATAGCCATGACATTCTAATGATAATAGGGAGTAAGAAAAAGTGATTTAAATCACTTTTCTAATGAGATTTTTTGAGAAACAATAAGTTGAATTATTATATAGTTTAAAAGAGAGCTTGTATTAAGTAATCTATCATGAAAAAGGCTAAATCAACTGAATGATTTAGCCTCGTTTTCGATGGATCAATAGCGTTATTAACTAACCTTGATCTAATATGGTTTTCATAGATATAATCTTATACACATAAGATGCTGTTTCAGCATTTAGTTGCAGGTCATAATAACTATCTTTCTTTTGATTTCTTAAGGATGCCTTTAATCGATTACCACCTACATTATAGGCAGCAGCTACCAAAGTCCAATCTCCGAATTCTTTGTACAAAGATTTAAGGTATCTTGCGGCAGCATGAGTAGATTTAGTTAAATCTGTGCGCTCATCAACTTTTCCGTTCACTTTTAAGCCGTACAATCGCGCAGTAGAAGGTATAAACTGCCAATATCCTCCAGCTCCTTTATGTGAAGTTGTACCAGGGTTCAGACTACTTTCTACGACAGCGACGTATTTGAAATCATCCGGGATACCATAGCTTTGAAGGATTTTAGAAATTTTGGGAAGCATAACATCCGCTTTGCGATGTATATGGTGTGAAGACTTTTTGAGGTAGGCAAATTGCTTAAGATACTTGTCTAATTTGCGTTTTACTTTTTCCTCTTCTAAAGGAACATCTTCATTTGCAAAATTCACCTGAATGGAATTCATTTGAATTTCTTTGTTTTTTTTGTCAGCCAATGTTTGGGAAACATTTGCTTTCATGGATTGGTCTAATGCCTTTCTAAAAGGATCTTCCAATAAATCTGTTTGGGGGTTCGAGTATAATTTTGACAACAATAAAACAGTCAATATTACACTACTACATAATACTCTTTTTTTAATCATTCAATCCCTTACTGCTGCCCTATCCACGCGTAATAATCCGTTCAAATGACAGCTTGGTAAAAATTCAGCCCCAAAGGTACGGACTATTTTACTAAATACCAAATAGTTACAAAACAGACCTTCATACTGCTTTAAAAATCAGTGTTATTATAGGATAAACAGAATATTAAAATATTAGAAAATAAGTAGGACAATACTCATTTTTTTGACTACCTTTGTAGTTCAATTTTTTTTGAAAATATGCCATTTAGTAGCAACAGGAACAGTCGTGAGGACAACTCCAACAGAAGAAAAAGCAACTCACAAAGCTTTAGGGATAATAATAGGGATAAAAAAAGCAGTTCTTATTCATCCTCCAGAGATCAAGATCGGAAATTCGACCGATCTAATAATACCGATAAAGATCGTAGTTTTAACAAATCAGATCGTAACTCCTCCTTTAAGAAGTTTGATAAAGACCGCAAATTTGGAAGTTCAGATACTGGAAATAGATCTAATTTTGATCGCTCAAAGCGTTCTGATTCATCCTTTAATAAATTTGATCGCACGAACAAAGAAGGTAGTTTTGATAAAGAATCAAAATTCAACAAATTTGATCGTGATAGCCGTCCTTCAAGACCAGGTAGAGATCAAAAATTTAACAAGTTTGATCGTGATCAAAAACCAAGTAGATTTAATAAAGAAGGATCTAACCGTTTCGAAAGAAAAGATGATCAAAGACCTCGCAGATCAGACGATAGAGAAAGATCTTCCACAAGACGTAGTTTTGGCGATAGAGATCATAAAGAGTTCCGCGATCGTTCGGAAGGAAACAGTTTTAATAAACCTAGAAGAACATTTTCTGAGAAAAAACAAACAGATCATGAAGATGACGGCTTAATTCGTTTAAACCGTTACATCGCTAACTCTGGTATTTGTTCTCGTCGTAAAGCGGATGAATTGATTGAATCAGGGGTGATTTCCGTTAATGGAGAAGTGGTTTCTGAATTAGGGACTAAAGTTGATCCTGCAAAAGATGAAATCAGGTATAATAATGAACGCTTAAAGCGTGAAAAAATGGTTTATGTTTTATTAAACAAACCTAAAGATTATATCACAACCACTGACGATCCTCAAGAACGCAAAACAGTCATGCAACTTGTATCAAAAGCTACCAGAGAACGTATATACCCTATTGGCCGCTTAGATAGAAATACAACAGGATTATTGTTGTTAACGAATGACGGTAACCTTGCAGAAAAACTTTCTCATCCTAGGAATAACATCAGCAAAATATATCAAGTTGAACTTAGTAAGAATTTAACTCAGGGTGACTTTAATAAAATTCAATTTGGTATTGAATTAGAAGATGGGTTCATCAAACCTGATGATGTAAGCTTTGTAACCGGCGCATCTAAAAGAGAAGTTGGTATCCAAATTCATAGCGGTAAAAACAGAATTGTTCGTAGAATATTTGAATCACTAGGTTATGAAGTCGTTAAATTGGATCGTGTAGTATACGCTAATCTAACGAAAAAAGACTTACCTCGTGGACGTTGGAGATACCTCGATGATAAAGAAATAATTCAGTTGAAACACTTAATTAAATAATCCAAAAGGCACTATCTAGTGCCTTTTTTATGTCCACTAACTTTTGTATTTTTAAAGAAATTTAATACCACATGACAGATCCAAAATGCTTAACATCCGTAGCTGAATTCCACCAAACATTTCAGCATCCTATATTAGATCAACCCACTATTCCATCTGAAACAAGATGTAATCTTAGGGTTTCTTTAATTGCTGAAGAACTAAAAGAACTACAAGAAGCTATTGATAATAAAGACATCGTTGAAATTGCAGACGCGCTTTGTGATATTCAATATGTTCTTTCAGGAGCTATTTTAGAATTTGGTCTAAAAGATAAATTCAATGATTTATTTAATGAAGTGCAACGCTCTAATATGAGTAAAGCTTGTAAAACTGAAGAAGAAGCTATCGCTACACAAAAGCATTATTTAGAAAAAGGAGTTGAATCTCATTATAAAGAAATTGATGGTAAATTCTTAGTATTTAGAGATGGAGACCATAAAACATTAAAATCTATTAACTATTCTCCAGCGGATTTAAAATCTATTGTTGAAGGGTAATATTTATAGCTATAAAAAGAAAGAGGTAGAAACATATGTTTCTACCTCTTTCTTTTTATATAATATTTTAAAAAACAAATTCTTGGTATTGTGAACCTTGTTTAACACCTCTCAACTCAAGACCTTTATCTATCTTTGTTTGTATCCCTGATTTCGGTAAGTTCCAATTCGGTGCTATTAATAGTTCTTTGTCGGCAATTCCAAATATCCGTTGAATGATAATATCTGGACGTAATAATGGAATAAATTTGCTTAAAAACTCCGTATATTCTTCCAGACTAAACAATTTGAAAGGTTCTCTTTTGTATTTTACACCCATTATAGAGCCTTCTACAATATGTAAATGATGTAACTTAACGAATTTTATTTGAGGGTGTTTATTTATTTCATCAGCATACCTCAACATCATTTCTTCTGTTTCCCAAGGAAATCCAAATATCGTATGTACACAAAGCTCCAATGGTGAATTCTTTAGCATACCCATCACCTGAGTAAATTCGTCATGTGAACAACCTCGATTAATTCGTTCTAAAGTATCATTATAAATGGATTCCATACCCATCTCCAAGTCTACATCAAAACGATCGGTATAGCTTTCTAATAAGGCTATTTTTTCAAAATCAATACAATCAGGACGTGTACCAACAGATAAACCCAAAGTATGCTCGGGACAAATACTTAATGCTTCATCATACATCATTTTCAATGCATGTGTAGGTGCATAGGTATTTGTATTGGGTTGAAAATATATAATAAACTTTTCAGCACCATAACTATTACGTGCTCTTTCAATCCCATTTTCAACTTGCTCACGAATAGAAGGAATTTTTCTTGCTGTATCTGGCGTGAAGGAATCTACATTGCAATAAGTACAACCACCAAAACCTTTACTGCCATCACGATTCGGACAAGTAAAATTACCATCAACGATAACTTTAAAAACCTTTTGACCGTTATATTTTGATTTCAAATACGCCCCATAATGATTATAAGGCTTCACTCCATTATCTAATTGTGTACTCATTCTTTTGCAAAGATAGTAAATAAGTAGTTAGTAGGTAGTATTTAGTATTAAGAGGTTTAACTTGGCTTAAATTGGATCATGTACAAAAGTTGTGGAGGAGAGAAAAATTATTAGATATTTGTGTTTTG
>DAIQBS010000074.1:0-15266 GCA_036781025.1 Sphingobacterium sp. | reverse complement strand
TTCAATTTTACGAGAGTTGTGTCATTTTCTATGAAATTGTACCTTATCTTTTCCCCGGCTTGGCGATTTACAGATGAACTGGAATCCGTTCTATATCCTTCTTTTATAAAGATCAGCGTACCCAGCCAATCCGGGCTCCTAAAAAGCTTAAAATATCCGGTACTGTCCGTTCTGGTTACTTTACCGTTCTTTCTATCATCTTCGAATATGGTCACTCCTTCAAGTGGTTTACCGTATTCATCAAGCACTATTCCATGGTAAAAATTATTTACCGAAGTCTTACACGAAAAGAGCAAGAATAGTAAAAGGGTATATATTAAACTTCTCATTTTGTGTGTTTTCTCATTTATTATCCTTGGTTATATTTACCTTATAGAATTCATGCTCGTTACCATCCTCTTTATATTTAGTTACCAGACCAAAATAAAGCGTATTGTCATCTGCCCAGAATTCCTGCTCGGTTACACAGAGCCATTTGCCAGTTTCCTTTTCAAAAGGTTCATTGAGTTCCAATATCTTTTTATAACTACCGTTCTCATTTTCCTGAATGAAATGATTAAAACACTCTTGTCCCTCAAAGATTTTGTTTAATCGATATTTCCTCGAAGGTGATGTGATTACGTAATTCAGATTACCCACCTCATAAGTATCCTTCCCAGTTTTCAAATCGAAGCTTTTATCCATAGTATGCCCACATTCCAATAAAAGGATATCTTCCTTGGGAAAATAGGCGCTAAAACTACATTCATCCAATTGATAAGAGGCATTGGTTGTGGTACCATTTCTAAAATTTATCTTTTTAATGGCTATATAACCATCTAACTCTTCAAATTCTACGATTCCCTTTAATTTTTCTTGTACGATTTTAAAATCAGTAATTTTTTCAACTGGTTTGTTTGAAACAATTCATTGTTTCTTCTGATAAAATTCAGATTTGGTTATTTTGGCAATTGAAACACTAATATGCTTTTGGGGTGAAACGCGCTTAAAAATCTTAGTTTTTAAATTCCCCTTGCTTAAAATATTACCTGCTGAATCCCAAGTTATCATTCTTGTCTTCAAGTAAAGATTTCCTCTTTCTACTTTAAACTCAGTATAATCATTTTGATACTGCACAGCCGGAATAACAAATAAGTTCTCTTTTTCCATGCTTGCATGGAGTATCTTGGCTGGAGCCATTCCATTACCAATATCATTAAAAATAGCATATTCTTTTCCAGGCTCAAATGTGATCTTAATCTTATTACTTTGATATTTATTATTGCATTCCCATAATCCCTCAAAAATAGATTTTACCTCTTTAGGGATTTCATTTTGTTGAGCCTGCAACAATTTGGAAACGAATAATAATAAGATAAATAATAATTGCTTCATGTTTTAGAATATATAACGAGATTTTTATCATAATAATATATTACTTTGTACTAATTGGCTCGATACCTGTTTATTTACTACAAAGTCTTTGCAAATATCTAATTGAAAATATTAGTTCTGAAAGGTTCCCCCTTTGGGATTATTAATTAAACCTATTTTTTATTGTCAAGGCAGTAATTTTTAAAGGATTTCGTCAATCACTCCAAATTCTTTAGCTTCAGCGGAAGTCATCCAATAGTCTCGGTCGCTGACATCATGTACTTTTTGATAATTTTGTCCACTATGTTTGGCAATTATCTCATAAAGCTCTTTTTTTAATTTCAATACCTGGTTAGCAGTAATTTCAATGTCAGAAGCTTGACCTTGTACACCTCCTAAAGGTTGATGAAGCATCACTCTGGAGTGTGGTAATGCAGCTCGTTTACCGTTGGCTCCACCACAGAGAAGTACAGCTCCAAATGAAAAAGCCATCCCAGTGCAGATTGTTGCTACATCCGGACTAATCAGTTGCATGGTGTCATAAATTCCTAATCCAGCATAAATCTCACCACCTGGTGAATTAATATACATGTGAATATCCTTTTTTGGGTCTACCGATTGAAGAAATAAGAGTTGAGCCTGTATTATGTTAGCAGTACTTGCCTCAACAGGTGTTCCCATAAATATGATCCGGTCAATCATCAATCTGGAAAATACATCCATTTGCGATACTCTCAATTCTCGTTCTTCGGTAATGTAAGGGGTCATTGCCAAGGGAATATTAGTGTTTTCAATTTTGGAAATATATTTGTCTACACGCTCTTTTTGGACATAACAATGTCCCACCGCAAATTTGCGGAACTCATTTTTGTCGATATGCATAATTAATGGGGTTTAAGGATTTTTAAATAGCTTCATTATCTTTTGCCTAAAGCTTAAATAATTAGGATCAGTAAACAGTTTTTGGTGAACAGCTTCTATTTCAATTTTCAGTTCCTTACGACCATACTGCTTTATTGTTTCGTAAACTTTTTGTTGTGCGGCAACTTTAGCAGCTAGTTCATCATTAAGCAAGAGCTGAGCGTCAAAGATTAATGCCTCGGCTGGATCTGATGTCCCCATCAAATATTCTTCTATCCGTTTAGTTTCATTCCATGAAGTCATCATACGTCAATGCTTTTTGTTTAACTTTATCTCTTACTTTTTCAAGGCATTTATATTTTTGAGCTGTTGCACTTCGTATACCTGAATATCCAAATTCATCAGCTATTTCCGTTAAAGGTATTTGGTCATAATAGAATGCCTTTAAGAGTTCCATGCATTTTTTACCAGCAATTTCTAAAAATCGAAATAGACGGTTGTTGGACAGATTAAGCTGAGGTTCAGAATTTACAGCTGGCGACGCGGCATCAAATAACACCCTATGCTGAGTAAAATCCCTGTAACGCTTCAACCATAAGTTTTTTGAAATCCCTACGAGATAGCCGATATCGTTTGATAAATTCTTAGAAGTAAGTATTTTATTTTCATAAAATACAATTAATGCGTCCTGGAACACATCTTTTGCTTCCTCAAAGCTTCCTCCCATACGACTGATATATTTAGCTATTGGTGGAAAGGCAGCTTTATATAAGCTGGTGAAATTTTCTTCTCGACTATTTGCCAAATTTGATTTATTTACAGCTTCCATACAAATGTCTTTTATTAGATGTACCAAATATGATTAAATTATCACCTTTTATTTTAAAATAGTTTAAAATTGGTTATTCAAATTGTTGATAATAAAAGAGATCTTGAAATGGAAAATTGAAATACTAATAAAGATTGAAACTTTTTATCTTCCCGTAGTATTCTATCAGAAGAGTAGGCAAGACCTCAATTTAATTCAATAGTCCATAATTCTAACATCTTCTTCCCTAAATATCACATACAGCTTTATATCTCGCAATATTTATCAATACAACATCCCCATTTCTAACCTTTTGTTTCTTATTAAGGTAGTTATTCTGAACAGAAATAACGTTTGCCTCAATCAAATGATTTAATTGCCTTATCGAAATATTAAAAAATGACCTAGCTAAACTTGACAATTTAAGATTAAAATCAAAAGGATAGTTAATCCGAATCACTATAATAGACTTATCAAAATTTAAAACATCTTCCAATGAAGCTCCTTCAAACGTTGTTTGATATTCAACAGTTCCATAATCTATTTCAACCTTATTTTTTTGTCCAATTAAAGGAGAAAAAGCATATTCCCAAGCCATTACCTTATTATTTTCAGAAAATTTATTGAACAAATCTTTTTCTAAAAGTGCCGATTTAGTTCGGGAAAATATAGTCATATTGTAAATGTTTTGGCAGGATGAACAACGATAAATCAACCAGACATCAATATTCTTTTTTTGAGCATTCATTCTGAACTTCTCACTACAATAAAAGGTGTTATTATTACAGCGGGTACATTTTTTATTTAAATATGGGGGATTTACTGGCATAATCTCCCAAATATTTTCTTTTTTCATTACTTATTTAATAGCTAAATATTCATTAAAGAATTTTTCAATACCATTCAGTGAGATCCGGTATCAGTTGACCGAAGAAAAAATTGAAATCAGCAATTGCAGATAATACAATTGACCCAATAACAAGATTTCTAATGAATGATAAGAGGATATGAAAAACCAATTAGGGTAGAATTACCCTATCGAAATAATGATTAGCCTGTGGTTTATGAGGCTAAATTTAAGCTACTATAAATTTAAGAATTGTTCTCAAAATGTAAGTTGAATTTGTTCTTGAAATTAATATAGTCAATTTTGTTTGAAAACTTTTACTAAAAATTCCTTCTACACGATATCAATTATAATTTGATTATCCATTTTTAATTTATTGACCACAATAACATATTCTTTTTAAATTCATAATTTTAAGTATGAAATACATAACAATTATTTTGATTTTAATTTTGCTATTAATTAATTCAGGTAAAGTCTTTTCACAAGAGGATTTATCGCTTAACCGTTCGTTAGAAATGATGACTCAAGCTTCTATAACAGGTAATTCCGAAGTGTTGATGAAATACACTTCTCCTCGTTTAATTAAAGTAATGGGAGGGGAGGAGGATGCCTTGAAATTATTTAAAAAAATGTTTTCAGAACTAAAAGAAAGCTATAAAATAAGCATTGATTCTGTTGTAAATTATAATTTATTAAAAATTAATAAGCTAGGAACATTGAAGTATAAATTCATTCCTCAAATAATTGTAATGAGTCAATTGGGAAGAAATGATATTATAATTAAATTATCCAATTTATTAGCAATACACGAAAACTCTAGCATAGGTTGGAAATTTATAGATATCAACAATATGGATGAAGGTCAATTAAACTATATCTTGCCAGAATTTAAAAATTCGGTTCAATTAATTAAAAAGTTTGAAGACAAACCGATTTTAACTTCTAAACAAAATCTAAAACATGAATTACGAAATCTTGAGAAGGTGATTGAATCTCAATTTAGTTCGCTCTAAATTAAATCGTAATTACTTATATTACTTGGGGTTATAACTTTTGCAATTTTACAACCTTTTTATTTTTTACATTAATTTTTATTGTAGTTATTTTTTTATAATTGAGATTAACAACTTAAAAACTAACTTGTTATCAATGTCTTTTGTTTATATTAATATTCTGAACTGGACATGCGGGACTATTGGGAGGTGGATAAAGCTCCTCCACTGTGCGGAATTGCCCGTCGTTTTCTGCATCAGTTCAGAACTTATTATTCTTAAATATCTTTGTTAACACAACTTATACTCTTTTTTCCATAATTTTTAAATCCTGAAAAATATCAAGAATACATCTTTTAAAATCTAAGAAGAATAGAAACTATTATAGTTATTTAATTATACATTTTGTATAATATATTAGTATCTTTATATAAGTAAATAAAGTTATTTACATGCGTGTAAAATTACTTAAAGTAGTAGGGGATACCTTGGTAAATGCACTAATACTAGATGCAAAACACCTAGGACAAAATTTGCCTTCATTGACCGATGGGTGGAGGTTCAATTTTAAAAAACATGCCAAGGTAAAAGGTTATGAAACCTATATACTTGTGCAGGAAGATAATCCAGATAAAATTGAAGGATGCCTAATTTTTGAGATGAAAAATAAGATTGAGCCTTTTATGGCATATGTGGAAATAGCACCACATAATCAAGGCAAGGAAAGATTATTTGAAAGAGTTGCGGGCTGCCTAATAGCTTTTGCATGCCGGCTTAGTTTTTTAAAAGGAAATGACGATTATAGGGGTTGGCTTGCATTTGAAATACTAGAGGAGGATAATGTCGTTGAGATGAAACTGATGTCTAATTATTCGCAAAAATACTATGCATTAAGGTTTGGTGAAACTACAATGGTCATTCCGCCTGAAGGTGGGCAAAAATTAATAAATGAATTTTTAAATTAAGATATCATGTCTAAACAGGAAATCAAGTTCGAAGAGGTGTTTAACAAGGAGAAGAAGGAAGGCTTAAAAGAATTTATTGCTGTTCAAGCTCAAAAACAGCCAAAAGAACGCCAACTGGCAAATAAACTAATGGCAATCCGCTTTATGTTGGAGGATTATGTGGAAAATGAAGATAAAAACATGAAAGTTCTTCGTGCGCTGGATTTCGTAAAAATGTACTTGAAGGTTCTTAAATTAACTAAGAAGGAATTAGCTACCTATTTTGAAATGAGGGACAGCAACCTGCATAAATATTTATCAGGTGAACGCAAACTGAATGCTGAGGTCGTCTTAAAACTTAGTGCATTTTCACATACTAGACCAGAAGATTGGTTTCGTTTACAAGTCAAAAATGAACTTATTGAATTAAAAAAGGAAGAAAAGAAAATAATAGAGTACCAAAAATTTGATTATCGTAATTTGGTAGAAATATAAATTTTTATCGAAATAACTATTTTAAAAAACAGCCTTGATCCACAAAGATCAAGGCTGTTTCCTTTTCTATTTATCAAGTAAAACTATTTTACCTACACTCGTTTCAATTTATACGGAAACACTTTTCCCGAAGCCCATTGCGCTACATACAAATTATCATCATCATCCACACACACATCATGAGGATTTGCGAATATTTTCTCTTGTTGACCCAGTTTCTGAAGAACTCCATTTTTATAAATAGGTTCTGTACCACCAATATTACTCACCACCTTATTCTTTTTATCCAGTATCGTCACAAAACCTGAATTTTCAACCGCTAATTCTGGTGACCTTAATACCGCCGCATAGATGTAATTCCCTTTAATCACCGGTCGACAAACACAAGCACCTGGAATACTTATTATCTCCAACAACTTTCCAGAAGTATCGTACCGCTTAAAACAATTCCTAGTCCTATCAGTGATTAGCAAGGATTTCTTACCTCCTCTACGGTCAAAACATATACCATGCGCATTATCAAGAAAAGCATCACCTTCTCCTTTACCACCGAAATGATTCTTCAAATTTCCTTTACTATCGTAATGAAGAATATGCTGAGCACCATAACCATCAGCAATAAAAATATCCCCATTGCTATCCACGGCCGTTTCTGTAGGTACAAATCCCTCTTTTTTATTGTATAAGCCAACACCAAGAGGAGCATTAATAGTTAGCAAAATTTTACCAGCTAAATCAGTTTTATAAACTTGATTTTTTGCAGTATCGGTGATATATAAAAATTCACTTCCATTTTCATCGTGCAGAGTCAACCCATGTGCACCAGGAAATTCATGTCCCCAGCTTTCCAAAACTTTACCATCTTTATTAAAAACGATGATGTTATTTTTCGTTTCATTGGTTAGCAATAATATTCTGCCTTTCTTATCCTGCACCATTTCATGACAATCATTTACTGTTAAAGAAGGATTATGTTTGCTTGCCCAGGACTTATCTAAGCTATATTTCATGTTATGGTGACCATAAACGACATCCTTTGGTTTGGCAAAAAGATCTTTCATGATGATTAATCCTCCTGCTAGAAGACTTGATTGTTGGATAAAGGTTTTTCTGTTCATATATCTATTTTTACTTCAATATTATTTCATCCACAAATAACCATGGGGGAGCCCCTCCACCAGGGAATCCTTCCGGTATTTTTGGATAATGTTTAGTTTTTATACGTATTACACTTAATGATTGACTAGGAAGAGGGCAAACCAATAACCTGCGATTCCGCATTTGATCTGCTCTGTCCATTTCTAGTTTTACTTTATTGAGTAACTTTAATTTTGTGCTATCGGCACCCCCCCATACTTCAATAAATTCCGGAGCATAAATATGCTGACCATATTCCTGTTTGATGCTCAATGCAAGGGTATCTACTTGAACAGGATTATCAAAGAGTAAACTAGCTGAAAAATCAGCTCCCTGAAAACCTAACCAATTACCATCCGCATTATTGCTACCACCACTTTCCAAATCGAAGAAACTTTTTTCTTTTCTTCCTTTGTATTGCGGATTTGGTCTAGTTTCCAACAATACTTTTTGAGGACTAAGGAAGGTCGCAAAATAATGTTGTCGAACTTCTTGACTTGGTAGCCAGCCTTCTTTCTTACCTTTTACCCGCAATAATACATCTTTTTGAACGGTAAATGGAGCTTCGTATTGCTTCGCTGTCGCGCTACTATCTGGATCAGTACCGTCTATAGTATAAAAGAAATTAACCTCTTTCACAGGGTGGGTAATAGACACCAGCGCTTCCTTTTGAAAGAAACTTCTTGCTGGTGTTATTTTAGGTGCTGTTAAGGCTAATTGGATACTTTCGTCCAACTTAACTCCGGCATCTATTTTTAACGCTGGAAATTTTTTCTTGATACTTGCTATTTCATCTTCTTTTATAGGCGTATTCCAAACATACACTTTACGAATTGAAGTCATTCCTGCTAATTTCTCTAAACCATCTTTCTTTAGGTCAGTACCAATTAAACTGATATATTTCAAGTTTTTAAGTTCTGATAACAAGGAAACATCTTCATTGCTTAGCTTGCTGTTGTTTAACTTCAAATTCCTTAAGTTGATAAACTTTTTAAGGCTCTGTATATCCTTATGGGTAATAGGCATGGAACTTAAATTCAACGATACCACTTGCTCTGCGATTGGCAGTAGTTCCGATAATGATTGTTCATTAAAAAAATCTTTACCAAAAAAGTTTACATCTAAAGCTGGGGATGTAGCATCTAATGTGTTGATAATACGGTAGGGTGTATTTAATTTTTGAATATCTTTTGCATCAGCCGCTGCAAAGGTATAGACCTCTGCTTTTTCGAATCCATATACCGCCTTTACGGATTGGTATAAGCTATCTTGCTCATTAAATGCGGATAAGGGTACATCGAATTTTCCGCCACTTTTAACCCATGCTTTCAATAGGCTAATTTCATCAATACTCAACTGAGGTTTACCTTTAGGGGGCATGCGATGTTGATTTTCAATATCCAATAACAAGCGCTCTATCATCAGGCTTTTCATCGGCTCTCCAGCCAAAAACAACTGACCATTTTTTCCACCTTTTAGTATGGAACTGCTGTCTGAAAGTATTAAGTTTCCTTTAGCTTTACTTGAACTATGGCAACTCATACATTTTGCTTGAAGTATAGGTAACACGGCATCTTCAAATACGATAGCGCTTTCCACATCCAATTCTTTCGATGGTTTACTGATAATGGGAGCAGTGATGAAATCTTCTCCATGTGTCAAAGAAGCTCCATAGTGACCTACAAGCAAAAGTACTAACATCGAAATATGAATCCCTACACTAAAGATAGCAGGATAACTATCTTTTTTTGTGAAGCGTATATATCCCAATAATCCCAAAGAAAGGAGGGAAAGTCCGATTCCTGTATATTTATGCCATTCATAACTCGATCCTTCAAAACCACCTTCTTTAGAAAGAAGCAATCCCATAATCGCGGTCACCACAATCAACAAAGAACTGATAAACAATAGGAGATGGAGGATAGGCTTTATATTGGGTATTTCTTTTTCTAATCGAAGTCGAAAGGAAAATAGGAGCCAGGTGATGATGAATAAGACAATTGGGAAATGCAGCAATAAGGGATGCATTCTGCCAATAACTTGTAAAAAGACAGGAACTTGAATACTATCTTCAAAAATTAGAAAGAAAACTAAAAAGCTGTTTAAGCCCAATAGAATATTGAAATGCGTATTTTTTATGGTCATTTAGCGTTTCAATTTAGGCTAGAATATCTTTAACTACATTACCTGCAACATCTGTCAGTCGATACCTTCGGCCTAAATGTTTATAGGTTAATTTCTCATGATCGATTCCTAATGTGTGTAAAATCGTGGCATGAAAGTCATGTATGTGCACCGGGTCTTTGACAATATTATATCCTAGTTCATCCGTTTCCCCATGTACAATTCCAGGTTTGATACCTCCACCTGCCATCCATATACTGAAACAACGAGGGTGATGATCTCGACCATAATTATCTACTGCTAATCCGCCTTGACAAAAATTGGTGCGTCCAAATTCACCTCCCCAAATTACCAGCGTTTCATCCAATAAACCGCGCTGTTTTAGATCGGTAATTAAAGCAGCGGAAGCTTGATCTACATCTTTAGCCTGCATCGCCATTTGCGAAGGTAAACCGTCGTGCTGATCCCATCCTTGATGATATAATTGTACAAAACGAACGCCATTTTCCGATAATTTGCGCGCTAGTAAACAGTTAGCAGCGTAAGTTCCAGGTACTAAACACTCTGGTCCGTACATTTTAATGATATGATCAGGTTCTTTTGACAAGTCGGTGACCTCTGGTACCGATGTTTGCATTCGATAAGCCATCTCATATTGCTGTACTTTTGCTGTAATCTCAGGATCCCCAAAGGTTTCATATTGCATGCTATTCAACTCAGATAGCTTATCCAATAATTTTCTTCTACTGTACTTATCGGTACCATCTGGATTCGCTAAATAGAGTACAGGATCAGGACCACCCATAAATTGAACGCCTTGATGTACCGAGTCTAAGAAGCCATTGGTCCATAATTTAGAGTATACGCCTTGTCCATTTCCTCGACCTTTGGACACCAATACACAAAAGCCTGGAAGGTTCTGATTTTCACTACCTAAACCATAGCTCAGCCATGCACCCATACTGGCTCGGCTACCTTGTTGTGAACCCGTTTGAAAGAAGGTGATCGCAGGATCATGGTTAATCGCATCGGTATGCATAGATTTGATGATGCATAAATCATCAACAACCTTCGCCATATGTGGAAATAAACTACTTATCCAAGCCCTACTTTGTCCATATTGAGCAAAATCAAAATAGGATCCCACCAATGGAAAACTCGCCTGTCCAGAGGTCATTCCCGTTAGGCGTTGTCCTCCACGTATAGAATCTGGAAGATTTTGTCCCATCATTTCTCGAAGCTTTGGTTTGTAGTCGAAAGTTTCTAATTGAGACACACCTCCTGATTGGAATAAATAGATGACTCGCTTTGCCTTGGGAGCGAAATGAGGGAGCGCCTTTTCAAAAGCCTCTTGGCTCCCAGGTTTACCGGAAAATAAATCCGGTATCAGTAAGGAACCCAATGCTACACTTCCTATCCCTATGCTTAGGCTGGATAGAAATTGTCTTCTATTTTGAAACAACTGTGCTTCTTTTATTTCTTTATCTAAATTGGAATCTAATTTCTTTTTCATAACAATCTACAATTAGATGTTTATCTGCTATTACCCTTTTGTCAATGTTTCTTCCAGATTATAGATCGCATGCACCACAGACATTAATGCAGCTAACTTCACTTCCGGTATCTTCGGATCTAATGGAGCTTCCCCAATTTTTAAATAGGCAGTAGCATCCGCTTTTTTCTTCGTAAATCGATCAAATTCCTCTAGGTAATATTGAGTTAATATCTTTAGTTCAGCTTCGGAAGCATCACGACATAAAACTCGTTTAAATGCAGTTTTAATTAGTTCTGAATGATCTTTGGATGCTCCTCCATTGATGAGGTTCATGGAAAAGACGCGTGCGGCTTCTAGAATTGCGGGATCATTCATCATCACTAAAGCTTGTAATGGCGTATTTGTTCTATTGCGTTGAACTTCACATACATCCCGATTACTGGCATCAAAAATCAGCATATTGGGAGGTGGCAAAGTTAATTTTATAAATACATATAAACCTCTTCGGTAAAGGTCTTCTCCATGATCTTGAACATATTGCGCTAATGCTCCTCTTCCTGAACTACTGACTTCCCATATTCCTTCTGGTTGGTAGGGTTTAATACTTGGTCCTCCAATAGATTTGTTTAATAGTCCACTGGTTGCGAGTACTTGATCTCGAATCATTTGCGCTGGTAACCTTAACCTTTTTGCACGAGCTAAGTAAATATTTTCAGGATCTTTCTCCAAATGCTTCGCGTCTATCTGTGAGGACTGTTTATAGGTGGAAGTACTTACCAATTGCTTGATGAGTCGCTTCACATTCCAACCGTTGTTTTGAAAATCTAAAGCTAACCAATCTAATAACTCAGGGTGACTAGGTAAATCCCCCTGATTTCCGAAGTCAGCAACTGATGCTACTAGTCCTCGTCCAAATATCATTGCCCACATTTGATTGACAAATACACGTGCTGTTAATGGGTTTTTAGCACTAAATGTCCATTGTGCCAAGCCTAATCGGTTGGAGGCATACTTGGTGCTATCAAAAGGTAAAACCGCTTGTGGTGTTTGAGGATATACACGCTCTTTAGGAGCATCATACAAGCCTCTATCTAATACAAAGGTAGGACGAATACTGTCGCGTTCTCCCATCACAGATATGGTCACATCTCCTTCATCAGCCTTCTGGTTTACAAAACTTAATATACCTTTGATATCTTCTTGCGTCACTGTCAATCTTGGTGTTTTTGATGGTCCTGAATTCACCAATCCTTCCAATCCTTTTTCTAAAGAGTTATTGAAAAAGGCATACATCCCATAATAATTTTTCTGTGTAAATGGATCGTACTTATGATCATGACACTGCGCACATTCCATGGTGATACCTAAAATTCCTTTGGAGTAGGTATTGGTTTTATCAAATCCATAAGCTACCCGATATTCCTCTTCCACAACACCGCCTTCTTCTGTTATTTTATGATTCCTGTTAAATGCAGTAGCTAAAATTTGTTCTTTCGTTGGATTTGGTAAGAGGTCACCTGCCAATTGCCAAGTCACAAACTGATCATAAGGCATATTATTATTGAAAGCATGGATCACCCAATCTCTCCAAGGCCACTGGGTTCTGATATCATCGTCTTGATAACCATACGAATCTGCATACCTGGCCACATCCATCCAATGCAAGGCCATTTGCTCACCATATGCTTTAGACGACATTAAATCATCAACCAATCGATCATAAGCCTGTGGGGAATTGTCGTTTAAGAATCGATCCATGATTTTTTCATCGGGAGGCAACCCGGTGAGGTCTAAACTGACACGACGCAATAATCTATTTTTATCGGCTTCGGGATTCGGTTTAAAACCCGCCTTAAGCATTTTATCTAATACAAATTGATCAATTTCATTCGTTCCCCAGTCTAATTTCGTTTGTGTAGGAACTTCTGGCTTAACTGGCGCGGTGAAAGCCCAATGAGGTTTATAAACAGCTCCTTGTTTAATCCATTTTTCTATTAAATCGATTTCATAATTTGTTAAAGGTAGATTGGATGCCGTAGGAGGCATACGCAAGGTTTCATCCTTGGAAGTAATGCGTAAGTAAGCTTCACTAATATTAGGTTTGCCAGGAACAATCGCATGTTTGTCCGGACTTTCAACTAAAGCTTTATATGCACCCTCTTCTGTATCTAAACGTAAACCCGCTTCTCGTGTATTGTTATCAGGTCCATGACAAGCAAAACACTTATCCGAAAGAATGGGTTTTATATCATAGTTATAATCTACATATTTTGGTAATTCGAATTTATCCGTGCTGGTACTGGAGGATTCTGAACTGGAATTGCATTGTGTCAATAGACCAATGATTAAACCAACTACTGTGAAAACAGCAATTAAAAGTTTGGTTTTTCTCTGTAAAATGACCGAATTATTCGTCATCATCATGTTGTTAAAGTCACTCATAGCACAAATATTTAGACGCTTAATACGAAAATATTTGTCTCTTTATAATGGTTATCCTATTCTTTATCGATTCAAACTATCGTTTGAATACAATCTCAATTATTCATCAAGAGCTGCGGAAGGAATGGACAGGATGTAGGCTACCATAGCTTCAGCATCTTCTGTTTTTAACGTTGGATGTGCACTCATTACTGACTGTCCCCAAGCACCGCGACCACCTTGAATGATTCTTTGAGCTAAGGTTTTAATAAAGGCTTTCTTTCTAGGATATCTTTTGTTTATATCAGTGAATGCAGGTCCTATTTGCTTTCTATCTTCTTTATGGCAAGTATAACAGTCTGAATACGATAATAATACTTTTCCTCTATTTAAAATCAAACTATCTATCTCTTCATCTATTCCTTCAATGGATCGAATATACAGTTGCCTATTCTTCAGTGACTGTTTATTATCACCTTTCGAATCTTCAGCAACTTGCTTCGCATTACAGCTTATAAATACATGGAATGCAATCAAATAAAAAGCGACCTTTAGGATTGGCATTCTCATAAGTAGCAGGGTGATAAGGTTTAAGTAAAATAATAAGGTTTAAATCCTTTTCCCTAAGTTCTTTAAAACTCAATTGATTATTGTTTGAATTTATTACAATTTTTGGATATTTTAAAATAAAACATCATTTTCTATGCATTCGTTACATGTTTCTGGAGTTGATATCTTAAAATTATGAATTCATTAAAGTTGATTTCATGTATTGTTTTCATCTGGTTTAGACATAAGATTTTCAGGTAATGCTAATTTAAACTTAGTAATTATTTCGCTTCAAGTAAGGTGAGTAAAGTATAGAGGTAGGAAAAATATCAAAAAAAAATACTGATAGCTTTCGTATCAGTATTTTCATGGATTAAAACTCATGCCATTTTAGAATTTACCATTTTCATTTTTCCAGGATTCCTTTGCTGGTATTTTTTCCAATACATCCCAATGTTCTGCTATCTTTCCCTCCTCAACTCGGAATAAATCATAAAAGGAAGTATGTTCTTTCCCAAAATACCCTTCACTAATCACTAGAACAAAATTTCCTTCTCCCAATACCTGATGGATATGCTCATACTTCACTATTACCCCATTTTCTGCTAATTTAACTAAAGCAGTTCTTAGTCCTGAAACCTGATCGGCTATTTGAGGATTATGCTGGATATACTGATCTCCATTAAAATAATGATCAAGTTTATCCATCCTAATATTAACCAATACATCATCTACAAAATTTCTGACAATTTTTTTGTTTTCTTCTGTCTTATCATGGTCTTCCACTTCTATCGTTCCGTCGATCATACCTCGTCCGCTTGGATTTGCAGAGGCAGGTTTATTTTGAAGATTATCCCAATGTTCTACAATTTTTCCATCTTCAAATCTGAAAATATCGAAGGCTACTTGAGGATTTGAAAAGTTATATGCTGTATGGGCAAAAACGTAATCAGCATCTTGAAATATCCTTACGGTATTCACAGTTCCTGAATTTGGAGGTATTTGTTGTAAAAGAGCCTTAAACCCTTCTAGACCATCCGCAACAGCCAAATTATGCTGAATATATTTATGTTCATTGATGTAGTTTATGGCTTGTTGATCTCCAGTTTCTAAACTTTTTAACAAGGCAACTACTTTTTCCTTTTTCGTGAGTTCTAACGAATCGGTATGGATCTGTTCTTTTGAATTGCTGCGATTAATACAGGCACTAAACGCGATACCTGATATAATGCTGATT
>DAIQBS010000073.1:0-15654 GCA_036781025.1 Sphingobacterium sp. | reverse complement strand
CTATGGACGAAAATAAACAAGGAAATGTAGATGTTTCAGTTGTAATGACTACATACGGACATGAAGATTTTATTTTAAAAGCAATCAATGGGGTTGTTAGTCAGGAGTTTAATGGTGTTATTGAATTAATCATTTCGAATGATAAATCACCAGATAATACTCACCAGGTGGTCGAGAAATATATAAAAGAGAATCCCTGTCCGCCTAATGTTATTATTAGGTATTATAACCATGAAGTTAATAAAGGTTCCATTAAAAACTTTATTTGGACCTTTAAGCAAGCGAAAGGAGAGTTTATCGCAGTTTGTGAAGGTGATGACTATTGGATCGATGTGAAAAAAATCCAGAGGCAAGTTGATTACCTGAATGAAAATCAAGATTGTAACCTTGTATACCATAGAGTTCTACTATATGAGAATGAGGAGGGTCGCTTTATGCATGAAACCTTGAATAAAGAGGAGGAAAGTTGTAAAAAAACTATTGAAGAGATATCAAACGGTAATTTTATCCATACTCCTTCTGTACTCTGTAGGAATAACTTAAAATCTATCGATCTTTTAGAACATTCACTTGTTGGGGATTATGTATTGTGGTTTCTAAATGGTGAAATGGGCAAATATGGCTATTTACCGCAATTTATGGCGGTTTATAGGATGTCTAATATTTCTATTTTTGGGAAGAAATCTATCTATTTCCAATCCATCCATGTATTGAAGGCTGTTTTAAATCTAAAAAACTACACAAAAGACAATAATATTAAAAACAATTTTGTTCTTCAGAGCCAGAGGATTTCTGAGGATATAGGTATATCGGCTTTGTCTGGGAAAGAGTTTATGGACCTTTTCAAGATCATGGTTAAGATTTCTCCTAGTAATGCTGCCTATTTAATAAAAAGGTTGGCTACCAAAATTTCATTTAAAAGAGCTGCCATAATCGCAATGATCTTTTCAAACCTTGAACTTTATGCCGCTTAATCTCTCAAAATATCCAAAGGTTCTGCGATGCCTTGCTGCTGGATATAGCAGGAGGATTTTCAATCTCCCGCTATTCTCCAATGAGGAAGCGGTAATTGAAATATGCCAATCTCAGGAGAGAAGAGATGATATTCCGAAATTAATATGGATCTATTGGGAAGAAGATGAGTTACCGCAAATTGTAAAAGGGTCGGTAGAAAAAATAATTAAACTTAATCCCGATTTTGAAGTAAAGGTTCTATCTAGTCATACTATTAAAAATTATCTGCCTGATTTTTATTGCCATGCGGAAGTTCCTGTACCAAATAAGACCGATTTAATAAGATTAGAATTGTTGTTTCGATATGGAGGTGTATGGATGGATGCTACTATCATCTTACAAGAAAGTTTAAACTGGATATACCAGGAACCATTAAGAAACAAATATGATGTCATTGGTTATTATAGATCGGTAAATACCTATGATAACAACTTTCCGGTAATTGAAACTTGGTTTTTAGCCTCTCAGGTTGGCAATAAATTTATAAAAGATTGGCTGGATGTACTTAGTCCATTAAGGGATATGGGGAGTCCCCAGTACTTTAAGATGCTGCAGGAGAGGGAGGATTACGCCATTATCCAAAAGAATATTGAGCCTCCATCATATTTATTGGTTTACCTGGCATGTCAAATTGCTCAAAGAAACACACTTGGATATAATTTATATCTACGTAAAGCAGAGGCAAATGCATTTTTTTTACAAAATCACTATGAATGGAATTCTAATGTAATTTCTTATGCCCTAACTCGTTTGGACGCAAGTCAATCAAACTATAAACTCATTAAGTTGACGTCGGGGGATAGGTCTCTTTTAAGTAGTTTGGAGGAGTTGAGGTTGATTAATAAAAGAAGTTTTATCGGTCAGTTATTGAATTGAAAATCTTAATAAATATTGTTTTTGAATAAATAACAAACATGTTTTATGATTGAAAAGGAATTAGTTAATTTTATTAAAAGTTTTGGAGTTAATTTTCTAAAGAACAGTTTCATTCAAAATGGAACACATCATTTAGAAAGTAATATTTCATTGCTTAAAAAGAATGCTATTTCCTCTGTCAAAATACCTAAAAAAGTATGGATCTATTGGGATTCTTTACAGGTTCCTGATTTGATAAAGGCAATAATTGAAAACAACAAAAGGAAAAACCCTACCTATGAATTTACGGTGTTGAATGAAACCAATCTCTTTGATTTCATTCCAAAAGTTGATTTTCATAAAGACATGTTGGCTGCCCACAAAGCAGATTATATCCGATTGAAATTACTGTCTATTAATGGTGGTATTTGGTTAGATGCGACTACTATTCTGGTAGATAATTTAGATTGGATAGAAGAGATGAGTAATTCAAACCATTATGATTTGATCGGTTATTACCGTGAGAAAAGTACTGTTTGTAAAGAATTTCCCATTGTAGAAACTTGGTTTTTAGCAACAGGGCCGAACAATTATTTTATTAACCGTTGGCTGGAAATGTTTTCCCCAATAATAAAATATGGTAGTAAAGGATTTTTTGAAGTATTAAAATCAAGAGCGGATTATAAATTGATATCACAAGACTTGTCAAATCCAGCTTATCTCATGTTAAATATGTGTGAGCAGATTGCTAGCCGAGAATTGAAGGATGTAAATATGTATTTGAAAAAATGTGAGGACAGTGCATTTTTTATCCAGGAGAATTGTGATTGGGATTTTAACAGGATTAATTATGTCCTATGTAGGCAAAAAATGAACATTAATAATTTTCCTGTTTTGAAATTGACATCAAAGGATAGAGAGTTAGTTGAATTTTATTCAAAGGTCAATTTGATAAAAAGAGAAAGTATAATAGGCCAAATTCTAAATAATAAATCGAACGTAGCATCATAATATTCATGTTGAATAAATATAAAAACTACACAAAGAGCCAATATATAAAAGGGGACAGAATGTATTATCCAGCAAGATTTTCTAGGGAAAATATTATTGATTGGATTCTTTGTTCTGAAAGATATCTTTTGAGGTCATTTGTAGTTGCCTTAAGATCTGAAGAATATTATACTTTTTTGCAACCTAATAAATTGTTGAAGTTTTATTATACGAGAAAGAAAAATAAACTAGGATCAAAGCTTGGGTTTTTTATTCCTGCCGGTTGTTTCGGGTTAGGATTGCACTTGGCACATTATGGTTCCATAATTATCAACCCAAAAGCAAGGATAGGGGAAAACTGTACCATTCATGGGAATTGTTGTATTGGTAATACCGGAAGTGATGATAATGGCTTGCCAGTCATTGGAGATTTTGTGGATTTTGGTCAAGGTTGCCAAGTTTTAGGTGATATTAAAATATCGAATCATGTAAAAATTGGAGCAGGGTCAATTGTGTTAAATTCAATCCTTGAGGAAGGTGTTTCTGTTGTTGGAATTCCAGGTAAGGTAATCGTTAAAAAATAATCAAGTATGTTAATTTCATTTGTTCTTCCAGCTTATAAATCGAAATTCCTTAAACAAGCAATCGATAGTATATTAGATCAAACTTATTCAGAAATAGAGTTAATAATTATAGATGATAATTCTCCAGAAAATCTATATGAAATAGTTTCAACTTATCAGGACCCAAGAATTTCTTATTATAAAAACGAAGTAAATATTGGAGGGAAAGATCTTGTAGCTCAATGGAATAAATCAATTGATTATGCTAAAGGAGATTATTTAGTTTTAGCTGCAGATGATGACCTTTATCATCCTGAATTTACCGCAAATTGCATAGAGTTGATTAAGAAATATCCAGAGGTTGATATTTTACGCGCTAGGGTCTCTGTAATAAATGATGCTGGTGACCTATTGGAGATCGATGGAATCTTGGCCGAAAAGTGTAGCCAGATGGAATATGTCTATGACTGGGTAAAAGGCATTCCGTTTGTATGTATTGGAAATTACATGTTTAAGACTAAAGTGATCCAAAAAGAAAGGTTTGACAGTTTGCCTTTTGCCTTTGGAACTGATACTATTAGTACAGTGAAACTGGCTAGAAATGGAATAGCTAATACAAGTCAATTATTATTTGATTTTAGGGTCTCAGATATCCATCTTTCAAGTGATAAAACGAAATATGAACACAAAATAAAGGCAATTACTCATCTTTATACCATGATGCGAGCAATTGATTATCATCAGCCAAAGGATGAAATTGAGAAGCTGTGTTTGCAGAAAATCCAATGGGACACCCTTTATCAAAAATGTGTTTATGATTATTATAATGTAGCTGTTAAGAATTTACCTATAAATAAAGCAAGATGTATAGAGAATTGTGAATTATTAAGTAGAAAGGATAAAATGATTATGTACTTTAGATTTTTTAAGGACAAACTACTACGTTAGTTAAGAGGAAAGTCCTAATAATTTATATTTTTTATGCGTGTTTCGGTTCCAATAGTAGTCGCATTTACTGAGAATTATTTTATTCCTGCAGTAACCTGTTTGTCTTCCATTTTAAAAAATTCAAATCCAAAATATCAATTTGAAGTAATCTGTTTATTAACAAAAGACCTTCCTGAGGATCTGCAGGGCTTATTAGCGAAGTTAAATCCACAACGGATGAAATTCACGTTTCTAAACCTTGACGGAGCATTGGAAGGCGTTTATGTAGATGAGCGATATACCATTGCTGCCTCATTTCGATTGTTATTACCCGAACTTCTAAAACAATATGATCGTGTAATTTATACCGATTGCGATGTTATCATTCAAAAGGATCTCGGTGAATTATATGAATCTATGGACTTAAACGGTAACTACCTAGCTGCCGTTTATGAAGCTGCATTGGAATCACAGATACCGTATTTAGAAGAAATTGGCTGTGAGCCCGGTTTCTACTTTAATTCTGGTTTTTTGCTGATGAATTTGGAGTTAATGCGCCAAGACAATATGTCGAAAAAGTTTATTGATGGTCTGAAGGTTCCTTATTTACAATTCCCAG
This sequence comes from Sphingobacterium sp., assembly GCA_036781025.1. GTDB lineage: Bacteria > Bacteroidota > Bacteroidia > Sphingobacteriales > Sphingobacteriaceae > Sphingobacterium. The sequence goes on along the minus strand of DAIQBS010000073.1, from coordinate 10,686 downwards.
ACCAGGATGTACTCAATATTTATTGTAAAGGGAAAGTTTTGGGCCTATCGCCAGTATATAATGGAATTCGTACCTTTTTCCTTCCTCAATTCAAGCCTGATTTTCTGAAAAAATATACGGAGACTGATTGGAATCAAATTCAAAAAACTGGAACAATACATTATACAGGTGGAAAACCATGGAATGAGTTGACCATAAAATTTGAAGTTTGGTGGAAATATTATTTTGACTTACCTCAAGAATATAAAGAAAAATGGAATCCAAATAAGAAACTTCAATCATTAGCGAAGTTACTGCTAATGCCAATATTAGGAAAAGTTAGTTTAGGTTCAATTGCGTTAATTCGAAAAATTAAAAATATTTGATTTCTAATAATTTTTTTTCAATTCTCTAATTTATTGAAAGGTGCTAGGAAGTATAAAGAAATTACCCATAATTAGTCAAATCTGGTCATTCATAAGAAAAACCAAGATTATCAAGAAGCATAAGGAAGTTGCTGGTTTTTGGCATCCTGTAATCGATCAATATTATTCTGGTCAAATTGTTCTTGAAAATTTAAAACCTAAAAAAGAATTTCAAACCGATAGGATTATTTGGCAGTATTGGGGTCAGGGCTGTAGCGATGCTTCTCTTCCTGAGGTTGTGAAACATTGTTTTGAATCAGTAGATCAATATAAAGCCGATTATTTAGTAATTCGAATTGACGACTCAAATTATAAGGATTATGTGGATCTTCCAGAATATGTCATTGAAAAATTAGAAAAGGGTATTTTTAAGAGAACTTTTTTTTCTGATCTACTTCGACTTTCATTACTCAGTCTTTATGGAGGCGTGTGGCTGGATGCTACGATTTTATTGACAGCTCCATTAGATGAAAAATTTAAATCCTTGCCTTACTTTATGTATCAAAGGGATAATAAGGAGCAAAAAAAGAGTTTTTGGGAGAACAGTTATGCCTTTTATTGGGGATGGGACAAAGAATTTAAAGTCAAGGTATTAAACAGCATTATCTATGCTGAGAAAGGCAATGACTTGATAACAGATATGTTGGAGTTGATATTATATTATTGGCGAACGCAAAATGAAATTATAGATTATTTCTTCTTTCAAATTTTATATAATGAACTTGTAGAAGGGGAATTAAAGGACAAGCAGTGTCAAGTGGTCAGTGATGTATATCCTCATATCCTTCAGACTAAATTCAATGGGGTAAAAGGATTAATGGAATATGGGGAGGCTTTGAATTTTACATCAACTCATAAAATGTCCTATTTTGATGCTGATGGTATGAAGAAAATGAATGCATTTTTACAAAACTCGAATAAATTATGAAACACGCATTCCTGATTATAGCTCATAATGAATTTGATATACTATCAATTCTGGTCGATCTTATAGACGATAGTCGAAATGATATCTTCATCCATATTGATAAGAAAGTGAACGATTTACCTGCAATAAAAAGTAAATATTCGAATCTGTTTTTTGTAGATAATTCAAGCAGGATAGATGTTAGGTGGGGAGATATCAGCCAGATTGAAGCAGAATTTGCCCTTTTTGAATTGGCAAATCAAAACGGTCCTTATGCCTATTATCACATGATTTCCGGCGTCCATCTCCCATTGGTCAAACAAGATACCTTTCATGAATATTTCTCATCCATACCCATTTCCCAAGTATTCGTTCCGATGCCCTCGAGTCCTGAAGAACTTGAAAGAAAAGGGAATCGTATGAATTTATTTATGAAGAGCTTTAACTCCAGCTTGATGTCTCAAAGGTTATGGAGGGTAGGAATCAAGGTGCAGGATCTACTTGGGGTATATGTGAATAAAGATCGCACCTTTATTAAGGCTTCAAACTGGGTTAGTATTACTGATGACGCCGTAAAATTCCTTTTGTCTAGAAAGAAAACAATATTAAAAAAATATAAATATACCATGTGCGGAGATGAGCTTTTCGTACCTACTGAACTTGTCTATTCTGGAAAAAATTGGAACATTATGTATTCTGATAGGGTATTGATGCATAAAGTTGGTAATGCAAATTCAACAATTTTTTCTCAAGAAGATCTTGGGTCTTTATTTGAATCTAATTGCTTATTTGCAAGGAAATTTAGCTCATCACATTTTGGAATAGTTGAAAAGATATTGGATAGAATTAAATCCTAATTATGAAACATGCATACCTGATATTAGCTCATAATGAGTTTGAGGTTTTAAACAGACTTATTGAATCACTTGATGATGTGAGAAATGATATCTATATCCACTTCGACGCAAAAGTTAAAGAGTTACCAACCTTAGCGGTAAAATTTTCGAAATTATTTATTCTGGAAAACCGCGTAGATGTTAAATGGGGAGATGTAACTGTAGTGGAAGCTGAACTGAATCTTTTCGAGGCAGCCTCAAAAAACAAGTCCTATCAATATTACCACTTATTATCAGGGGTAGATATGCCAATAAAGTCCCAAGATTTCATTCATCAATTTTTTAACTCCAACCAAGGAAAGGAGTTTATTGGTTTTTATACTGGGGACATAAGTAAAGAAATTGATAGGAAGGTAAGAAGGACCCATTTGTTTTCAAGTTCTTTTAGAACGAATGAAGGAGTTTCCAATCAACTGAAAAGAATTGCAAGAGCAAGTTTAATTCGAGTTCAGGAACTTATTGGTTATAAAAGGAATAAGAGTATTGAATTCAAGAAAGGGACGCAATGGTTAAGTATTTCTGATGGCTTGGTTAAACTAATATTAAAGGATAAAAATAAGATTTTGCGAATATATCAAAACAGTTTTTGCTGTGATGAAATTGTAGTTCAAACGATTTGTTGGAATTCCGTATACAAAAATAAAGTTTATGATTACAAGGATGAGGGAAGAGGCTGTATGCGAGAGATTCGATGGGAAAATAATGTGATCAGAGATTGGGAAGATGCTGATTTTGAGTATTTAATACAATTAGATAAATTGTTTGCACGGAAGTTTAATTCTAAGAGTATCAATGTTGTAGATAAAATTCTACAGCATGTTCAGACAAATAAAGCTTAGTTTTGTGGGGACTTGAAAATGAATAGAAAGCCACTAATTTCGATAATTGTTCCTGTTTATAATGCAGAGAAAACTTTGCATATATGTTTGGATTCTTTATCATCCCAGACTTACAAAAATTTACAGATAATTTTCATCAATGATTGTAGCACGGATAAAAGCTTACAGGTGTTGGAAAAGTTTAGAGACCAATCACAGTTTGATGTAGAAATCATTATCCATGAGGTGAATAGGGGTGTTGCAGCTGCTAGAAACACGGGTTTGGATGCTGTAAAAGGGGAGTATATTTATTTTGTTGATGCAGATGATGCAATTGACCATGATGCCTTGGAGTTGTCAGCTGAAAAGGCTGAAAAAGAGAATCTCGATATTTTGGGATTTAGTTGGTATCTGACTTTTGAGAAAAATGAAAGAAAGATGAATCAGCCAAATTTTGAATCACCGATGGAGGCAATTGAAAAGATGATGAGGGGAACGATGAGGTGGAACCTATGGCTGTTTTTGTTCAAGACAAAATTATTTGTTGATCACAATATTCGATTCATTGAAGGTAAAAATATGGGGGAGGATCTGATGGTAGCGATTAAATTGTTCTGTAGTGCGAAAAATGTAGCTTATTTAGATCGTCATTTTTATCACTATGGGCAAAGTAATACCGCTTCATTGACAAAAACCTATTCCGATAGTCATATTGAACAAGTGTCAGCAAACGTAGAAGACGTTGAAAACTATTTAAAAAACAGTGAATTATCAGATAAGTTAGGTAACTTAATATATTATTTAAAATTAAATATAAAACTACCATTATTAATTTCTGAAAAAATCTCTCAATATGAAAAGTGGCTAAGCTGGTTTCCAGAGGCTAATCCGTATGTGATGGAAAACACAGCCCTTCCTATGAGAACAAGACTTTTACAATTAGCTGCAGTCAAAAAACAATTTTGGCTGATTAAACTTTATAATAGAGTTGTTTTGAGAATGGTTTATGGAGTATTGTATAAATAATCATTGTACTATATGATTCGATTGTTGCTTTATATTATTCTAGGAGCTTCGGTGAGTTTTTATCTCTTCCCGATCTCTTTCACTTTTCTACCTAGCCTAAACACCAAAATGATCCTAGCATTGCTAGGTGTTATGTTTGCTGGGATGAATTGGTTAATGGAAAAAGAAATTAAAATTTCAAAAGGGTTTTTAGTTTCAGTCATATTAGCTTTGTTGTTTTCATTCATCTGCTTCTATTCTACCGACATAAATAAAACTACCGATTACGCCTATGCTTCTTATATACTAAGTTTTGCTGTTTGGTACTTTGGCGCTTATGCTATCTGTACTATGATTAAATCTGTCCATGGGAAAGTAGATTTTAAGTTAATAACTTTTTATGCCACAGCGGTTTGTGTCTTTCAATGTATAGCAGCACTTATGATTGATAATATCCCAAGTGTCAAGCTTTTCGTAGATAGTTATGTGTCTCAAGGCCAGGAATTCTTTGAAGAGGTCGGAAGACTTTATGGGATTGGTGCAGCATTAGACCCCGCTGGTGTTAGGTTTACCATCGTTTTATTAATGATTACTGCAACCCTAAATAATGATGAAAAAGTTAGGAACAATACTTGGTCAATTAGTTTATTGTTAATCGCCTTTTTCTTTATTGCAATTATTGGAAATGCCATTTCTAGAACGACCATTTTAGGATTGGGGGCATCCTTAGGCTATTTAGTATTTGGTTCATCCGTTTTTAGACAAGCTGTAAAGAAGTATTCTGGAAAATTAAGTCTTTTGTTCGGACTATTTCTGGTTGTAGCCATTGGAGTATCCATTTACCTATACAATACCAACGCAGAGTTTTATGATCAAATGCGTTTTGCCTTTGAGGGTTTCTTCAATTACGTTGAAAAAGGTGAATGGAGAACAGACTCAACAGATAAGTTGAATAGGGAAATGTGGGTATGGCCAGAGGATCAGAAAACTTGGTTAATCGGTACTGGATTGTTTGACAACTTCGTATTCAGTACGGATATTGGCTATTGTCGTTTTATCCTTTACTCTGGCTTAATTGGTTTTTCTGTATTCGCCCTTTTGTTTGTGGTAAATGCATTGGTTTTTATGAAAAGACACCCTGATTATTGGATGTTTTTCTTGATTTTATTGGTTTTAACCTTCGTTATCTGGTTTAAGGTTGCAACTGATATCTTTTTTATATACGCAGTTTTTTATTGCATCGATTCGTTAAAGGTTACAGAAGATATAGCTGAAAAAGAAGAAGTTTATGAAGATAGTTTATTGCATCCTAGGTACATTTAACTCAGGAGGTATGGAGCGAGTATTGGCTAATAAAACCAATTATCTTGCTAAACTTGGACACGATATCAGCATCATTACTACTGATCAGAAAAATCGAAAACCTTATTTTGATTTGGATGAATCAATAAAGCAAATAGATTTAGGCATAAATTATACAGAAAATAATAGTTCTGGTCTTCTTAAAAAGCTTTTTGATTACCCCAAAAAACAGGCATTGCATAAAAAATTGCTAACAGAACAACTGTTAGCAATTCAACCTGAAATCTGTGTTTCCCTGTTCGATCATGAAGTAGACCTATTGCCTGAGATAAAAGATGGAAGTAAGAAGATTGTTGAAATACATTTTTCAAGATTTAAAAGATTGCAATATGGTCGGAAAGGAATTTGGAAGATTATTGATAGCTATAGAAGTAAAAAAGACCTAAAGACCGTTAAGAAATATGATAAGTTCGTCGTCCTTACAGAAGAAGATAAATCCTATTGGGGCGATCTTCCAAATATCATTGTAATCCCAAATGCCAATAGCTTTCCAGTTTCGCAACGTAGTAATTTAACTTCGAAACATGTTATTGCTGTCGGACGCTATGATTATCAAAAAAGATTTGAGGATCTAGTGGATGTTTGGAAAATAGTTCATCAACAAGAGCCAGATTGGAAGCTGAATATCTTTGGAAAAGGACCAGAAAAGGAAAACTTACAGAATCAAATCAATAAGCTGGGACTCGAAAAGACTTTAATTCTTCAAGAACCAGTAAGAAATATAGACCAACAATACTTGGATAGCTCAATGATAGCCATGACTTCAAGGTATGAAGGTTTACCGATGGCCTTGCTAGAGGGGCAGGCGTCCGGATTGCCTATGATATCATATGCATGCAAATGTGGGCCACGTGACATTATCCAGGATGGTAAAAACGGATACTTGTTAGAAGAAGAGGATAAAGCAGGTATGGCAAATAAAATATTAGAGTTGATACGTGATCCAGAATTAAGAGATACGATGGGACAGCATGCATTTGAAATGTCTGGAGATTTTTCAGAAGCAGCAGTTATGAAAAAATGGATTCAATTGTTTAATGATGCCTTGAATAGACGCTAATGAAAACTATTGTAATATCTGCCGTAAATTTAGTTGAAGCCGGTACTTTGGCTATCCTTCAGGATTGCTTGAGGTTTTTGTCAGACTATGCTGTGAAGAATGGTTACCGTGTTGTAGCTATTGTATATAAAAGAGAATTAACTGATTTTCCCAACATTGAATATATAGAGACACAATGGCCAAAGAAAAGATGGGTTAATAGGCTTTGGTATGAATATGTCTCTTTAAAAAAGATTTCCAAAGAAATAGGTCCGGTTGAATTATGGTTTGCTTTACATGATACGAGCCCTTCCGTAATTGCCAATAGGAGAGCGGTATACTGTCATAATTCATTTTCCTTCTACAAATGGAAAATGCACGATTTGTTTTTTGCCCCTAAAATTGCCATGTTCGCAATCTTCACCAAACTTATCTATAAGACCAATATCCATAAAAATGAGTATTTAGTTGTTCAGCAAGAATGGTTTAGGAGAGGGCTAAGCAAAATGTTTCATATTGATCCTAAAAAAATTATTGTCACTAGACCGAAAATTGTTGACAATGCAGTGGAGGTCATTGATCAAGAGCGAAATTCCAATTATAACTTTTTATTTGCAGGTTCTCCAAATAGTCATAAGAATTTTGAAGTTATCTGTGAAGCAGCGAGAATATTAAAGTCAGATTATGGCTTAAATAATTTTAAGGCTACTATCACTGTAAAAGGTAATGAGAATAAATATGCCAATTGGCTGAAAAATAAATGGGGAAGTGTAAATAATATTGAGTTTTTAGGTTTTATTCCAAAAGCGAAATTGCTTGAACTCTATGGAATGACCGACTGTCTTATCTATCCTTCAAAAGTTGAATCTTGGGGCCTGCCAATTTCAGAATTTAAGAAATATGATAGACCTATGCTTTTGGCTGATTTACCTTATGCACATGAAACCGCAGAAGGAAGTAAATTGACTGCCTTTTTTAATCCGGATAACCCAAAGGAATTGGCTGATTTAATGGCTCAATTAATAAAAGGAGATTATTCTTCACTAAAACCAAAACCGGTTGTTCCACTTGATGAACCAAAAGCTGACAATTGGGAAGAATTATTTAATATTTTACTAAAATAACCGACGTACAGTTTATCATATGAAAGTTCTACAATTAGGTAAGTTTTATCCGATCCGAGGCGGTGTTGAAAAGGTTGAATACGATTTGATGCTTGGTTTATCAAATCAAGGTGTTCATTGCGATATGCTTTGTGCTTCCACAGAAGATCATCCAGAGGCTACAATACATCTAAATAAGTTTGCAACACTATTTGTCGTTCCGACTCAAATAAATGCTGCAGCGACCAAATTAGCCCCTAAAATGATCAGCAAACTCCGCAAGATATGTAGGAACTATGATGTCATTCATGTACATCACCCTGATCCCATGGCTACTTTGGCTTTGTTTTTATCGAATTATAAAGGCAAGGTTGTTCTCCATTGGCATAGTGATATCCTAAAGCAGAAGACTTTATTGAGGCTGTACAAGCCACTTCAGGATTGGTTGATTAAGAGAGCTGATATAATTGTAGGAACCACCCCAATTTACGTTGAGCAGTCCAAGTTTCTAAAGCAGGTTCAATCAAAAGTGGATTTTATTCCCATTGGTGTGGATGTTGATCCTGAAATATCTCCATTGCTTGAAGATATTAAAAGGGAATATCCGAATAAGAAGATAATTTTTTCATTGGGTCGGCTGGTTGAATACAAAGGCTATGAGTACCTAATAAAATCTGCCAAATACCTGGACGATAGTTATCAAATTGTAATCGGTGGCAAAGGACCCCTGAAGGAAGAATTAGATGCTTTGATCACTGAAAATGGATTAGGATCCAAGGTGAAATTACTAGGATTTATGACTGATGAAGAAGTGGTTGGATATTATCAAGCCTGTGATTTGTTTTGTTTAAGCTCCATATTAAAGACTGAAGCATTTGCTATTGTTCAAATCGAGGCAATGGGATATGGAAAACCTATTGTTTCAACCAGAATCCCTGAATCTGGCGTAAGCTGGGTAAATCAAAATGGTGTTTCGGGATTGACCGTAGAAATAGAAGATGAACGTTCTTTAGCGGATTCATTCACTACAATCCTGACCAACGAAGATGTCTACAAAAATCTATCGGATGGAGCGAGAAAACGCTATTTTGAGCATTTTACGCGACAAAAAATGGTAGATAAATGTTTACAAATATATAATAAGATTTTAGCCTAATATTGCCAATACCTAATTTAGCGCAAAATCGTAGAAGATGCTTTTTATTGACGTTCAACAAATTTTCTTACGATTCTTTCGTTGTTCTTATTCTTTCTTGCTAAATTATCATTATTTAACCTAAAAAAATATTGATTAATGGACGAAAACATGAATGCAAAGAGCCATAAGGTTCCTAATCAATTATTTTTCAATTTAATCCAAGAAGATCTTAACCTTGGAAAAACCGTGAAATTTAATGTTTCAGGAAACAGTATGTTGCCCTTTTTAAGGCATGCAGATCAAGTTACAATCAAACAACCCATTAATAATAATGTTAATATAGGTGACATTCTTTTAGCCAAACATGAAGGAAAAATTGTTTTACATCGATTCGTTGGAATTAAAGATGGTAAACTAGTCCTTGCAGGCGATGGAAATCTCTATCAAAAGGAATTCATCCTTAAAGATGATGTGTTAGCAATCGTAATGAACGGCTTTAGAGATCGTAAAGAGCTTAATGTTAATTCTTGGTATAAAAAGAAGTTAGGGATGTTGTGGTACTATTTAAGGCCATTTAGATACCTCATAAGTAAATTTAATAGTTGAAAAATGAAATTGAGAACTGATTTGCAGCTTCGGAAGTTAGGAAATGACTATATCATCATTGACCCAGGTCAGGAAATGATTGATATGTCCAAAGTTTTTACACTAAACGAGACTGCTGCATTTTTATGGGAAGAGTTACAAGGTAAAGAATTTACTGAAGAAACTGTTTCCGATATTTTGTTGGAAAATTATGAAGTGAATGAGGATGTGGCGGTAAAAGATGCCAAAAAGCTTATCCAGACCTTTATAAAAGGAGGTTTAATCAGAGATTAAAGTAATGCTAAATAACAGGATTATTAATATATTTTTTTTATTACTTAAATCTGGATTGTGGAAAAATGCTAATTTAGATACTGAGTTATTTCCTTTAACTAACCGGGAATGGGAAGAAATTTATAAAATTAGTATAAATCAAACCGTAGAATGTATCGTATTTGACGGTGTTCAAAAATTAGAGCCTAAATACCAACCAAATAAAATTTTGTTGTTGAACTGGGCGGTGAGAGTTGAAAAGCATGCGCAAAGGAATGAAAGAATGAATGAGATCATCATCAAATTACATTCTCTGTTCCAGGAACATCAAGTAAACAGCATTTTGTTGAAAGGTCAAGGCCTTGCAAAATGCTATGACAATCCTGCAAGAAGGGTATGTGGTGATATAGATCTATTTTTTGAAGACAAAAACACTTATACGAAAGCATTTAATATTATTAACGAAAAAGGGTTAGAGATCAATTCTATGCCCGGATTTAGTTCCGAGTACAATTTTGAAGGATTTGAAGTCGAACATCATCGCAATATGTTTGATATCCATAATCCATTCGTTCAAAATAAACTGGAGAAAATCCGACTGGAGGAGGTCAATAACTTCACAACTTTAAATATTGAAAACACTAAAATACAATTACCGTCTGCATTAGAAACAATTATCCAAGCTAATTCCCATATCCTAAAGCATTTGCTTTCCTATGGTATCGGAATACGTCAATTATGTGACTCTGCAAGGATTTATGCACATTATAATCAAGAGTTGAGGACAAGTAATTTAAAAGAAATTTATTCCTCATTGGGGATAAAGAATTGGATAGATATGTTGCACCTCTTGTTAGTTAAATATTTGGGTTTAGAAGAATCTAATCTGCCTTATAAACTGACAGCAAATTTAGACGCGGATTGGATGATGGAAGATATTTTGGTGTCAGGGAATTTTGGGTTTCATAATGCAAATTTTGTAGATAAAGAAATCAATTTGAATGGCGGACGAGCGAATAAGAAAAGTAGGATATGGAAAAGCTTTTTGAAGTATGTTAAGGTAACGCCTTCAGAAGCAATCTGGTTTCCAATAATGCAATTTTATTCAAGGTTCAAAATATAAAGTATTGTTAGCAGGAATTACATATCAGCTAAA
>DAIQBS010000072.1:0-15926 GCA_036781025.1 Sphingobacterium sp. | reverse complement strand
TTTTTAAGCTTAATTCATCTACGGGGATTTCGCCTGATTCAATTTCAGAAACAATACTTTGCAATTCTTCAAAGGCTTCCTGATAGGTATATGGATTATTCATGTTTAGATTCCTTTTTTAATACTTTTGCGTTAATATAACCGTCTACTAATTCGATAGCTACTTCTTGACCAATTTCTACTTGATTTAAATGCTGAATGGAATTATCATTCAGACGCATAATACTAAATCCTCTTTTTAAGATATGAATCGGATTGAGCATATTCAATAAACGTTCTAATTGTACTAATTGGGTATGTTGTTGCTTAAAAAACATCTTTGAATAGCTGTTAATTTCCATTTCGGTGTTTTTCAAATTCACCTGTTCTTTAAGTAAAATAGATTTTGAATTCCAAGAGATTGTAGAAATGGCATGATTGAGTTTCTGATGTTCTTCTTGAAATAACCTCTTGGAAGCACGTTGAATTTTATCGACTGCCAAGTCTAATGGGATCGCAAAATTGTGAAACTTTTGCAAGATGAAATCTGCCAATTCACTGGGAGTAATTGCATTCTTATAGGCGACCATTTCCGAAACCGTTTCATTGGTAGAATGACCAATCCCAGTAAGAACGGGAATCGGAAAAATGGCAATCGCTTTTGCCAATAGGTAATTATTATATGAAGTCAAGCCTACATCTCCTCCACCCCCACGAATGATTGCTACGCAATCATAATCTTCAATTTTATCTGCAATAACTTCTAATTGTCGGATAATGGAGGCTACCGATTTATCTCCTTGCAATAAGGCTGGAAATAAGCTTATTTCTAGTTTGTATCCCCAAGGATTTCCGTCGATAATCTTGAAGAAATCGGATAAACCCTTACTGGTTTCCACTGAAATCACTGCCAATCGCTTTGGAATTAAAGGAAATGGTAAAGATCGATTGGCATCAAATAAACCTTCTCTTTTCAAGGTTTGAATGCTTGCTCGTTTTTCCTTCTCCAATTCACCCAACACAAATGTCGGATCTATATCAACAATTTTTAAACTAAATCCATACAAAGGGTCGTAAGATACTCCTGCCTGAAATAAGATACTGATTCCATCCCGAAGGGGCTCTCCAAGAATCTCCATAAACTGTCGATTGATGCGCTGGTAGTCCATCTTCCAAAGAATGGAGCGCATCTCCGCAACAATTTTGCCTTCTTTCTTTTCTAATAATTCGGGATAACAGTGACCAGAGTGGGTGTAATGGTTTAGTTTATTCATTTCTGCCTTGATCCAATACAAACTTTTATAGCGCTCAGCAATAGTCTTTTGAATACTTCGAGAAACTTCAAGTAGCGTAAAAACAGTTTTATTTTCTACGGATTCGGGCATATCTTCAAATATAAAGAATAATTCAGGTTTAGGAATGCGGTTTTATGCGCTTTTTACTACATTTACACTAAATAAACCCAATACCATGATCAGCATAAAGAATCTATTGGCTATGGCCTTCGTATTCCTAAGTATTTCCAGCCAGGCTCAATATAAACAACTTGTTCAAAACAGCACTCAACTTGTTAATAATCTGCATGATCTTATTCCGTTTAAAAAATTAGATCAACTCAAAATTGCCGTTGTTACTACAAATAATCAGGAATACCGTCCTTTTATCAATCAATTAAAGCGATACGCAAATGTTGAAGAAGTAGATTTTAACCAGTATGATGAAAATACCAAATACTATAACACGATCATTGTTGCAGGCACGGTACAGGACATGAGACCTGACTATTTAGCGATGCTGATGCAATCATCCGTTAATAAGAAAAAAGTGGTTTTTTGCAGGTTTGGTGCAGAACAATCCTTTAACCTAGGAAACTTAGCTCATTTTGCAACTTTAGTTTGGAGTCCTACAAATACGGAAGAGGCTCAACAAAACACGGCGATGTCGCTTTTTGGAGGATTGGGCATTACGGAAGGTCAGCTAAAGACCGAACAGACCAGGTTACAGTATACTTCAGGTAGGCAGTCCGGATTGGATATTGCGAAAATGACTCGTGAAATAGACGCAATAGCCAACGATGCCATCGCACAAAAGGCTGCTCCAGGGATGATGGTCATGGCGGTGAAAAATGGACAAGTGATCTTTGAAAAAGCGTATGGATATCATACCTATGATAAATCGCAGGCAAATCAATTGGAAGATATTTACGATTTGGCATCCATCAGCAAAATTATGGGAACCACACCGGTAATCATGAACCTTCAAGAAAAAGGAATAATCAACCTGGATAGCACCATGGGTTACTATTTATGGCAAGCCAAAGAAACCAATAAAGCGAAGATTACCTTACGTACGGTCTTGCTGCACGAAGCTGGATTTACCCCTTTTATTCCTTTTTATAAATACCTGAAAGCCGGCGATCTACAGCATAACCTTTCGGAGAGTCATCAAGTGCAGGTGGCTGATGGTGCTTACTTGCGCAATAATTATTATCAAGAGGTGATGTGGCCTCAAATGTTAAAGTCGGATGTGAAACCTATTGGGAATTATGTATATTCTGATATATCGATGTACGTGATGAAAGAGGTGGCAGAGCATGAAACTTCCACGCCTATGCAGGATTATGTGCAGGAAATTCTTTATAAACCTATCGGCATGAAAACAGCAGGTTACCTTCCAAGATCTCGTTTTGCCAAGAATAAGATTGTACCTACTCAACAAGATACTGCTTTTCGGAAAACCTTATTACAAGGTTTTGTTCATGATGAGGGGGCAGCTATGGCAGGCGGTGTTGCAGGTCACGCAGGGCTATTCTCATCGGCAAATGACCTCGCTATTTATGGACAACTGCTGTTAAACCGTGGAGAGTATGGTGGTGAACGTTACTTTAAATCAGAAACCATCGATTTATTTACGTCCAAGCAATCAGCAACGAGTCGTCGGGGATTAGGATTTGACCGATTTGATCCCAAGCCAAACGCAAATTATCCTTCTAAACTTGCTAATGAATCTGTATATGGACATACAGGTTATACTGGTACGAATATCTGGATAGACCCAAAAAATCAATTTATATTTATCTTTTTATCCAACCGGGTTCACCCACAGGTAAACACCAAGATTTACGACTTGAATGTTCGTAGTCGTATTCACGATGTGATCTATCAAACCATAAATGAAGCCAAGTAATGAAAAACCTATACTTATCAGCCTTTTCACTATTCTTAATGGGTAATGTGTGGGCACAAGATTATAAAAAAATACATCAGGAGCTCTTGCTTATTGATGGGCATAATGATGTAATAATCGAAAGCATTCTTCCAGGACAGAATATTTCCAAACGATTAAAAACTGGGCATACGGATATACCTCGCCTAATTGAAGGAGGAGTTGATGTGCAGGTTTTTGCGGTTTGGTCTGATGATAAAAAATGGAAAACCAATGCCTTTAAACATGCCAATGACCAAATCGATGCCCTAGAGAAACAATTTATTGGTCAAGAAGACAAAATAGCATTAGCAAAGAATAGCTCCGATATTGAACGTATTACCTCCTCCGGTAAAATAGCGGCTTTGATAGGAATAGAGGGGGGAAATATGATTGAAGGCAAGATTGAGAACCTGGAAAAACTTTATGAACGGGGAGCTCGCTACCTCACCCTAACTTGGAACTATAATCTTCCCTGGGTTACCGCAGCAGCTGAGGAAGTCAAAACGAAAGGAAATAAAGGTAAAGGCTTAACCGAACATGGAAAAGCCATCATCAAAAGAATGAATGAGCTGGGAATGATGGTCGATCTTTCTCATGCTGGAGAACAAACCTTTTATGATGTTTTAAGCATTACGAACAAACCTGTACTGGTATCACACAGCAATGCAGCCGCATTAACGCCGCATTACCGCAACCTTAAAGATGATCAATTGAAAGCTTTGAAAGAAAATGGCGGGGTGGTTGGAGTCAACTTTTATTCTGAATTTTTAGATAGCAACTACAGTTCGAGGGTGAAGAGTTTATTCCGCAAAAATCACCCGGCAGATAGTTTGAATAGCAAATACAGCACGGGGAAAATGTACAGCTTACTTAGTAAAAAACAGAAAAATCAAGCCAATGCACCTCTAGAAACGGTACTAAATCACATTGACCATTTAGTCAAAGTGGCAGGCATTGACCACGTAGCAATAGGTTCAGATTTCGATGGTATTGAATCGCCTCCTCAACAATTGGAAGATGTTTCTAAATTCCCTACATTAACTAAAGCCTTATTAGAACGCGGGTATAGCCAGGAAGATATTGCTAAGATAATGGGGTTGAACTTTTTAAGGGTCTTAAAGGAAAACGAAAACTAGTTATTTCGAACTAAATCTTCTTACTTCCAACACTTTGGTCTTCACTTTCAATGTAAAGGTGGAAAGATCCAATTTCTGTTCTAAGTGAACGATTCCCTCCTGAGGTTTATCATCCCAATATACATTAGGAGGTAAGGAAGATTCATCGATATAAAATCGGTATGAACCTGTAGGAAGATTAAATTGGAAAAATCCATCCTTATCAGCGACCTGAGCATAGGCTTTCCCAAATTCATTTTCGGCAATGATGGCATAGTTGTCCCATTTAGGGTCTACTTCTAAACTAATACCGGGATTAATTGCCATTTCCAATTTGCCTTTCACGATTCCACCCTTTTGTAAAGGTAGATTCAACTGCAGCTTTTTACTATTTACGAGGAAGTTTTTTGAAATCGCCATAAAGTGTTCCTTTCGTGGAACAAAAACATTATAGCTATCAAACGGCATATTATTGAACGAGGCTTTGCCTTGTTTATTTGTTATCAACAGGAAATTATTGACACTAAAATTGATGCCCTCTGCTACCTCATCTCCTTCATCAAACAGCTCGTTGTTATTATGATCGTAAAAACAGAATACATTTAAATCTCCTCTATTTTGTTTAACATCTGACTTTCTTTGATTGGGTAATGCCTGCCTTACACCTATTCGGAAACTGTTGTAATGGTAATTGTTTTTCTGATAAGAATTTATGTTATATATACCCTGAACTGTTAGTTCTGTCTTCTTGAAGACCTTATAATTTAAATCTAAAGATTGGTGAAGTGAAGTTCCAAAATTAAAATTGTAATTATAATTGGCAGAAGCTCTCCAAGTGAGCTTTTGACCAAGTATATTTCCTACATAATTCGCACCAGCAGATAGTCTTTTTTGAAAGCTAGTCCCAAACATGCTGCTACTTAACAAATCATAAATACTCATTGGCCCATCCTGATAAGAACCGTTCATGTGTATATTTTTATAGGAATAGGAAAGGTGGGATAGCCAGGCAAATCTGTTGAATTGTAAGCTTTCATTTAGGTAACGAGCAGATTCTATCATCCAATTAAGTTGATGTTTCATATCCTCACTCCTCCAATTTGATTGCGTGACTAACCTCCATGAATTCGTTTCTAAAAATTGATTTCCTAAAATAGATTGATACTCCCCAAATTCATTTTTAAAACTTGGCGCCACACTAAAACTCATCCTTTTATGAAGGATCGTATTAAAATTGAGATCTATACTTGAATTGGTGTTGGATAGATTCAGAAACTGAGCCGTAAAATACTGCGGATTATACTTTAACATCGTATATCCTAAACTTAAAGAGGATTGATTTAAACGTCTAATAATTCGTTCATTTAATTGGAGCATTCCCTTTCTATTACCAGTATAATAGGGATTGCTATAAAAATTATCACTGATTATCGTCCAATGCTTAAACCTCTTTTCGAGCTTTAATCCTACTGCAGCAGAAGGATAATAATCTTTGAATAAGGAAGAATTTCCTCGATAATGCTGAAGACCCGCAGCTGCAAAACCATAGATTTTTAAAGAATCGCTCACTTGATTTCTAAGAATATCAAAACTATTGCTCCACAATAAATTGCTGGTACTATCCAAATAATTCCTGTCTACAATAAATTGTCCATCGTATCTGTTTCGTTGATTTTCTTCATCTTTTATATTCCAACGTAGGTAGGATGCATAGCCATTATTCACATAATTATTCAGGTTTAATAAATCAAAGCTTCGCTGTACCATACCTACACTGAAAGATTGTTGAGAATCTTCCTTTTGTAAGGTATAAGAAATACCTCTCCCATAGACCGATGATTCTAAGGACTCTTGAATATTCCCTAAAACCACTTGATGCGGTCCTTTATCCAAACTGATGAAACTATTGTAGGAGATAGGTGCCTGATTTTGATATTTCGTGAAATTTAATTGATAATTCATATTCACCGCTGACCATTGATAATCCCCTGCTGATCGAAAAATATAGCTTTGCCGTTCATTCAAGAAGTTATCCATTTGTAAATGGATAAAGTTATTTTTATACAAGTGCTGTTGGTTTTGATAGCTCCACAGATCTTTATAATTTCTCGAAGAAACGATATTTGAAAAATCAATGCTCATGGTAGAAAACACATCGTTGTTCTCGTACAAACCGGATACTTGCACTGAATATTGCTGCCGGTTTAACATAAATTTTTCCACTTGAAATGAATAACTAAAAAGGGAATCTCGACCAGCAAGAATTTTTGCCTCTAGGGCATGAAATTTAACATCACCCACTCGATCTGCGGATGAAAAAATCAATTTCACCTGCTCATCTGTCGTGCCATGATTCAGAATCCTCATGTTCAAACGAATAGAATCTCCAACCTGCCTGAGGTATTGAAAAGGACTTTCATTACTTAAGGTTACAGACCTCCTAGAAGGAACAATTAATTGTATGGCTTGGGTAGAGAGTAGATTTTGAGCGGCATCAAACATATTAATTTTAATTACGCCACCTTTTAAGGACGATATATCGTCCCCACGAAATTTAATGGAAATAAACTTCTTCTTTTTAGGGTTGATTTTATATTGAATTTTTGATGATCCAATTAATTCCAATCCTGTAGGAGCCACTACGTGAAGTTCCCCTTCCATAAACACTTCCGAATTGTTCTGCAATTGCAATTCTAAGGTATTTAACCCCACATTCACTTCCAACTTTTCAATCGTAAGTAATTCAATTGCATCTTCCGGCAACTTAGCCACACAAGCAGGAATACTTAGCAAGTATAGACTAGTAAGCAAAATTAAGAACCGTATCGCAGCGAAGGATTTCAAAATTTACTGAGGTAATAAAATATAAATTAAGGATACCGAATAGGTCCCGGTCGTAGTCGTATTGATATCGTTTACACCTAGTTTAGCAGCATAAGAGAGGTGATAATTTCGTTCTACATTTTTATCTGTTGACCCTCCTCTTAGCAGCATCTGTTCATTATTTGTCAAGGTAAGCAGTGGATTAGCACTAACCTGAGCCCCTGTACTAGGTAATAGCTGTACCTTCAAAAGCGACAAGGGTAATGTTCCTCCTCCTGTTTTATTGAACTCGGATTCTACAGATTTCAATTTAACCTCGTAATCGGTGATCGCATTTATCTTAACGGCATTATCCAATTGAACAGAAACTCCATTTTTATAATTATCGGCCTGTTGAAACTGCAAGGTAGTCTGCGTGGCTGATGGAATAATGGTTATTTGATAATCTGGATTTACTCCTACCAAATGACCATCCGTTAGGTTTCTGGAAATCTGAAAATCATATTCCTTTGTAAAGCTTTTGATTAATTGACCTCCAGGCTGATAAAGAGAATACAAAATATTGATTTTATAAACGATAACTAAATGCTCATCAGCACTGACATAATTATCCAAATAAAGCCCTTCCTCGACTTGAAACTTTGATTGAATAATATTCTGTACATAATAATTTGTTCCGGTTGCTAAAGGTTGTTGGGCATTTTGGATCAAAAAAACCTCCGCATTAGACAAGTTAAATTTCCCTCTCGATGCAGCAATACCATCCAAACTAAAAGAAACATTGGATTGTTTACTAAAAGCATTTGTCAATTGAATACTGATTTTGTTTGCCGGAAAAGCCGAATTACTCACATTAGGACCTCCTGATACAGGCATGATATTACCAACCACCTGCGCAGATAAAGACCAATTGGAATAATTCAGATGTTGACCATTCATGATGAACTGAAAAGAGTTAAAATCATCTACAGTTTCCTTTCCTAAATAAGAGGTTAATCCGATATAGGTGTTCGAAAACACTGAGAATTCAAGTTGAGCCTTAACAACTGGTGACGAAGCTAAAAACAAGAATAAACTGATATAAACTATTTTAAGATTTAGAAACATGATCAAATTCTAATTCTGCAATTTTAACTGCCTCTTGTTCGCCATATAGAAAGATGACCGAAGCAAGGTATTTTCCTGATTGAAGGTTTTTCTGGATAGGGATATATTGTTTCCGAACATCTCCAGGCAAACTATAAAATCCCACATCTTCAAGCAGTGTTTTTTCACCCGTCTCTTGGTTGATAAATTCCGTTCGTATTTTTCCTTCCATCCACACATTACCCGAAATTTTATAATCCACCTCCAACATGTTACCCACTGTATCCAAATTCTTGTAGGATAAATCCACAATTTCCAGATCTTGTTTAATTCGACCACTGAAGCGATGGTAAATTTTTATACCTGAACGTACCGATAATCGAATATTTGCACCTTCCTGGTTTTTTGATGATCTTGGATTGGTTTGCGTAATAAATAACATGGTTGTTCGAACCGGAATCGAATCAGTTGTAGAAACAGACGTAGGAACCCGAAGATTCACCATGATTCGTTTCGATTCTTTTGGTTTTAAAGAAAAATACGGTTCCGAAACAGAAATCCAATTCGCACAACTTGTTTGCAGTTCTCCTTTTTTAAAAAGTAAATTTTCACCAAGTTTAGAATAGGACCAATCTTCAAAAGAAACCGCTAATTCTAAAGGATAATCCTTGCTGGGATTGACAACATCAATATACTGAGTTTGATCTTGCCCTGGTTCAACAACAAAATATACACGTGGAGGGCCTGCTGTCAAACTAGTTTGGGCATTTACGGCAATGCTACAAATCGAAATAAAGAAGATGGATAATATAAAAGATTTCATTCCGATAAAAGTTGAAAGATAAAAAAAGCAAGCTCCAAAGGATCGGACACTTGCTTTCATATTGGTCAGGTTAATATTTAGTTGGCTGCTATGGTATAAATTACATCCACGGAATATTTTGCTTGAGCATTAGTCGCAAATAATTTCCCTAGCGTAGATGAAGCTGTAATTGGATTACCTATATATGTTACAGGCAAACTTTGGTCTATGACAGAACTACTAGCCGTATTATCTCCAAAAACATAAGACAATGGCGTGGTAGTACTACTGATATTCCCTACTTTTATCTCCAATATATCCGCAATATTAATTGGATCAGAACCCGCATTGGTACCTGGAATAAAGTTGCTAGTAATGGTACCTCCTGACTTAAAAGCGGCGCTAATGGTATATCCAGACCCTACGGAAGATACTAACAATTGATCTTCAACTGTATTTCTTACACCTTCCTTATAATCAGTAAGACTCGAATATCTCAAAGTCACTTGATCTCCATAATCTCCTTCGGAACTAGCTCCAGTGCCTATTGATATGGATTGAAATGGATTCAATTCTAAGTTTACTTTCACTTTTACTTCTCCACCAGCAGATTGAGCTTGAGCTTGAATTAGGGTAGTTACTGCTACGACTAAGGTTATTACTAATTTTTTCATTTTATTATTTTTTTAATCTTGGTTTGGTTAATATATTTTTGATATCTATTGAATTAATTAATTCCATATTTTAATCATTCTTGCTTACGTCTTCTCGCTCCTTGGAGCTTATTTTGTATCTTTTTCATCAAATTGATCTTCCATGTGACAGCATCCTTTTACACCTAAACACGCTTTATTTTAAATTAATATTATAAACAACAAATTGAACAATTAACATTTTCTCGTATCACAGTGAACAATAATTAGTTAAAAACTAATATATTGTCACGTAACCTCCAATAGTTGTTGTAACATAAACTCTACGACAAAATTATATTTCCCAGCACTTCAAAAAAAGAGACCCCAGGGTTCTATTTGACGAAAAGCGCATAAAAACACGGTTCTAGGATATAAAATGAGCATAAAATAATGCACATTTGTTTAGTTTATGAAAAGCAGCATTATTCACTTCTTACTACTCATGCTGATGCTAACCATTGGCAAATCTCTTCATGGGAAAGATTTGCTATTGGGCAATAATCAATTGGAAAGTCTAAAATTGGCTCCTTACATGAGCATACTAAAAGAGGGACTTGCTGGTGAGAATCCTAGCTTCTATTTAGAAAATAAAGAGCTTTTCTCCTCCTCTGCAGTAAAAGATCCTTTGCCTTCCGATCAAGTATATTGGTTTAGAACTGATCTAAAAACTTCCCCTGCGTTAAAATTTAGGTTTTACGCTATTCAATTTCAATTCCTGACCAATGTGGACTTATACATTTATAAGAAGGAAAAACTAATTGCACATAAAAAAGCCGGGGCATTTATTCAGCTGAATGAGATTGATTCCTTAGATAGTCGATTTCAATTTAATTTAGAACTAGATCCCAATTCTGAATACACCCTACTATTTAGAGTACATCACAAAAAAGAATTTAGACCAATCCTCAACTTTGTTCTTGAGAATGTACATTACAGTACTCAATTACATGAACCCAAAGGATTATTAAATGCTTTTCTATTTGGAGCAGTCATGATTCTCATGGTCTATATTGCCTTATCTTGGCTGGTTACGCGATACCGTTCTTACATTTGGATCTTTATCTTTTTGCTATCCATTGAGTTTTACGTTCTGACTTTACAATATGAGTTTACGGATCTCCTATTTGGTAATAATCCCAAACTCGCGTGGGCATTAGGATTAGTATTTTTACGAATGGGAACCATTAGTTTCTATTTCTTCATGTTCGAATTCCTGCAGTTGAAAAAGTTGAGTAATAGACTATACAACATAGCCTGCCTCATCATTGTCATCGTAGGGATTCTGATGTTTGTATCATTTATTGATAGTTATTACATATCAAAATATTACCAAATCGGAAATTTCAATTATGCGATGGGCTTGGTCAATACCGCATTCCTTATTGTCACCTTTACCCTCATCTGGAAAAAAATAGATGCTGCTCAAAAGTTATTAGTCTTAGGTATTCTATGGTTTGCCATAGGTCTCTTTGTCTTAATCCTCGGTGTATTTTTGATTCAGGAAACCATGCTTGCTATTGTACCTGCAATAGCGCAGATTACCATCATATTCATTTGTGTAGGCTTTTTAGTTGGTATTCGTCTCCGTCTTAAAAAAATGGAGGAAGAACGTGTAATCTTATTAGAAGAAAACAATAGAATCCAAAAAATTCATACACAAGAAATTGAAAACAAAGTAATTGAACGCACTTCTGAATTAATGGAAGCCAATCGGGAGCTCCATTTAAAGCAGGAGGAGCTGTTGGAAAAAAACGATTACATAGGCACCCTTATCGATGAATTAAACCATCGAGTGAAAAACAATTTACAACTGCTCTATGGCCTAAGTAGCCTTCAACCTATTGGCAAGGATCAGAAATCCAACCCAGAACCGGCAGCAATAAAAGAAATGAGGGGACGCATCAAAGCGATGATGTTGGTCAATCACTTACTCACCAGCAATAAAGGAGAGGCTTTGCAACTTAACGATCTATTTACAGAAAGCACCACTTATTTACAACAACTTTATGACCCTAAATTCTTTGTCGATATCAGTTTAGAATTGCCACAACACTGTTGGATTCCCGCAAAAATATCACTTCCCTTAAGCTTAATATTTACGGAAATCATGACCAACACTTTTAAATATGCATTTCCTCCTAATTTTACCGGCCAACCGAAAATAAACATCATCTGTAAAGAAAACGAAGGCTTATTAACTTTCCAATTTACGGATAATGGAGTCGGCTCCGACCATACTTCCAACGGAAACTCCTTGGGTATATCCCTAATTAAAGATTTATGCAGACAGATCAAAGGCAAACTGAGAATCAGCACAAATCAAGGATTTCAATACAACATTCAATTCCCTTTAAAACATGGATATTCGAGTACTCATCATTGAAGATGAAATGATCATCGCTCGCTTTATAGAGCAAAATCTGCAGCACTTATACGAGGGCTTAAACATTCATATTGCCCTTTCAGTAGAGGAAGTTGAAAGCATATTTCCTGAATTTAGACCTCAATTAGTATTGTGTGATATTGAACTGCATGATGTAAAAGATGGAATTGAACTCATGGAAGAATATAAAAACCTATACGCTTTTGAATTAATATTCATCACCTCTTATCAGTCCATGAATGTGATGAACAGAGCATTTACAGTTCATCCAGAAAATTACATCATCAAACCACTGGATGAAAGTAGAATCTATGCCGGTTGCAACGCCAGCATGCAGCGACTACTAAAAGCAAAAAACAATGATTCTTCCGAAAATACATTAGAGGCTTTAACGACTTCTGAAATCGAAATTATTCGATTAATCGTCCAAAGACTTACCACCAAACAAATAGCCGATAAACTTTTCCTCAGTCCATACACCGTGAAAAACAGCAGACACCGCATCTGCCGAAAACTCAATTTAGCAGAAGAAAATAATGCGCTGTTAGCATGGGCTTTAAATAATCAGCATCTACTTTGAGGGGAGTAGTTAGTAGTTAGTAGTGAGTATTTAGATGTTGAACTTTGCTTAAGTTTGAACAAATAGAAATTGTAATAATGAGTAAATAGAATAATCAGTTTTTTTCAGGATAATCAGGTACTCAGTGGTTCAAAATAGATTTGAGACATCAGACAAAAGACATCAGACCTTAGGCTTTGTTGAACTTGGCTAATGAAAGCTAGTTAATTTTATTCTTCTCCTCAATCCATTGAGACATATACTTTGTCGCAAGGAACTGATTAGACCAAAGGATTTGACCAGTGAAATTGTTATTCCGATGAGCTACTACATCCGCTTTAACAGATTCAATTTGTTGAATAAAATCCCTACCCCAATCTTCCTTTTTTAGTTCATTCAACATGCTTATTCCAACTGCGACTTTCTCATGCCATAGATCGGGGTTGAGGTATAGTTCTGTAGTTTTATCAATCAATTCTTCCTCATCTTGCACAACAAAACCTTGCCAATCTCCATGCTCATTTCTCATACCTTCCGCACCAATCACTGTAGTCACAGAGGGAGTTTGCGCATGTAGAGCGTCCACAAATTTACCCTTCAGTCCTGCGCCAAAAGGTATAGGTGCCAATAGCACCCGATAATTGGCTAATGTATTAATCGCATGTTCTGCTCTACCTTTGATGATAAAACCCTCCTTCGGTTTATGTAGTTCCCATACTTTCTGACTAGGGTAAGCGCCATAAATATGCACTTCCGCCTTTGGTAGCTTCTGTTTAAGTTTTGGCCAAATACGCTTAATTTCCAATACTGTTCTCCAATTGGGTTCATGCAAAAAATTACCTATAAAGACAAAGTTAGATCGATCCTCAAAACCCATGGTATTAGTTAACGATTCATCTGCTTCCACTTGAAAGGTCAAGAGACTCAATACCTGCTCAGGAACATGAAATTGTTTCTGCAACAAAGCATATTCCATATTCGAGATTATTATCGAGATATCCGACCGATAGATGGCTGCCAATTCCCGTTTTGCTGTTTCTGAGTAATACAACTCATCCTTCCAGGGAATTTGCTTTTTATAGGCCTCTTGACGAGCTTGTCGTACAAAATGTAAATCTTCAGTATCCAAAATTCGAATAGCATCAGGACAGGTTTGATGAACCCGCCAACTGTATTGCTCCTCGATCATAAATCGATCAAACAGGACCATCTCTGGTTTCAATTCTTCCAAAAAACGATCAAAAGAACTATCGTTTAACCGAATATCTACTTCCTCAATTTCCAATTGCGCTAATGGGAAGGAATATTCCGATTTACTTGCCGCAGAGGCAAACGTGATTGAATATCCTGCCTGCTTAAATAGCTTTAGCAATTGCAGCATTCGCCAACCTGCAGCCGATGAGGTAGGCTCCGGCCAAACTAAACCAATCACAAGTAAACGCTGTCCCATCTTACAAAAATGCACAAATTAACTATATTCCATCACATCCTTTTGATTTGTTACCTTTGTATAAAATTCATTCGTTTACTATGTTAGGTTTAAAACTATTAACAGATCCCCGCTGGGCAAATATTGCAGAATCCAATTTAGAAGAGATTTTAACAGACCATGCCTGGTGTGAACAAAAAGCAGCTTCTAATGCGATTTCGTTAATTACACAAAATTCAGAACATGAAGATTTAGTTCATGAATTAACTGCTATAGCAATTGAGGAAATGGAACATTTTAAAATGGTTATCGATATTATTCAAGAGCGTGGCTATACCTTAGGTCGGGAACGTAAGGATGACTATGTAGGTCAATTAATGAAATTTTCTAAAAAAGACGGTTCCAGAAATCAAGCATTTATAGATCGACTATTATTCGCTGCCATGATAGAAGCAAGAAGTTGTGAGCGTTTTAGAGTTCTTTCGACAAATATTAAAGATGAAGCATTAGCAAAATTTTACCATGAGCTTATGGTATCCGAAGCAAACCACTATACCACCTTTTTAAACTTTGCACGCAAATATACACAGGATGTTGACGTCGATAAACGCTGGAAAGAATGGTTAGCATTCGAGGGAGAACTTATCCAATCCTATGGGAATAAAGAATATATCCACGGCTAGTCCATTCTTAACATACATCAAGAAATGATTAATCCTTCCAACGTAACTTTGTAGCAACTAAAAAAGGAAATATTATGATGGAATTAGGAATAGGAATGTTTGGCGATTTGCAAGTAGATCCACAAACTGGTAAAATTCAATCCAATCAACAACGCATCCAAGAAATTATTGAAGAAATCAAATTGATGGATGAAGTTGGCGTAGATTTCTTCGGTATGGGCGAGCACCATCGAGAGGATTATGCTGTTGCATCTCCAGAAATTATCTTAGCAGCGGCAGCTACAGTGACCAAACAAATCAAACTTGGAAGTGCAGTATCGGTATTGAGTTCTGCAGATCCAGTAAAACTATATCAAGATTTTGCCACCGTGGATTTATTATCCAATGGACGTGCAGAAATCATGGCCGGTCGAGGTTCATTTATTGAATCTTTCCCATTATTTGGCTATGATTTGAAAGATTATAGCAGTTTGTTTGAAGAAAAACTAGATTTATTATTGCGCTTAAATGCATCTCCAACAGTCAACTGGACAGGAAAACATCGTGCTAGTTTAATCAACCAAAGCATTTACCCACGTCCTGAATCGGGAAAAATGCCTATTTGGATTGCTGTAGGAGGAACCACAGAGTCTGTAATCCGTGCTGGTAAGTTAGGACTTCCGGTGATGTTTGCTATCATTGGCGGCTCTCCAATCAACTTCAAACCATTATTTGAAGTATATGAACAAGCTTATGCTGATCATGGACACGATATGAGTAAATTCCAAGTTGGTGTACATATGCATGCCTTTTTCGGTGAAGAAAGCAAAGGAATCGCAGATTGGTATTATCCATTTTATTCCAACCAGATGAATCGCATAGGCGCATCTCGAGGCTGGCCTCCGTACCAACGCACACAGTATGATTACGGACGTTCCAGACATGGACATTTAATCATTGGCGATGTCAATGAGTCGGTAGACAAAATATTGCAGATTCAAGAAACCTTTGGTTTAACTCGGTTCTCCGCACATATGGATGTCGGTAGTCCAGACCACAGTAAAATGATGAAAGCTATTGAACTTTATGGCAAAGAAATCATACCACAAGTGAAAAAATCTTTGAATAACTAAAAGGGGCTGTCTAAAAAGGTCTCTTAAAGAAATAACCCCGTCATTAAAAAATG
>DAIQBS010000071.1:0-16114 GCA_036781025.1 Sphingobacterium sp. | reverse complement strand
AGTTGAAGAGGAGAACCTTTCGCTCCAACGACTAAATCAACTTGTTTGCTGTTGTTAGTTAATTGTTTCTCAATACTATCACTTGTGATATAAATACTACATAATATGGCTACTCCGAAAGCGGTAAGAATAATACTCAACAAGGTAGATCCCCATTGTTGCGAGATGTTTTTCCAAACTAATTGTATTGTATTCATGTTATTGAGCAGCTAAATGGAAGTGATTGTTGAATTCATCTTTAAGGCGTTTATCATGGGTGGCAATAATTAGTGTACTGCCCTGTTCAGAAGCGAGTCCTTTTAATAAATCAAGAACAAGTTGCGTATTCTTGTCATCTAGGGATGCTGTTGGTTCATCTGCTAATAAGATGGTAGGTTTATTGATTAATGCCCTGGCGATTGCCACCCGTTGAATTTGCCCACGACTTAGTTCTTTAGGTAAACGCTTTCCTAGGTCTTTTAATTGAAGTTTATCTAATAACTGTAGAATGGCATCTTCATTTACAGGAAGGGAGGCTAAAGATTGCGCTAGTTTTATATTCTCAATGACATTTAAATTTTTCAATAGGTGGGCTTCCTGAAAGATAAATCCTAAATGTTGTGCACGAAATCTGTCCAGCTGGGAACCTTTAAAAGCGTATAGATTTTGCTCAGCAATTGTTACAATTCCAGTTTTGGGTTGAGAAAAGCCAGCAATTAAATTAAGAAAAGTAGTTTTTCCAGACCCTGAATCTCCTAAGACCAATGTATGATCTCCTTTATTAATAGTCAAATTTTCAAATCTTAATGCCGAACCTTTGGCATAAGAAAATGATAAATCTGTTGTATTTAAGACGATATAACTCATAAATAAACTTTGTTGCAAAATACCATAATTTGCTCGCTTATCCCAATTCAGCGAGTAACATTTTGTACAAGAAAGATGTCTTAACAAATAATTAACATTCCACTCATGTTAACATAATCAACTATTAATATTTACGTAACAAATGGATTATACTTTTGCAACAATATATTAACATAGTATGAATTCTATAAAGAAAATTGTTTCGTTGATGTTATGCTTTCTGAGTGTAATGCTAGCGAATGCGCAACAAGCACCATACGGTGTAAAAGGTACCGTGGTGGATTTGGAATCTTATAAGCCATTAGTTGGTGCAACGATTAGCATTGCAAATTCGAAGCTTGCTACAACCACCAACGATAAAGGAGAATTTTTCATCTCCTTACCAGCAGACAAATCCCAAGATTACCTTATTCGTGCTACATTGATTGGGTATGATGCACAAGAATTAACCTTTAATTTAAACAATCAAGATACCGAGTTTTTGTCCTTCGCATTGAAAAATGCCGATGCTGTAATTGAGGAAATTGTCATTACACGTAGAAGAGAGAAAGCTACGGAATTGGCTTTGTTGGAGGAGCGTAAAAAATCTAACTTGATGTTGGAAAGCATA
The DNA here is from genome assembly GCA_036781025.1 of Sphingobacterium sp. Taxonomy (GTDB): domain Bacteria; phylum Bacteroidota; class Bacteroidia; order Sphingobacteriales; family Sphingobacteriaceae; genus Sphingobacterium. The sequence goes on along the minus strand of DAIQBS010000071.1, from coordinate 14,658 downwards.
GGAACACAAGAACTTTCTCGTAAAGGAATTAGTGATGCCAGAGCAGCTTTAACGAAGATGGCAGGTGTTTCTAGACAAGAAGGTGTTCGTAATGTTTTGGTTCGAGGATTAGGAGATCGTTTTAATTCCACCTCCTTAAATGGTATGCCATTACCTTCTGAAGATCCTTTATATAAAAACATATCCTTGGATTTCTTTAGTTCTGATGTTATACAAAGTATCAATGTAAATAAAACATTTAACCCCATGATAGGCGGCGATGTTGCCGGAGCCAACATAGATATTTATACGAAAGAAGCAACGGGTAATAGTTTTGAAATAGGAACTAGTATAGGTAGTAATACCCAAACAGTAGGTGTAGATGGATTTAAAAGAATAGATGGTGCTAATTGGTATGGTGGAAATTTAGGTGGATGGAAACCTCCAGTAAATGACCTGGAAAATTATTCTTTTCAAAATACTTGGTCACCTGCAAATCAGAATTATCTGTTAAATAATGGGTTGAAATTCCAAGGTTCTAGAAGATTTATGGTAGGAAATAATCCTTTGAGCTTATTTGTGATGGGGAGCATGGATGGTAAATACCGCTATGCAGAGGGTAAATATCAACAAGCAAACAGTGATGGTATTAAATACCTAGATAAGGAATTTGTTCAAAACGAATATAATGTATCTCAATCAGCTATGTTAAACCTTCGTTATGCCTGGGCAAATAATTATATCAGTTATAATTCTTTATTTATCCATGATCAGGTTCAAAACTATTCTGAAATATATGGAAGAGGAAATAATGAGGAAGAAGGGGATCGTGAGTTTACCAGAAGGCAACAGGTAAATGATAATTATTTATTTGTTAATCAGTTGCTTTCGAAATTGACTTTAGCAGAGCGTTGGACAACTGATTTAGGGTTGGCTTTTAACTATAGTTTAGGGAATGAGCCAGATCGTAGAATAAATAACCTATTGGAGCGACGTTCGGTATTGAGTTTTTCTACCAATTCTGCTGGAGAGAACGAACGATTTTATTCGGATATGAAGGATCGAGGAATCGTAAGTAAAGCAATTTTAAATTATAATTTTTCCAATGATAGTGAATTGGAAAGAAAGATTGATTTTGGTTATCAGGGAAATATGATTAAAAGGAATTTTTATTCGACAGTTTTCAATCATAAACTCTTGCCTCCTCCACCATCATCTGTTGAAATAGCTAAATTGGATGAGTTTTTTAATCAGAATAATTTAGGAACAGGATTCTCTTTAGAAACGGGGAGAGGTACGGGCACAGCGGCATTTAATCCTTTTTATTATACAGGAACTAAAAATGTGCATAGCTTTCTTTCATCTGCAACCTATCAATTTAATAAAGATCTAGTTGCTGTTTTAGGACTTCGTTATGAAAATATCAAGCAAGAAGTATTGTATGATACGAATTTAGGTACTAGTAATGTTGAAGGTCCATCTTTAGTTAAAAAGAATTTCATATTGCCAAGTGTCAATCTAAAGTATAATTTGTCTGATAAGATGATTTTGAGGGCGTCTGGAAGTCAGTCTTATATTATGCCTCAGTTTATAGAGGTCGCTAATATGTTGTATACAGGTCAAAACCTTTCAACAATTGGTAATGTTAAGGTGGTTCCTTCCGAAGTGATCAATGGCGATATTAAATGGGAATTGTATCCAAATATGGGAGAATTACTATCATTTGCAGTATTCTACAAACATATCAAAAATCCGATCTCACGTGTTCAATCGTTAAGTTCTGGTGGTCAAATGACTTTTGCTAATACAGGAAGTATGGCATCAGTATATGGAGCAGAAGTGGAGATGAAGAAAGATTTATTCAAAACTTCCAATAGTTATGGTGAAAATGTGTTGTCCGCTGGGTTAAATGTTTCTTATCTCTATTCAAAACAAAAATTAGATGATCCAATTGGTCGATATACTTATTCAGATGATAAGTTAGAAGGTGCTTCTCCATTGTTAATTAATGCTGACTTTAGTTATAAGGCTTTATTCAACAATTTTGACTTAACCCCTACAGTTGTATTTAATTATTTCAGTGATCGTATATATTCGATTGGTGTAGGAGGTTTTGAGAATATTGTTGAAAAAGGAGTTCCATCATTAGATTTTGTTTTGAATGGAACTATCAAGAAGAAAATTGGAATCAATTTAAAAGCAGAAAATATATTAAATCCTAACCGTGAATATACTAGAGCATTCAGTAATGGAGCTACACCTATCATTGTGGAGCAATACCGAAGAGGAGTGGATTTAAGCTTAGGTTTATCTTATAAATTTTAATAAATAATTAACATACAATTAACACAGGGTTAAATGCTTAATGTTTTCTTTGTGTCAGAAATTTAATGAATATGAAGACAAAATTATTTTTAATGTTAGGTGTATCAGCAATGCTATTTGCATCTTGTACGGATGATAATGTTAAGCCAATTGACAAAAAAGAGGGCGAATTATCAGGAAAAATTACTTCCAATTTGACATTGGATGCTAATATACAATATGTATTGAATGATCCATTAATCGTTACTGATGGTGCAACATTAACTATTCCAGCAGGTACAACCATTAAAGCAGAGGCAGGAGGTACAAATACTTATGTACTGGTAGAAAAAGGTGGTAAAATTATCGCGAATGGTACTGCGGACAAACCTATCGTTTTCACTTCAAATTCTTCAACACCTAAAGAAGGTGATTGGGGAGGAGTAATCATTAATGGTAAAGCTAGGATCAGTGGTGAAGCTGGAAAGGTTGCAGAAAACGGTACTGAAATTAATACTACTATTCGTTACGGAGGTGATGTAAATGATGATAATTCAGGAATATTAAATTATGTACGTTTTGAATATACTGGAGCACGTATTAATGATGAAAAAGAACATAATGGGTTAACCTTAAATGCTGTTGGAAATAAAACACAGTTATCAAACCTTTATTTTACTTATGCTGCAGATGATGCTATTGAATTTTTCGGTGGGTCAGTAAATGCAACGAATATTTTAGTAGTAAATTGTTCTGATGATATGGTTGACTTTACAGAAGGTTATACTGGTACTATTTCCAATGTTTATGGGGTAAGAGAGGAAGGTTATTTAGATGCTACTTCAGATCCTCGTGGAATTGAGGGTGATGGAAATATGGACGGTAAATATACTACTCATGTTAATCAGTCAGATTGTATTATTGATGGTATTACGCTTATCAACAATGCACCTGGAAAGACAATGGTTGATGCGATCAAAATCAGAAGAGGGGCTAAGGCTACAGTAAAGAATGCATATGTTAAATTTGGACCTAAAACAGTTATAGTTGATTATAAAAATGCTGTATTAGTTGACTTAGTAGACTTTATTGATGAAAAAGGTAATGCTGCAGCAGGAACTACAGTAACTTATGCTTTTGATCCAGCTAATAAATTAGATAAAGCAACTATCAAAGATGCAGGTTTAGGTGGAGTTACTAAAAATGATGCTTTAAAAGGTGCAAATACCTCAGTATTTGGATGGACAGGTTATAAATTTAATTAATCCTTCTTGAAGAAGTAAATTATCCAAATAATATTCCAAACCCGCTCCTGAATAAAGGGCGGGTTTTTGATTTATAGCTGATTGATACCTAAGCCAATTTTAACATTCTAAAGTAATTAAGTAGAAGATGTTCTTAAAGTTTAAGTCCTAAATTCTTTGGTTAATGAGGCAGGATTATAGGTGGTATCCATAAAACAAGATTTGTTGATAAGGTATTTTATATAGTAGCCATAACCTTAACTTAGAATTCCTAAAGATGTGCTTTAGAAATATAAAAGCCAGATTAACCTTTTAGGAATATACCAGAAGGAGGATATTGGGAATAAGACAATAAAAAAAAGTCTATGTATCATTCCAAAATACGGATGAACATAGACTTTTACTTTTTTTAGAGGAGTAACCTTTCTGCAATAATTATTTTAAACGTGTGAAGAATTAGTCGAATTATTCTCTAACTCTTGATTGTGTTTGTGTCTAAAAAGAATCGCAAATAAGATAGCTACAACTAAGGTGTATGCAGCAAATGCCAGCCAGATATGCTGCCAATCTTTTAACTGAATAACCTGATTAAACACACCTTCTTTGACCTCAATAGATTTCGAAGCAATAAAATTTTGAAAAGAGGAGTTATCTGTGTTTGTTTTGAGGAAATCGGCTAATGATTTTTCATCATTGAAAGAAAGGGTGTAATACTTATCAATAATCCATCCTGATACCCTAGAACCAAGTATGGCACCAAAGCCATTAGTCATCATCATAAACAATCCTTGAGCTGACGATCTAATTTTGTTATTGGTGTTTGTTTCAACAAATAAAGAACCTGAGATGTTAAAGAAATCAAATGCCATACCGTATACGACACAAGAAAGGATAATCATCCAGAGCCCAGCGGAAGGATCCCCATAGGCAAAAAGGCCGAAGCGTAATACCCAAGCAACCATGGCGATAAGCATGACCTGTTTAATACCAAATTTCTTTAGGAAAAAGGGAATAGCAAGAATGAATAGGGTCTCCGAGATTTGTGAAATAGACATGATGATTGTAGAATACTTCACCACAAAAGAATCTACGTATTTTGGATAGAATTTAAATTCATCAAGGAAGACATCTCCATAAGCATTTGTAAGTTGCAAAGCTGCGCCTAAAAACATGGAAAAGATAAAGAATAGCGCCATTTTATAATTGGCAAAAAGTTTAAATGCTTCCAAACCCATGACTTGAACAAAACTTTTTGATTCTTTAATGTGATGCTGTGGAGGGCATTTTGGTAGATTAAAAATGGAATAAATCCCCAATAATATAGATCCGGCAGCAGCTATATAAAATTGTCCTTCAGTAGCTTTACTTCCAGTTAAATTGGTCATCCACATGGCGGCAATAAATCCGATAGTTCCCCAAACACGAATAGGAGGGAAAGCTTTAATCAAGTCGTAATTTCCTTGATTCAATGCGGTGTAAGCGATGGAATTGGACAATGCCAAGGTTGGCATGTAACAACACATGGCTATCAATATGACATGAAAAAATTCTTGGGGATTGCTGACTTGTGCTAGGTAGATTAAAGCGACAGCATACAATAAATGAAGAGCTACATATAGTTTTTCTGCGTTGATCCATCGATCAGCAATGATTCCTATCAAAGTAGGCATAAAAAGGGATGCAATACCCATAGTGGAAAAAATGGCGCCGAATTCTGTGCCATCCCAATTTTTTGTACCAAACCAGTAGTTGGCAATAGTAATTAACCATGCTCCCCAAACAAAGAATTGCAGGAAGTTCATGATGGTTAATCGAAGTTTAATAGACATACTCGATGGAGTTTTTCAAGAGGGGGAAAGTAAAAATTATTTTCGTTTTTCTATTTCGTCGCGAATCTTTGCGGCAGTTTCGTATTGTTCACTCTCAATAGCTTTTTCCAGTGTTTTCTCCAATTGTTCCATAGTAAGGGAGGCATAAGGAGAGGGTTTGTTTTTTATTTTTTCCTGTTCTACCGGTTTTTCTTCTACTTCAGGGTCTCCAGTTTCGGAACCTTTATAATTACCTACGTTTTCAATGTTTTCCAGAAAAGCAAAGTCATTGCCTTCAATGACTATTCCTGCTGTATTCATAATGAAATCGTAAGTATAGATAGGGCATTCAAAACGAACGGCTAATGCAACGGCATCGGATGTACGAGCATCAATTTCGGTTGTTTGAGTACCATCGGAACAAATTAATTTGGCAAAGAAAATCCCGTCAATGAGGTTGTAAATTAAGATTTCTTCTAGTTTGATATGGAAAGTTTCGGCAAAAGATTTAAATAAATCATGGGTTAGGGGCCTGCTTGGGGTCATTTTTTCGATTTCAACAGCAATAGATTGCGCTTCAAAACCGCCTATAATCACTGGCAAACGTCTATTGCCACCAACTTCGCCTAATACCAACGCATAAGCTCCAGATTGTGTCTGACTATAAGATAGTCCTACGATATCTAACTTGATTTTCTTCATTAAAAACGCGTTAACGTGAATACAAAGATGGGAATATTCAATGCAAAAAAAAAGTGACCCTGCCATTTTTTAGCAGAGGCCACTCGTTCATTGTTTAGTAAATTTTTATTGTTGTTTCAGGGCTTTAATCGCCTGAGTTAATTTTGGTACGATTTCAAAGGCATCACCGACGATTCCATAGTCAGCAACTTTAAAGAATGGAGCCTCCGGATCTTTATTTATTACCACAATAGTTTTTGAGGAACTTACACCAGCTAAATGCTGAATAGCTCCAGAAATACCAATGGCAATGTATAAATTAGGGCTCACGACAATACCAGTTTGTCCAACGTGCTCCGAATGTGGTCTCCATCCAGCATCGGATACTGGTTTGGAACATGCGGTAGCGGCTCCTAAAACATCTGCTAATTCTTCAACCATCGCCCAATTTTCAGGTCCTTTTAATCCACGACCCGCAGAAACGACGATTTCAGCTTCAGGTAAAGAAATTTTATCAGTTGCTCTAACTATATCTTTAACAATTACATTGAAATCTTGTTCAGATAAATTTGGAATAAATGATTCAATTGTAGCTTGAGTCTCTGATTCTACGAGTTCAAAACTATTTGGATTGAGGGCAATTACCTTTTTATCCGAACTAATCAATTCGGTAGCAAAAGCTTTATTTGAGAATGCTGATTTTTTAATTTCCATTCCGTTTGCGGAAAAAGAAGGAAGTGTTGTAGCGCCATCAGCTAATCCTGCTTCCAATTTAGCTGCAATACGAGGTGCTAATCCTTTTCCACTAAAGGAGTTGGATAGTACCACAATCTTAGCATTTTCTTGACTTGCTGCAGCTGCAATAATGGAGGCATAAGCCTTATTGACAAATTGTTTGAGTTGTTCTTGATTACAATCCAACACTTTGCTAATACCGTATTTGCCTAATTTTTCAAGTTCTGAACTATCCACCTGCCCAATTGATATGGCGGTTACTGTTTCAGAAAGTTGATTTGCAATAGCCTTGGCATAGGAAGCAACCTCAAAAGCAGATTTTTTAAGTGCCCCTTCTATATTCTCTATATATACTAAAATAGCCATGATAATTTCTTTTGATAAATAAGGATTAAATCACTTTCGCTTCACTATGCAACAATTGCACTAATTGATCGACTTCTTCCACTAGTTTCACTGTACCACGCGCAGCAGGTGTCTCAAATTTGCTGATGGTAGATAATAGATTTACTTCTATAGGTTCAATAACTTGAAGTGGTTTCGTTCTAGCACTCATGATTCCTCTCATGTTCGGGATTTTCGGTTCTGCAACTCCTTCTGCGGTTCCAACAACTACAGGTAGATTAACCGTCAACACTTCTTTTCCACCTTCTATTTCACGATCAATCGTTGCTTCATTTCCATCAATTGTCAATTTCTTCGCAATTGAAACCGAAGGTAAATTCAATAGTTCTCCTAATAATGCTGCTACTTGAGCACCATTATAATCTATTGATTCACGGCCTGTAAGAATTAAATCGAAGGAGTTATTTTTAGCGAAATTAGCGATTTGGTTTGCAACAAACCAAGCATCCCTTGCTGCTGCATTTACACGGACAGCATCATCAGCACCAATAGCTAATGCCTTGCGTATAGTTGGTTCAGTACTATTATCACCTACATTGATAACGGTTACAGTACCTTTTCCACCTTCAGCAAGTTCAACTGCTTTTGCTAAAGCAATTTCGTCGTACGGATTGATGATGTATTGTATACCCTGACTGTTGAAGACTGTATTATCGTTAGTGAATGTGATTTTTGATGTGGTATCTGGAACGTTACTTATGCATACTAATATTTTCATAATTCTAGCGTTTTACACAAACCTACATTATTTGTTAAGTATTTCAAAACTTAAAACGCTTTGTTTATAAAAGGTTTTTCAGTTGCGTAGTTTATGAAATCGTTAAAATGATTGGTTATTTTTGATAAATTATTAAAGACGTGCTTATTTTTTAATTATTTAATTTTAAAATGATAAAATTAATTCGAAAATTTAGTATGTCATCTAATTGTCATTTCTATGCGAGCATAGTAATTTTGGTTTTCAAGCCTTCATTTTCATATCCGTAGAAATAAGCTATTTTTGTATATGAATAATCGTTTAGACCAGTTAACTAACTTTTTAGCAGAGAATCCTCAGGATCCATTTCTTAAATATGCCATTACAATGGAATATGTCAAGCTTGAGAAATCGGAAGAGGCGTTCAAAGGATTTGAAGACCTGATCGCCAATCATACTGACTATGTTGGAACTTATTATCATTTTGGTAAATTCCTAGAAAAGGAAAATCTACAAGATCGAGCAAGAACCATTTATGAGCAAGGAATTAGTATAGCACAGCAAAAACGCAATTTTCATGCCTTAGGAGAATTGAAAAATGCGCTATTAATGTTGGATGGTTTGTTGGATGAGGACGACGAATAATGTTAAAGTTTTCTTAAAAAATCAATAATGGTATCTTTTTTGTTTTTTGATGTTCAAAACGTTTATTATGCGTGCTTTGTCCATTATTTCATCCATTTTGATTTTAATCATGATTGGCTTTAGTTGTAAAAACAACAAGCCAAATGTTAATCAATTACAACAATCGGAAGGAAATGCATTGACAAGTATTGGTATTGTGGGTACTTATGAAGGAAGATTACCATGTGCTGATTGCACCAACATCTCTACGGTTTTGAATTTAGGGGATAATAAACAGTATTATTTGCGCTATACATACGAAGGAAAAAGTGATGAGGTTTTTGAGCATCGAGGACGTTGGAAAATTCATGATGATATATTGAGTTTAGAAAATATAGACTATGACTATAAAATTTCCGATAAGCAACTGAATCAGTTAGATCTTTCAGGTAAGGAAATAAAAGGAGATTTAGCTGATCAATATGTATTGGTTAAGATTGATTGAACTTCAAGATGAAGTAGAATTTCTAGTTAGTATAAAATCATATAACAAAAGAAAAGCCTTAAATTTAGTTAAGGCTTTTCTTTTGTTCTAATGCTAAGTTATTATTCGTGATTGCAAATATCTTTCAAAGCTGATACCACGAAGTCTACCTCTTCGGTAGTATTGTATTTGCTAAATGAGAATCGAACAGATGGACGATTTGGATCTGTTTTAATGGCCCGAAGCACATGAGAACCGATATCTGAACCTGAACTACAAGCACTTCCACCTGATGCAGATATGCCTTTAATATCCAAATTAAATAATAACATATCACCCATATTGCTGCAAGGTAATGATACACTTAATACGGTATAAAGAGACTTTTCAGTTTCTTGCTCCCCGTTGAATTGCACTCCAGGAATATGTTCCTTTAATTGAGCTTTCATATAGTCTTTAATGGATTGAATATGTCGTTGATGTTGTTCCATTTCTGCATAGGCAATTTCTAACGCTTTTGCTAAACCAACTATCCCATATACATTTTCAGTACCACCACGCATATTGCGCTCTTGCGCTCCACCATATATAAGGGGTTTTATTTTATTACGTCCATTGATGTATAAAAAACCAACACCTTTAGGACCATGAAATTTATGAGCGGCACCCGTAATAAAATCGACTTTCAGTTCAGAAAGATTATGAGGGTAATGCCCCATAGTTTGCACAGTATCCGAATGGAAAACTGCTTGATATTGTTCGCAAATTTCACCAATCCTTTTTATATCCGCTAAGTTGCCTAATTCATTGTTGGCGTGCATTATAGAAACAAATGTTTTTGGATTTTTTGCAAGAAGATCTTCTAATTCGGAGAGATTGATATTGCCTTTTTCATCCACCTGCAATAAATCCAAATGAATTTTTCCAGCATTTTCTAATTCTTCTAAGGTATGTAATACCGCATGATGCTCTATTGGAGAGCTGATAGCATGGGTAATTTGATATGCTTCTATGGCGCGTACAATAGCCATATTATCGGCTTCTGTACCTCCAGAAGTGAAAAATATTTCAGATGGAGAAGTATTTAATAATTTAGCTACCGTTCTTCTAGCTTTTTCAATGATAGTTTTAGTTTCACGTCCATGAGCATGTATAGAAGAAGGATTGCCAAAATTCTCAGTTAAGGTTTTCACCATTGCGTCGATAACTTGCTTATCTAAAGCGGTAGTAGCGGCATTGTCAAAATAAACTTGCATGGGCGCAAATATAGTTAAACGGGTTGAGAATTAGGAGAATTTTTCTTTTTTCTGACGAGTATAAGACCTAATGAAATCACGCTGGTTATCAGTGTTATATAAACAATTAAATCTTTAAACTTAGTGTAAAATGAGAGTTCTTCATTCAAGTTGATCTCTTGCGATAAGGCAGTCGGTATCCACCAAGAAGATTTTTGAACAATATCTCCTTTTTGATTGATAAAGGCTGAAATACCTGTGTTGGCAGAACGAACAACCCATCTTCTGTTCTCAATCGCTCTTAATTTAGCATATAATAAATGTTGATCTTTTCCTGAGGTATCTCCCCACCAACCATCGTTGGTCACTACCGCAATAAATTGTGCTCCTTTTTTCACATATTCTGCAACATAATTTCCCCAGATGGACTCGTAACAAATCACTGGTGCAGCTCCGATACCACTTGCTGAATAAAATACGGAAGGTTCTGCCTGACTACCATAACCACCTGTTGAACCTCCAAAATGACGGAAGAATGGTTTTAAAAAGCCCATAAACTTTCCAAATGGCATTTGTTCAGCGCCAGGTACCAGTTTTGATTTATGATAGAATTGCAATTTGGAGCTGCCATCTATCAACACAGCAGCGTTGAAACGATCGACAAAGACGTTACCATAAGGTTCTGCCGTTTGGGTACGCTGATCATTATAAATGGCGTAACTTTCAATTCCGGAAAGTACATTTCCATTGTGATATGGCTCCAGGAATTGCAGTACTTTTCTGTACTGCTCATAATCACGAAATTCATCTTCATTAATACTTGGATCTCCAGAGATGGCAGTTTCTGGCCAGATAAAGAATTCCGTGTTTAACTTCCCTACCTTTTGAGATAAATCCATCAATATATCCAATTGTTTCATTGGAGAGGAATTCCACTTATCAAAAGGGTCAATATTGGGCTGTACGGTGACTATTTCCGAAGGATTTACATGCTCTTCATAAGTGTTGTATATGATGATTGAACTTATAATAGGTATGAAAAGACAGAACAAAGTGATGGATAGAACTAATTTTTGACGGTATACTTCCATTTTTTCTTTTTTCTGCCATAAGAGTAGATAAACTAAAAGATTAATAACCCATATCCATAGCGTGCCGCCATAAACACCAGTGATGCTATACCATTGAATTAATTGATGAAAATTGGCAAAGCCATTACCTAATGTCATCCAAGGAAAAGATAAATCCCAAGTTTGGTGTAGGTATTCATAGCTCATCCAGAGGGATACCAATCCAAGAAAACTAATTAGGATTTGGTTTCTCTTCCGCATTTGATAATAGAGCCGAAAAACGAGTGCCATTAGCAATGGAGCTAAGGTAAACGGTATCAACGATATCATTAGGGATGTTGCCGCATTTAAATAGGCGTGCATAGCGTTATACACCCAATAAATGGATGCGGTATTCCAAATAAAACCAGTAACAAATGCCAAGGAAAAAATTTTACGACCTTTATTTTTTAGATCGGATCGCATTACTTTTTCTACTGCAAATAAAAGAGGGACAAAAGCAATAAATAATAGAAAACTGCTATAAGGAATTGGAGGCCAAGCCAACCAAAGCAATATAGCACTTAAGATAGCTAGCAAATAATTATTACGCATTTGATTTATAGTTTGCTTAGAATTTCAGCTTTTTTAGATTCATATTCTGCTTGAGTGATCAGTTGCTTGTCGTATAAGCTTTTTAGTTTTTTTAACTTCAGTGTAATTTCATCCTCCTCAAGATTGTTTTGTACGGACTCGGGTATTGGTCTATTCCCCGTTTCCAATGGTGCTGAAATAGGAGTTTCTTGTGTGAAAATCCTAGGTGATGTAAAAGTGGGTTCTGTGTTTGGGGTTTTATAATCTGCTTCTTTGTTTTCCTGTACTGGAGTATTGATGTTGGATACAGGAGGTTCTACGGGCTTTTGCTGGGAAGCATACGTGTCAAAATTTGGCTTATTTTCAATGACAATTTTCGTATCCGCTTTTACAGATTTTTGTACCTGCAGATTATCTAAAGCCGCCTTGATTAACTGATAAAGTTTTCGTGCCTGAGTCTTTGGAATATAGTCTATCGTTAAATTTTCTCCGGTATATGGAATTACGGTAACTTTAGAACCGAATATTTCTTCTTTAAAAGCGATGTCTTTAATATCCTGCCAAGAGAAAATTTCAAAATTAGTCGCTAACCCAAGTTTGGTAAATTCACAAAGGAAAATACGTTTATTACTAACCGTAATACTGTCTGGTAATAAATTTACTGCGGGTTTTTTTTGTATAGCAACATAACTGACTTCTTCCCCAGTGGTTAACATATCTAATATTTTCCCTAAGATTTTATCTAAAACTTTTGGCTCTTGACCATCTTGAGCGAATTTATCTAGTTGAAAGTTTTCCATGTTTGAATTCCTTAATTTATAGTGGTAATTCTAATAATTTTATTCTAAGCCCGCAATACAGCAGACAAATTCTCCCTTTACGGGATGCGTTTCAAAATGATTTTTTAATTCTTCTAATGTTCCCCGGACATTTTCCTCATAAAGTTTGCTGATTTCTCTAGATATTGAGCCCTGTCTATCAGGACCAAATACGGCTATAAATTCATCTAATGTTTTTAAGATTCTATGCGGAGATTCGTAGAAAATCATGGTTCTTTTTTCTTCTGCTAAAGCTTTTAAACGAGTTTGACGACCTTTTTTTACAGGTAAAAATCCTTCGAAGCAAAAGCGATCGTTAGGTAAACCTGAATTTACTAAGGCGGGGACAAATGCTGTAGCGCCTGGAAGACATTGTACTTCAATCTTTTCTTTAATTGCTTCTCGAACCAATAGAAAACCAGGATCTGAGATTGCCGGAGTACCAGCATCTGAGATTAATGCAATTTTATTACCTTCTTTTAATAAACGGATGATTTCTTGAACGGCTTTATGTTCGTTGTGTTGGTGATGTGCAAAGACTTTTTTGTCAATCCCAAAGTGTTTTAACATTGGAGCACTTGTTCTGGTGTCTTCAGCAAGAATGATATCGACATTTTTAAGCACTTGAATAGCTCTAAATGTCATATCCTCTAAATTCCCTATAGGTGTTGGTACGATGTACAGCATGTCCAAAGTTAATTAATAAAAGAGTATGTCTAGCAAAATGAGACGGACATTCTACTTGTTAATTGATGTTTTAAGCCTTAAATTATTCTGAAACTTCTAAATAATCTGCTGATTTAGGAATCTTTTTAATAAACTCTTTCCATTCTGTAGGAATTGCACTTAACTTTCTCTCTATAATATTCATCCAAGCACCATCTACATGTACCGTGGCTGCCTTTACACCGTTTTCTTTAAAAATCTCATGTTTGAATGAAAATCGTGAATTACTGAGGTTGTATTTAGTAATTTCTACTGTAACTGAAATTCGCTCATCTAAACCAATTTCTCGATGATATATTAGTTCTTCACGGAATAGGATTGGACCGATCTTTTTCTTGTTAAATTCTTGTAAGGATAGACCAGATTTGTTTAACATATTACTTCTTGCCTGTGCACAAAAGTCGGCATATGCTGAATGCCTAAGGTGAATATTGGCATCGATTTGTGACCATAATACTTGGCCTTCAAAAAAAACATTTTCTTGCATAGAATAAATATCTCTAATTCTTATCCTAAAATTAGGCATTTCATTTTGATGAAAACTTATTTCTTAACATACTTTTTAATAATTAGTATTCCAATAATGGTCTTTATTAAAGACTGAATTTGCAAAAATCAGCTTCTATGACATCAATATAGCATATTATAGTTAATGCAGTCGTTTTACAGTGAAGTAGATTAACTTTAAGATAATATCATTTTAATGTGTTTAATATTTTAATAACACTTTTTTAATTAACAGTTTGTATTAGTGCTATTTCTTTGCCTGAATTAAGAAATTATAATTATGAGATATTATTTACTAGCATTATTTACATTGTTTTTTTGTTATTCCAATGCTCAAAGTATTTTGAGTGGAAAGATAATGGATAACAAAGACCAATTTTCCTTGCCAGGGGCAACAATTAAATTAAAAGAAGGAAATCGATATACGGTTTCAGATGGAAATGGAAATTTTGAGTTTTTAAATTTACCTGTAGGAACCTATCACTTAAGTGTGAATTACCTAGGTTATAAATTGTTTCAACAAACCGTTGAAGTGAATTCAAGCAGTAAAGAATTAAGCATCTTATTAGAGTCAGGAAGTAATGATATTGCGGAAATTAAGGTGATTGGTGACTTAGCAAAAGGACAAGCTAAAGCATTAAATCAACAGAAAAATAATAGCAATATCAGCAATATTATTTCTTCTGATCAAGTAGGTCGTTTTCCTGATCAGAATATTGGTGATGCGCTAAAACGTGTTCCAGGCATTACTATGCAGAATGACCAAGG
>DAIQBS010000070.1:0-16297 GCA_036781025.1 Sphingobacterium sp. | reverse complement strand
CATTTTACTATTTTTACATCCATGGAGCAAGCGATAGGGTTATTAGCTAATTATCAAGAGGAATTTATAGAAGCAGGTTGTGACGAGGCGGGTAGAGGATGTTTGGCAGGGCCTGTGTTTGCGGCAGCGGTAATCTTTCCTAAAGGTTATTATAATGCGGTATTAAATGATTCTAAAAAGCTTTCAGAGAAAAAGAGGATGGCTTTGAGGCCAATTATAGAACAGGAGGCATTAGCTTATGCTGTGGCGAGTGTAAGTGCGGAAGAAATTGATCGTATTAATATTCACAAAGCGTCCTATCTGGCGATGCATAAGGCCTTGGATATGTTAAACATTAATCCGGAGTACTTGATTATTGATGGGAATAAATTCATTCCTTACGGAACAATGCCTTATAGTTGTATCGTTAAGGGGGATGGGAAATACTTGTCTATTGCTGCAGCATCTATACTAGCAAAAACCTATAGGGATGAATATATGGATCAAATAGCTGTGGATTATCCCGATTATGATTGGCTAAATAATAAGGGTTATCCAACGGTTAAACACAGAGAGGCTGTGTTGAACTTGGGTATTACCCCCCATCATAGAAAAACCTTCAAAATATCGGTTCCTCAATTATCCTTATTCTGAAGGTTTTAATATAATTTTTTGTTTGTCTTTTAAGCTTTCTTCTTAGGTTTTAATGAAACCCAAGCAGCAGCTCCTATACCCAATAGCAATACAATGGATGCTATCAATGAAATGGTGTTGCTGATTTTCATCGAATCAGGCGCAAAGATGAACTCTACTTTATGATTTCCACCAGGTAAGGATAGTCCTCTTAATAGGTAATTTGTACGAATAATGGGTACTTCTTCCCCATCTACATAAGCTTTCCAGCCTTTATCGTAAAAGATTTCCGAGAATACTGCAAATACTTGGTTCGCTGCTGTATATTCATATTTTAAGGTATCCGGATGGTAGGAAGTTAATTTAATTTCCGCATTGATCGGTTGACCAATGGTTTGGTTATTAAATTGATCTTTTAATCCTTCACTGATTATTGCCTCCTTTTTAGGATCAAACGTATTTAAGGCTTCCATTTCAGCTTTACTACCTTGAACGAATTTGATGTTATTTACAAACCAAGCGTTTCCTAAGGCAGTGCTTCGGCGTTGAATTTTATCGGAATTATTCGTTTGGTCTTTCGTGATTAAATACCGAACATTTAACATGTCTAGTACATCTTCATTTAAGTTTCCATTAAATTGATGCTCTAACAGTTCTTGGAACCTCATTAATTTGGCAGCATGGTAACCACCTAAACTTTTATGAAAATAGGATGCGCTGGCATCTTGGAATGGACTGGAGGTTAAATCAAATACACGGTAAGAAAGATCTTTATCCATGTGTATTAACTGGTCAACTTCCCTTTCTGGTATAGGTCTATCGTAGGTTGATTTATCTACAAAAGATTGATTATTTAAATAGCGTTTATCCAAGGACCAAAGGTCAACCAAGGTAATTACTGCCAATGCGGCCAATAGGATGGTTAAGTTTGCCTTCTTTTTCACATAAAACCAGATAAACCCAAAAGTTAACAGGACGATAAAGAAGGATCTCCAAGCATCTTTAGATGCCATATCTGCACGATCCGCTAGCAAGGAGTTGACTAACTCATTAGCCATTTCTTGGCTTTGAACCATCTGTTGTAAATTCTGAACATAAGCTTGATGTTCACTGGTACGTAAGGATAGGATGGTTGGCATTAAAGCCACAGCTAAACAGATGAGTCCTAAGCCACCCGCTGTATACAATAATTTTTTATCCAGATTTACAATTTGTTCTTTTCTGTTAATAATCTCGTTGACAGCCATAATTGCCAACAATGGTATTAATACTGATGGAATAACCAAGATGGACTCAACCGCTCTAAACTTATTATACATCGGGAAATAGTCGAAGAATAAATCCGAAATTAGCGGGAAGTTTTTACCAAAAGATAGAAATAGGGTTAATACAGTAGCGGCCACTATCCACCATTTTAACCGGTCTTTTACGATAAAGATTCCCAGAATAAACAAGAAGATTATTCCTGCTCCAAAGTACCAAGGCCCTTGTGTAAAGCTTTTTTCTCCCCAATAGGTTGGAGTAAGACCATTTGCATATTGTAGTGCCTGCCCTTCTGGAACACCCATTTTAACCAATGATTTCACGACATTGGATTCAGGGCCTAAGAGACCACCTGATTTACCACCGTAAGCGTCCGGAATTAAGAAAGTAATTGACTCGCTAACTCCTTGACTCCAAGCATAAGCATA
Source organism: Sphingobacterium sp. (assembly GCA_036781025.1). Lineage (GTDB taxonomy): Bacteria > Bacteroidota > Bacteroidia > Sphingobacteriales > Sphingobacteriaceae > Sphingobacterium. The sequence continues at coordinate 13,994 of DAIQBS010000070.1, read as the reverse complement.
CTCTTTATCCAATCCTGAAGAAGATTTACCAGCCTCATCAGTTTTCTCAATATTTGCTTTACCACGGATGGTTAATTTACTGTATTCGTAGGTAGGAAATAACACCGAAGCATTGACTAATACAGCGATAATTACTGCTACCAACTGAAGACCTGAAGCCTTTAAAAAATTATTCAGTTTTTTATCGCGGATAGCATAATATAATTCAAAACCCACTAGCACCAACAAAGCTAGAAATACATAGTAGGTTACTTGAACGTGATTTGCACGGATTTCAATGGCCAAGAATAAAGCTAATAATACAGGACCCCAGAGTTTACTTCCTCGATAACATAAGATGACCGAAGCAATAATAGGTGCGATATAGGCTATAGCATAGGCTTTATTGATATGCCCAGCTTCTACATATACGAAGTTGTAAGAAGAAAAGGCAAGAGCAATAGCACCTATGGCAGCCAGCCAAGGTTTAATTCGTAAAACGGAAAACAGGAAGTACCCTCCTAGAAGAAATAACAGCAGTACATCTGCAGGTGGAGGAAATATAGCGCGTATCGCAGGACCAATATGCGTAGTTAGGTTATTTGCATGATCATACCAAATTTGATAAGTTGGCATCCCCCCAAACATGGAGTTTGTCCATAAAGGAGTGTTACCATCCTTTTCTTTGAAATCAAAAATCTCTTTTTGAGAACCTCTAGCCTGCATAACATCACTTTGGAGTAATGTTTTGCCTTGCCATACAGGGGTAAAGTACAAAATGACTAGTAATAAAAAGACACCAATAACGATGAGATGATTCTGATTTTCTTTAAACCAATTTTTCATGTAATGTAATAATGGGTTACCAATGATAGCTCCAAAAATATAGAATTGATTTCAATTAATACGATGAAATTTTGTAATTCATCGATTGAAAGAAATGTTATAGCTGAAATATTGATAAATAGACCTATTGATAAGCAGCTTGGAGCATAAAACTATAAAAATATATACGGTATACTTTCGCTAAGTAGTGGAGCTAAGGATGTTTAGCCTTTCTGGATTAAGTTTTTGATATTCGCCAATTCACCAAATAACACTAAGAGATCATTTTCATGCAAGATGGTATCAGACTTCGCAATACCTGAAGCCTCTTTAGCGATTTTAGTGGTTCCATTTTTGTTGACTTCGCTTTCCACTTTGACGGTGGTCAGAACAATCACTTTATATTTATTCGTTAAATCAGCCTCCTTAAGCGTCATCCCCACATATTTTTCGGGGACTTTCGTTTCTATAATGCTGTATTTTTCGGATATCTTAAAGGAGTCGACGATATCAATATTATCAAGGCGCATCGCTAAGCGTTCAGCAGCCTCTTCTTCTGGCATAATGTATTCATCAATATTCATCGCTTCCAAGACCGTTTTTTGCAAGTCGGAAACAATGCGTCCAATAATGCGTTTTACTTTGAGTTGTTTAAGCAGGGCAACCGTTAATAAACTAGCCCCTTCTTCTTCCCCTATTGCAACAATAACGGCATTACTTTCTTTGAGCGGCAAAGAACTGACAGCTTCTTTATCTGTCGTATCCATACAAACTGTATGGGTAATCTTATCTTTATTCTGTTCAACAATATTTAAATTGATGTCTGCTGCAATGACTTCATGACCTAATTCCGTAAGATGAATGGCAAGTGATCTTCCAAAGTGACCTAGTCCTAGTACGATATACTTCATATCAATTAAAATAATATTTTTTCGGTTGGATAAATATAACTTTTGTTCTTGGTATTCTTAATGAATGCTACCAGCAATGTCAACATGCCTACCCTACCTACAAACATGGTAAACATTAATATAATTTTACTTGTTGCACTAAGGGATGGGGTAATACCTAACGATAATCCGCAGGTGGTATAGGCAGAGATTGCTTCAAACAATAAAGCTACCAGATCTTGGTTGGGGTCTGAAAAGTTCAATAAGATAAAACTTAAGGCAATGGTAAAAATAGATAAGAGAATAATTGCGAATGCTTTATTCACTGATTCAGAAGCGATTTTACGTTTGTAAATTTCTATGGATTCCTTTCCTCTTGCTAAGGCAACAATATTCATGATCGAGATGGCCACTGTAGTAACTTTGACACCACCCCCTGTAGATCCTGGAGAAACACCAATCCACATTAAGGTCACAATCATTATCAATGTAGGAATATTGATAAAATTGAGATTAATGCTATTAAACCCAGCAGATCTGGCAGAGTTTGCCATAAAGATAGAACTAAGCCATTTGCCGACTTCCGATTTATCGGCTTGCAGGCTATGTTGTTGTTCTAAAAAATAATAGGAAAGTGTTCCCAAAACGATTACCACGATATTACATAAAACAATGAATCGGGAATTGAACGTGAAAACCATGGGTTTGTGTCTATAGCTTTCTTTCTTAATGTATATGGCCCAAATAGATTTTATTTTTTCCTTTAGTAATGTATAAAAGTTGAAAATAGTTCCAAATCCCAAACTACCAAGAATCAACATCGTCACTAAAGCCATTTGAAAGCTATAGTTAAATCGATAATTATCATTTACGATTCCATCTTTTATAATAGTAAAGCCAGAATTACAAAATCCGGAGATCGCGTGAAAACTGGCAAAAAACACACGCTCACCAAAGGAATCAAAAAGTTTAGGATCCAGTGTGGTGAATATGATGCTTGCTCCGATAAATTCAAACAATAGGGTAATGAAGATGATTTTCAATAGGGTAGAAATAACCGAATTCAACTTATCTTCACCTAAGATTTCTCCAAACATTAATTGATTTTTGAAGGAGAATCCTCCGGAGAAAAAATAACCAAAAAAGCCAGTAAAGGTCATGATTCCTAGACCGCCTATTTGAATGAGCGCTAAAATGACAGATTGGCCAAATAGGGAGAAATTTACGGAAATGTCTGTTACGGAGAGTCCGGTAATACAAACAGCACTGGTCGCCATAAAAAAGGCATCGACAAAACTTAAGGGAGCTGCAATACTGGTTCTTGGCAGCATCAGAAGAAATGCTCCTAATAAAATGAGGCCAAGAAAAGAGACGACAAATAATATGGTTGGATTAAAATAGAAATTATCAAAAAATAAACTGCTTTTGGACAATTCTGAAATAAAAACAATCGCTATACCTAAATACAGCCATTCATCTTTGGAGAAATTATCCAAAAAGCCACCCATAAACCGGCCTAGTGTAACTAACAGAAAGTAGGCTGATACAATAACTCCGGAATAATGGGCGACATTTATTCCTCTAGCAGCTAAGATAGATGCTCCTGTACGAATAATTTCGAACAGAAATAAACTGTAGTACATGATAACAATAGCCTGTTTACTATGAACTGCTATCTCCGGATTGGTGATATAGCCCACGTGCAGAATCATCGTTAATGCACAAAGTAAACTCACATAAAATAAGATGCGATCTACAACTTTGTTATGATATCGAAAAATGAACTTTATAAAGTTGATGATGTTCGCCATTGTTTACAAACATAGGAATAAGCTTGGAATTCTAAGGATTTGATTCCTTTCCAATTACTCATTTTCTGTTTCATCTTTTTTCTTAAATAATCCTTTGAAGAAATTACCGGTTTTTTTAATCACTTTTTTAGATTCTGAGGTCACTTCCTTTACACTTTCAGCAGTACCCATTAATTTGGCCTCTCGTTCTTTACTGATTCCAGCACACTGTTTTATTCCATCTAGTAAGCTTTGCCATAAGGTTTTAAAGAATGTATGTTCAGGAACACGGGTATAATTTACTTTACCGATATGATACTTCTCGTTGGCATCCGGGTTACTGTCATTAATTAAGATGTTATTCACAACAAAGGATAAAATTCCTTTTTTAGTTTTGTTCATGTCTTGATTTGGAGCATTCAACAAGTTTAATTTGAGATGGTCATAATCAAATCTAAAATCACCCCAGTTTTTTCGGTCTGTACCTTGCATATTAAAACTTATTGAGCGAATATTTCCTGAGCCTAATTCTACATTTAATAGGGGACGGAGGATTTTATTAAATGCTGTAGCATTCATTCTTCCTAAACTTCCTTTATAAGTATGTTCACCAGTAGCACTCAACATATCGAAACCAAATTGAATTTTTAGCAATCCGGCATTCATGATTTTAGCTTGCAAGTCGGCTTTCATGAATTTATTATTTACTAAACTGATGCTATCATTCGTGATGTTTGTAATCGTGCCATTAGCTTGATTAAATGTTAATATTCCTTCTTTATTAAATTTGGCAGAATGTTCCCCATATAGCAGATCAATATTATCTACGAGTATGGTGTCAATTTTGATAAGCTGATTTACTTTCATCAATTGTTGATGCGGAGAAAGACCAATTTTGGATGCGGATTTCTTAGGATAACGTTTATCGTTATATAAGGAGACGGTTCCATTTTTAATTTGAACTAATCTAGCTATGGTTTGTTGTTCATCAATCACCCGTTTAAAATCTAGTTTTTCAAATCGGAGTGTGTCAAACTTCATAACCGCCATGGTAATATTTTGATTTCTTTCCTTAAAATAAGCTGCCTTGCTCATTTTCGGCTTATACTCCACATTTGTTAACAAGACGTTTTGTTCAAGCGTGTTAATGCTAAGATGTTCGAATTTTGCAATGTAGATTCCATTGGATAATTCATATTCAAAACCAGGAACATTAATTTCAACCATTTTGGTGTAAAATAGTCTGGAAGTATCTTTTATGGAAGTTTCATCTAATAAAACATCGTGAATTTTTATACCAATGCTGTCTAATTCTAAATCAGAAGATTGACCTTTCTCAATTTTGGAGAATTTGAATTTGACATTTTGGATGTCAATGTCCCTCACGTTAACTGAACTAAAAATGTCTTTGATATTATCATACAGCGTCTTATTCTGTTTGTTGGCTAAGGTATCATTGAAATCATGATTTTCACTCATTAAATGAATGCTTGGGGAGTCAAATGCAATGTTCCTTATGAATAATTTTCGATTCATGATAACATCCCACAGGTTAAACCGTCTTACTTTTAAAGCTTCTAATTTGATGTGGTATCTGCTGTTTGGAGCGAGGTGCTTTTGTACTAACTGTTGGTATACAACGGAATCGGGGATAAGTTCCGCGTTTTTTAAGGTTACATTTCCAAGGGTAAGATTTAAATCTAAATCATCGTATTTCAGCGAATACAATCCATTTGTTGAGTTAGAAACTACTTCTTTAAGTTTAGTTTCTAAAATAGGTTTCCAATTGCGATTGAAATAAATCCCTACAGAAACTATAACAATAATTAGAAATACGAATATTCCTATAATCCATTTCCAAACTGGTTTCATATAAACAAATTGGTTTACAATACTTGCTATAAGAAACAATTATTTGGCCAATATGTTTAGTTAGTTCCGATTATTTTCGTTGTTATAGATGCTGATGTAGCTGTCGTATCGGGAAGGGTCAATTTCGCCAGCTGCTAAAGCATCAAGAACTGCACATCCTGGTTCATTGATATGTCTACAATTGTGGAATTTACAGTCGCTCATTAATTTTCTCATTTCCGGGAAATAATGTGACAGTTCTTGCTGATCGATATCGACGACTCCTAATTCACGAATTCCTGGAGTATCAATCAGTTTGCCACCAAAAGGCAGGTTAAACATTTCAGCAAAGGTCGTGGTGTGTTTGCCTTTGTCTGACCATTCTGAAATATGTCCTGTTTTTAACTGTAAATCTGGTATGATGGCATTTATAAAGGTGGATTTTCCTACACCCGAATGTCCGGATACCAGGGTAGTTTTATCCTTAAGAAGATCTTTCAATGGGTTCAGATTGGTCTTTTCTAATGCGGAGACAACAAAACAAGGGTAACCTAATTGTTCATATAATTGCGTGTACTCTTCCAATATAGATAGACCTTCCTCAGAGAATAAATCCAATTTGTTGAAAACTAAGATCGCTGGAATGTGATAGGCTTCTGCGGTAACTAAGAATCGATCGATGAAACCTGTGGATGTTGCAGGAGATGCTAATGTGATCAATAATATTGCCTGATCTAAATTGGCACCTATAATTTGAGTTTGTTTAGATAGGTTGACAGATTTGCGAATAATGTAATTTTTTCGAGGTTCCAATTTCGTGATTATCGCACTGTCTTGTCCTTGTTCAAGTTCAAATTCGACGAAGTCACCAACAGCAATTGGGTTCGTGGTTTTGATACCATGGGTTCTAAATTTACCTTTAATTCGGCATTCATATTGCTTAAGCTGATCATCCTCAACGATATACCAACTTCCAGTAGATTTAGTTACCAATCCTCGCATCTTATATTTTTTACTGTTTATTCAACGAATACACTTTCGCAAAAATGGTAAAAATTTATTAATCTTTGCGTGTACTGAAATTGTTAACTTTGCTAATTACTAAAATTTAAAAAATTTGAAAAAGTTATTTCTATTAGACGGGATGGCGTTGATCTACCGAGCATATTTTGCATTGAGTAAAACGCCAAGATTAACTTCTTATGGATTAAATACCGGAGCGATAATGGGTTTTACAAACACTTTATTGGACGTATTGAACAACCAAAAACCAACACATATTGCCGTGGTTTTTGATACCGAAGCTCCTACTAACCGTCAAATAGAATTTGAAGCCTATAAAGCACATCGTGAAAAGATGCCGGAAGATCTTTCTGCATCAATTCCTTATATCTTTCGTCTAATTGAAGGTTTTAATATTCCGATTATAACGATGGATGGATTTGAAGCAGATGATATCATTGGAACCTTGGCCAAAAAAGGAGAAAAAGAAGGATTTCAGGTTTATTGTATGACTCCGGATAAGGATTTTGGACAATTGGTTTCTGAGAATATATTTATATATAAACCTGCCCGTATGGGAAATGGGGCTGAAGTATTGGGTGTAGCCGAGATATTGGAAAAGTGGGAAATTTCTGAGGTAAAACAAGTTATTGATATCTTAGGATTATGGGGAGATGCTGTGGATAATATTCCAGGAATTCCGGGAGTAGGAGAAAAAACAGCTAAAAAATTAGTTCAAGAGTTTGGAAGTGTTGAAGGATTAATTCAAAATACGGATAAACTAAAGGGAAAATTGAAAGAAAATGTTGAGAACTTCACTGAACAAGGTTTAATATCTAAAAAACTAGCTACCATTTTATTGGATGTTCCTGTAGAATTAGAAGAAGATAAATTAATTTTAGAGGAGCCGAGTAAGGAATTGCTGGAACCATTATTTATGGAATTGGAATTCCGAACATTAGGTAAACGCGTGTTTGGAGATCAATTTTCGGTACTAGATCAAACTCCAAAGAAATCTGGTCAAATGGATTTATTTGCTATTCCAACGGATGAATCAGAAGATAACCTTCATAGTAATGGATCATCGTCTGATGAAATAGCAAACGTGTTTTCTGATATAACGAATACGGACCATGAATATAGCTTATGCGAAAGCCTAGAGGAGCAGCTTGCATTAATTAATTTGTTAAAAGCGCAACAAGCGTTTTGCTTTGATACGGAAACTACCGGTTTGGATGCATTAACAGCAGAACTTGTGGGTATGTCTTTTAGTGTTGAACCAGGTAAAGCTTATTATGTACCTGTTTCTGCCAATCAGGAAGAAGCTTTGAAAACTGTTCAACTTTTTAAAGAAGTTTTAGAGCATGAAGGGATTGAAAAAATAGGTCAAAATATAAAATATGATATTTTACTTCTTTCCAGGTATGGGGTTCAAGTAAAAGGTCCTCTTTTTGACACAATGTTAGCGCATTACCTCATCGATCCGGATACCCGACATAATATGGATATTTTGGCGGAAACGTATCTTCAGTATACCCCTGTTTCTATCAGCAGTTTAATTGGTGCCAAAGGAAAAAACCAAGGCAATATGCGAGATGTGGAACTGGAAAAAATAAAAGAATACGCTTCCGAAGATGCGGATATTACCTTAAAGCTGAAGGAAAAATTAAAACCTCTGCTTCAAGAAACAAATACGTTAGAGCTTGCTCAACAAGTGGAGTTTCCGTTGGTTCAAGTATTAGCCAAGATTGAACAAAATGGTGTGAAGATAGATGTGGAGACCTTGCATGCATTTTCAAAAGAAATAGAAAAAGATGTAAAGCATCTTGAAACGCAAATCTATGAGAAAGCAGGACTCACTTTTAATATAGCCTCTCCTAAGCAGTTGGGCGAAGTCTTGTTTGATAAATTGCAACTGGATCCTAAAGCTAAGAAAACGAAAACTGGTCAATACAAAACTGGTGAAGATGTTTTATTGGCTTTGGCTTCTAAATCTGACATCGTTCAAGATATTTTAGAGTTTAGGCAATTGCAAAAATTGAAATCTACGTATGTGGATGCCCTACCAACATTGATTAATAAAGAGACAGGTCTAATTCATACCTCGTACAATCAAGCTGTTGCAGCGACGGGACGATTAAGTTCTACCAATCCAAATTTGCAAAATATACCGATTCGCACAGCAAAGGGAAGAGAGGTTCGGAAAGCGTTTATAAGCAGAGATGCCGAATGGACGCTGTTATCTGCCGATTATTCACAAATAGAATTGCGAATCATGGCAGAACTTAGTAAAGATGCTAATATGCTAGAAGCCTTTCAGCAAGGACTCGATATTCACAAAGCAACTGCTGCCAAAGTGTACAATACATCCTTGGATGAAGTAAGTTCGGATATGCGTAGAAATGCTAAAGCTGTGAATTTTGGAATTATTTACGGTCAATCGGCTTTTGGATTGTCTCAAAATTTGGGAATTTCAAGAAAAGAGGCCGCAGAAATAATTGACCAATATTTTAAGCAATATACCGGTATTCGTAAATACATGGGTGATATCATTGAATTTGCGAAAGAGAATGGCTATGTAGAAACTATTCTGAAAAGAAGAAGGTACTTAAGAGACATAAATTCTGCAAATATGACCGTGCGTGGTTTTGCAGAGCGGAATGCCATCAATGCCCCTATACAAGGTTCAGCCGCGGATTTGATTAAAATAGCCATGATTAATATTCAACGAGATATCGAAGATCAAGGTTTGAAAGGTAAAATGATAATGCAAGTACATGATGAATTGGTGTTTGATGTACCAAAGTCAGAGGTTACTGAATTTAAGAAAATCATTGAAAACCGGATGAAAAATGCTATCAAAATGGAGGTTCCGATTGAAATAGAAATCGGTGAAGGAAGTAATTGGTTGGCGGCACATTAAGTGATTTTCCGTATCGACATTCGTGAATTAAGGATGAATCTTGAGGCTCATGGAAGTGGAAAACGTAGTATTTAAGGATAATAATTATATTTGCAGAAATTAACATGATGAAATTTCATAAAGAAGGATATACCAGTTTAGCATTAGTTGTATTGTTTATTTTCATTATCAATGCAATAGCTCATTATTACGACGCGTCCAGCATGATTAAATGGTTTATTTATATTCTGTCCGGCTTTTTGTTTATTACCATTGTTCAATTTTTTAGAAGCCCAAAAAAGGTTATCACGCTGAATGAAGAGGTGATTTTATGTCCCGCAGATGGAAAAGTAGTTGTAATCGAAGAAGCCGAAGAAACGGAATATTTCAAAGAGCGCAGACTTCAGGTTTCTATATTTATGTCACCAATAAATGTGCATGTCAATAGAAATCCAATTTCAGGCCTTGTTTCTTATTTCAAATATCATCCGGGAAAATTTTTAGTTGCATGGCATCCTAAATCTTCGACAGATAATGAAAGAACAACGGTTGTTGTAAAGAAAAATAATGGAACAGAGGTTTTATTCCGCCAAATCGCTGGAGCTTTAGCGCGCAGAATAGTTTGGTATGTGAAAGAAGGCGATCAAGTGGAACAAGGACAAGAGTTCGGATTTATTAAATTTGGCTCTAGGGTTGATTTATTTTTGCCATTGGATTCAAAAGTAAATGTAAAGATTGGAGATACGGTAACTGGCGGGAAAACTATTATAGCTAGATTATCCTAGAAATCATTCAGTAGAACTCATAAAACGACGAAAAAATGAATTTTCGCTCCTTGATTCTCATCATTAGTTTTGTATTTTCTTTGGTATTATCAGGAATGAACTATTACTATGAACGTGATTGGCCTACCTTTACGTTTATCCTGATTTTATGTTTTGTTTTATCGTTTTCTCTACTTAATTATGTCTTTCAGAAATTTGTTTATGAGCGCATTAAATCAGTTTATAAACTGATCCATAACCTTAAATTAGGAAAAGAGCTGAAGGATGCTTTAGGCGATCATAAATCCGATGACCCTATCGGTGATGCGGAACAAGAAGTAAAAGACTGGGCTAAACAAAAAGCTTCAGAAATAGAGCAGTTAAAAGCACAAGAAAAATTTCGTAAAGAATTTTTATCGAATATCTCTCACGAATTTAAGACACCATTATTTGCCATTCAAGGATATGTGGAGACATTACAAGATGGGATGCTACAAGACGATCCAGACTTGGCTCTTAGTTTTTTAAATAAAGCATCACGTAATTTAGACCGGTTGAGTTATTTGATTCATGACCTGGATGAAATAGCAAAATTAGAGTCAGGTGAGGTTCTAATCGAAAAGGGAAAATTTGACCTTAATGTATTAATCAAAGAGATTATTGATGATTTAAGTTATAAGGCGAATGAGAGTAATATTAAAATAGTTTTCTCAAATAAAAACAATACCCCCCTTTTTGTTGTTGCTGATAGAAAAAAAATACAACAGGTTTTGATCAATTTAATAGACAACTCCATCAAGTACGGTAAACAAGGAGGCTTAACCACGATTAAAACACATCCACTTATTGATCAAATCCTCATCGAAATAACAGATAATGGACAAGGAATAGAAGAAAAAAATCTTCCGAGAGTCTTTGAACGATTTTTTCGTACGGATAAAAGCCGATCTAGAGATATCGGTGGTTCTGGTTTAGGATTAGCTATTGTGAAGCATATTATAGAAGCTCATAACCAAAATGTACATGTTAGAAGCACAGAAGGGTTAGGTACAACCTTCTCATTTACATTGAGTAAAGTATAGTTTGTTTGAACAATAATAGAAAACTTAACATTAACTTAACATTAAGTGCATAATTTTGCGCTATTAAAAATAAAAAGTATGTCTTTGAACAGCATTTTTCAATACTTTGTCCCAAAGGACAAAAAGTTCTTTCCTCTATTTGAGCAAGCCGGATCTAATTTAATAGACATGGCAAAATTGTTAAAAGAAAGTGTTCACACTTCTGACCTTCAATTGAGAAAAAACAATTCTAAATTATTAGAAGATTTAGAGCACAAAGGAGATAATCTTACTCATCAAATTCATTTAGAATTAGGTAAAAACTTCATCACACCATTTGATAGGGAGGATATTCACGCATTAGCAAGCTCTTTAGATGATGTTGCTGATTTTATTCATGGCGCGTCCAATAGAATGGAATTATATAAAGTTACGGTTGCTAGTGAAGCGATGAAAGAGATTTCAAGTTTGATTTTAGAAGCGACTGAGCACGTTGCCAAAGCGTTATACGAATTGAAAGACTTGAAAAATATTCGCAACATCACCGATTCATGTGTTCGTATTAATAGTGTGGAGAATAAAGCGGATTATATTTTTGATAAGGCTGTTGCTGAATTATTCGAATATGAAAAAGATGCAATTAACTTGATCAAAAACAAAGAAGTTCTTTCTGCTATGGAAGATGCTACAGATAAATGTGAGGATGTAGCAAATGTTTTAGAGAGTATTTTAGTAAAAAATGCGTAAGCATTTTTTTATTGATCATTCCATAAATAAGAAATAATGGGAATAACTACGCTATTGGTTATAGTCATTGTATTGGCTATAGCATTCGATTACATTAATGGGTTTCATGATGCTGCCAACTCTATTGCTACCATCGTATCGACCAAAGTTTTGACCCCATTTATGGCGGTTCTATGGGCAGCAATATTCAACTTTGTTGCCTATTTTGTTTTTACCGATCATAAAGTTGCGAATACCATAGCCAAGACAGTCATCGAAGAATATATTACACTGGAAGTCATCTTTGCAGGTTTGGTTGCCGCCATCGCTTGGAATTTATTTACCTGGTATTATGGTATACCTTCCAGCTCCAGTCATACCTTAATTGGTGGATTTGCAGGGTCTGGAATGACTTATGCCTTGTTTATGGGGGCAAATCCATTGGAAGCTATCAATTTAAGTGCTACATTAAAAATTGTTTCCTTCATTGTATTGGCACCATTGGTTGGTATGACCATTTCAATAATTATTACGTTAATAATTATCAATATTTGTAAGAAGGCACGTCCTGCCGTTGCAGAAAAATGGTTTAAAATATTACAATTAGTATCTTCAGCGGGATTAAGTTTTGCTCACGGAGGTAACGATGCGCAAAAAGTAATGGGTATTATTGCGACAGCTTTAATTGCTCAAAACTTGATAGATGATTTTTCACAGATGCCCGAATGGGTTCCATTAGCATGTTATGCGGCAATCGCAGCAGGAACAATGAGTGGAGGTTGGAAAATTGTAAAAACAATGGGTACAAAAATTACGAAAGTAACGCCGCTTGAAGGGGTAAGTGCTGAAACAGCAGGTGCAATTACTTTAGGGATAACGGAACATTTCGGGATTCCAGTTTCTACAACGCATACAATTACAGGTTCGATTATTGGGGTAGGTATTGTAAAAAGAGTTTCTGCCGTTCGTTGGGGTGTAACAATCAGTTTGCTGTGGGCTTGGATTTTAACAATTCCAGTAAGTGCAATATTAGGAGGCTTAACATTAGCGGCAATCCACTTGATTTTGTAGCTAAAAAACTACACAAGGCTGTTGGTAACTAAGTTTTTATTGAATTGTAATAAAGATTTTCTAAAATATTTGCGTTATATAATGTTAATAACTATTTTTACGCGTCAAAACCCTCTGATTTAATCAGAAGACTTATGTATGAGAAGTTTAACATTTTTTGGCATTGTTATTGTTAAGTAATGTTAAATGATATTTAAACTAGAAACAATTAAAAATTTTAATAACCTTAAAAAAAAGAGTATGAACTATTCTACAATTAAAAAAACAGCTGTTGCAGCTTCTTTAGTAGCCGCTTTAGGTTTCGCTGAAACTGCACAAGCACAAACCCCAACTGTATTTGGTGGTAGATCACAATACAGAACTTGGTCAATTGGTGTTCAAGGTGGTATCACTACTCCTAACACTATTTTAGGTGGCCAAAACGGTTTCGGACAACGCGTTGGATATTTCCAAAACAAAGTTGGTGAATACTATGGTTTGACTATCCGTAAACAATTCTCTCACCTATTCGGTTTAGAATTAGAAGGTAACCGTGGTCGTATCAAAACTTACAACCATGACTTAGTAACTGCTCCAGAAACTGCTAACGGTGCAAGATCTGCTGAGACTTCAGTTAACTGGGCAGCTAGCTTAAATGGTGTATTCCAATTAGGTACTATCGACTTCATGAGAAGAGAAAACGCTGTTAACTTCTACGCTAAAGTTGGTTTAGGTGTTATGGCTCATAACCCAGTTCAATTCGCTAACAACGATTTCACTGGTACTGAAGTTTACAACAACGAAGGTAAATGGGGTCAGGAAATTTTCGGTGACCGTGAGGCTACTGGAGACCGTGACAACCGTTTAACTGGATATATCCCAGTTGGTGTTGGTGTTAAATTCAAATTATCTGAAGTTGTTGCCTTGAACTTAGGTTACACAATGAACTTCACTGATGATAACTTATTATACGGACCGGTTCGTTACGACGGAAAACAAAAATTCTCTAACGTATATGGTGGTTTAGAGTTCACTTTAGGTTCTCGTGATAAAGAAAGCTTAACATTCACTAACCCAGTTGCTACATTATATGATGAGTTGAAAGACCCTTCATTACGTAACGAAGTTGAAGCATTGAAACAACGCGTATCTAC
>DAIQBS010000069.1:0-16493 GCA_036781025.1 Sphingobacterium sp. | reverse complement strand
CGCATTAAATCATCGTATCGGCTATTTTCAAATGCAAATTCGACGCGTCGTTCTCTACGTATTTCCAACAGAACCCCAGCAAAAGCTCCCGATACTTTTGGAAAATCTGTTTTCATCTTAGGATCAGGGTTAGAATTTGCCACCAATAAGTTCAAGTCGGGCATTCCAACACGTTTTCTCAATAAATTAACCGTCTTGTCCAAATCATCTTGCGTAATAGTACCCAATTCGGCTTTCGCTTCTGCATGGATTAACAAAACCTCCGCATAGCGGTATACCGGAAAGTCAACTCCGTTGAGTACTTCTTGTACAGTACTATTTACATAGCCTTTTCTTTGGTGATATCCGGTAAAGTTTTTATTTAATCGCTGAATGTAAGGACTACTTTCTGGTGCCCTAACCCATTGCGGGTAAATCAATGTTTGTGATAATCGTGGATCTCTGTTTTGAAATTCCTGAACATATCCCATCGTTTGGTATCCTGCCTTATCCGTAAATCGACTACCATCATTCATTAAATAACTATGCACTAAGTCTCGTGATGGTGATTGTTCATAATCACCGAACACAACACCATTGACATTCTGAGAGATATTTTTCGATTGGTCAAATACATTGACCAGCATGACTTCTTTATTCGCCAACAAATCCTGAGATTCGAATAATGCTGCATAATCCTCGTTTGGCTTGCCTGTCGTATAGATTGCAAATTTCGTGGAGGCTATAATAGCAAGACTGGATTCTTCTGCAAGTTTCAAAAACTGGTCAGCCGTTGTTTTCATGTTTAATTCATCGTGATACTTACGATAAGTTCCTTCATGGAGTGCAATTTTCGCTTGCATTAATTTTGCGACCCATTTTCCGGGAGTTCCAGTTGGTACCGATTCACGCACATGTTCCGCAGCAAAAGCCAAGTCTTCCATAATATGATCCATGACCTCTGCTCTAGGGGTTTGTGGGTTTTTCAATTCTTCATCACTAGGATTTAAAGTCTTATCATACCAAGGAACATCGGAATAACGTTTGACCATATTGTAATAAAATATGGCCCGATAGTATCGTGCTAAACCGGCATAATGGTTCTTAACTTCGTCGGTAACGCTAGCTTTTTGATAGTTTTCTAAAAAATAATTGATGTTTCTAGACCAAGACCATCCTGAAGTGATGGTTTGAGAAGATGGATTTCCGACCATCATTGTCTTGAGCTCTACTGCAGCCGTAGTAGCGGCATTATCTGTACTCTGATCATTGAGGTAACTATTTCTATTGGGCATTTCCAATAGGCCGTACATGTACAAGGCTAAATCTTCTTCAGAATTGAAGAATACCTCTGGAGTCACTGCCGTTTGGGGATTTCTATCCAAGAAATCATCAGAACAAGCCCCGGAGCATAATAGCAAACCAGAAAGGGAGATGTATAGGATATTTTTATGAAGTTTCATGATGTTCTTACTTTAAAGGGGTTAAAAATCTAGGTTTAAACCTGCTGCTACTTTTCGTTGGAAAGGATAAGCCCAAGCGCTATTATCTGTATTATTATTAATGGCTTCAGGGTCTACGAATTTTTTAATCTTTGAAAACTCAAAAACATTTTCTGCAGTGACAAAAAACCTCAGTCTACCCATTTTCCATCTTTCGGTAATCGTAGCAGGTAAGGAATAGCCTAGAGTGATATTTTTTACTCGTAAATATGCTCCATTTAATAGATACTGGGTATTTGGAATAGCCAATCCTTTGCCATCATTAGCATCCGCTAACCAAGATTGCAAAACAGGGTATGCGGCATCGTGATTTGCATCGGCTAAGCCAGCAGCAATATAGGAAGCCGAATGTTTTTGGCGCTGTTCTTCAGAATCTCCTTCTTGACGATAATAGTCTAGGTGCCAAGGATAAATATTTGCATAAGGTTGTTGGTATGGCCCCCAGAATAAATAGTGACCAGGATAGAAATCACGACGTAAGACTCCTTGTAAAAAGACAGATGCATCAAAGCCGTTCCAATCCATATTTAAATTGAAGCCTAAGCGCATTCTATCGGATGAATTGCCAATGATTTTACGATCTTTCATTTCGGTTTCTGTAAGACCTAATTCAATTTTATTATTGCCATCCAGGTCCTTAAACTTAGGCCATCCATTAATCACACTCAATGCTCCCCAAGGAACAATAGCTGATTGGTCCAGTTGATCAATTTGCTCCTGACTAGTAAAGAAACCGTCGCCAACTAACCCGTAAATAGTTCCGAATTCATAGCCTTCAAAATAATTGGCAAGCGTTCTTTGGTCATTTCTAAATTTCGTGATCACGCCTCTTGAATCTGATAACACCACCTTGGCATCAAAACGGAAATCCTTATTCGCCAATTCAAACTGATCTTTATAAGAGACAGATAATTCCCAACCTTTTGTCCTTAAATCAGCCACATTTTGCCTTGGTGGATTAGAACCTAACACCCCTGGCAACTCTTGCCCTGCAGTAAGCATACCTGTCGTTTCTCTAACATAATAATCAAAACTGGCAAAGAATTGATCGTTTAAGAATCCGATGTCCGTACCAAAGTTTAGCGTAGCCGCTTTTTCCCACGTATAGGTTTTAGGGTCAATCGTCAACGGAGGAGCAGATTGAACCACTTGAACCCGATTTCCATTTATTAAATAATTAGACAAGCCTGTAGCCATGGTCTGTATATAGGAGAAGTCTCCCACGCTTTGGTTTCCAAGGCTACCGTAGGAAACCCTAAATTTCAAATTAGAAAAGGTAGGTTTTAACGGTTCAAAAAATTGTTCTTGCGAAGCGATCCATGATCCAGAAATTGACGGAAAAAATCCCCACCTCGATCCTTTCGGGAACCTCGAGGAACCATCGTAACGGCCTGTTCCTTCTAAAATATAGCGGTCTAATAAAGTATAGGTAAATCTCCCGAAAGCACTACGCGTTGCATAAGAGCTGTAACCGGCATTGATAATCGCATCCCCCGTCGTTAAACCTAAATATGGTAACGAAGAAGATATTAATTTATCCCTTTGCGCAGTGGTGGTATCCCATACGTATTCTTCTTGATTTGCTCCTAAGGTCAAAGCAATGTGGTGAATGTCGATTTTCTTGTTGTAATTCGCATATAGATTGTAGACATCATTCCTAATTTCTCCCCGGCGATCGGAAACAAAGCCGTTTCCTCCCTCTTCACGAACATCATCTGGTCCAAAACCGATTTTAAATCGTTTGGTATGTTGTGGGTATCGCCAATATTCCCTCTTGAAACTAGCATCCGCTGTCACTGTTAAATCTCCGTTTAAAAATGTTCCTACCGCATTAAAGATGTTTTGAAATCCGAACATATTTTCATTCATTTTTCCCCCATCAACTAATCTTGCTGCCAATCGACCTGCAGCATTATTTCCCCAAGTTCCATCAGGGTTTACTGCCACCTGTGTAGGTTGTAAGTAATAAAGGTCTGTTAAACTCGCATTCGGACGATCTCGGTCAGTCTGAAAGACATTCATGTTATTATCAATCTTTAACCAGGAGATTGGAGAAACTGAAAATCTTCCTCTTAAACCTTTACGCTGCCAAAAATCAGAAGCTAATTTATTCAAACCATTCTCTTTGGTATAATCGGCAGAAAGGTAATAATTAAGCGCTCTATTATTGATTTGAGTACCTCCGGAAAAGGTCAAAGAATGGATATGCGAAAAAGAAGCTTTATGCAAAAAGTAATCGTTCCAGTTTGTATTACCCATATATTCCCACTGAGCGGCATTATCCGGGTTGATCCTTACCGCTGGTAAGGATGGATCTTCGGAACGTTCTTTTGCCCATTGGTAATAGGACTCACTGAAATTTACATAATCCCAAGGGGTATTATCTGTGGATGTTTCTAAAACGCGAGAGAAAATATATGGATCGGTCACTGCATCCGGCATTTCGGTGGGTCTACCCCATGCGGTGTTCACATTATAAGTGATATTCTGCCTTCCTTGTTTTCCTGATTTGGTGGTAATTAAAATTACTCCATAAGTAGCTCGAGCGCCATAAATTGCAGCTGAAGCAGCATCCCTTAACACGGTATATGTTTCGATATCGCTGGGATTTAATCGAATCATATCGTAAGTATCAGAGACCGGGATACCATCTATTACTATCAAAGGTGATCCTCCATTGATGGAAGTTGTTCCTCGGATATTGATATTTGGGATACCCCCTGGACTACCATTACCGTAGGTAATATTAAGCCCCGGGCTTGCTCCTTGAAGTCCTTGCATGACGTTGGTAATCGGTCTGGATTCCAATTGTTTTCCCGAAATCTGATCTACAGCCCCAGTAACATTGATTTTCTTCTTCGTTCCATAACCTACCACAATAACTTCATCCAGGTTGCTGGCATCCACTTCCATTTGAATTTGAATAGGATCTCCCGATTGAACAGTAAATTCTTGTGTTTTAAATCCTAAATAGGTAAATATGATCACACTATTTTTAGAAACTTGATCAAGACTGAAAGTTCCTTCTTTATTCGTTGAAGTAGCTTTATTCATTCCTTTTATTTTCACACTTACCGCTTCAATGGGTTTGTTTTGCGGATCCGTAACTTTTCCTTGAATACTAAATTCTTGTGCAGAAAGATACACTGGAATGAGAAAGAGAATTAACACGGTTAATTTTTTGCTTATCATGCTCCACGATAAGTCTTGGGATGTAGGAGTAAAATTCATATCATAATTAATTGAATATTCATTCAAAATACAAAACTAGTAGTGCAGAATTAATTTAATATTACTATTTGGTAATCATTAGATTACTTAATTGTTAAACTAACTTCCTATGAAAAGTTTATTTTGGTTATAAAGTTTATTTTGATTACTAAAATATGAGAATATCTTATTTATTACAAAGCTTTCAACAAAAAAAGTTATAAATTTATTAAATTGTTAAGAAATAGTATATTTAATGAATATTCAATCAATTAATTGAATTTTATGGGAAGAAATAGCATCAAAGACGAGCGTAGAAAAGAAATCATAGAGCAGTACTATGCTGTTGCAAAAAAAGAGGGAATGGAGAACACTTCGATTGCCAAAATAGCCGCATTCATGGAGATTAACCCAAGCTTGATTATGCATTATTTCAAAACCAAAGATGATTTGAATTATGAATTGGTAGATTTTATATTAAGCAAATATTTAAACATCTATAGAAGACCCAGATCCTCTGGTTATGATCTGAAAGAATACTTGATTGATTTGATAGCAAAATTATTTTCTAAGAAATGGAATGCTTTATTTAACGATAGTATATTCTACAGCTGTTATGCCCTAGGCTTTCGAGATAAAAAGATTAAAGGGAAATTTAAGGGATTACACGATGGTTTAAGATACCACCTGAAAATTGTATTAGAAGCATGTCAGGAGGCTAAGATCATTCAAATCGACTCTGCTGAAAAAACAGCTGATTTAATCTATGTCTTGGTAGATGGATCGTATTATTACTTAAGTTTAATCAGTGAGAAAGAAGAGTATGAAAAGAAATTGAAGGAATATCGGAATTATGCCTTCGAATTATTAAAACTTCCTTTAGAAGATTAATCTACTTTACGCGGCTTGCTGCTTGTCTTTTTCTTACGAAACAGCCCGTAAACCGCGATGATGATCCAAAGGCTATTTGCAGCAATATTTGGCTGATCGCCATAATAAACAGCACTGCTCACTAAACAAATTCCACCAAACATATTAATCAATTGATAGGTTACTTCATCAAACCTTAACAAGCGCATATTGAGCAATAAAAATCCTGTAGTGCAAGACAATACCCCCAACCAACCTGTTATGGAAATAATATTTTCAATCATAACATTCATTCATAGCATCTATAAACGAATATAGCCTTTGTTTTCCAATTAGAAAACAAAGGCTATAGTAACTTTTTATAAAAGAAGATCTTATGCTTCTGCGTAAGCTTCAATTGGAGGGCAAGAACAGATTAAGGTTCTATCTCCTTGAGAGTCATTTACTCGACCAACGGAAGGCCAAAATTTATTTACTCTTAAATATTCTACCGGATAAGCGGCTGTTTGACGAGAATATGGTCTATCCCAATCGTCTCCAGTAACCGTTCTAGCCGTATGTGGTGCATTTTTCAACACATTATCTTTTTGATCCGCTTGCCCGTTTTCTACCGCAGCAATTTCAGCACGGATAGCAATCAAGGCTTCACAAAAACGATCTAATTCTGCTTTAGATTCAGACTCTGTAGGCTCTACCATTAAAGTACCTGCCACAGGGAATGATACCGTAGGTGCATGGAAACCATAATCCATTAATCGCTTCGCGATATCTGCCACCTCAATACCCACTTGTTTGAATGAACGACAATCTAAAATCATCTCATGCGCACAACGTCCATTTGTTCCCGCGTATAATACAGGAAAATGCGTTTCTAAGTTTGCTTTGATGTAGTTGGCATTCAAAATAGCATATTTCGTAGCGTTGGTTAATCCTTCTCCTCCCATCATAGCGATATAAGCATGCGATATAACCAAGATTGAAGCAGATCCGAATGGTGCTGCAGAAACGGCAGAAATACCTTCTTCTCCGGAGATTTCTACTACTTCATGGTTTGGCAAGAACGGCACTAAGTGTGCAGCCACACCAATAGGTCCCATACCTGGACCTCCTCCACCATGAGGAATACAGAAGGTTTTATGTAAATTCAAGTGGCAAACGTCTGCACCGATATAACCCGGACTGGTTAATCCTACTTGAGCATTCATGTTTGCTCCATCCATATATACCTGTCCACCATGATCATGAATAATCTGACAAATTTCTACGATAGGTTCTTCAAATACCCCGTGAGTTGATGGATAAGTAACCATCAAGGAGTTTAAGTTAGCCGCATGTTCAATTGCTTTCGCTCTTAAATCTTCCACATCAATATTTCCACGCTCATCACATTTCACAACTACGACTTTCAATCCTGCCATGGAAGCAGATGCCGGGTTTGTTCCGTGTGCGGATGCTGGGATTAAGCAGATATTACGGTTATAATCTCCACGGCTATGGTGATAAGCACGGATGACCATCAATCCAGCGTATTCACCCTGTGCACCAGAGTTTGGTTGAAAAGACATTTTAGCAAATCCAGTGATTTCACATAACCAATCGTTCAATTCATTAATCAATTGCATGTATCCTGAAGTTTGATCAACAGGAGCAAATGGGTGAAGCCCACCAAAACGAGCCCAAGTGACCGGAACCATCTCTGTCGTCGCATTCAACTTCATGGTACATGATCCTAATGGAATCATGGAATGACATAAAGAAAGGTCTTTAGCTTCTAGGGATTTGATGTAACGTAACATCTCGCTTTCCGAATGGTAGCTGTTGAAGATAGGGTGAGTCAAGTATTCACTGGAACGCTCTAATTCTTCCGGGATAACCACTTGCAATTTTGTTGCTAATGCATTTAAATCAACATCGTGGGATGTTTTACCTTTAATTTTAGCAAATACTTTAACAATGGTTTGAATATCCTGGAAAGTCGTTGTTTCATCTATGGAAATACCAACGATTTGATCTTGGTAATAGAAATTTAATTCATTATTTAACGCCTCACCTTTTAATGCGCCAATTTGATCCGCAGCATCAAAACGTAAGGTGTCGAAATAAGCTTTATTTAATTGAGTGTATCCTAATTCTTGAATAGCTAAGTCTGCCAATCTGGTTAAATCATGGATTCTAGAGGCAATAGCTTTTATGCCTTTAGGGCCATGGTAAACGGCATAGAAGGAAGCCATAATCGCTAATAAAGCTTGTGCTGTACAGATATTGGAAGAAGCTTTATCACGACGGATATGTTGTTCACGGGTCTGTAATGCCATACGTAAGGCATATTCTCCGTTAGAATCTGTTGTTACTCCGATGATACGTCCCGGGATATTACGTTTGAAGCTATCTTTCGTAGCGAAGAATGCTGCGTGAGGACCTCCAAATCCCATTGGAACACCAAAACGTTGTGAATTTCCGACCACGACATCAGCACCCCACTCTCCCGGAGGAGTTAATAAGGCTAATGACATCAGATCTGTTGCTACACAAATGCTGATATCTTTATCATGGGCATAAGCGGAAAATTCTTTATAATCAGCTACAGTACCATCTGCTGCAGGATATTGAATGAATGCTGCAAATACATCATCCGTTAAGTTGGATACTTCAATATCAGCAACACGGATCTCTACACCAAAAGGAACTGCTCTGGTTTGTAAGACATCTAATGTTTGAGGATATATATTTGGAGTAACCAAGAATACATTGGCTTCTTTATTTTTACGTGCAGAATACAACATAAACATTCCCTCAGCTGCTGCTGTCGCTTCATCTAATAAGGAAGCATTCGCAATTTCCAATCCTGTTAGGTCAGAAACCATGGTTTGGAAATTCAACAGGGCTTGTAAACGACCTTGTGCTATCTCTGCTTGGTAAGGAGTGTATTGGGTATACCATCCTGGATTTTCAAATACATTGCGTTGAATAACTCCTGGCAATACAACATCATTGTAGCCTTGACCGATAAAAGATTTAAACACTTTATTCTTCTCGGCTATTTGAGCAATTTTTTCTAAATAAGCAACCTCACTCAATGCCTTCGGCAGATTTAAAGGTTCTTTTTTACGAATTTGAGCTGGAACTGTTTGTTGGATTAATTCTTCTAATGAACTTACGCCTAAGGCGGTCAACATCTCATCTACTTGCGCAGAACTAGGACCATTGTGACGGTCTTCAAATTTTTCTTGGTAAAATACGTTACTCATTTTAAGTATTTGTTGTAACTCCTGGATGCGATTAACTATCTAATATCCAAATTCTTTATTCAGTTGGTCTACTATTAAATTTAGATGTGCAAAGATACGCATTTTAAGAACAATTTTAATGGGGGTATCTAGCCCAATAATTTTTATTAGAACATCAATCGTTTGCGCTTTTTATTAAATGAAAAATAATGAAACTTAATGCCTTTTAAGAATATTGCATAAAGCCTGCTAAGGGTTTCCATTTTCAATAATGCGTAATTTTCTAGAACGCTAATTATCGATATTCAACAGAAGAAAGTATTTAAGAATTTGACAAATAACTGTAGATAATATTTTATTTTCTACAGTATTTACCGCTAAAACATCCTTTATTGACAGATACAATTCATTAAAAATTAATTATTTACAAAAATATCTGCGTATTGAGGGAGGATGGGAAACTTTCTTACTTTTGGAAAGAGCCAATCATCTTGAATTATATGCTAAAACTACATATAGATAGCGAAACGAATAAATTACATACCGTCATATTAGGAATTGCGAATTCCAACGGACCCACCCCCAAAGCCGAAGAAGCTTATGACCCTAAATCATTAGAACATATCCTAGCAGGAACCTATCCTCTAGAAGAGGATATGATTAAGGAATTAGATGCTTTTCAGCAGGTATTATTAAAACATGGAGTGCATGTGTTGAGACCGGAAACTATCCCTCATCTGAATCAAATATTCACCAGGGACATCGGCTTTGTAATTGATGAGTATTTCTTTAAATCCAACATTCTTCCTGACCGTGCTCAAGAATGGGAAGCTATTCAATCAATAGTGCATCAGATTCCCTCTACACAGTTTATAACAGCTCCGGAAAAGGTACATATTGAGGGTGGAGATGTCTTGCTTCATCATGAACATATTTTTATTGGGACCTATACAGGAGCTGATTATCCAGAGATCAATACGGCAAGAACCAATACTTATGCTGTTGATTTCATCCGAGAATTGTTTCCAAAAAAAATTGTTAAATCCTTCGATTTGATTAAATCCATGAAAGATCCAAAGTCCAATGCCTTGCACCTGGATTGTTGTTTTCAACCTGTCGGAACACACTACGGAATCATCTATAAAGAAGGCTTCCGTAATGAAAATGATTATGAATATTTAGTTGAACTGTTTGGGAAAGAAAACCTATTTCATATCGATGCAAATGGAATGTATGAAATGAACTCGAATGTGTTTTCCATATCCAAAGATGTTGTGGTCAGTGAACAGGGTTTTCAGGATTTAAATCAATGGCTGAGAGCTAAGGGAATCCTTGTGGAGGAAATCCCTTATTATGAAATTGGCAAACAAGAAGGTTTATTGCGATGTTCTACTTTACCACTACTTAGAGATTAATGATGCAAACAACTGATACAATTTTTATGGTTAGACCTTCTTCTTTTAGAAGGAATGAGGAAACTGCAGTTAATAATTATTTCCAAGCTCAGGAAGTTAAACAAGACCATATTGCTGACTTGGCTCAAACTGAATTTGACAATTATGTCAATGTATTGAAAAACGCAGGCATTCGAGTGCTTACGGTTCAAGATGAGGGGTTAAAAAACACTCCGGATAGCATCTTCCCCAATAATGTGATTTCCTTTCAACCAAACCAAGCGATTTTGTACCCCATGTTTGCAAAAAACCGAAGGCTGGAACGCTCCCTGAATTATTTGGGTCAACTGGAAAAATTGGGATTCCGTTTTGAAAAAATGATTGACTATAGCATCTATGAGGATCAGGAAAAGTTTCTGGAAGGTACTGGTGTGTTAATCATAGATCATATCCATAGAATCGTGTATTGCTCTATTTCAGATCGCGCGAATATAGATCTATTGAACATCTATTGCGAAGAACAAAAATATAATCCGATAAGTTTTAATGCTGTACAGCAATTTAATGAAAGCTTATTACCCATTTACCACAGCAATGTGATGATGTCCTTAGGTACTAATTTTTGTTTAATCTGTTTAGAAACCATTAAATCGGAAGAGGAAAAAACACAGGTTATCCAAAGCTTAGAAGCAACTAATAAAGAAATCATTGAAATTTCCGAAGATCAGATGAATCATTTTGCGGGGAATATATTAGAAGTGAAAAACAAAGATCAAGAACCGATCATCTGCATGAGCACGCAAGCTTATGAGTCACTTAGAGAAGATCAAATAAAGCAATTAGAAAAGTTCGGAAGAATTCTTCATGCACCCCTGTATACTATTGAAAAGTATGGGGGTGGAAGTGCTCGATGTATGATGGCCGAGGTCTTCCATTGATGGACTAAGGTTTATTGAAGGTATTGATTAAGAGTAATAATTCTTTGAATTTTTCTTTGTTAGGAAATTCACCAGACATGCTTCCAGGAATGGAAAACTCATTATACTTTCCATTTACTGTCAATTTGAAGATATAGTCAACGCCATCCACACAACGATCACAGGATGTATTTTTGAATTTCATGAGATTTAAAGTAGAGATGTATTGTTTGATGCGATTGTATTTCTCCTCAGAAGTTTTCAAGTTAATTAACTGTTTGTTGGAATTACAAGTCAATTTAGTAGAATCTAATTGGGTGTTTATACTGTCAACTTTTAACAAAATCGTACCACACATTCCAGTATAGGTTAGCAATTCCATATTAAACGAAGAAATATTTACAGTTTCTTTATTACAAGCACTGAAAGAAAAAACAGTGCATAATAGTAAAACAAATAGTCTATTCATAACCCAAGGATTTTAACTATTAACGAAACAAATCATTTAACTGCTACAGAAATTATAAAGTATTTAATTAGTTATGAATGCATTACGATTAAAAACTATCTTTCGCTATTTCCCTGCGTACTCGACTTAAACTCTCCGGTGTTACGCCCAAATAGGATGCAATCATCCATTGCGGCACATGTAATAATAGACTGGGGTATAGTTTCAAAAACTCCAAATACCTTTCCTTTGCTGTCATTCCTAATAATGAATTTATCCTACGTTGCATGAAATAAATACTTCGTTGCAAGGAATTTTCATTAAAACAGGAAAAACTACGACTTAGATTAGAGGCATTTTCAAAAAATGGAATGGCTAAATAAACGACAACAGAAGGTTCTATTGCTTTGATGTAATATTCCGATGGCTCATTAAAAAATTGACTTGCACGATCGGATACTAGCCAATTTTCAGGTGCAAATTGCAGAATATGCTCTCCTCCTTTTTCATCTATGGAAAAAGACTGTAATAAACCTTGTTCGACAAAAAACACATGTTTACACACCTCTCCTGTTCTCAACAAGAGTTGATTATGTTTTATTTCCTTGAATTCAAAATATGGGGTTAGTTGTTCAAAATCTGCCTGAGATAATCCAGCTTTCTCTGTATAATACTTGTAAAAATTACTGTCTAGCAATTGTTTTTCCATGTTGATGCTTAATAAAGGACCGTAAATTTAAACGCCAAAGGATTAAAATTTTTGATTAACTCATCTATAAAATCAGTTCCGTGTTTTAAATACAATACAGCAAAATTGTCCGTTCGCTCTTGCAATCCTCCATTTGGAAATAAGTTGTCCTTTAACCGCTCTATTTGAATTAATGCATCTTCATGATTTCGCTTTTCAGCCTTCAATAATTTCTTTTCTAAATTATTCATGGCTTTTTTCAATCTTGCTTTCACGGCTTCGGTACTTGGACCTAAGCTAGGATCGATTTTATGGGTTCTTAATTTTATTCTGGCGAAAATAGCATTCATCTCCATCCATTCATCTTGTAAACTTAGGCGATGCTTCGTCTGTCTCTTGACATATTCATTCTTTAAGGTATTCAGCGGTTTAAAAATACTTTTAAATGTTAAGTCCAATCTGAAGACTTTACCCGCGACTTGATCATCGGTAATTAAAGCAGAGTTTCTTGGAATTAATATAGGGAAGTCTATGCCGTATTGATCGAAATTGGATTTCAATTGTAGCCAATATACTATTTCTGCGCCACCACCAATATAGGCTAGGTTAGGAAGAATGATTTCTTCATATAATGGCCTCATGACTACATTTGGGCTAAATCGCTCGGGGTGATTTTGAATCTCTGCTTTCAACTCAGATGCTGTAAAGAAAATATTCTGATGCAATACCTCATACCTGCCATCTTCATTTAATACGATTCGCTCGCGAAACTCATCTGTTAAATAGAAAAAATTAATCTCCCTCGCATGTACCTGCGTATTGAAACCTAAGGATTCCAACCTATCCGACTGCTGTTGAATCGCCGTAAAGCTCTTTTGTTCGAGAATATCTTGTTCTATAATTGGAGCAAATAGCTTTTTTAAGGCTGGTTGATCTGCATCAATAATCAGCAAACCATATTCTTTAAACAAACTGTGTACAAACGTACGGGTCGCTTTAGCAAGCGTATATCCTTGAGAATAGGCATCTTCTACTTTTTGAGTCAAGTCGGTTGCAATATCTGAAAGTCCAAAAGTATTACAATACTGCCTCACAACATCCCCCATCGTACTGGTGTTCATTCTGCCGGTAGCAGATTTTCCCTCTTCTTCCCATGTTATCTTCTTTCCGAAAACTCGAGTATGATCAATTTCCGCAAAATCATGATCCTCTGTTGCCATCCAATACACAGGAACAAAATCCTGTTCAGGGAAATTGCCTTTAAGATCTTTAGCCAATTTAATGGCGGTTACTATTTTAAATATAAAGTATAGGGGACCGGTAAAGATGTTTAATTGATGTCCGGTAGTGATGGTATAGCTACTTTCCTTTGCTAATAGGTCTATGTTTTGAGATACAGCAGGAGCATCATTCAATAAATCTCCATACTGTAAACGAAGTTGTTCCACTAAAAGATTACGATGAGCGAAAGGCTGTTTAGTGGCTATCTGTTTACCAAAACCTTCCACATCCGGTCGATGACCATAGAATGGTGCCAGTTCAGGTTTATTACCTAAATAGGCCAATAATGTTTTAGAAAAGCTAAGGGTATCGTTGTATTCTATGTATGTGGCTTTCATCTACCTTTTTTAATGTTTTACAAATGTATACGCATTCAGTATACAAAATACAAAAAATTAAAAAAAGGCAGTAAACTGCCTCTTATTTATCTCTTTTATTTGACAATATGTCCGTATAAATCGAAATCTTCCGCTCGATCGACCTTTACTTGTACAAAATCACCAATACGAGCATAATCTACTTTAGCATCTAGCACAACCTCATTATCTACCTCCGGAGAATCAAATTCAGTACGTCCTATAAAATAATCTCCGTCTACACGATCTACTAATACTTTGTAGGTGTTTCCAATTTTCTCTTGATTAATTTCATAAGAAATACCCTGTTGCACTTCCATAATTTGTTCTACACGTTCTTGTTTTACTTCATCAGGAACATTGTCTTCCAAATTATAAGCATGTGTTTTCTCCTCATGAGAATAGGTAAAACATCCTAAACGATCAAAACGGCTCTCTTCCACCCATTCCAACATCTCGTTGAAATCACCTTCCGTCTCACCAGGATAACCGCATATTAACGTGGTTCTTAAAGCAATATCAGGAACTTTATCTCTTATTTTATTAACCAAGTCTATTTGTTTCTGTTTGCTGGTACCGCGACGCATAGAAGTCAACATATGATCACTTATATGCTGTAAAGGCATATCCAAATAATTACAGATGTTGGAACGCTCGTTCATGACATCCAAAATATCCATCGGGAAACCTGAAGGATATGCATATTGCAAACGAATCCAATCAATACCGTCCACATCAGATAAATGACGTAATAAATCAGATAAATTCCGCTTGCCATAGATATCTAATCCGTAGTAGGTCAAATCTTGAGCTATCAGAATTAACTCTTTCGTACCATTACCGGCTAAAAACTTCGCTTCTTTTACAAGATCATCAATAGATTTAGAAACGTGCTTTCCGCGCATCAAAGGAATTGCACAAAAAGAACAAGGACGATTACATCCTTCCGCGATTTTAAAATATGAAAAATGAGATGGAGTTGTTAATAAACGCTCTCCTAATAACTCATGGCGATAATCAGCACCAATACTTCCCAACAAGTCAGGTAAATCATTCGTGCCAAAAAAGGCGTCTACATTAGGTATTTCAGCTTGTAATTCCGGCTTATAGCGTTCCGATAAACAACCTGTAACGATTACCTTATTGACTTTACCCTGATCTTTTAATTCAGAAAATTGCAGAATAGTATCAATAGATTCTTGTTTCGCATTATCAATAAACCCACAAGTATTGATCACGATAATATCATCCGATTGAATATTGGTAGCCTCATGAACAACGTTCATATGGTTCCCTTTCAATTGTCCCATCAACACTTCACTATCGTGAATATTTTTTGAGCAGCCTAATGTTACAACATTCACACGTGGCTTTCTTACAGTTGCTGCTATTGTTTGCTTCGTTTTCATATATACTGTAGCCTATTTGAATAGGGAGTCTACAAAATCCTTCTTATTAAATAATTGCAAATCTCCAATTTTCTCTCCTACACCTATATACTTCACAGGTATCTTAAATTGATCAGAGATTCCGATGACTACCCCACCCTTTGCGGTACCATCTAATTTTGTCAATGCTAAAGCATTCACATCTGTTGCTTGCGTAAACTGTGTAGCCTGTTCAATGGCATTTTGCCCTGTAGACGCATCCAATACCAACAGAATCTCATGAGGCGCATCAGGAATAACCTTTTGCATCACATTTTTTATTTTGGTAAGCTCATTCATCAAGCCTACTTTATTGTGTAGTCGACCAGCTGTATCGATGATGGCAACATCATCTCCATTGGTCACTGCCGATTTAACTGTATCAAAGGCTACTGAAGCAGGATCAGATCCCATTGCTTGCGCAACTACACGTACCCCTACACGTTCACCCCACAATTTTATTTGATCCACTGCAGCGGCGCGAAAAGTATCTGCCGCACCTAATACCACACTATTTCCAGCTTCCTTAAGTTGATGAGCCAGTTTGCCAATGGTCGTCGTTTTACCAACCCCATTCACACCAACCACCATAATTACATACGGTTTTTGATTACCATATTCAAAGTTTTCAAAATCATTGCTGTTATTTTCAGCCAATAAACCTTGAATCTCGTCTTTCAACAAACGATTTAAATCATCCGTATTAAGATACTTATCTTGGGCTACTCGCTTTTGGATACGATCCACAATTTTCAATGTGGTAGTTACACCAACATCAGAAGTCACCAAAACCTCTTCCAAATTGTCCAAAACATCGTCATCTATGGTAGACTTACCAACAACAGCCTTTGTAATTTTAGAAAAGAAACCTTCTTTCGTTTTTTCTAATCCTTTATCTAGAGCTTGTTGTGATTCGCCAGTCTCTTGCTTCTTCTTGAAAAAATCAAATAATCCCATGATGTTATAAATTATACTGGATAGTTAAATAAACCAAATATAAGGAAATGAGTGATACTAAAAAAGCCCTTTTGGCGATACCAAAACGGCTAATTTATGTTATTTTTAAAGAAAAACTTTAAAAAAAGGAATATCGTTCTGCTTATTTTGAAGCTTCAGCAACAACGTCTTTTACTTTATCGTTGTGTACCATACTTTCTTTGAAAGTATAAGCGCCAGTTTTTGCAGATTTAGCTG
>DAIQBS010000068.1:0-16507 GCA_036781025.1 Sphingobacterium sp. | reverse complement strand
TGAATTGCTGCGATTAATACAGGCACTAAACGCGATACCTGATATAATGCTGATTTCTAGTATTATTTTTCTCATTTTTTGATCATTTAATTTGACCAAACAAAGGTATCAGCTGTTTCTGGGCTTAATATAATATCAATACGCCATAACATGGTAGATTTACGCCAATAACTAAAATTTGAGTTGTTCTCTAAAAACTGTTGGGGTACTATGATGATGTTTTCGAAAATATTTCACAAAGTTCGAAGGTTCTTCGAAGCCTAAAAAATAACCAATCTCTTTGATACTTTCAGAAGTATGAGCCAAGATTCGTTTTGCTTCCAATAGAACACGCTCATCAATGACTTGTTTTGCTGTCTTTCCTAAAATGGATTTTGTAGCTCGGTTGAGCCGTTTTTCTGTAATAGATAGTTGGTCTGCAAAAAAACTTACTTGTTTCTGTTCCTTGAAATGAACTTCTAAACTATCCTTAAACAATATTACGCAGTCAAAATCTGCATTCTTTTTGATTTGTTTTGATTCATACCTTAAATTCTCTCTTTCAGACTGAAGTAAAAGATTATGTAAAGCATTTCTTAATATATCTGACTGAAAACTATCTTTATTATTTTTTAGTTCCTCTTCAATTTGCTGGAATAATTGAGCTATTACTGATTGATCATCGCCAGCAGAAATTTGTGAAACCGAGAACAAATCATAAAATAAGGCGCTGTGCTGTAAATATTTGACATCTTCTTCCGTTTTACAGAAAAAATTATCCGTGAATAATAATGCTTTCCCATCGAAATTTCCTTTTTCATCAAATCGATGAACGGTATCCTTGGATAGAAATAAAATGGAATTTGGCTTGATATCTACTGGAATAAAATCAACCAAATGGGTAGGAGATCCACTTTGAAACCATAAAATATGATAAAACCCTGCTCGATGGGGACTAGTTAAGACTTCCTTCCCTTTTTCAAATAGTACTTTTAACGATAATAATTCTATTTCATTGGGTAAATCACTCCTAAACTCGAATTTTTTAATTTCATTAAATATGGACATTTAATTCAGGATGGGATAAAATGGAGATTATATAGTTTTCATTTATTCATTCAAACTAAATCAGCTGATTTAGTTTTTACCTCAACAAGGTGTCCCTAGTAAGTTTATTTTTTTCTAAATCAAAGCTATCACTAAACCAATTGATTAATATATTTTCAATTTCTTTTTTATTATAGGTTTTGGGATTTCTTCTGCTCTTTAAATAATTTTCTCTAGTCATTTTCTCCACTAATTCTTCTATTGAATTTACATTTAATTCTTTCGCAAATTGTTGAGCAATCCTAAATCCGAATAGGGAAGTTATAAATACTACAAGCCCGGACTGCCAATGAAAATACAACCAAATCAGAGATCCTAATAATAGCATACTTAATATTTCAGTAAGCCAATGTGGAGGTCTTAAAATCCCTAATTTAAATTCTAATTTATTTTCCAATATCTTAATTGTTGTACGTCTATCAGACCTAGGAAATATATCTTTAAGTAATAAATTTCTTGTAATTTTTAACCGATCTGTATTCAAAGTTGAAGAAATTGCTTCCCGAAGTTTATAAAATGCTTGCTGGCTTGTACAGTCATTTACGTTATTTAATTGAATCTTTTGGATAATATGATCGCATAATTCACCAAAAGTATTTATATAAATTAATTCGTTTTGAACAAACTCAATTTGAAATGAAGCTTCGATTTCTAAAAGTAAATCTTCTATATCTTCTGAATCTACGTTCCTTAGCTCAAAATCTATCATGGTAATCTCTTTTAATACGTTTACCAGTATTCAACCTGGAACAAGAAGTAAGTTATGTCAAATTTCTGAGTTGGAAAAATTTTTTAAGTTATAATTCATAATTATGATATCAAATAATGTTTTTGTAAGCGGAGAATATGATGTCAATTCACCGCATTTATTGCGGCAAATAATACGTATATTTACCGCATATATTTTTTTGACATGGCAGTCTATATACATGAACGACATAATTGGACAGAATTTCAATGGGAGGATGGTCTTATAATTAATCTATTGAGCGAAGTTAGAAATCTTCAGGGGAAACTTATTGGAAAAGTAGAGCTACTTGGATTTGAATTAAAAGATGAAGCTAATTTAGAGACACTTATCCAAGATGTTGTTAAATCATCAGAAATAGAAGGTGAAATACTCAATCCAGAGCAAGTGCGCTCATCGATTGCGACTCGATTGGGTTTAGACAATTCGGGTTTGGTAAATTCTGATCGCCATATTGATGGTGTAGTAGAAATGATGTTAGATGCTACACAAAATACAGATAAAACAATAAGTGCAGAAAGGTTATATGGTTGGCATGGGTCTTTATTTCCAACTGGGAGGACCGGTTTGTATAAAATTGATGTAGCGCAATGGAGAAGTGGTAATATACAAGTTGTGTCTGGAGGTATGGGAAAAGAGGTCATACATTTTGAAGGACCAAAAGCTGAAAGGCTTGAAGCAGAAATGAAAAGTTTTATTGATTGGTTTAATATAGATTCCAATATCGACCCCGTTTTAAAAGCCGCTATCGTACATTTATGGTTTGTTACCATTCACCCATTTGATGATGGTAACGGACGAATAGCTCGTGCATTAACAGATATGCAATTATCAAAGGCAGATGGTGTCAATCAACGTTTTTATAGTATGTCTTCTCAGATCAAACAAGAGCGCAAGGAGTATTATGCTGTTTTAGAGAAAGTACAAAAAGGTGATTCCGATATTACAAACTGGATTATTTGGTTTCTATTATGTTTAAAGGAGGCAATAATCTCTTCAAATTCAATAATTGATAAGGTAGTACAAAAACATCAATTTTGGATGGATAATAATGCTAAAATTAGTAATGACAGACAGAGATTGATGTTGAACAAACTAATGGACAATTTTGAAGGAAACCTGACTTCGTCTAAGTGGGCAAAAATAACAAAGGTATCTACTGATACTGCACTTCGTGATA
This sequence comes from Sphingobacterium sp., assembly GCA_036781025.1. Classification (GTDB taxonomy): domain Bacteria; phylum Bacteroidota; class Bacteroidia; order Sphingobacteriales; family Sphingobacteriaceae; genus Sphingobacterium. Next base: position 13,493 of record DAIQBS010000068.1, on the reverse strand, counting down.
TCACTGATTTAGTGAGTAAGGGTATTTTAGTTCGTACTGAATCAGGAGGTAGAAGTGTAAACTATATTCTGAATTGGAATTAGTATATTTTTGAAAAATATGTACACTTGATTTTTCCTCCCCTTATCATTCACTTTAATTTCACAAAACAACAAAACCAATTGAAATTATTTGGTTTTGCCTTACTAAAGATGGTATTACCTTTATTCGAAGTCGATATCAAATAATAAAAAAATATTCTAATAATAATTTATAAGACCAGCAATAAAGTTTGCAGGTCTTATTTTTTACGCTCAATTTGAATTATCTATAAATAGATTTCTATTGTTCTTACACGCATCTCCTTCGGATCTCCGTCGGACATCAAGGGATTATGATTCGAAAAAATGCGTACGAGATCCGATGAATATGCATTTAAAAACCAGGATAATTAGGATGAATTGAAATAGTTGTTAGCATTAATTCTTTGAAAAATCCAATGGTTAGGTTACTGATGATATATAATTAATGGATTTGATTTCGTTTTTTTTCAATTGATAAATTAGTTTTTACGGATCTCCGTAAATTAATAACAAAAAGCCTTGGGATTTTCTCCCAAGGCTTTAAGAAAACGCATATATTGCTTTTACACGCTAAAACTTAATTACTTTCAAATTTTTATCCACTAAAAATCCGTCTATACTTTTCAAGTTGAACTTCAATGCTCGCTTAGCCTTTAGCTTTATGGTAAACAGAGGTTTGTTTCCGGAAATTGTTTCCTGTTCACCCACATTAGCGAATAAAGGGTACAGGGCTTTTGTTCCGTTACTATGCAATCGGTCTTTTGTTAAATTTTCCATTTTTAGCATGGATACATTTTCCAAACCTAAAAATTCAAAATCTTGATTAGCGTAGGGAAGAGCAAAGCTCAAGGCATTAACATCTTTCAGGTTATTGCCTAATACCTTAATCTCTAGGATCTCGTTGGCATTCAGGCTTTCTTTGGAAAGTATTAATTGTATGCTACCAGCAATGCTATCCTGGCTTGTAGTAACAGCTTCTTCTAATTGAGTAGTCAAGGTAGAAACATCAAAAGCATCAATTAAACCATTCTTATTGATGTCTCCTGCACTAATGTATCCTTCAAAATCCGAATCACCTTGACGTAATCCTATATAGTTGGTATAGGAAATTAAATCATTTCGGTCTAGTTTCTTATCGTTATTAATATCACCTGGGATATAACTTTCTGTTCCCGGCACTTTAAAGATATAAAGCTCCTGTCCAGAACCATAATTCCCCACAGCTTCAGTAACAGCAATTTTAATGTATCTTACCGTAGGCTGACTTCCAAAACCAAATACTTTAGCCTCGCCATCTCTTTTCCATGTAAATTCACCAGCATCCGTCCAATTTTCTTGATCTAAACTGTAATAGACTTTTCCTTTCGTAATTGTACCATTACCTGAATCTTTACGAGGTAAATAATGGAATTTATCCAGTTGAATGAAAGATTTTAAGTCAACAGTAAATTCAAAAGGTACTGCCTTAACACTATATTTCGAGTGCCATTGTGAATTTTCGTCAAAATCAAGCATTTTATCTATTCCAAAGCCTCCTTGATCTTTCGCAGAAGAACTAGCTACAGCACCTTGAATAGCAAATTCTAAAGGGTTTGATTTTGTTTTTACATCAAAAGATGACCAAGCAGAATGTCCATCTTTGTTAACTGCCCTTACTTTAAATTGATAATTTGTTAAGGCTTCTAAATCTTCAAACAAAAGACTGGTATCCTGAATGGTGGAATAAAGCATATCCTGAAATAAAATTTCATAATAATCCGCATCCGCTACGGTATCCCAAGTTGGCATTAACTTATAAGCCTCTAAATTTGCAGGTTTAACCTGTGCATTTTTAGGTTCACTTAATACACCTGTTGATTTTTTAAGAGAATTTTCTGAGTTAAAAGCGTAACCAGATAATTCCACTTGAATGGCTTCCTCCAATATTTTTGATTGTTGAACTTTGATATAAATTTGAGGAGTTTTAAGGATGGCTGTTTTAGCAAATGAACTGTCTTTAGTTGCAAATCTGTTCAAATTAGGTGAAGCATCGTAAAAATAAACATTCTCCTGTTCTACTAATGCCGCCAAAGAATGTACTTCTTGCAATTTGATTTTCTTTTTTCCAACTTTTGCTAGAATTCTCTTGGCTTTTTGCGTGGTATTGACAATAAATACGGTACTGACCTCCGTCGGCATTCCTTCATAGGTTCCTTGGCTTGGCGCTACATTTATTGTCAACTTATCTTTTTCAAGAATGGATTCAATTTTAGTACTAGTAGCTGCTCCATAACGATAGGCTTCTGTAGTACCATCATCATCGTATAAAGTGAATGTAGATGTTCCTGAAGGATAAAATTCAAGAATTCGTTCTGCTTTATCCATCTCCATCACATTATTATGGGCTTTGGTTAATGGAATTATGGCTCCTGCTTTAACAAATACAGGCAGTTTCCATAGTGGAGCTTGGAAGTCATTAATAATTCGGTTTCCTTCATATTGCTCGCCTGAAAAATAATCAATCCAATTCCCTTCTGGTAAATAAATACCATGGCGAATATCATTACCCTCTTTATCGGCTTTTGTATTTTGGTAAATTGGTGCTACTAAGAAGCTAGGACCATACATGAATTGGTATTGGGTAGATTTACCATAGCTGTAAGGATTGGGGTATTCTAAAAACATAGCACGTACCATAGGATAGCCAGAAATACTTTCATGCGCTATACTATAAGCGTAGGGCATCAAGGTTGATTTCAGTTTCAGGTAATTCCTGTTGATGGAAGTGGCAGGTTCACCTAAAGCATGTGGGTATTTTTCATTAGCTCCCCAACCATCCATATTCAATTCCATAGGAGTGAAGGTCTTCCATTGGTAATCCCTGACATTGACTGGAAGATTTTTACCTCCAAAAATACCATCCATATCCGAGGTTATATTGGGTTGACCAGAGAGTCCAGAACCAATATAAGTAGGAATATGAAAACGTATGTATTCCCAGGTACCACTTGTTTGATCACCAGACCAAATACCGGCATACCGTTGCGTTCCTGCCCAACCATCTAAAGATATAATGAATGGACGTGCGTTTTGACCGTAATAGGGCATGATTTGGGCAACATCAGCGATTCCGTTTAATCCAAAGGAATATCCAGGACCCACCCAGGCTACGTCTGTTTTTAATACACGAACGCCGGCATCACGAACTTCTTTGACGATATCTCGTTGCAATAAGGCACTGATGCTATCTTTCGGATGAAGGTCTGATTGGGTCCATAATCCTATTTCAACTCCTTTTTTACGTGCATATTCACCAAAGGATTTTAGGTTTTCAATATTTCCGTTTAACGATTCTGTTTGTCCGTATCCGGCTCCATATCCATCATTGGGAAGAATCCATCCTAACGGCATGTCCTGTTGCTGGTATCGATCGATAACAGCACGCGCAGAGAATTGATAATTTCCTTTTTCCCCGTTTAGGCTTTCCTTGGTTCCTCCATTATCTTTTTGCTCTTCCTTATATCGCTTACCATCTTCAAATAAAATTCCTTTTTCATTCTCTTTCCAATAATCGCGATTATAAGCATTAAGATGTCCTTGGTAGAATCCAAATTTCGGCAATAATACAGGATTTCCTGTGAGTTGATAAAAGTTTTGTAATAGAGGGATTGCTCCATCGTTGATCATGATGAAGGCATCGAGGTAATTCATTTCATGGGATAAATTGACTTTGCCTTTTTCTTTCGCGCCAAAATCATACTTCCCCTTATTGAATGTATAGAAAAGAATGCCATATCCGGCAGTTGACCAATAAAATGGTGTTGGGGAGGCCACACCACCATCTGTCCAGGAATTTTGGTTCTCTATGGCTATAATCTTTCCTTTATGAGAAAAACGACCATTCTGAACACCTCCTCCATAGAAATATTCCTCTTTATTTTCTGCTAATGTGATTTGAGTTTTATTTTTATCGAATGCTGGGGAAGAAATAAATTCTACGGCTGTTTTGGATGTTTTCTTGTTGTTTACACTTAATAAACCAGATTGCTTATTAAATTTCAACTCGATAGCAGAACTGGAAATCAGATATTCTTCCTTGGTTTCTGATAGGCGCAATGAATCTACCTGTTTTCTTGGATTTTTTACTAAGATCTCTGCTGCGGGTTTCGCTATAGGTGAACGAAGGATTCCTCCCTTAGGATCTTGAAATAATCGAAAAATGCTGTTGCTGTAAAAATCTATGGTTAGCCTTTGATCGTTTTGGAATAGTACTTCGAACGTCGTATTATTAATTTTTTGAACCTGCTTAATTCCTGAGCTATCAACGGAAATGACTTTATTATCAAAAGTTGATAAATAGTTTTTTGCTTGAACGGAAAAAATCGTCAAGAATAGCGGGATTGCAATTAACAAACTCGCTCTTTTAAAGGCATAATGCATATAATAACAAATTGAATTTCTTTATTAATAAATTGTTCAACTGTTTTAAAATTAGGTTTTCAAAAATACAATCTTAATTGAATAATTCATGTAACATCTCTATAAATTCATCAACACTACTATTCATACTTAACTAATCTATAATGTATAAGCTATATAATTAGATCAAGTGACTTTCAAAAAATGGGCAAATTTTAGTTTTGAAAACTGAATTATAATTGATATATTAGTGATATCATTTTAATATCATTTTAAACTAATTGTTATGGAAAAAATTGTTAAACCTACTTCTGGATATGCAGCTTTGGTCGTGCTGTTTATATCCATTATTTCTTTTGTATATTCCTTAGTATTGATCGCTCAATACAAAGAATTATTATATATCCTGTTGATGATTTTATCATTTATCGTTTTTATAGTCATCGTGAAAGGATTAATTATCGTGAACCCAAATCACTCGAGGGTATTAAATTTGTTTGGAAATTATAAAGGAACGATCAAAGCAAATGGATTATTCTTTATCAATCCTTTTTATACGGCACAAAAAATAAGTTTGCGTTCGGAAAATTTAGCAGGCCAGACTTTGAAGGTGAATGATAAAATGGGGAATCCGATTGAAATTGGTGCTGTAATCGTTTGGAAAGTAGGAGATACCTTTAAAGCAGCGTACGATGTACAGAGCTATACAGATTATGTACGTGTACAAAGTGAGGCAGCAGTACGGCATTTGGCTGTTAGTTTTGCTTACGATAGTTTGGAGGATGAACATGCTGCATTGACTTTAAGAGATGGTGGGGATGAAGTAAATAGGATATTGGAAAGTGAACTTGCTGATCGCTTGGAAAAAGCGGGAATTATTGTAGAAGAAGCTCGAATAGCTCATTTAGCGTATGCTCCGGAAATAGCAGGAGCCATGCTGCAAAGGCAACAGGCTTCTGCCATTGTATCTGCAAGAGCAAAAATTGTGGAAGGTGCAGTAGGTATGGTGGATATGGCCTTGAAAAAATTGTCGGAAGAAAATATAGTAGAATTAGACGATGAAAGGAAAGCGGCGATGGTAAGCAATTTAATGGTGGTACTGTGTGGTGAGAAAGCAGCTCAACCCATTGTAAACACGGGTACTTTATATAATTAATTTTTTAATTTTTCCGAATGTCGGATCTTTAAATTCATTTTATGAAAAAGAGTTTTGTGATAAGGATTGATGATGAAACGTATAAACTTTTAGAAAAATGGGCTCAGGATGATTTCAGAAGTGTGAATGGACAGATAGAATACCTCATCCATTCGGCTTTGCAAAAATCAGGACGAATGAAGGCTAGAAAACCTAGCAAAGAAAATAATGAAAAAAATAAGGAGTGAGTTTATCTCTCACTCCTTATTCATGTTAATCTCTTCGAATATATTCCTTATCCTCATCGGATAAGTGATTGCCTTGATCAAGGAATGCTTGATCTTCCGTTTGAATAGGGTTGGGATTGCTTACATTATATTCCTTCGGATGTTTTGATTTCCTCCGGAATACAATAGCACCTACTATAACTCCAATCAAGAAGAATGTTCCTAGAATTAATAATTTGGAAGTTCTGATTTCTGTAAATAGCCAAAAACTTGCTTCCTCTTTGTTATTAAATAAAATCAATACAAGTATAGCTAGTAATACAGCTACAATTATGGTTTTTGGTTTCATGTCTTTTCAATAAAAAACAAATCTATTAAAATTTGGTTATTATACTATATAAATGCATATTTTAATGAAGTATGTAACATCATTAAAATAAGTTAAGTTATATTAAAGGTAAAATTAAAGTAATAATAAAAGAAATATTTTAATTATAATTACCGTTATATAATAAAGTACATCTAAACCCTAATGGAAGATATTGAGTATTGAATAAGATAGAAATTGGAAATACCCCATTGACAAAAAGTTACTTACTATCCAATAAATTTGGATGCCATATCTATATAAAAGAAGAATATCGAAATCCTGGCGAATCTTCTAAAGATAGGGTAGCTTGGTATATGATACAGGATGCATTGAAACGAAAGAAAATTGAAAAGGGAGGCACATTTGTTGAAGCTAGTAGTGGAAACACGGGTATTAGCATAGCTTTGATGGCTTCTGAATTGGGCTACCAATCTAAAATCTTTGTGTCGAAAAGTTGTTCGGATGAGAAGTTAGAAATCCTAGAAAAATATGGGGCATCGGTTCAAATTTGTGATAATGGAAACGGTTTACACGATTTCAATTCTACACAATATTTAGCACAGTCCTACGCTTCTAATCACCCAAATTGTTATTTTACCAATCAATATTACAATTCCGCTAATATCAAAGCACATTACCTGACTACAGGACCAGAAATATGGTCACAAACCGCAGGTAAGGTCACCCATTTTATTGCAGGTATTGGCACTGGGGGATCTATATCTGGGGTTGGGAGGTTTTTGAAAGAAAAGAATTCTGCTGTTAAAATTTGGGGGGTTGAACCCAAAGGGTCTATTTATAATGCCTTTCTAAATTCAACCATCAATCCTGAAAAAGATTATAGTTTTGACGCAATCGAAGGAATTGGCAGGACATTTATTCCGGGTTCATTTGATCGCCATGCTGTCGACCAGGTATTTCAGGTGAGTCAGCAGGATGCTAAACAAATTGCCAGAATTTATAAGAAACAATACGATCATTTTTTAGGATTTTCAAGTGCTGCCGTGCTGACATCCCTTACAAAAAATTTGGAGGAAATGAATTTGCAGGAGGATGACCATGTTGTTTTATATTATCCTGACTTTGGAGATCGTTATTTAAATAAATTATACCATCCTAAAGAATTTTCTGAAATAAGAGGGTTAAATTAGTATGATGGATTTATTTCAAGATATCGCAATACCTATTGCCTGGCCAGATCAAACAGCCAGAGGGGATGAGGCATGGATGGCATTCTTTAAAAAAATTGGGGTTGTCAAAAACTTGAATTTTAAAGTTGGTCATGCTGCCATTGTGCTCGTGGAAAGATCTACTGGTGAAATGAAATATTATGACTTTGGCAGGTACCTTTCACCTCGTGGTTATGGAAGAGCCAGGTCAGCATCCTTTGACCCTCGACTCCGTTTAGATACAAAAGCCAAATGGAATTTAGATGGTTCTCTGAGTAATTTAGAAAAGTTGTTAGCAGAATTAAAAGATAAAGAAGGGGCTACTCATGGTGGTGGTCGATTGCTGTGTAGTTTAGCTCAAGACATCTCTTTTAAAAAAGCTGCTGAATATGCTGAGAAATTAGTCTCTACAGGCGTAATTAAATATGGGGCTTTAGCTCCTGAAAACAACAGTTGCTCTAGGTACGTAGCACAAATATTAACGGTTGGTATGCAATTGCAGGATCGTAGAATTAAAAAAATTCTATACCCGGAATCGTTGAAAGCTAGTCCAACGAGTAATGTAGTGAACGCAAGTTCAAATGCTAAAATTATATGTTTTGAAGATGGGGTAATACATGAATGGAAATTGAATAGATGGGAGTCTCTTTGGTTTCAAATTAAATTATTAAAGCCGAACTTTTTTAGTAAAGAAGCTTTAAAACTTCCAAAAGATGTAAATTTAGGGTATATTCAAGAACCAAATCGCTTATCTACGCTACCGGATACGGCACAATGGATTGGTGGAATGGGAGAGGGTTGCTGGTTTAGTATTAAAAACCTGGACAGCCATTATGAAATCCAGCGATTTAGTATTCATGGAGAAATTGATTATGCAGTTATGGCAAATCCAAATATAGCATTTGATGCTGAAATTCCTTTTTCATTTACTTTTGATATACAGCATCATAGACATATTTTAGAGCAAAATGGGCGAAAAATAGTTTTTAATACGCATCAGGAATTACAAGAAATAAAAATGACAATATAAAACATGGAAGTTAAATTATTAAAAGCAAAAATACACACAGTTAAAGTAACGGAAGCTAATGTCGCTTACAATGGTTCGATAACAATAGACGCTGATTTATTGGATGCTGCAGGAATTGTAAAATACGAACAGGTATATATAAATAATGCAGTTAATGGTAGTCGGATCATGACCTATGTGTTGCCAGGAGTAAGAGGTTCAGGTGAAGTATGCATGAATGGCGGAGCTGCATTGCATGCAAAAGTAGGGGATACCGTGCATATCTTATCTTTTATAAATCTTAGTCCGGAAGAAGCGGAAACCTATCAACCAACGCTAGTATTCACAGAGGGAAATAACCAAATAAAATCTGTTGAAAAATATAATTATTAATCAAGTTTATTGATTGATTAAAGCAGCTATCTTGAAAAAGGTAGCTGTTTTTTTATTTTTTTAATCTTTTTTAAATAATTCTTTAATAATATCAACAAATTCTTTTTAAACGTATTTATTAATCCCTATTTTAGATTTAAATATGTTTAAGAAAATTATAGTTATCATCACTGCTGTCCTTTGTTTTATATCTTTAAGTTCTTGCTTTGATTTTGTAGAAGAAATTGACTTTAAAAGTAACGGTTCTGGAAAAATAAAAGGAACTTTGAATTTAAGTAAAAGTAAAACCAAGATTTCTTCTTTAATGAAATTGGATCAAATTGACGGTTTTAAAATTCCTAAAGAATCTGAAATTCGGAAAGAAATGACCTCTATAGTCCGTATTCTGAAACAAACCAAAGGAATAAGTAATGTTAATCATCAACTTGATTTTCAGAATTATATCGCTTTTATTTCTTGTGACTTTGAGCATGTGCAAGCGTTAAATGCCTTTAATGAGGCATTATCCACTCATTTTAAAACCAAACTAGGAAATTATTCATCGTACCATTACGATAAAAAGACGAAAGTGTTTTCTCGAAATTATCAATTGGACGCTGATGCGCAGAAAGAATTTGGGAAGCTAAAAACTGAAAATCAAAAATCTTTTGATCAAGCGTTTTTCACGAGTATCTATCGTTTTGATTCCAACATTAAATCTAAATCAAATAGTCTTTCGAAGGTATCATCCAATAATAAGGCAATTATGTTGAAGACGAACTTACCTTCTTTGGTACATGCAAAAGCTTCCTTAGGAAACAAAATAACCTTAAATTAACAATTACACTACTATTATCATACATATAACACTTACCAAATAATGATCAAAAAAATTATTTTTCTTGCTTTATCCATCCTTATTCATTGGAACATTAATGCTCAGGATTTATTTCATAAAGTGCCTAAGGATGCTCAGATCATCTGGACTTTGAATGGGGAAGCTTTTTATAAGCACGTAAGTTCTGAAGAGCTCAATAACCTGCTGAAGAAAACAGAGTTCTTTAAAACACTGTCAGCTAAGGGATTTACCTTTAGTAATAATGAATTGGAAAATATGGGTATTGATATTCACTCCAAAGCCTATGTTCATGCCTTGATTACCGATAGTGTGCAATTCTATGGTGGTATTTTTCCATTGAAGGATAAAGCTCAATTTGAAAACTTTCTTCCAGACAACAAGAAAATCACACAAGTAAATGGATTAAATACTTTTTATAGTGGTAAAAATGATGTACGCTTTTCATGGGATAACCACAATTTATATGTCCTAACTGGGATTCCGATGTATGCCTATTTTCAAAGACCAGATATTAAAGAGAAATACGGCTTGCTGACATCTCAGAATGATTATACCGATACAATTATGGATGAAGAGGAAATTGTATTAGAGGATCTCGATACCTCCTCTTGGGCATTGGAAGCGGATAGTATATACGAGGAGGAATACATAGATACACTTTATGAGGAGACGCTGATTGATACGGCATATATGGAAGAAGCTGTGGAGGATGCTATCGATGAAATTACAGAGGATGAAATTGGTTACATCGATTCTGTTTTGGATCAGGAAGAATATGAGGATGATTATTATTTGGAATATCGTCGCATAGAAAATCATAATGATTCTATAAAGAATAACCTTGTACAGGCTTGGGTAAATGAGCGGTTAAATCAGATTGTTCAAGGCGCACTATTAGATAAAAATGTAAAAGCACCAAAGAAATTAAAGGATAACGAGTTAATGCGCGTAGATGTGAGAAACTTAGAATCCTTTACTTCATTATATAATCAAGCTTTTAATTATATTCCTGGTTTCTATCCTAAGATAAATTACGGCTATGAAGAGTTAATCTCCAGTTTATTTTTAGAAGAAAGTGAACTGAAATTGCATAGCGAAGTAAAAATGAAAAAAGAAGTGGCAAAAAAATACCATGAAATCTATAAAATAAAACCTAATCCAAAATTTAAAGAATTTCTGCATCCTGATGTTTTGGGTTTTATGTCCATTAATTTCAATACAGAAAAGTATTTTCAACATCTTCCTGCACTAGTTAAATCTATTTATGGATTTGAGGATACCGATAAAATTGGCAATATCGTGGACCTAGGAAGTACCTTATTTGATGTCTTATTGGATGAGAAAGCAATAGCCAAAGTAATCAAAGGGGATAATTTATTGGTATTGAATGGTATCACTAGAAAAGAAGTTACTTATACTGATTACGAATATGATGATGATTTCAATGCGACGGAAGTTGAAAAAACAAGAATGGAAACCATTCCTCAGTTCTTATGGATGTTTTCATCGGAAGATCAACGCATATTTGAGAAGCTAATTAAACTAGGTATCAATACAGGTGATGTACTGGAGGATGCAGGTATCTTTGAAATTAAGGTGAAACAGAATAATGCCTTTACCCCTTATATTTTAATGCATAAAGGAATCGTATTCCTTGGTAATGATAAATTGCAACTACAAAATATTCAATCCAATAAAGCTCCTCAAAAACTGCACAAACCATTTGTAGATTTAATGAATAAATCTCAATTTTCATTTTTGTTTAATACGAAAAAACTTCCTTCAACAATCAATGAATTGGGTATTCCTGTACAAAAGTCTATGGAAAACACGTTTAATGAGTTGAATAATTATGGTGATTTCAAAATGAGAGGTTATTCTGTTTCTAAAGATACCTATGGTTTCGATGTTAGCTTGGATTTCCCAAAAAGTAAACCAAATGCATTACTTTTCTTGATGAATACTTTTGAAACTTTGTTGAATAACGCAAAATAATACGATGAGGTTTATTAAATACTTCGTTATAACACTATTAGGACTAATACTGCTTGCTGGTATTAGTCTTTTAGTTTTTGGATGGTATAGAAGCTATCAGGCGTCAAAACAGCTGATTCCTCAGGAAACAAAATCGCTTATTCGTGTGGAACTGGATAAAATAGCTTTTGATGTACTGCAAGATGAATGGTTTGGGTTAAGTAGTAAAAGGAGCCGTGATACAGCAGATAAAAGGGTATTGAAACCATGGGAGATGGGGGTGACTATTCCTGCGAGCCTAAATTTATTTGCTTTTGAGACCTATGCTACAGCCTATTATTTATTATTGCCGGTTAATGATACTTTAGAATTGGATAGCTGGCTTAAATCCTCCCTTAAGCTAGAGCTGGAACAAATGGATGGTGAAAAGGATCATATCTCTTATTATCACGGAAAATACGTAACAGTCCTGGTAAATCAAGAGAAAGCTTTATTTAGGTTTGGAAAAGGGGGAGTGGAGGATGTTTTAAAGATGAGGGAAATTCTAAATAATCAGGCTAATCATAATCTATTAGCGAAGGATTTTCAAAAGGAATTATCCGAAGAACATAATTCGAACTTTTTTTACAGTGATGTTGATGGAAATAATTTGACACTTGAATTTAGCAAAGGGCAAATTGATTTGAAAGCTGTGTTACAATATGATGGATTTAAATTTAGTAATAATCCAGTGCAGTTTCAACCTGATACCATCAATGAAATCGCTAGTTTTCAATTGAATGCTGATATTCCACATCTTTTGGAAATGAATCCAAACATTTTAAGTAAGTTTAATATTCCCATAGATAGTATTAAACCTTATTTGGGAAATTATATTGGTTTGGACTGGAAGGAAGGAGAGATATCTCAATGGGAGGAGATTATCAACTATGAATATGATGAAAATTTCGAGATGATCGAAAAGAAAGAAAAACATGAAATTAAAGCTCCCCTTTTAAGCATTAGAATAAAGGCTTCTCCTCATTTGCTAAAACTATTGCCTAATAAAATGTTTTATGAATTCCATAAGTCCGTTTATACAGACTTTGTAAAACTTGCTACAGCTAGTAATCAGGATAAAACGATCGAAAAACTTCAGCCTTCGAAACACAGCCTAATATTAAACGCTAAGCCGTCGAAATTACCCTTACTAAACAAAGATGGGATCGTCAATTTTAATTTAATGGAGCATATGGAAATTACCGGTACTTCCATTAATTCAAATAAAATTGAATTAGATGGTAAAATTTTATTTAATGATCGCAAAACAAATGTTCTTTATCAATTAGTTGAATAGCAGTAAGTTAACAGCTTAATAAGTTTATTTTCTTTAGTTGGATTTTATTTCAATTAAATTTTGGTCTAGAATTTGTTTAAACAAATTTGAAAAACAAAATCTGGTGGAATGAAGAGAATTTACGGTTTATTAATTATAGCATTTGTTGTATTTACACTTAGTTCATGTTATGTCAATGGCCATCGCCATGGTCATTACCCTCCTGGACAAGCAAAGAAAAAGTATGGAGGTAAATCAGCGAAACGATATGCTCCAGGACAACAAAAGAAAAAAGGAAAATCTAGCAAGGCTCACAAACCTTATAAAAGACACGATGTGATGTGGCCAGGTTTTTAACGCCTATCACAATAATTTCAGATATATCGACTACAATCCGTTATAATACGTTGAGATAATTCAAAAGCTATCAATTTATTTTGGTAGCTTTTTTTTAGAGTAATTAGTCCTTAGTATTAAGTAGTTAGATTTGTCTAAATACTATATACTAACTACTAAATACTTTCAACGCATAAAAAAAGCCTTCAAACAAATGTTTGAAGGCTTTTTTTATGCGTTGAAAAGATACTTATTCAGCGATTACTT
>DAIQBS010000067.1:0-16648 GCA_036781025.1 Sphingobacterium sp. | reverse complement strand
ATTAAACGTTTTGATGCGATGGGATACAGCTATCGGGATATCGACTTTGATCTATCTGCTGTGGCTGGAGATATCGCTGGAAATATCAATAGTCCAGATCCAAATGTCCACCTTAGAGCAAAATTGGAAGCAAATATGAAAGGCACCTACCCTCAATTATTTGCTGAAATGGAAATTGATAGCATTAATTTGAAAAACCTCAAATTGATGAATCAAGATGTGCGGTACCATGGAAAAATCATCGCAGATTTTGAAACGCTGGATCTGGATCATTTAAACGGATCGCTTGCTGTAGCCAATTCGTCAATTGCTTATAATGATCAGCGGTATGTTCTGGATAGTGTTACCTTAAAAGCTCAGGCAGATACCAATCGCAATACTTTAGTGCTGCAATCTGAATTTCTGAACGCCCATTTAACAGGAAAATACAAATTAACGGAACTTAGCTCTTCTATTACAGATATCATACAACAGTATTACAATCCGTCCAATGTTAAAGAAGAATTTAAATATGCTTCTCAACAATTTGAGTTTTCAGCGCGTTTGAACCAATCTAGAATTATCCGAGAATTTCTTCCAGACTTAGAACAGATGGAAGATATTACCTTGGATGGTACTTTCAATAGTGATGAGAAATCAATCATGTCTAAATTGTTAGCCCCTAAAATTGTATATGCCGGTACTGAAATAGAAAATGTAGGTTTGGACATTATTTCTGTAGATAGCACACTCTATTACAATGCCCTTGTGGGACGTATTTTAGTCAGCAACATTGAATTAAGTAACACCGTGTTGAGTGGGAACATCAAAAATAATGAAGTAGATTTGGGTTTATGGATTAAAGACAAATCAGACAAAGAACAGTACCATTTAGGTGCCGTAATGAATGTTTCCGATAACAATTATGGCGTTTCCCTAAAAGAAGATGGTCTTTTATTGAACTATGAAAAATGGTCTATTAATCCCAATAATTTAATCAGTTTTGGAAAAGATGGAATTCGAGCATCTGCCTTCCACCTTTCAAATCAAGGCCAGGAACTTATTATTCAATCTAAAGATTCTACATTAAATGCCCCAATAGATCTTACATTCAATAACTTTAGAATAGAGACTTTTACAAAAATGTTGGAGTCAGAAAGTTTAAATTTAGGAGGAGGTATCAATGGTACCGCAACAGTATCAAGACTTGAATCCAGCCCTGTTTTTATATCCGATTTGACCATCAATAAATTTTTCTTTGCGAAAGATACCATCGGAAATGTCATGGTTAAAGTCAATAACGTTAAAGAAAATACCTATTCAGCAGATATTCGGATAACCGAAAATGGAAACGATGTGCAATTAATTGGAGACATCATTTCTCCACCTGTCGGGGATATGCAAATTGATGCCTCTTTAGTTTTAAAACCTATGCAAATGAAGACTATTGAGGCCTTCAGTATGGGAAATTTAAAAGGTGCTGAGGGTAATCTCTCTGGAGAACTGAAAATATCCGGAACAACTTCTGCTCCACGTATTCTAGGGGAATTAACATTTAATGATGCGATAATTAATGCTTCAATGCTGAATTCCAACATGAAAATTGATGGACAAAAAGTTTACTTTAATGATCAAGGTATTAGTTTTAAAAACTTCAATTTGGTAGACTCCAAAAACAATAATGCACGATTGAATGGTACCATTCGAACAAAAACCTATACAGACTTTGATTTCAATTTAAACTTGACGACCGATGATTTTGAAGTCATGAATTCCACTCGTGTTGACAACGATTTGTTTTTTGGAAAAATGTACCTCACTTCCAATATTCGAATCACAGGAAATTTAGATAAACCGAAAATTGATGGCAATGTCAAAGCTAATGAACGAACGGACTTCAATTTTATCGTACCCAATGAAAATCCTGGTGTAGCCCAACGGGATGGTGTTGTAAAATTTGTAGACAAAAGTGATACGGTGAGATCCAATGTATTTGCTCAATTGGATTCCATGACCCAAGTTTCGAACACCTTATCGGGTTATGATATCGCGTTAAATTTAAGTTCTGATAGAGAAGCGAAATTTAAAATTATATTAGATGAGGGTACCAAAGATGCCTTAAATATTCAAGGTATTGCCGAAATAAACACCACCATTGATGCCAATGATAAAATAACCATGTCTGGAACCTTCACTGTGGAGGATGGTGATTACACATTCTCTTTAGGTCCGATATCTAAAGATTTCAGATTTCAAAAAGGTAGTACTATTACCTGGAATGGAGATCCATTGGATGCCCGAATGAATATTACAGCAGTATATACAGGGAGGTTTGCTAGTTTAGAATTGGTACAAAATCAGATCGGTTCGGAAAGTCAGAACTTATATAAACAACGAATTCCATTTAATGTATTGTTAAAATTAACGGGAGAATTATTCAAACCAGAGATAAATTTCGACATCGATTTAGATGAAAGCAATGCGATTGTTTCTCAAGATGTGGTAAGTAAGGTAAATATTGCTCTTTCTAATATTCGTGACGATCCTGCTGAACTGAACAAACAGGTATTCTCTTTAATAGCTTTAGGAAGATTCATGTCAAACAATCCATTTGAAAGTTTGTCTGGAGGAGGTGCTGAATCCATGGCTAGAAGTACGGTAAGTTCGTTCTTGACAGGACAATTGAATAACCTTGCCTCGAACTTAATCAAAGGCGTTGAATTAGATTTTAATTTAAATTCTGAAGAGGATTATTTAACAGGAAATGCGCAAACCAGAACAGATTTAAATGTTGGGGTTTCTAAGCTCTTATTTGATGATCGATTAAAAATCACGATTGGTTCCAACTTTGAAGTAGAAGGAAACAGCAGACCTGGTGAAAAAGCTTCTAACATCGCTGGAGACATTTCCTTAGACTACCAATTATCCAAAGATGGTCGTTACTTTGCTCGAGTATACCGAAAAAATCAGTATCAAGCTACGCTACAAGGTCAATTCGTAGAAACAGGTATCGGATTTATTATCAATATGAGTTATAATCGATTCAAAGAATTGTTTATGAATTCTAAAGCACTTCAAGAATATTATAATACGGAAAGCAGTTCCTTTAGAAAACGATTTGATGTTGATCGCATGGAAATTGATTCGGTGTACCGAGACAGTGTTCGAACCGTCATCAGAGACAGCTTGATGAAGCATAGTCCTGAATATAGAAAACGTATTGAACAACAACAAAAAGGTTTATTAAAACAACAACAAGACAGTAATCAACGACCATTGGATACGAATCAGAGAATCAAAGACAGCAATTCAACAGCTATTAAAAACGAAGAAGAAGAAGGAGGACGAAATGAAAACTAAACTCCTGTATTTCAGTTTGCTCAGCCTGCTTATTTTAGCATCTTGTAATCCTACAAAGTACCTAGCCGAAGGTGAAAAACTATACACAGGTGGAGACGTAAATATCATGAATGATACCTTAGCACCTGATCGTAAAGAAGCTTTCGAAAACGTGCTTGAAGAATCCTTGACTCCGAAACCAAATTCAAAACTACTCGGCATGTACTTTAAACTAGGTCTTTGGAATATGGGAGGAGGACCAGACTCATCTACAAATTTCGTCCGAAATTGGTTAAAAAGGAATGGTCAGGAACCTGTCAAATTAAGCGAAGTTAACCGTGAATACAATGAAAACCTGCTCCGAAATAAAATGGAAAATTTCGGGTTTTTCCATGCTCGTGTTACTTCAGATACACTTATTGATGGAAAATTTGCTTCCGTACGCTACGATGCATTTCCAGGAAAAATATACCGAATCAATGACGTACATTTTGATATAGACAGCAACACCTATTTAGGTGAAAAAATAGCAGAAATAGAAAGCACCAGTCTTCTCAAAAAAGGAAACAACTATAATTTAGACGTGATTTTAAATGAACGCGATCGTATTGACGATTATTTGAAGCACAAAGGTTTTTATTATTTCAGTCCCGATAATTTGTTGGTCGAAGTAGATAGCACCATAGGTGATCACAAGGTAAATATGTATGTCACCTTAAAACCGGAAACCCCAATTAAGGCTAAAACGGAACAACATTTAGGTAAAATATACATCTATCCGGATTATCAAGAAACAAGTACTGGATCCAGAAGAAGAACTCCTCGAGAACATGAAGAGTACAAAAAAGATGTATATATCATTGATCGTGAAAACAAATACCGTAAAAAAGTATTGGCTAATCATATTTTTCTAGAACCAGAACAGATGTATAACCGGTATTGGCATAATCAAACCATCAATCATCTGGTCAATTTGAATAATTTCAAATTTGTAAAAAATGAATTCGTCGACAGTCCAGATTCTGCCAATCATTTAGACGTCTACTACTATTTGACCCCAATGGATCGGAAATCGGTACGTCTAGAATTGGTAGGAAAGACTGCTGCCGTTTACAATGGTACGGAAGTAAACGCAAATTGGACGCTCAGGAATGCCTTTAAAGGTTTTGAAACCCTAACAGTATCTGTTTTTGGAGGATATGAAACGCAAACTGGAGGTAGTGTCAATTTAAACTCCAGCTATATTCGGTATGGTACCGAGGTTGGAATTAGCTGGCCAAGGCTACTCTCTCCCTATAAATGGGCCCCTGCAAGGAAATATATACCAAAGACTTTCTTAAAAGCGGGTTATGAATTTTTAAATAGACGAACTGCGTATACCCTGAATTCGTTAACCTTAAACTATGGTTATGCCTGGAAGGAAAATGAACAAAAAGACCATAATTTAACAGTAGCTGAAATCATCTATGTGCAACCTCGGGGTATTTCCGATGCATATAAAGCCCAAATGGACACTGTTCCTACCTTAAGGCATATCGTAGATCCACAATTTTCCTTTGGCCCTAATTATGTATACACCTTTACCAATACCATGGAGGATAAGCAACATACTTTTTATGCGAAAGCTGGATTAAATACTTCGGGTAACATCTTAGGGTTGATACAGGGGGCAGATTATAATGCAGGAAAAATTAAAAATTTATTTGGTACTGCTTATTCTCAATTTATCAAAGCAGAAGCCGATTTAAGGCATTATATGAAGATAAGTCCTACTGCTACCCTCGCCTCTCGCTTGATGATAGGTACTTCCTACTCCTATGGTAACTCACGATCATTACCTTACTTAAAACAATACTATACCGGTGGTCCTAACGGTTTGCGCGCTTTCCGAGCAAGAGCTATAGGACCCGGATCTTCTCGCCCTGAAAACTTAGGAGAAGAAAATTTCTTTGCTGATCAAACAGGTGATTTCAAACTTGAACTCAATACTGAATATCGTTCGAAAATTGCAGGTATGTTCCATTGGGCAGCATTTATTGATGCGGGAAATATTTGGTTACAACGTGAGGATGAGAATAAACCAGGGGGAAAACTATCCAAAAAATTTATCAGTGAACTAGCTGTTGGTGGTGGTTTGGGATTGCGTGTTGATTTGGACTTTTTAATTGTACGGACCGATTTTGCCATTCCTTTCCGAGTACCCTACCGTCAATCCGATGATAGATGGGTATTTAAATACATCGATATTAGAAATAAAGATTGGAGAAGGGATAATTTAGTATTCAATTTAGCAATTGGGTATCCATTCTAATTCGCCAAAAATTTTTTCCATTCATAAGAAAAGGCATACACAAAATTGTATGCCTTTTCTATTGGTAAATCTTCATTTTTTTTATCCCATTTCATAGTACTTAAAAAGATCTCCATTTGTTCTTATACGGATCTCCTTCGGAGATTATTCGAACATTCCTTGAATCAGGCTTTGAAAATTGCGGTTAAGATCCAAAAGAAATCCGTCTGTTTAGCAAGTAAAGATTGAATGTTACCATTACTACTCTTCAACCATTCAAAAAATTATATGGAATTTCTTTATTTTTACATCTAATAGATAACTATGCGAAAACTATTATTCATTACCTTCTTATTTTTGGTGGGATGCTCCAACCCTGAGGGAGTAATTTTAAGCGAAAAAGATTATATATCTATTGTAGATCGAGACACCTCTCTCCTCCACCTGACCCTTTACAAAAACAAGTTTTATGGCAAACTGACCATTAAACAACCCGGAAATGTGATTATTAAAGGTGACGTGAATGGTAAAATTGAGAAAGACACGCTGATTGGTGATTATTTGTACACCCCATACAAATGGAAATATCAAAAAAGAATGCCTTTTGTGTTGCTAAAGCAAGATGAAAATTTCATAGAAGGAACCGGTATTGTCAGTATTTTATTGGGAGTACCTCATTATATGCCACGCTCTTTAAGTTTTGATAAACCTAAAAATGTTTTTTTAGAAGTGAAGTGAATATGAGTTTGATTCAAAGAGTTTGAACCGCTGAGGAAATGATTTTAATGAATACCCTGAATATAGTTGCTTATTAACTTAGAAATTCTTTCTATTCATTTAATTCAGTTTTTATCAGGTTCTCTTGGTTCAAAATTTAGATGAATTACTAGACAATCTCTAAACTATGCTTCTTTAATTCCTCTCTAAGCCATACACTACTCTCAAATCTTATGTCTAATGTCTCATATCTAAAAAAAAAGCTATCTTTGAATTATATAAAAAGAATAATTTTATGGATGCAGTAGAAACCCTTTTACAGTATTATCATAATACCAAAAAAGAAACCCCGACAGGTTTGAACTATCCACAGGGAAATACCAGCCATTTTAATATTTTAGAATCGGAAAGTTGTTTGAATACTTTTCCCTTTATGCGAAGGGATTACTATAAAATTTGTTTGGTAGACAACTCCCTCACCTACCAATATGGTGATCGCGCAGTAGAAATAGATGGTCCTTGTCTTGTGTTTTCTAATCCAAATATTCCTTATGCATTGGAAAGAAAATACATTTGCAACAAACGCAAAGGATATATATGCTTATTCAATGAAGAGTATCTAACTGGTGAAATAAAAACAGCCTTAATCAAATTAAACGCCCTTTATGCCAATGATATTTTTCCATATATCAAGCTAAATAATGAGGAATATGAGTTGTTTAGTTTATACTTTAAAAACCTTCAAGAGGAATACCGAGGCAATTTTGAGTTTCGCAAAGAAATCATTACTAACTTGTTACGCGTCATCATATATTTAGCTATAAAAACACAATTAAGACACTGTCCGGAACTTCAGTTCATAGAACAAAAGGATCGTTTAGTGACAGGATTTATCAAATTGCTAGATAGGCAATTTCCGGTAGACTCTCCAAAATCAGTATTGGAACTAAAAACGCCCGCAGATTTTGCTGATCAGCTGAATGTACATGTGAATCATTTAAATCATGCCTTAAAAATTGGAACAGGTAAATCCACTAGCCAATTAATTCAAGAACGCGTATTGACAGAATCTTTAGCGTTAATTCAATATAGCGACTGGAGTATTTCAGAAGTAGGGCAAAGTTTAGGTTTTGATTACCCCGCGCATTTCAGCCAATTTATAAAAAAGCATACCGGCTATAGCCCTAAATATTTTAAAAAATCATCATAGAAAAAAATATTTGATTTTTATAAAAACTTGTTTGAAGTGTGTAATAAAATTTTGTAGCAAGGGGCTTAATTTTGTGCAGTAAATATCAAAGAACGATGAGCGCATTAAAAAAACAGCACGAAAACTTTGCCAGCATATTAGCCTTTGCCTTAATTCCTATTTCCGGTCTAGCCATGGATGTGTATTTACCTTCCTTTCCAGAAATGGCAAACAACTTGAACACTTCAGAAGCTAATATTAAACTTACCTTAAGCATTTATTTAATTTCTTATGGGATCTCCCAATTATTTGTTGGAAGTTTGGTCGATAGTTTTGGTCGGTATAAAATCAACTTAATATCCATATTCATTTTCACCATCACTTCCCTAGCCATTGTATTTGCTCCTCATGTATATTGGATTATCGCTTATCGATTTATACAGGGAATTGCAATTTCCATCATTGTGGTGAGTAAAAGGGCTTTTTTTATCGATGTATATACTGGGGAAAAGAGAAAGCATTATACCAGCCTCTTGACCGTTGTATGGGCAACATCACCTATTCTTGCACCATTTTTAGGCGGCTATTTACAGGAATATTTTGGTTGGCGGGCAAATTTCTATTTTCTAGCTGCTTATGGGACTTTGCTCTTTATCTTGGAACTCTTATATAGTGGAGAAACCATTCAGAAAAAACAAGAATTTAGCGTGAAGAGTATTTTTAATGTTTATAAAATGCTTTTATCCCATGTTGATTTCAGTGTCGGTATAGTATTATTAGGATTTAGTTACACCATGGTGATGGTATTTGGAATGACTATTCCTTTTATCGTTGAACATGAATACCATCTTACACCAGTAACATCAGGATATTGCGCACTAATATCTGGTGTAGCCATATTTTTAGGGGGTTTATCAGGAAAATTATTGATCAACAAACCGTTTTATCAGAAGCTTTTTGTGGCAAATACCATTCAACTTGTATTTGCGGTATTGATGATGGTAACTGCGCACTTGCAGTTAGGCTTAGCAGGAATACTACCTTTCGTTTTTGTCATCCATTTATGTCAAGGTCTAACTTATAATGTATATTTCACTTATTGTATCACGAAATTCCCTGCCTATGCCGGTACTTCAAGTGGTATAGCAAGTGGGGTATGTTATATTTTGTTTTCTATTTTAAGTTATAGTATCGCAAACATCCTACAAATCAGGGATCAATTTAGCTTATCGATATCCTATTTGTTTTGCATTATAGTTATAGGGTTCCTGATCATCTTATTTAAACCTGCCATGCAGAAAGGGGATCAACTGAGTTTTTCCAATTAAAAAAATAAGCTCAAAATTATGGCTAACAATGCTAAAAATCAGTGTTAGTTTCTAGCAAATGCGAATATAAATTGTTACATTTAAAGAGTGAACATTTAAACCAAAATGCTATGAAAATAACCGTTGTAGGTGCAGGAGCAGTTGGAGCAACCACTGCAGATAATCTAGTTAGACGTAATATTGCAGAAGAGATTGTCCTGTTAGATATTAAGGAAGGATTTGCTGAAGGCAAAGCGCAAGATATGATGCAAACTTCCGCTCTATTGGGTTTCGATTCGAAAATAAAAGGGGTAACAAACGATTATTTATCTACAGCAGGTTCTACCGTAGCAGTCATCACCTCTGGCATACCTAGAAAACCTGGTATGACAAGAGAAGAATTAATTGGAACAAACGCGAATATAGTTAAGAATGTAGTCGATAATTTAATAAAACACTCCCCCGACATCATTATATTAATTGTTTCGAACCCTATGGATACCATGACTTACTTAGCGTTGAAGGCGAGTGGATTACCAAAAAACAGAATCATTGGAATGGGTGGAGCTTTAGATTCTGCCAGGTTTAAATATCAGCTTTCTGATAAATTAAATGCTTCGGCGAATGATCTTAATGCTATTGTGATAGGTGGACATGGAGATACCACCATGATTCCTCTAATCAAACATGCCACTTGGAATAGTGTTTCCGTATCACAATTCTTAACTGAAGAAGAAGAAGCAGAAATAATTAAGAAAACGATGGTGGGCGGTGCAACCCTCACCGCATTAATCGGCACATCAGCCTGGTATGCCCCAGGTGCTGCTGCAGCTGCCATGGTAGAAAGTATCGTTCGAGATCAAAATCGTTTGTTTACCGCATCGGTTTATTTGGAAGGTGAATTGGATCAAGAAGATATAGCCATTGGTGTTCCTGTCATTATCAACAAAAAAGGATGGGACAAAATCGTTCCAATTACGCTTTCAGATGAAGAAAAAGAACTGTTTAAAGCCAGTGCCGATTCGGTTAGAAAAATGAATCAAGTGTTATACGACGAGGGGGTTCTAACGAAATAATGCTTTAATATTATTGTTAAATAAACATGCAAAAAATACCTTTTGAAGTCATCAGCCTACAAGCTGATGGCTTTCATATTATTACTGAGGCGGAACTTCTAGGAAAAAAATTTAAAATGGTCATTGATACCGGTGCTTCAAAAACAGTATTGGACAAAACCACTTTGCTACAAGCAGGTATTTCAGAGGATAATTTGGAAATAACGGATGTATTAAGTACAGGATTAGGAACGAACACGATGGAAAGTTTCTTTCTAACCATTCCTGATTTAAAGCTTGCAGATTGGCACGGTAAACGCATACATGTTGCAGTATTGGATTTAAGTTCCATCAATTACGCTTATCAACAAATTGGTTTAGAACCTGTAATTGGCGTCTTAGGAGGAGATATCTTGCAGAAGTACGGCGCTATTATCGATTATAAACGTCAAATTATTCAACTTAATCAACGAAAATTCACTTTGAACAAACGGCGTTGAATGTGTAATCTGAGGTAAATATAGAATCCTACAGAGATTAATATTCCGCAGCCACCCATAATATATAAGGTATTTTTAAGTCCTACCCATTCGGCAATTGCTCCAGTAAGTAGACTTCCTACAGGAAATATTCCCTGAAATGCCATAACATAATAGGACATAACTCTAGCTCTATAAGCCGGGACAGCATGCGTCTGAATGTAAGTATTAATGGAGGAGTTCTGCATCATCATAGCAAATGATACCGCACAGGTAAAGAATAAGGCAGAAGGTAAGTAATGTGCAAATGCCAATAAAGCCAAAGAAATACCCATTGCCAAAGCAGCAAACAGTACTCGATAACGCAGATTTTCGCCAGACCGAAGTGTTGCCATTTGAATAGCACCAAGCATAGCACCAAATCCTGCTGCGCTTTCAAACCAAGAAAATGTCTGTTCATTTCCTTTAAACAACTCCTTCGCCACAGCAGGCAATAAGGATGTATAAGGAATAACCAATAAGCTAGAAAAAGTTAACACGATGATTAATGAAAGTATATGAGGCGAACGTTTTAAGTAGTTAAAACCTTGAACTAAGCCTTGAAAAGCATTTTCATTGGGCACAATAACAACTTTTTCTTTGACATTCATCAACAACAAACAAATGATGACTGGTATAAAACTCAGGAAATTTATGGTGAAACAGACAAACTCACCATACATGGACAACAAAAAGCCACCTATTGCAGGCCCTAACATACGGGCTGCATTGAAAATGGATGAATTTAAGGCTATGGCATTGGGCAAATCACGTCGATCATCCACTAAAGAAACTAATAAGGCCTGCCTCCCAAGAACATCAAAAGCATTAATAACCCCTTGAATAAATCCCAATAAGGACAAATAAAAAACAGATTCTAATTTTAAATATAAGAGTAGCGCTAAAAGCCCCGCTTGTATCATTAACCCAATTTGCGTTATAAACACCAGTTTATATTTCTGATGTCTATCCACAAAAGCACCAATAAAAGGAGATAAAACCAAGGATGGTAATAAGGAAATAAAAGAGACAAATCCTAACCAGAAAACCGAGTTAGTTAATTGGTAAACCAACCAGCTAATAGCTATACGCTGCATCCATGTTCCTAAAATTGAGATGGATTGACCAATGGCATGTAAACGATAATTGGGGTAAGCTAATGATCTAAATATTTGCATGTATAGGAAGCGTTTTTGGGATTTACGTCATCAATCCAACCGGACCATGTTAAATGTACAGTTTTCCCTCTGAATCAACAAGTAATGAATTAACCCTCTAGCAAAGGTAATTCAATATATAAACAGGTTAACGCATAAAAAGTTCTAAAAAGAAGGAATTAAGTCATGTTATCCAACAATGTTTTCATTCTTGAAACAATATATTACCTTTGCATAACAAATACCCATAATAAAAAGGGTTTATATTTTAAATCAACATTTTATACCATGAAGTTTTTTATTGACACGGCCAATCTAGCGCAAATTAAAGAAGCACAAGACTTAGGTGTTTTAGATGGCGTAACTACTAATCCAAGTTTAATGGCCAAAGAAGGCATTTCTGGAGTAGAAAACGTAATCAATCATTACAAAGCTATCTGCGAAATTGTAGAAGGCGATGTCAGTGCAGAAGTAATTTCTACGGATTACGAAGGCATGATCAAAGAAGGAGAGATTTTAGCAGCCTTAGATAGTAAAATCGTTGTTAAAGTTCCTATGATCAAAGATGGTGTAAAAGCAATTAAATATTTCAGCAAGAAAGGTATCAAAACCAATTGTACGTTGGTATTTTCTGCTGGTCAAGCGTTATTAGCTGCAAAAGCCGGAGCAACTTATGTATCTCCATTTATTGGACGTTTAGACGATATATCTGTTGATGGATTAGGCTTGATTGAAGAAATTCGTGAGATCTATGACAACTATGGATTTCAAACACAAATCTTAGCTGCATCAGTACGTCACAGTGCACATATTTTAGGTTGTGCAAAGATTGGAGCAGATGTAATGACTGGTCCATTATCAGCAATTACTGCCCTATTAAAACACCCACTTACGGACAGTGGATTGGCACAATTTCTTGCCGATCACGCGAAAGCTTCAGGCAAATAATTAATAAAAAAATACAGCATAAATATTGACCTCCTTAGCCCTTGTTAAGGAGGTTTTTTATGTAGTAAAAAATGCGTAATTTTACACTATTCAAAGTGATATGTGTATGGAAGATCATCTTATAAAAACCGAAGAGTTCAATCAAATTCTAAAATCAAATCAGCTCAAAATTACTCAACCAAGACTTCGAGTTTTGGAAGTGATATCGACAAAAAATACGGCTATTTCTCAGCCAGAATTAGAACGAATTTTAGGTAGTGATGTAGACCGAGTAACCCTATACCGGATACTTTCCAGCTTTGAAGAAAAGGGCATTTTACATAAAGTTTTTGATTTGCAAGGTACCGCTACTTATGCCTTTTGCTCACACAAATGCTCCGCAGATCATCATCATGATCAACATGTACACTTCATCTGTTCGGTATGCAATAGCGTATTTTGTTTAGATGAAATAACGGTTCCACCCATTAGCTTACCTAAAGATTTCACCCTTCATTCCATTGCAATCAATGCTGTTGGATTGTGCAATAGTTGTAAATCTTAAGGTCCTTTATCTGTCAATTTCTTCAGTTCAATTTTAAATTTATGTAAATTTTAATGGAAGTCTTTATTCCATTTTTTTTAAAAATAGTAGCTAAAATATCAATATTTAATATTGCTAATATTTAGCATATTGATTTATATAACATTATTTTACAATAGTTTATACAAAACCAATTGACAAAATAATTTATTAAAAATAATTTAGCAAAATCATTTAAAACAGGGTTGTTTTTCATAATATTTTGACTACCAGCTGTTTAAGAAATGGTAGTAAAAAAATACATTAAGCAAGTAAATATATATTTTATTAATATTCAAATAGATAATTAAGCTAAAATAAATTAAAACTTATCAAACAATTAGTAGTATTTCAAATATTATTTCAGTTGATTATTGCAAAAACTAAAACCAGCAATTTTATGTATCTTTATAAATATATAGGCATCTAAATCCTACCCTATAAAAATAAAATAGTCAACACCTCCCCTATCTGATTTTCAGATTTTCTTAAGGAGGTTTTGGCAAGATGAAAAGTTTATGAAGTCAAAAAAAGACAATCCCTACAAAGAAGTATTAACACAACTCATTGTTGATGTTTTCGAAAAATCAGGCAACCCATTATTGAATTATAAACAAGTCGCATCCAAATTAAACTTGACGGATACGGACTCCAAAATTGCAGTTGCAGATATTTTGTCGGACGCTTCAAAACATGGCCTATTCCAGCAACCGGATCGAGGGAAATTTAAGTTGAAACAACTGCAAGTTTACCTAACAGGAAAGGTCGACATGACCGCTGATGGATCTGCTTATATCGTTCCCGAAGATGAACTAGAATCGGACATTTTTGTAGCACCAAGAAAGCTGCGCCAGGCCTTGCACGGGGACATCGTAAAAGTGCATATTTACGACCGTAAGAAAGGCAAGAAACGAGAGGGTGAAGTAGTGGAAATAATCCAACGTGCTAAGACAGATTTTACAGGCACCATGGACATCTCCTCGAGTTATGCCTTCTTCCTTGCCGACGATAGAAAAATGCTTCACGACATCTTCATTCCGCTGGATAATTTGAACGGAGCTAAGAATGGAGAAAAAGTCGTTGTATCCATTATCGACTGGCCGTCTAAAGCCAAAAACCCAATAGGAAAAGTTAAATCTGTATTGGGCAAAAAAGGAGAGAATAATACCGAGATGAACGCCATATTAGCCGACTTCGGTTTTCCATTGGAATTTCCAAAGGAAGTAGAAAAACAGGCTAACGAGATATCTGACAAAATCAGCCAGGAAGAAATCGCGAAACGTGTTGATTTCCGAAACACAACCACGTTTACTATTGACCCGATTGACGCTAAAGATTTTGATGATGCGATTTCATTTAAAACATTAGATAATGGAAATTATGAGATTGCTGTGCATATAGCGGATGTTTCTCATTATGTCATCCCTGATTCGGTATTAGACAAAGAAGCTTTTGAACGTGGAACCTCGGTATACTTAGTAGATCGGGTTATTCCAATGCTTCCGGAGCGTTTATCTAACAACTTATGCTCCCTTCGCCCTAATGAAGATAAACTTTGTTTTTCTTCGGTATTTGAAATGGACGAAAAAGCAAATGTTTTAGACCAATGGTTTGGAAGAACGATCATCCATTCCGATAGACGCTTTACTTATGAAGAAGCTCAAGAAATTATTGAAGGTAAAGAAGATGATTTATCCAAAGAAATATTAAAACTAAATGAACTAGCCTATATCCTTCGAGAGCGTCGCTTTAAATCTGGAGCGATTAGTTTCGAAACGGAAGAGGTAAAGTTTAAATTGGATGAAAATGGTAAGCCTTTGGGGGTATATACCAAAATCCGAAAAGATGCGCATAAATTGATTGAAGATTTTATGTTGCTTGCGAATAAAAAAGTAGCTGAGTTTATTGGAAAACAAGGAAAAGGGAAAAACAAACTTCCCTTTGTATACCGTTTCCACGATGTTCCCAATACAGAGACCTTAACAAGCTTCTCCCAATTTGCTTCTAGGTTCGGACATCGACTCAGCTTGAAGTCTGATAAAGAAACCGCAAAATCATTAAATAGCATGATGAGTAAGATAGAAGGTTCGAAAGAGCAAAACCTATTGACTTCTTTGGCTATTCGATCGATGGCAAAAGCCATTTATACAACGAAAAAAGCTTCCCATTATGGTTTAGCATTTGATTATTACACCCATTTCACCTCCCCTATCCGTCGGTATCCAGATGTCATGGTACACCGCCTGCTTCAATATTATCTAGACGGCGGAAAACAGGTCAATGCCGAGCATTACGAGAAAATGGCAGAGCATTCTTCACAAAAGGAGAAAAAAGCGGCAGAAGCAGAACGCGCATCGGTGAAATACAAACAAGCTGAATACTTGCAAGACCAAATAGGAACCGAATATCTTGGCATCATTTCCGGCGTGACCGAATGGGGAATGTATGTGGAGATCGAAGAGAATAAATGTGAAGGTATGGTTCGCCTGAGAGATATAACAGACGATTTTTACACCCTGGACGAAAAAAACTTTGCCATTATAGGGCAACGAAAGAAAAAGACCTATCAATTGGGTGATGAAGTGCAAATAAAAGTCAAAAAAGTTGATTTAGATAAAAGACAGATTGATTTTACATTAATCAGCTAAGAGGTTAATAAAAGATTTGAACAGGCATTTAGTTAAATGAAGTAACATTAAAAGGGTTTATTTCCATCAGATTGAATACAATGATTTCAAATTTTAGGAGTACTAGAGACTGACGGAAAGATAGGATTAACCATAGAGTTGAACAGGCTGGGTATTTATTTTAAAAAACTTATCTACCAAGTCTTTACAGTTCAAAGAATTATTTATATCTTTGCGGACTTAAAAATAAATTTTAAACAATAATTTAGAAACAGGTAAATGCCTACTATTCAACAATTAGTTAGAAAAGGTAGAGTAGCTCTGGTAGACAAGAGTAAGTCACCAGCGTTGGACTCATGTCCACAGCGAAGAGGTGTGTGTACACGTGTATACACTACTACCCCTAAAAAACCAAACTCAGCAATGCGTAAAGTAGCTCGTGTTCGTTTAACAAATGGAAAAGAAGTGAATGCTTACATTCCAGGAGAAGGACACAACTTACAAGAGCACTCCATCGTATTAATCCGTGGCGGTCGTGTGAAAGACTTACCAGGAGTACGTTACCACATCATCCGTGGTGCATTAGATACTTCAGGTGTTGCTGGTCGTAACCAACGTCGTTCTAAATACGGAACAAAACGTCCTAAACCAGGTCAAGCTGCTGCAGCTCCTGCAAAAGGAAAAGGTAAGAAATAATTAAACGGAGGAAAAGAAAATGAGAAAATCAAAACCAAAAAAGAGAATCATTTTACCTGACCCAAAGTTTAATGATGTTCAGGTAACACGTTTCGTAAACAACATGATGTTTGACGGAAAAAAATCTATTGCATATTCAATTTTCTACAATGCAGTAGAATTAGTAGAGCAAAAAACACAAGAGAACGGTCTAGAGACTTGGAAAAAAGCGTTGAACAACGTAATGCCAGCTGTAGAGGTTAAATCTCGTCGTGTAGGTGGTGC
>DAIQBS010000066.1:0-16995 GCA_036781025.1 Sphingobacterium sp. | reverse complement strand
TACAGCAGATTATCAAGGAAGCATCGAATAATTCCGAATTGGAACAGCTTGCTTTTGAATTGTTAGATGTGGTGGGCGCTCGTCTGGTTGGTACTCCCGGTATGACACAGGCAAATGAATGGGCGATTAACACCTTTAAACGCTGGGGTTTGAATGCGAAGAACCAACAATTTGGCGTATGGCACGGTTGGGAACGAGGAATTTCTCATATTGACATGACCTACCCAAGAGCTAAAAGCATCGCCGGAACTCAATTGGCCTGGAGTCCAAGCAGCAATGGTAAAGCCATTGAAGCAGAAGTCATCAGCTTAGCAGAGGTGAAAGATTCTTTAGCTTTTCGAGCATGGTTACCCGCAGTAAAAGGAAAGTTTGTATTAATCTCCATGCCTCAGCCTACTGGCCGACCAGACGCCAATTGGAATGAATTTGCTACCGAACAGTCCTTTGAAAGGATGAAGAAAAATCGGGACTCTTTACAAACAGCATGGAATAATCGCATAAAGGCTACGGGCTTGTCCAGCAATTCCATTCCTTCAGTCTTAGAAGAAGCTGGTGCTGTAGGGATCTTGTCGAGTTATTGGTCTAAGGAATTTGGAGCCAACAAAATATTTGGCGCTCGCTCGCATATCGCTCCATCCTTGGATATTTCCTTGGAAGATTATGGATTACTATACCGACTGGCTAGCCGAGGATATAAGCCGCGAATAAAAGTAGAAACTTCTTCCAAACACCATGGAAATGTTCCATCCTACAATACCATTGCTGAGATCAAAGGATCAGAATTTCCAGATGAATACATCATTCTCTCTGCCCATTTAGACTCCTGGGAAGGAGGTTCAGGCGCAACAGATAATGGAACCGGGACTATCGTGATGATGGAAGTGGCGCGAATCCTAAAAAAAATCCTTCCAAATCCTAAACGAAGCATATTGATTGGCTTGTGGGGTAGTGAAGAACAAGGGCTGAATGGTTCAAGAGCTTTTGTGTTGGATAATCCTGAGATGATGGAAAAGGCACAAGTCGTTTTTAACTTGGATAATGGTACAGGCCGAGTAAGCAGCATTGGAGGTTCGGGTTTTGCGCATGCTCAGGAGTTCATGGGAAGATGGTTAAGTGCTGTTCCGACGGATATTACAGCGCAAATCAAAACCACGTTTCCGGGAAGCCCAAGTGCTGGCGGTTCAGACCATGCTTCCTTTGTCGCTGCAGGTGTTCCAGCCTTTATGTTGAGCTCCCTATCCTGGGGTTATGGTCAAAATACCTGGCATACCAATTTGGACACCTACGATAAACTGGTGTTTGATGATTTGCTTAACAATGTTATTTTAACAGCCATATTAACTTATCAGGCCAGCGAAGAACCAACACAGGTAAATCGGGAGAAAAGCTTGTTACCTGCCGGTAAAGACGGTCGAGCAGCGGAATGGCCAGCCATACGCCAACCTAGACGATCTGGTGTTGGTTATTAAGGCAGTAGGTTTGTATTAAGGAGCAGTTCTAATGATCGATTCAGTCATCTAGAATTGCTTTTCAGAATATATTCAAAACAACAAGGGAGCCCATTGAGCTCCCTTGTTGTTTTTTATCAAAGATTGTTGTTATTTTTTTTCACGAATATAATCCGTCATCACCTTAGCACTTTCATCCAATTCAAAATCGAAATCAAATTTAGGCTGAGGTTGTCCTTCTTTCCAGGCAGGTAATCCTAAAAAGGATAATTGTTTATTCACACGTTCGCGATTTTTTAGTCTGTTTTTTTCACGCTCGGCTTTTAATGTCGCTTCATTTAAAGAGATGGAAGGAATAGAATCAATTTTGTTAAACTCTTCAATATCTTCTAACAAGAAAGAATAAGCCGGTGATTTTGCCATCCTTGCTTGATGAATCACGTTTAATTTGTTGTTAATTTCCGTCAGATCAGCGACTTTCTTAAAGTCAGAAGGTTTAATCTGGTCCCAAGGTAGGGCAGAAGGCTCCGAACTTTCGCCGAATTTCTCTGCGGTATACTGGGTAGGGAACGATAAATCTGGGATCACACCTTTATGTTGTGTACTGCTACCTGTTATGCGGTAGAATTTACCCGCTGTGATGTTGATTTGACCAAATTCAGGAGCACCATTTGGGGTATCCGGATCAGTACCTCCGGCAGCTTTAATTAACAGGCGATCGGTTGCACTAATAAACCTGGACATATCTGCTGCATTCTGTACCGTACCCTTACCGTAAGTTGTAGAACCTAAGATGATACCACGGCCATAATCTTGAATGGCTCCAGCAAAAATCTCCGATGCGGATGCCGAAAAACGGTTGATCATCACGCCGAATGGACCTTCCCATAATGCTCCGGGTTCTTGATCACGATCTACCTGAACACGGTCGCGCGTATCTCTCACCTGAACCACAGGGCCTTGATCGATAAACAAGCCTGTCAATTCAATCGCTTCTTGCAATGATCCTCCACCATTACCTCGTAAGTCCATTAAAATAGCATCTACACGATCCGTTTTTAAACTATCTATCAATAAACGAACATCTCTAGTGGTACTTTTATAATTTTTCTCACCACGACGTAGAGCTTCAAAATCTATATAAAACTTAGGTAGATTAATTATTCCAATACGGTAATCTTTACCATCTTCTCCTTTAACCGTTTTTATTTCTCGCTTAGCAGACTCTTCTTCTAAAATAATTTTATCACGAGTTAACGTAATGATTTTTGGTGCAGCCGCCAAGTCAGATCCTGCAGGCAATACTTTCAAACGTACCACCGTCCCTTTTTTACCTTTAATCTTTGCTACTGCAGCATCTAAACGCCATCCGATGATATCCTCAAATTCTCCATTACCTTGCGCAACTCCAACAATACGGTCGTTTATTTGCAATGATTTTTCCTTAAATGCAGGACCTCCAGCAATAACAGCCTTAATGGTTACCATTTCATTTTCCATCTGTAATTGCGCGCCAATTCCTTCCAGTGTATTGGACATGCTTTCGTTGAATGCTTGTGCAAAAGAAGGATTGTAATAATTCGTATGCGGATCTACGGCAGCAGTCAATGCGCCCATAATGACTTGAAAGGCATCGTTGGCATTTGTTTTCTTTGCCTGAGAAATCAAGTTATTATAGCGGGTACGCAAAGTTTCTCTGCTTTTTTCCAGGTCAAATTTTGCGGAATCACCTGCCGCTAGTTTTAAGTTTAGCAAATCATATTTTACACGCTTTCTCCATTGTTCCTTTACCTCTGCTTCCGAATTAAACCAGTCTAATTTCTCTCTTAAGACCGTCAAAGATTCATCTTTAGTGAAGTCTGGATTCATGTCAATCTGTTGAAGAGCGATGTCCAAGCCTTGTAAATAGCGTTCTGTATATCTGTTGAAAATAAAAAAGGCACTGGATAAGTCTCCTTTTTTGAAATCCTGGCTTAGGGTATTCTTAAATGCATCAAACTCCTTAATATCGGACTTTAACAAGTAGTTTTTACTTTGATCTACACCATCCAACAAATTTTTATAGACAATATTGGATATGGAATCCAACATGGGAACTTTTTTATAACTGTAACTTTCTAATAGATTGGCTACTACCTTGGCTATGGTTTCATGCTGTGTGGTTGGGCGTAACTGCAATCCTTTTTCCTCTAAATCAACGCGGGGTTTTGCGCCACAGGCC
The DNA here is from genome assembly GCA_036781025.1 of Sphingobacterium sp. Classification (GTDB taxonomy): domain Bacteria; phylum Bacteroidota; class Bacteroidia; order Sphingobacteriales; family Sphingobacteriaceae; genus Sphingobacterium. The sequence continues at coordinate 13,326 of DAIQBS010000066.1, read as the reverse complement.
ACCACAGATATTAAGGCTAGACAAAAAATTAAATTTTTAAACATATCACTGAATTTCTTAAAACTGTTCATTATAATAATCGAATGAAAATTCGATGCTGTAAAATTTTTATAATCGTTTATTCCGATAAAATTAATTAAAATTATGACAATGTATCATCCGTTAACGTAAAATATTCGTATCAATTGTCTTGATTAAGCCATATTAACAAGCTTGTTGAGATCCATTCAGGATCCCTAAACAGAATTCACAGATCGATTTTGAACTATAGGATTGTTTTGGAATTTTCGGGGAAAATTTCCTGTCTCAATTTCCAATAATTATTCAAGGCCGTTTCAGCTTCTTTGAAGTCGCCCATTAACAGGTAGATATCGCCCAGTTTATCATTTATAGCTAACTGAAGGGTTTTATTATCTTCTTTTTCAGCTAGGGTTTTTGCTTGTTCTAACTCCAGTTTGGCAACACTATAATTCTGCTGAACATATTTTGAATAGCCCAAACGAAACTCGATTTCAGAGAGCGGGTTTAAAAGCTTTTTGCTATGTGCTAAATCCTTGGCTTGGATTAAAAACCATTGCGCCTCAGTGTGCTTGTTCTGCAATTGATAAATCTTGCTCAATTTAATCAAGGCTTTGATTTTACCATCGTAATTTTTCACCTTATTAAATAAGGGAATTGCCCTTCGGATGATGCTGTTTTCTGCCGCACGGTATTCTTTATTATAGGCATCGTTCAGGCCAATTGCTACGTATGAAGTGCCTTGATCGATTAAATCCTTTTTGGCGATGGCCTGTTTTAAGTAGTTTTCCTGCAACTGACCGGCATCTGCAAACATTCCATTAAATCGGTAGACATTGGCTAAATTAAAATCAATAACCGATCGATCAGGACTCGTTCCTGCTAGCAGCTGTGCACGTTTCAGGTAATCTAAGGCCTGCTTCATATCCTTTATCTGTAAGAATTCTAAAGCGAGCAAATTGGCTGCTGCCGAAGCGAGCATACCTTGATTATTAGCTTCTAATTTTTGAATCAATTCTTTCCATTGTTCCAGGGTACTTGGTAGCGGTTGGAAGGCTTGTTTTAATTGATTCGTCGCCGGAGTTACATTGAATTCCTGAATTAATTCTTGATAATCCAACTGTCTGGCGATGGTATCGTAAAAATCTTTTTTCTCTTTATAAGAATCGGTAATGGTTTCTTCTTTTGTTCTTGGGGTCGGTAATACATAAACCTCAGGGCCAATTCCATGAAAGGCTACATCGTATTTTGTCACAAATCCGGAAGGGTCTAAAGGTGTCACTGCCTCTTGAGCAATTAACCGAAAACCCATTAAAAGGAATACCAAAGCAAGAAATACCGGTTTTTTTTCAATCATTTCTTTTTCCGTAATTATCAAATGTATCATTTTATTTATTTTTCTAGCCAATTTCCAAGCAGATTTGAGACTTTTTAACAGATGCTAGCCTAGTTATTTCCAACATTTTATTCCTTAATTTTTACTAGAAAAATTTGACTTAGATGCGGATCTCCTTCGGATCTTCATCGGAGATTCTAGGGATGTGAACTGCTTAGAGTCGAAGAATCTCCGTTTAAGTTCCGATAAAGAGCTGTAGCAATTCAACAGCATACTGACAAGGCCTAAGCATCATTTTGATGTATTGTCTAAAATCGCTTTTGTTTTTTAGTGATCTGAATCTGGCTGCTCTTGCTATAGGATGAACAGGATTGTCAATCAGATTTAATTTCTATAGCTTTGTTTGACATGGCAACTCAAATCCCTTTAGCAGAACGAATGCGTCCTACCCGGATAGCCGATTATGTTGGACAAAAACATATCATAGGAGAAGGTGCAGTTTTGTGGAATGCACTGCAGCAAAAATCAATCCCTTCGATGATATTCTGGGGTCCACCTGGTGTGGGAAAAACAACCCTTGCATTGCTGATTGCTCAGGAATTAGGGAGACCATTTTATAGTTTAAGTGCTATTAAGTCTGGGGTAAAGGAGGTTCGGGAAGTGCTTGACAAAGCGGAGTTGATGCGTCAGTTTAATGAGGAACAACCCATATTATTCATAGATGAAATTCATCGATTTTCCAAATCTCAACAAGACTCGCTCTTGGGGGCAGTAGAAAAGGGCTTAGTTACCTTGATTGGCGCCACTACGGAGAATCCTTCCTTTGAGGTTATTTCTGCTTTATTGTCGAGGTGTCAGGTGTATGTGTTACAGGAATTGACTAAAGATGAATTAGTTCAAATCATTCAACACTCTTTAACTCATGATTCCATCTTGAAGGAACAACAGGTTGTGATTGAAGAATATGAAGCCATGTTGCAATTGTCGGGAGGGGACGCCCGTAAATTGTTAAATATATTGGAACTGGTGAGTCAAGCCGCAAATTTTCAAAAAGCCGTAATAAATAATAACTTTGTTACCGCACATGTGCAGCAAAGTAGCATTCGGTATGATAAATCTGGAGAACAGCATTATGATATCATATCGGCATTTATAAAATCTATTCGTGGAAGTGATCCAAATGCAGCAGTGTACTGGTTGGCACGTATGATAGAGGGAGGGGAAGATCCTAAATTTATTGCGAGGCGTTTACTGATATTGGCTTCTGAAGATGTTGGGAATGCGAATCCTAATGCCTTGTTATTGGCCAACAATTGTTTTCAAGCTGTGAATGTGATCGGATGGCCGGAATCACGGATTATACTATCTCAGGTTGTGGTATATTTGGCAAGTTCAGCAAAAAGTAACGCCAGCTACGAAGCAATAAATAAAGCACAAGCTATTGTTAAACAAACAGGTAATTTAGCTGTTCCTATACATTTGAGGAATGCACCAACGAAATTGATGAAAGAACTGGACTATGGTACCGATTATCAATATGCGCATGCATTTCCTGGGAATTTTGTTCATCAGGAATATTTGCCGGATGAACTTTCAGGAACGAAAATTTATGAACCTGGCTCCAATGCGGGAGAGGAGAAGTTGAGGCAAGGATTGAAAGAAAAATGGAAGTCGAAGTATGGATATTAGAATATTTAATGTAACTATTATTGGAAATGTCTGATACATTTACCGCTATTGATTTTGAATTAGCAACAGCTAATTACAACAGTATTTGCTCTGTGGGCATTGTAAACGTACTGGAAGGTGAGATTGTTAATGAGTTTTATAGTTTGGTGAGACCACCAGATAATAAGTACATGTGGCAAACATCAAGGGTTCATGGTATTAAAGCCAAACATACCAAAGATGCACCAAGTTTTTTAGAATTGTATCCAAGCATTAAAAGTTTGCTGTTTCAACAACGTATGGTTGCGCACGATGAGTTATTGGATCGTTCTGTGCTCAAAGAGACTATGAAATTTTATGATTTGCCATACCATGAGTTACTGTTGGCCAACCATTGGGAATGTACGAGTAAAATCTATAGAGCGATTGGATTTGAGCGAACTAAATTGAGTATCTGCTGCGAATTGATGGGCGTAGAATTGCAACATCATGATGCCTTATCTGACGCCAGGGCAACAGCAGAGCTTTTTTTGAAACGGGAATTGGCTATAGAAATAAAAAAATTAGGTTAATCATGAGCAAAATTATTAATGTTATTTTATCGGGAGGTGTTGGATCCAGGCTTTGGCCATTATCGCGGAAATCTAAACCCAAACAATACTTACCTATTTTTGAAGGGAAGACTTTATTTGAGTTAACAGTAGAACGAAATCAACCCTTAAGTTCGCAAACCTTATTGGTTGGATCGAAGCAAAATAAAGATTTAGCTATTCCTTATTTAAATCAGGTTCCACATGAAATTATTGCAGAATCTGTTCCTCGAAATACCGCTGCAGCCATCGCATTTGCTGCATTTCAAGCGGATCCGGATGATATATTAATTGTCACCCCTTCAGATCATTTAATTGAAAATCAAGAAGCTTATCAGGAGGCGATTAATCAGGGGATTGTTTTTGCACAGGAGGGTTTTATAGCCACCTTTGGGATTCTACCTGAACGTCCGGAAACGGGTTATGGCTATATCGAGCATAGTGGAAATACAGTTCTTTCATTTCGTGAAAAGCCGAATGAAGAAACGGCTCGAGACTTTATTAAAAAGGGGAATTTCCTATGGAATTCGGGAATCTTCTGTTTTAAGGCGGGCGTCTATTTGGAAGAATTAATGCGTTTCGAACCTAAGCTGTATTCTGCTGCGGAAGTGGCCTTTGAATATGCGAATGAATTGGAACTGGATGTGGAGCATTCTCAGTTGATTCCTTCGAAAAGTATTGACTACGCGGTATTGGAAAGAAGTGAATTGATTAAGGTGGTTCCAGCCCGTTTCCAATGGTCTGATATGGGGGCATTTGATTCCTTGTTTAGCTACTTTAAAGCCAAAGGACATCCTGTAGATGAACATGGCAATATAGTTGTAGGTAGTCAGGTACATACTGTGTTTGTCGGTTTGTCCAACTGCATGTTGATTAATACTCCTGATGCCGTTTTAGTATTGGATCGAGCGAAAGCGCAAGATGTAAAACAGGTCTACGAATTACTGGAGCGAGATAACTCGCCGCTTGTTTAAATAAATACTTGTAGCGAATGTGGAAAATCATTCGTATATTAATAAGTAAATCAATTTAAACATGTGCTGTAATCAATACAGTATCGGCCTGAAAAGGGAACAAAAAAAAACGTATGGGATTTTGGAGTAAAATTTTTGGAAGTAAAGAAAGAAAATCGGAAGCTCATTTCAATAAATTATCTTGGGTAGGATGGGATATACACAATCATATTCTGCCAGGCATAGACGATGGCAGCGATTCTATTGAGCAATCGATTAAATTAATTGAAGGACTTAAGGAGCTAGGAATACATCATGGGGTGTCTACACCACATGTGATGGCAGGTGTTCATAACAACACACCGGAGACCATTAGTGCCGCACATGCCTCCTTGAAACAGGCTTTAAAGGATAGTCACATCAATTTTACACTAGGCTACAGTGCAGAATATATGATCGATGATCAGATTGACGAATGGATTCAAGCGAATAAACTTTGTGTGATAGCGGATAAATATATGCTGATTGAAATGTCTTATTTAGCCGAGTCAAAAGCCTTATTCAATATCATTAAATCTATTCAAGATTTAGGTCTCCAACCTATTCTTGCTCATCCTGAGCGATACAATTATTATCATAATAATTTTAAAATATTTGAAGAGATCAAAGCTGCAGGTTGCCTTCTGCAATTGAACTTGCTTTCTGTAAGTAAATATTATGGTGAAGGCGTGAAAACCTGTGCCTTGACCTTGATCCGTGCAGGGATGTATGACTTTGTAGGAACAGATATGCACCATGACAGGCATTTGGAAGCCCTAAAAACAGTGGTAAGTAAATACGATTTTAAAGATCTGTTGAAAGATTGCCCGATAAGAAATGCAAAGCTGTATGACGAAGAAAAAATTAAACGGCTAAGCATTGCTTAGCTAATTATAAATAAACGCCATTCAGTAAATTTGAATGGCGTTTATTTTTCTTATATTATATCGTAGATTTGTACGACTTTTATTGTCTATTATTATCTATGAAATTGCTAAGGCCGGTTTTATCCTATTTGTGCTTACTGATTTTCTTCGGAATACCTATTCTTTCTGCTCAATCAAAGGATGGTTTAGAGAAACTCAAAACGATAAAGGATCCGCTGAAACAATTGGAATTTGCTCTTCAACAGTCTGTTAATTTCGGAAAAGATACTATAAAGTTACAGCAGGAATTAGGGCCACTTTTGAAATTTGCCAAAGAGAATAAAAGTATTTCTTTGCAATGGGCATACTATATGTTGATGGCCGATGGCTACTCTATTGCTTTTGATCAGGTAAATCATCGTTCCAATTATTATTTCAAAAAAGCCTCAAAGTTATTTTCGAATAATAAATTTCTTGAATTAAAGAGGATGGGCCTTATTCGAGAAGGTTATTATCATTTTACATATCGAGAGGTAAAAGAGGCTTTTCCGTTTTTTTTGCAGGCGAATGGATTGAAGGCAAACGTAAATCTCAAACATGTTCCATTGGTGCCATTGCACTATGGTTTTATAGCCAATTTTTATAGTTATATCGGCAATCAAGCACAAGCGATTAGTTACCTGCAATCGGCAATTCCTTATACCGAAGAGTTAAGTCGTAAACGAATTGACATGGTGAATGCAATTGCTGTATACATGGAGCGGGATTCTTTATTAGATGATGCCTATCATTACTATAAGGAAGCATTGCATATCGCCAATTTGGCTAAAGATTCGGTTTGGATAGGAATCATTTCCGGGAATATTGCGGAACAAGAGATGAATAAGGGAAATTTTGATCAGGCTATTACCTTGGTGAAACAGAATATTGCGCTGTCGAGCAAATATAATGAGCTGTTGGATGCCATGCGTGCGAATCTCACTTTGGCCTCTCTTTATATCAAGCAAAAGAAATGGATATTAGCGAAGGATGCGGTGTTGGAGAGTCAAAAATTTATGGAAGAGAAGCCTTATTTTCTGCCTTATCAAATGAATTCCTTCAAGTATTTAGCGGAAATATCTGCAGGACTTGGGCAAGCAAACCAAGAACTCTTGTATTTGAATAAGTATGTCCTCTTGAGAGATAGTTTAGCTAAAAAAGAAAATAATGCCGAATTGCAGAAAATTTATTGGGAATGGGAAGCTGAAAAATTTAACCTAGCGATTCAAGAAGAGCAAGATAAACGTAATCAAATTAAGCGGGGATATCAGTTTGTAGGGATACTTTTAATTTTCGGATTTGTGATTGTGGTTTTGCTAATTCATCGTTCCAGATCGAAAATCATGCTTCGCAGTACACTTTTGGAAAAGGAACAATTGCGATTATCTTATGAAAAACAGCTGGTTGATCATGAATTAGCCATCCTGAAGAATAGTTTGGAAGAATTTACAGCCACCCTAAAACAGAATGATTTAACGATTCGACAGCTTAGAAATGAAATTGAAGAAGCTGATCAAAATCCCGAATATCAGCAGCAAATATCTGATAACTTAAATGAATTATTAGAAAGTCATATCATGACAGATGACCGTTGGATTAGATTTAAACATGTTTTTGAACGGGTATATCCGGATTATTTAGCTCAAAAAAAGCTTGCCAATCCCAAGTTATCTGAGAATGATTTGCGTTTATTAGCTTTATTGAAGTTGGACTTGAGTAATCGCAGTATGAGTGATCTATTAGGCGTCTCTATTGAAGGGGTGAAAAAAGCAAAACAACGTTTGAAAAAGAAATTAGACGGCCTGTTAGATATCAGCGTTAATTAAGTTTCGCTAATTGTTTCGGTGTCGCTTATTATCATATTAGGAGAATTGCAACTCAGTTAAGATAATCAATTCGATTATTAGTATTTTTGCTTTGCTTAATTGTGCTTAAGTTCGAATGTTTTGCCAGCAAATTTTCGTATTTCAATAATTTTTGCCAAGATTGGTAATTTGTCCACCCCTTTCGGCTCATTTGTCCACGCTAAAAAATAGGTAAACTCTATTCTTGATTGTAATTTTGTCATTACATAACAAGCCAAATTATTATTTATATTATGAATGCTATTCTCTGGATTTTATTACCAGTTGTATTGTTGATCTGCCTATATTTTTACAAGCAGTATTTACAAAAGAACTCATTTTCTAAAAATGCTGATTTATTAGTTGATGTCTTTTTAGATCAAAAATTAAATGGTCAAACGAAGTATAATGGGTGCATTATTTTTCAATTACCTACGTATCATGAACAATTAAAAGAAGTGGTGATAACGAGTGTGAAAAGTACGGATCGATCTATGCAAATAAATAATTTCGAAAAATTGAATTTTTTTATTGTTCCTGGTAAGTCCTTGGAATCGGCTAAAAGGTCTATTGGTTTCTTTGTTTCGAAATCTGCTTATAAAAGGAATTCGAATCGAACTTATGCTTTACTCATCAAAGGGTATTTTACCACAATCAACAATAATCGGATAAGGTTTATGAAATCTGCGAATTACCATATGCAACCCTTTGATTTGAGTCTATCAACTAATTTGAAAGAAGGAAACTTGCCTACTCTTGGATAGTAAGGTAATTTTTCAATATTAATTTCTTTGGATGGAAAGTGGAGGGGTTGTTATTTAGACATCCTGTCTTTTTCCATTTTGTTTTTTTTGTCACTGATGATTTGTTAGTTTAGGATTACTTGAGTACTTTTGTTACTCATCGAATCGACATGTTAGATACACTCATCACCTCAAAGACTCGGTTGAAACTACTGATCAAGTTTTTCGTTTCTTCAGCGAATCGAGGATATTTACGTGGTTTAGCGGAAGAATTTAATGAGTCTACCAATGCCATTCGAAAGGAACTGAATCAATTGTCGGATGCCGGTTACCTTCTCAAATCACAACAATTAAATAAAATTTTATACCAAGCGAATACTGCTCATCCACTTTTTAATTCTTTGCAAAATCTGGTGAGGACTTATTTAGGGGTAGATGGGTTGGTGGATATCGTGTTGGAACGCTCTGGAAAAGTGCAGCAGGTTTCATTATTAGGGGATTATGCACGTGGTATTGATTCTGGAACGATAGAATTATTGATTCTTGGAGAATCGCTGGATTCTGTATATTTATTACAACTTTCAGAAAAAATGGAGGGGATTTTAAATAAAAAGATTAAGCTGTATTTGGAGAAGCCGAATGACTTTTTAGAACAAATCGTTTTATATAAATTAGAATGATTAAAGACAATTATTGTAAGATTATCAATTATTATAGTATTTTATTCTTAAAATCAATTAAATGGCAAGGAAATTGCTTTTATGCGCATGGAATAAATAGGTGATTCCTGTTAAGCATAATTTGTTTAATTTTAATTGCTGACCATCAATTAAAATTGCTAGTTAAGTGATTTTAATCAAGTTAATAGATAAAAAGAAAATAATTACTATTAGAAATCAATTGAGATTTTAGAATTTCAAAATACTTTAAATTCTAGTTTAGAATGTATTTGTAATATTAAATTAATGATGATTAGAAAACTATTCAAATCTATTAACCAAAATAGCTCAAAATTCAAATGGAATTAAAACAAAAAAAACAAAGTGAAGCAATTCAAAAGGATTATAATCCAGGACCACGAGTAGGTATTACATTTAGCACATTTGATTTATTGCATGCAGGTCATATTATGATGTTAGCTGAGGCTAAGCGCCAATGTGATTATTTAATTTGTGGGCTTCAAATGGATCCAACATTAGATCGTCCAGAGAAGAATGCACCAACGCAAACAGTTGTAGAGCGATATATTCAATTAAGAGGCTGTATTTATGTTGACGAAATTGTTCCTTATTCGACTGAACAAGATTTAGAGGATATCTTACGTTCTTTTAAATTAGACGTTAGGATAGTTGGTGATGAATATAAGGATCGTGACTTTACTGGGAGAAAATACTGTGAGGAAAAAGGAATAGTTTTGTATTATAATTCTCGTGATCATCGTTTTTCTAGCTCTGGATTAAGAAAAATTGTGGCAGATAAGGAGAATGCTAAAAATGGAAAAAGTTAATTAGTCCACTTTGTGCTAATGAGTAATTTGAAGCAAGATAAAATAGCAATAGTAGGTTTGGGTTATGTCGGTTTACCTTTGGCAATTGAATTTTCTAAAAAATTTCCAGTCGTCGGGTTTGACATTAATAATCTCAGAATTCAGCAATTACGTGGAGGATATGATGAGACGTTGGAAGTTGATTTGAGCTTGCAGTCAAATTTGATAAAACAAGAAAATGACACAGATAAAGGTTTGTATTTTAGTTCCTCGTTAGCGGATATTGAATCTTCAAATATTTTTATCATCACAGTTCCAACACCAATTAATGATTATCAAGTTCCAGATTTAAATCTTTTACTTACTGCAACCAAAATGGTTGCCAGCGTTTTGAAAAAAGGAGATTTGGTGATTTATGAATCTACAGTTTTTCCAGGCTGTACAGAAGAAGAGTGTGTTCCACTGTTAGAAAAAAAATCAACATTACAATATAATAAAGATTTCTTTGTTGGATATTCACCTGAACGAATTAATCCTGGGGATAAAATCAATACATTGGTCAATATTACAAAGGTTACTTCGGGTTCAACGGAGAACACTGCTGAACGTGTTGATAATTTATATAAAGAAATAATTATTGCAGGTACTTATAAAGCTGCTTCAATTCAAGTTGCAGAAGCCGCAAAGGCTATTGAAAATGCCCAAAGAGACATAAATATTTCATTTGTAAATGAGTTAGCATTAATCTTTGATCGTTTAGGTATAGATACGCAAGATGTACTAAATGCTGCTGGTACTAAATATAACTTTCTTCCCTTTAAACCAGGTCTTGTAGGAGGGCATTGTATTTCTGTCGATCCTATTTATTTGGCTCATAAAGCAACTCAAATGGGTTATCAACCTAATGTTATCTTATCTGGAAGAAGAGTTAATGAACAGATGGCGAGTTTCATTGCTTCGAAAGTGGTGAAACTGATGACCGCAAAAGATATAACAATTAAGGGAGCTAAAGTGTTAATTTTAGGAATTACTTTCAAAGAAAATTGTCCAGATATCCGAAATTCAAAAGTAGTTGATATTTATCGAGAATTGCAAGATTATGGAGTTAAAGTAGATGTTTATGACCCTTGGGCTAATCCTGATTATGTGGCTAAACAATATGATATAAATTTACTTGAATCACTCGAGTTTAGAAATAAAGAACAGATTAAAGAAACAGTAAACTTCTGCAATAATCGAGATCACAAATTTATGAGTAGAAATTCTGATGCCGAATTTACAAATTTGGTTCAGGAAGAATCAATCAATCCTACCTATGACGCTATCGTATTAGCTGTTGCACATAAGCAATTTATGAACTTAGATGTTCCAAAGTTAGCAAAATCAACTTGTGTTATTTTTGATACGAAAGGAATACTTGATCGTTCTATTGTTGATGCAAGATTATAAAATATTAATAAATATTCTTGACTAGGTTTAGTGTTGAGAATTTGTTTTAAAAATAAGTTTTAAGAGAATAGTTTTTATGGGATTTAAACAGATAAAAAAAATAGCGTGTATTGGTGCTGGCTATGTTGGAGGACCAACAATGGCTGTAATCGCTCAAAAAAATCCAGATATCCAAGTGACCGTTGTAGATTTAAATCAGGAAAGAATAAAAGCGTGGAATTCACCAAACTTAACTGATCTTCCTATTTATGAGCCAGGATTAGATGAAGTTATTGCAGAGGCACGTGGTCGCAATTTGACGTTTTCTACGGATGTCAATAAAGCTATTGAGGAGGCTGATTTAATATTTATATCAGTTAATACACCTACCAAAACTTACGGAAAGGGAAAAGGTCAGGCTGCGGATTTGAAATATATAGAGCTCTGTGCTAGGCAAATAGCAGCGGTTGCCACTTCGGATAAAATTGTTGTTGAAAAGTCGACTTTACCAGTAAGGACAGCAGCTGCGTTGAAAAGTATCTTAGATAATACAGGAAACGGAGTAAACTTTCACATCTTGTCAAATCCTGAGTTTCTTGCTGAGGGTACAGCAGTACAGGATCTTCACCATCCTGACCGCGTATTAATAGGGGGTGAAAATGATGATGCAATTACTTCCTTGGTCAATGTTTATAAGTCTTGGGTTCCTAGAGAAAAGATTATTACGACTAATCTTTGGTCTTCTGAGTTATCAAAATTAGTAGCAAATGCATTTTTAGCACAGCGTCTTTCTTCCATTAATGCGATTTCGGAATTATGCGAAGTGACAGGGGCGAATGTAGATGAAGTAGCTCATGCCATTGGTCATGACTCTAGAATTGGGTCAAAGTTTTTAAAAGCTTCAGTAGGTTTTGGAGGCTCATGCTTTCAAAAAGATTTACTCAATTTAGTATATATTGCAAGGTCCTACAATTTAAAGGAAGTTGCTGATTACTGGGAACAAGTAATTTTATTGAATGATCATCAAAAATCGAGATTTGCGGAAAAAATTATCCAAACGATGTACAATACTGTCAATGGAAAGCACATTGCATTTTTGGGTTGGGCATTTAAAAAGGATACAAACGATACAAGAGAGTCAGCTGCGATATATGTTGCAGATTATTTACTTGAAGAAGAAGCGACTATTTATGTGTATGATCCAAAAGTAACGGAGGAACAAGTTTATAAAGATTTGGATTACCTGGGATCTCGAAGTCCAGAGGATAACCGACGTTTGGTAAAAGTCGTTAGTGACCCCTATTTAGCACTTCAGGGAGCACATGCTGCCGCTATATTAACGGAATGGGATGAATTTAAGGGATATGACTGGGAAAAAATTAAGAGTCAAATGAAAAAACCTTCCTTCATTTTTGATGGAAGAAAATTACTTAACAGAGAACATCTCATCAAGCTTGGATTTACTTATTATGCCATAGGCGAATAACTTATTGGATAAGCTTTATTATTTAATTATGAAAAACACGATAATCATCACAGGAGGAGCAGGTTTTATCGGCTCACACGTTGTTCGAGCATTCGTTCAGAAATATCCTGACTATCATATTGTCAACTTAGACGCATTGACATACGCAGGAAACTTGGAAAACCTAACCGATATCGAGCAATCGGCAAACTATAGCTTCGTAAAAGCGGACATTAGAGATGCCGAACATATCCATCAAATTTTCCAGGAGTACCAACCTACCGGAGTAATTCATTTAGCGGCTGAATCTCATGTGGATCGTTCTATTAGCAACCCTACGGAATTTGTGATGACCAATGTCATTGGTACCGTAAACTTACTGAATGCAGCTAAGGAATTATGGAAAGGTAATTTTGAGGGCAAGCGTTTTCATCATGTATCTACTGATGAGGTTTATGGCACATTAGGTGAAACGGGTCTTTTCACCGAACATACTTCCTATGATCCACATTCCCCCTATTCGGCATCCAAAGCTTCCTCGGATCATTTCGTTAGAGCATATTACGATACCTACGGATTACCTGTGGTGATCACCAATTGCTCGAATAATTATGGTCCGAATCATTTCCCCGAGAAGTTGATACCATTATGCATCCATAATATTTTAAATAATAAACCCCTACCTATCTATGGGGATGGGAAATTTACCAGAGACTGGTTATTTGTGAAAGATCACGCTAAGGCGATTGATTTGGTATTTCATCAAGGTAAAACAGGAGACTCTTACAATGTAGGAGGCTTCAATGAGTGGCAGAATATCGATTTGGTCAAAGAACTGTGTAAGCAGATGG
>DAIQBS010000065.1:0-17293 GCA_036781025.1 Sphingobacterium sp. | reverse complement strand
GAATTTAATCAGGAACGCATCAACCAACGTCAATGGTCGTACAGCTTGCAATCCAACAATACCTTCAAATTAGGAGCAGGATTTTCAGCAGAATTGAATGCCCAATATAACTCTCCGGAAACGGATGGCGTGTTTAAACGAAAATCCTATGGACAAGTTTCGGCAGGACTGATGAAACAGGTGTGGAAGGATAAAATCGCCTTAAAGCTTTCTGCGACAGATTTGTTTAGAACGATGCGGTATGCGACTAGCTCCGAAAGTTCCGGAGTCCGCATGCAGCAAAACTTCAACTTAGATTCAAGGGTGCTGTTACTTTCGGCTACTTGGAAAATTGGAAAGGAGTTAAAGTCTAAACGCAAAGAACATCAGGAGAGCGATGAGCAAAAAAGGATGCGTGGGGGGAATTAATAAAGACAAAGAAATAAAACCAAATTAACTTAATATAAGAGCCGCAACAGATGATGATGCGGCTCTTTTCGTATGTTATATCCTTTCAAAGTAACTCTAGGAAATTACATTGCTTCCCGATGCCGGTGGTGCCTTTTCTTTTTTGAAAAAGCCCAATACTTTTTTCCAAAGCGCTTCTGCTTTTATCTTATATTGATCGACATCAAACAATGCCGAGTCTGAGGTCGATTTATAGGTTAAAAATATCGCTAATGGCGTCAATACAATGATTGCCATCCACATCCCCCACATAGGCGCTAAACTTGCATCCTTGGCCGCCTTTTCCGCTAAGGTCGCGATGACATGGTAGATCAAGAAAAAGATAATCGCCATCACCACCGGTAAGCCTAATCCTCCTTTTCGGATGATGGCACCTAAAGGGGCTCCTAATCCAAATAATAATAAACAGGAAACCGCTAAGGTGAATTTTCGATGCCATTCGATATCGTAGCGAATGTCTTTTTCCCAATATGGCGTAAATTCCTGTGTTCTATTGCTTGCTAAATCTTTCAATTGCCTGGATTGATTTAGCGCATTATTCAATGCCGTTCGTTTAAGATCAGATTGATTCAACTCGGCTAGCGTAATCGCACTTTTCGACTGTTTAGGTTTTCCTTCCTGGTAATATTTGCTGTAGTAATTCACATAGCGCATAGACTCTACGCTGTAAATATTGGCCATGCTGTCCATGTAAACTTGGTTGGAATCGGAATAAAACTTCAATTGCTTCAAATTCAACATCTGATGATGCGATTTGAACAAATCCTGATCAGTACGATTCATCGCAAAACTACCCATGTCAAATTTTTGCGTCGTCTCTTTAAATCTGAAGCGCGTGAATTGTTGCCTAGGATCATAGCGTTTCGCATTCTTTACCCTGGAATCTTCATAACGTACACCATCCTTCATTTCCAACACCATGTAGTTATTATCCTCCGAATTTTGAATGTATCCCTCTTTCGCGAAAATAACATTATAGGATGCACCACCTTCCGAATGTTGATAGATCATCAAATCGTATAAGGTCGTCCCATCCTCACTTTTAGACTTTGCACGAATGGAATAACCAGGAATGGTATTGTTGAAAACACCTGCTTTGATAAAGAAATCTGCTTTTTTCTTACGGACATCGTATAAAAGGGAGCCCATTTTTAAATTAACAATGGGTAATATATAATCAGAGAAGATAAATGATCCGGCACTAAATAATCCTACGACCACAAAGAGTGGAGTCATCGCTTTACGTAAGGATACTCCTGCCGCTTTAATAGCGACCAATTCGTAACTCTCTCCTAAATTTCCAAAGGTCATAATCGAGGATAATAACATGGAAAGGGGTAAAGCCATACTCAATTGAACCGCACATTGATAACTCAACAATTCTAAAATCACATACCATTGAAACCCTTTTCCAATCAGGTCATCAATATATTTGAATAGAAAAAGCATCAACAACACGAACATGACAATAAAGAACGTCACGAGGAACGGTTTGATGAATGCTTGTAATATGAGTAAATTAATCTTTTTCATGTAATGGATTACCTAAAACCTAGACTACTCGAAATACTTGCAGAATGGGTTTAATGCACAAAGATACATTTTTTGCGATGGACTAAATGTTAGAAAAAGTTAATCTGTTTGGGAAATTTACGGAATATTTAAATTCCATGGAATAGGGGAGTTATATCCCTGGTATTAGCCTAATAAACCAATACCAGGAATTGTATAGGTCTGCTATGCGCCGATGACACGTTGCAAGTAGCCAATGGAATTATTCCAAATCTGTTTACGGTCTTCTAAATGATCTTCTTTCGCATAATCAGTAATCGCCAATGCCACATCATTCGTTAATTCATCTTGGACAATCTCGATTTCAAAATAATAAGGCTCATCATCCAACCATTTAAATTTTACGCTTTTATTTTCTTTGACCGATACCAATCGCGCACGATGCGATTCATTATCCCATAAAAATTCATAGATCCCATCATGATAATTGACATCATCAGCGAACCATTGCGCTAATTCATTTGGCTCCTGTAAATAAGGAAATAATATGCGTGGGGATGAGTTTAATACATATTCTAAGTTCAATTTAGTTTTTTCCGACATATGCTATACCTAAGTGGATCGTTTAAAATTATTGTTAGTAACCTCTGGTATGTTTTTCATACTAGTTTTTGTAATTATAATGAATTATTTCTTCATTAAAAAAAATGCATAAATCTTTTTTTTAACAGTTCAATCGTTTTCAACAAGCATGCCAATCGCATTCCCACTCTATTATTCCTATACCGCATTTTTTATCCTTGTCAGGTATCCATTTGAAAATAAATCATTTGTGCCTTTTTCTCAAATTGTATCCTAATAAAAAGGTTTTTTTTATGCATTTTTTCTTTGATAATTATTCCTTATTGCTATCTTTGCATACCGAAAAACGGCGGGGTAGCTCAGATGGTTAGAGCGCAGGATTCATAACCCTGAGGTCGGCAGTTCGATCCTGCTCCCCGCTACTGGAAAAAAGCTCGACTTGCGTCGAGCTTTTTTAGTATATAGATCTTAGTACTTAGTACTTAGATTTTGACTGCCTCGCTGAAAACCTCTGCATCACCTGGGATTTTAAAATTATCCTCAATAAATTTCTTTCCTCAAAATTCAATCATACTTGCACATTTCTTAAACAATTATAGGCAGTTTAGGAGGTTAATTTACTACTTACTAAAGTTAACAAGGTTTTAGGTGTGGTGGATATAGCTATGGGAGGTAAGGATTTTGTTCCTGTGGATATGAAAATCATATTTGCAATTATGCTCAAAGCTTCTGGATCCAAGATTATATTAGTTCACAATCATCCATCATGTAAATTAGAGCCTAGTCCACAAGATAAAGCTATTACGACTAAAGCTGTTGAAGCTGGTAAGGTATTGGATATTGAGGTTTGTGATCCTATTATCGTGTCAGAAGATGGATATTATAGTTTGAAGGATGAAGGGTATTTTTAATGAAAATGACCTCGTTTAAACCTTTTTAAACGAGGTTCTATATTCTGTTTTTTAATATATAATATGGAGTTATTTAAAACTACCTATATTATGTGCTACCATTATTATATTGAATCTTTAACGTTTTGTAATATTTTTCTTTCAATATTTTTGAGTGTATATTTGTTTACATCTATATTTGAAATTTGACTAAGAATATCATCTAAATTTCTATCATTAGTTAATAAATGAAGTTTTTGTGATATTTGAAAAGGTAATCCATATTCCTCTAAAATATTAAATGCTTTATCTGTATACAATGATTCTATTCTAGCACCAAAATATGAATAATCTATATCAGATTCATATCCATTTTCCAATAAAACTTTATTAAAAATATTTTCTATGTTTTTTAAATAAATAGGAAAATGGTATTGAGGCCAAAATTTTAAAAAATTAATTTCTGTTTCAATCTTTCTATTTATCTCATATTTATCTTCCAAATCTTTAGTTACATTTTCCAAAATCGACTTGATGCTTCTATGACTTTTTAAAGAATTTAATTTGAAAGCTAATTGACTCCCTGATGCAACAAACCCTTTTTTAGAGGGATTGTCAATTAACTCATTCCATATTAATTCACAAATAAATTTTAACTCTTCATATCTAGGAATATTCCATTTTAAATTTTGGTAATAATAATCAATGTTATCATTAAATTTTTTTCTTAAACTAATTATTTGATCAGCTTCTAAATTTGGATTATCAATGAAATAATCTTTATTGAATTCTATTTTATTTAATAAGTTTTTTAAACGTTCTCTTGATTCCTTATTTTTCGTCTATATGTAACAATAAACGTTCTGGAGTATCAATGTCCTGAGTAAAAATAGGAAAATCTATTAGAGGGAGTTCTTCTATTGGTGGATTGTGGAATAGATATACATTCCCAATAAAATGTTTAAACATTCTTCCTGATCGACCACAAATATTATTGAAAGTGAAAAAGTCTATTTTTTCATCCGCTATTTTATTGTCAAATATTATAATATTTTTTGCTTTTGTATTAACACCTTCGATTATAGTACTAGTGCAAAAAAGGAATCGAATTTTTCCATTATTAAATTCGTCTAATATTATTTGACTCAAGGAACGAGGTAATTTGCCATGATGGATTCCTATTCCTCTTTCAATAAAATCGGCTAATAACCATTCGTTATGATATTCCTTTCGTATCCAATTTGCAAATTCTTGATTTTCTATAATTATAGGAAATTCTCCATTTTGATAAATGTAATTAGTATTATCATTAATACTACGTGGAGATTTACAGAATATCAATGTTTCTTTTTTTAATTCTTTAAGTAAATCAAGTAACTTTTCTTGAGGATTTTCGTATTTAACGTTGATTCTTCTATTAATAACCGTCTTGAAATCTGTCTTTATATAATTAAATCGAATATCGTGAAATTTTCCCGTGTTTATTTGCTCAATATTAGGACCTAAAAGATAAAATTGAGAATTTTGTTTATATAACCTATAGAATGCCTGATTTAGTGATATTGTCCTATCTACATCACCATTAGAAAAATTAATTTTATAAAATTCGTCTATTATAAAAAAATCTATTGATATAGAATCATCGATAATTTCTAAAACTCTTTCTTGAGTAAGAATGAATATATTTTTTGTACTTAAAACTTGGGAGTTATGTGTTATAATTTTATATTTTTCTTTAAAGCGAGATAATCTTTTTCTAGTTTCATCTATTAGAGCAATAGTTGGTACAACTATAACAATGTTCTTAAATTTCTCAATTGCAACAATTGCATCAATTACTAGGCTTTTACCGAAACTTGTTGGAGCACTTAAAATGATATTGTTGCCTTTTAATATTTGATAATAAACTTCTGCTTGAACTTTATGAAAAACTACATTATCTTCTTCTAAACCTTCCGGCATATGAAATTCATATGCAATTAAATCTTCAATTGATAAATCTTCAGGTTTTAGATATGGAAACAAACCAATTTGTCTAGCTAAATCATGAATGATTTGTTCTGTTTCTTTAAATTTATTCTTATAGTTAAGCGCAAGTAAAACTAATTCGTTCGAATGATAATTATTAGAATTTACGTAATAAGTTAATGACTTTACAAGTGAAAATTCATTTTCAATTACAACTGAATTTTCTATAATATTCTTTAATTGAGAAATTTCTATAAGTTCTGCCATACCTTTAATTTTTCATCAAGTGATGTTGTAAGTTCTAATTTGTCTTTCATTGGAAGAAGAAATACACGAATTTTAATATCTATATCTCCCAATTTTGATTTGAAATATTCAAAATTCTTTTCTAATTCAGGTTTTATCTCTTCAATGTATTCGTCAGTATATTTCGTTGTTTTATATGTAATTGGTGAATTATAAGTCAATAAAACAGGAATACTTATAGCATCGAAAATTTCGTCTAAAGAATTATGTGGATTGATGAGTTTTTTAAGTCTATCGCTATGAGGTAAAGAATCATCGATTTTATTCGTTATGGCTAAAAATTCATTCCTTAAATAATCACTTTTCAAATGAGTAATTATTTCAGGGATAACATCATTAATAGCAGATTTAATATCTTGGTAAAATTTTACTTCTCCTAGCCATAATTCTAAATTTCCATTTAGTTCAGTAATATGTACTGCATCGAAACCTTTAACTGTTTCATTAGGTCCGTCTTTAAAGTGAATTTTACTAATTGCTGGGATTGAATTAAAACATTCTTTTATGAGACTATGAAGTATTAATTCACCAAATTCGCCACGTCTAGTATGATATTTTTGATATACTAATTTTGCAGCTTTCTTGATTTTTGATAAAGCATCGGCAAAATTTAATTCACGATATTCTGAATTTTTTAATGCAAAATCTAATAAGTGTTTTTCAAATAAATATTCAGAAAATTGTTTATGTCTCCATTCGTTTTTCTCGTAACCACAGCAAACTGCATAATTAGAAATAGGATCTTCTTCTAAACTATATAAAAGCTTCAAAAATTGTAAGTTCATTTTAAGTCGTATATTGGTTATAAGGCATTTCGTTTCGGAATTACCTCCATGAATATACGCCAAACTTCATAAATTAAAAATAGTGATGCTCACAATTTCTAATTTATTGTTTCACAGTTTGTCATAATTCATGTTTTGGTTATACCTTCTCTTCATAAAAGTTCCTTTGTCTTTCGATTAGGTATTAGCATACCTGGTCAAAATCCAACCACTTTTAGAGTTTGGCTCGCCTGCTTGTCGCTCAGGCTACGATGTTATCATTATTTTTGATACAACTCCTTTGTACTTCGTTTTCAAAAATATCGCCAACAATCTCTTTATACTTCGTACATATCGTTGAATCATGCTAACGCATTTCTCTTCAGCGACCTTCGCTCAACTCGCAGGACGGCGAGCAAAAAAAGTAAATGCTATTTGTAAAGTTGTTGCTATAAAATATAGCCCTTTAAGGGGATTGAATTTGTGCAATATTTAAAATTTGGACACGAAAATTTTCAGAGGGTATTAAGTGTAAAAGAATGAAGTCCAATAGATTTGTGTTTTTAAGATTGTTATTTCTATTTTTATAAAATAGAATGTTTAACAGCGCTCCACAAGCGCTCTATTTTGATGATTTTTTTGAATTAGCGAGGCTTTAAAAAGTGGTTTTAAAGATGTTTAAAGGCGGTTTTTCACGTTAAATAGTCCCCATCATAATCCTGAGGTCCGCAAGCCAATCCAATTTATATATATTACAGCCTTGCTATTACACATTTCCATTGTTTCTAAAACAAAACAAGATCCTCACTACTCAATTTTATTTTGGGATTATCCAAGGAGTTTACAGCATTTTTTATTTTCAATTGATCATCCTTTGAAAGGAAAATTGGTACTAAAAAATTAATGTCAATTTTTAATATACGATTGATAATCACCAAATCTTTTAAAGTGAAAGGTTTAATTCCGTTAATTAATTTAGTTATATGAGTTTTATTTTTATACCCTAGAATATGTCCTAAATTATCTACCGTTAAATCAAAATGTTGGAGTTTTTCCTTATTTCTTGCTTTCTTGTCTCTAAGAATATCCTTTCAAATTCTGCTATTTGTTCATGTTTTGAGCTTTCCGCAAGTTTCTCTTCAGTAATACGATCAAAATCGTTCCATTCAGAATTTTCGTATTTTTCTATTAAATCTCGAAGTTTAAGCCTGATTTTTTTAAAATGAGTATTTTCTTTAGCTAGTATTCTAAGTTTTCTATCTGCTATTAAAGCTCTTTCATATTCCAATTCATCTACAATTGAATTACTGTTAACCATTTCCAAGCCCTGTACCATTATCTATTTTTTTCAAGTTCTTCAATTCAACACTAAACCTAAAATTTTAGCTAATTAATTTCTCTCCCTCTACTCAGCCTTAGCCAAATCCCTTTCATCAATATGATACTCCCTTATAGCATTCCCTGAATTATCTTTGGAATTGCTCCAATATTCCAAATTGAAATAATTCTTTGCCTCCTTTTGACAATGCGCTATTAATCCAGTAGTCACATAAACATGTTGGCAATTTGTATCGATTTTCGTCTTATTATCCACAGATATTTTAAAAAACAGGGGATGCATTTCAGGATCTCTTTGATTGATGAACGTCATACAATTATCCGTACAAACGAACGTAGAATCAATTATTTTGGTTTCTTGAGGCTTTAATTGCGCGAGTAGTTTATACTGCAAATTTTTTTCATAGTCCAGATCGCTCGTCATTTTCTTGGTCACCCCGCCGATTTCTAAGATTATGGGCTTATCCAAGGAATTAGTAACTGTTCGAATTGTATAATTACCTCTCTCTTCGCTGTTTTCCTTAGAACAACTTACTGCAATTAAAAGAACAGCTAGCATATATAAGAATTGTATTTTCATAAAAATTGGATTAGGGATTACATAAATCAGGTTATTTAAACAACTGTTTATTTTGCTTAAATAAAACTACTAATTTTTTAAGTTAAAATTTAAATTTATTTAAATAAGTTGATTGTTTTTATCCTTCCAAGCTCCATGAACTCCATGAATTTTTAAAATTGTTCCTACATGTGACGAATTCATTGATGTATTAGAAATCTTACTCAGAATCCTTATTTTTTCCATCAAAATAAAATTTCTACCCTTGGAATTTACGTACCTTTGCGGATCTATATATTAATGCACATCTATTTTTCTAAGGAAAAATAGACACATCAACTATTTATTATTAACATGCTGAAGTTTTTTATTTCTTGTATTTTTTATTTTATCCTGTTAGCCGGATTTAGCAATGACAGTCATGCGGCTCAAAATTCAAAAATATTGGAGGAGATTACGGATCTTATTAGTAAAAATGAATTTGAACATGCCATTACCGTTATTCAAAACAATATAGAGCAAGCCGACAAAAAGGATCATTATTTTAAATACCAGTTATACCTGCAAAAGTCATTGGTTTATAAAAGTATTTTTAATTATCCATTGGCTTTAGATAATTTAAATTATGCGGAGGAAGCAGGTATCCAAGATGAACAACACGAAAAGGAAGTTTCCGCAAGAGTCAAAATAGAAAAGTTATTCATCTATTTTGATTTACAACAACAGGAAGAATTTCAAAAGCTGTATCAAGAAATCAGCCAAGATGATTTAGCCTTGGTTTCTGCCAAAACAAGAGCCTTTTATATTTCCATTCAAGGGATTCTCGCAATGCGGGAAAACCAACTGGAGGAGGCTGTGCGATATTATGATGAAGCCATTGACTTATTGAAAAAAGAAGATCCTAAGCACCTTCCTATTGTTTACAAAGCGAAAATAATTCTGTATGGCCAAATGAATAATCATGCGAAAGCCTTAGAATCTTTTGAATTGGGATTGAAATATGCGGAGCAATACCAGGTTCAGCTGTATAAAATCATCATGTACGAGTCATTGACCAAATATTACATCAATGAAGAAGATTATAAGAATGCGTTAAGTTCGCAGAATAAAGTGAGTGAGTTACGTTCAGCCTATAACGCCAATAATGTGAGTGGCAAGCTCAATATTTTGGAAAGCCAAATGCATAAAGAGCGTAAGCAGATAGAAGTGGCTTATGAGCGTAAAAAGAATCAATACATCATTGGTATTGTAGGCATACTGTTGCTGTTAATTTTTATCCTGATTCGATTGGTATTAGTCAATAAACAAAAGGCGAAATTAGTGGAACGGGAAAATAAGGCTATCCGCAGCATGATTCAAAATTTACCTACCAAAGAATATGAAAAGCCTACTATTATTTCGCTAAACGAGTATAACCTAAGTGAAAGACACCTGGAAATTATCCACCTCGTGAAAAAAGGGAAAACCAACAAGGAAATTGGAGAGGAACTTTTTATTTCAGAAAATACGGTGAAATACCATTTAAAATCAATTTACGAGATTTTGGGTATAGAAAACCGAATAGAATTAAGGGCTAAAGTTCCCGTTAAAGAGGAAGAAGCCATTTTGAACTAAGGACAAGCCCATCCAATTTTCATTTCATGAATTCCTAGTATTTACCTTTTTTAGAAATCTTGGTTTCAGCTAAGACAGCTTAATGCAACAGTACATTTTGCGATTTCAAAAGAACAGCTTAACCTGTTTTAAGAACGCGCTAATAAATAGAAAAGGGATATCGTGAAATATCCCTTGACATCTAGATAATAGTTAGGTTGTGTAAATATTTTTTGAGGACAAATAGGCTGAAATAGTAGGCCAATTCTCCGTTGTTAGTTTATTTCTACTTTAGAACAAAATTAGCGTAAATATCCCGTTTTTGGATGATATAGGCAGGTAGTTAGCGGGTAGTTTCGCTGTTGTGAACCGCAAAAAAGAGTAATGAGCGGGTAGTTTGGCGTAGGTTTGACTATTAAATTAAGCTCTTCCAACTGTTTTTTCAATTTTTAGGAATGAATTAATAGTTGAAGTAAAAACTAGGGTGTTTCTATTTATTTGTTTATTAAAGTTTATTTATAAGGACAATTTGTAGACAGAACACTTGAGCTATTTTTTTAATTCAAACCAATCCGTTGTGTCTCCATCATAATCGAAAGTATTTATAAAGTTAAACCCCAACTTCCTCAATACCTTTTTAGAATTTTCATTTCTTGGATCAACGATTGCAAAAACATCTCTTATGGCTAAGTTTTCATAAACATAGTCTAATATGGCTTTTGCAGATTCTGTAGCATAACCTTTATGCCAATGTTTTCTTTTAAATCGATATCCCAGTTCATAAAAGTCTTGATATCCATTCAAAGGTTCCAGAAAAAACTTCAAGCCACACCAACCTAAACATTCCTGACTAACTTTATCAACCACCGCCCATCGCGCTATTCCATGATCCATATACTGTTTTCTGATCATTTCAATGACCTGATAAATCTCTTCTATCGAGTTTACAGGTTTGTTTTCAATATACTGATGTACTTCAGGATCTGCATCCATTTCAAATAAATCGTTTGCATCTTCAGGAAAAATCTCCCTAATAATCAGTCTTTCTGTATCGATAATGCCTGTCATTTTTCTTAAAATAGCTGCATGGATTTTGCATTTTTTATATGCGCAAGATGATGCTGACCATGCCAGGCATATATGCCTGTATTTGTTTTTAAATCAATGATTTTACCTGTTGCAGGATGTATAAAACTACGATCAAAATCCCTGGGATTTAGATTCTTCAATAGTATTTCCCAACGCTTATGTAATCCGCTTAAGATAGCAAGTGAACTGGAAACATCGAGTTGAAGCACATCCGGCAATTCCGCCCAAAGATGTTCTTCATAGGGTTTTATGCTCGGACTTTCTTCCGTTAAAGCCAATTTAAAGCGTATGAAACTATTCATATGGCTATCTGCACAATGATGTACCAATTGTCGGATAGTCCAACCATCAGGTCTATGCTTTCGCTTGAAATCTTGTTCTGTTAATCCAATAAGTTCTTGCGCTAATAGTTCTGGAAAGGAAGCTATTTGTGCAATCCATTGCTCCAGTACCGATTGATCTATAATTGCTGGGGCATGAAAATGCCCAATTGGATAAGCTAAGTTTTCTAATTCGTGGCTCATATACAAATGAATGATACCATAAAGCTACATAAATACAAGGTAGAATTACCTTAATTATTTAAAAGGACCTTCCTTATGTTGGTGAATTGAAATGTAACCTCCATGTTTTTATAAATTACTGCATCTGAAGTGAATCTCCTTCGGATCTTCCATGCATTTTTTCGGTTAAGGTCCCTTTGATATCCGCTTAACCTTCGAAGGAGATCCGAAGCAGTGTCATGTTTTTGGTAAAAATCTATTGCTAGGAATGTTTATTTATCATAGACTTGAGTGAATCAGATTTCCCTGATAAAAAATATTTTTCATTGTTGGAGACATACCCGGCTTATCAGTTCTTATTCGTAAATTGCTCATAGAATTTTTACGTATGAATCCGAGACAAATCAACAACAATTCCATCAATCAGATTATGTTGATCATCATCATCATCCTGATAGGAATAGTTATTTTCACGAACCTATATTATTATTTTCCAGGTTTTTTAGGTGCTATTACACTATACATTCTTTTCAGACATTCCTATTTTAAGCTTACCGAACAGCGGAGATGGAATAAACCGTTAACCAGCTTATTGTTTATTTTATTATCCATTGTGTTTATTGTGCTTCCAGTTTGGGGCATAATTGACTACCTCACACCACAGATTACCTCCTTATTAAACAATACCGATAATATCGTTCAACAGTTTAACCTGTTGAAGGAATACCTTTCCGACAAACCATTTTTAAAAGATATTGATCTTTCCGATGAAGCCTTAGTGGCAAATCTGCAGCGTCTCACCAAGTATCTTCCAAACATTCTAAATTCCGTGGCGGAAGTTGGAGTCAATATTTTAGTAACCCTATTTGTTCTTTATTTCATGCAGGTTCATGGACGAAAAATGGAGTACTACATCACGAGTGCAATTCCTTTCTCGTTGAAAAGTAAACAGGAGATTTGGGATGAGGTCTACCTCATGGTGCGTTCCAATGCGCTTGGTATACCGATTCTTGGCGTATGTCAAGGAGTGGTTGCTATGTTGGGATATTGGATTTTCGATGTCGATAATTTTATCCTGATGGGAATATTAACGGGCGTATCTTCTATCGTTCCTGTATTAGGAACGATGACCATCTACATCCCATTAGCCATCATTACCATTGCCTCTGGTCAGACTGCCAATGGAATTGGAATTGGCTTATATGGTTTAATTTTAATTGGCAGTATTGATAATATTTTGCGCTTTACCATATTAAAAACCTTAGGCAATGTTCCACCTCTAATCACCGTCTTTGGTGTATTATTAGGCTTAAAGTTATTTGGTATGTTGGGCTTAATCTTCGGACCATTAATTCTATCTTCAGTAGGGGTTTTAATCAAGGTATACAGCAATGAATACGGAAAAACCAAACCTATTAAATTGCTAGACGAACATTAATCGACTTAATTCTTTTACATTATCAAAATTGTGTCAGGAATAGGCTTTAGTTTCTTATTAAAGTCATAATCAGCTTTTTGAGTGATGTTCATCACTTTATTCCAGAAGATGTTTCCTTAAATTAGCTAGACAACATTTTAAAGGTCATAAACTATGAACATATTAGAAAATAAGGTCGCTATTGTTACTGGAGGAGCTTCAGGAATAGGTAAGGCAATTGTTGAATTATTCGTTGCGGAGGGTGCTAAAGTGGTCGTTTCGGATTTGAACGAAAAATTAGGAAATGAATTGATCAATAATTTTGGAGAAGGCAATGTTGTTTTTATTAAAGCAGATTCCGCTTCTCCGGATGATAATAAACGCATCGTGGATGCTGCCATTGAAAACTTCGGTGCTTTGCATATTGCGGTGAACAATGCAGGAATAGGTGGGGAGGCTGCAACAGTTGGAGACCTGTCTTTGGAGGGTTGGAATAAGGTGATTAACATCAATTTGAATGGCGTATTCTATGGAATGCATTATCAATTGCCGGAAATAGAGAAAGTCGGTGGAAGCATCATCAATATGGCTTCCATTTTAGGTGCTGTTGGTTTTTCACATTCCTCAGCTTATGTAGCAGCAAAACATGGCGTAGTTGGTTTAACAAAAACAGCTGGCTGGGAATATGCGACCAAAGGGGTGCGTGTCAATGCCATAGGTCCTGGTTTTATTTCAACGCCTTTGGTAGATAATGCCCTGGACGCGGATACCTTAAAATTCCTAGAAACCCAACATGCTTTTCAGCGCTTAGGAAAACCTAATGAAGTGGCTGAGTTAGCGCTTTGGTTAGCATCAGATAAATCATCCTTTGTCACTGCATCCTATTATCCTGTGGATGGTGGTTACTTAGCAAAATAATTCCTATATAATTACATTGTGGAGGGTAGTTGACTGGTCAACTGCCCTTTTTTATTTAGCAAGATTCGGATTTTTATCCTCATTTTTGTTTTAGAAATTTGGGTATGGAAAAATCACAAATGCAGCTTAATTATGAACGGATAGCGAAAGCTATTGCTTTTATTCAGGAAAATTTTAAAAACAATTTATCCCTGGACGTTATTGCTGCACATGTTCATATGAGTCCATTTCATTTTCAGCGACTCTTTACCGAATGGGCAGGAGTGAGTCCCAAAAAATTTAGGCAATACCTGCAAACAGATTTTGCTAAACGCCTGTTAAGAGAAGAAAAGCCGAGTTTATTTGATGCGCATTTGCAAACTGGCTTAAGCAGTACGAGTAGGTTGCATGATTTGTTTGTACAGATTGAGGGGATGACTCCAGCACAGTTCAAAAATCAAGGTCAGGGTTTGGAAATCAGTTACCAACTTTACGATACCTTATTCGGTCCATGCTTCATGGCATCAACGCACAAAGGGATTTGCTCGATGTCTTTTACTGCGGATTTGGAATCAAGCTTAAGCTTGTTGAAAAAAGAATTTCCTTTAGCTCATTTCATACAGCAAGATCATCCCATGCAGCAAGAAGCATTAGCCATTTTTGATCCAACGATAGAAAATCTCGCACACATTAAATTACACATGAAAGGTACAGCTTTTCAATTGAAGGTATGGCAAGCCTTATTAGCTATCCCTGCAGGGTCTTGTAATACATATAAACAGTTGGCCGAAACAATTGGACATCCGAAAGCCTACCGGGCGGTAGGGACTGCAATTGGTCAAAATCCCATTGCCTACCTGATTCCCTGTCATCGCGTGATTCAAGCCTCCGGACATATGGGTGGTTACCGTTGGGAACCTCTACGTAAGAAAGCCATTTTAGGATGGGAATTTGCTCATTATACGATAGAAAATGAATTTGAAACTAGGTAATTATGCTGATCCTCATAAAAATTACTTACCTCATGATGGTACAGTAAACTATTATGGAATGGTGATTGATAATCCGGATGATTGGTATCATCAATTGCTGCATCAGGTAGAATGGAAACCCGATGAGGCGATCATTTTTGGGAAACATATTTTTACGAAACGTAAAGTGGCTTGGTATGGTGATCAGGCTTTTGAATACCAATATTCCGGTATTCAAAAAAAAGCCTTGCCTTGGACTGCGGAACTGTTGCAGCTTAAGCAACTTGTAGAACAGCTTTCCGGCGAAAGCTTCAACTCTTGTCTTTTGAACTTATACCATGATGGTTCGGAAGGAATGGCCTGGCATAGCGATGGGGAGAAAGACTTGCAAAAAGACGGTGCCATTGCCTCCGTCACGTTTGGGGCTACCCGAAAATTCTCCTTCAAACATAAAGTGGATAAAACTAAAATCGATATCTTATTGGAACATGGGAGCTTATTAATCATGAAGGGAAAGACGCAAACCTATTGGTTGCATAGACTTCCTCCAACAAAAGTAACTCACGGTCCTCGTGTCAACCTGACTTTCCGAACAATTGTAACCTAAGGGAAATTTTTGGATTGGAACTAAAAAATTTATTATCTTTGCAAGCAACAAATTAAAAGCACTTTATGTAAGATTCATTCTTTCCGCAAAAAATCGAGTACTGCTTGACCTTCTTCGTCAAGCAATGGTTTTACCCTTTAGCGAAAAGAAACATGCTTTTAATACAACAAGCCACCTACATACACCCTAATAAAGAAATCCTTTTTGAGGATATTGAATTTCTTGTGCAAGATCATGAGAAAATGGCCTTGATTGGTCAGA
This sequence comes from Sphingobacterium sp., assembly GCA_036781025.1. Classification (GTDB taxonomy): domain Bacteria; phylum Bacteroidota; class Bacteroidia; order Sphingobacteriales; family Sphingobacteriaceae; genus Sphingobacterium. The sequence continues at coordinate 1,589 of DAIQBS010000065.1, read as the reverse complement.
ACGGAGTTGGAAAATCCAGTCTCTTGAAAATTATGGCTGGGCAATTAAGCCTGAACAAAGGAACTTGCTTTGCGAGTAGTAAACCTTACTATATCCCTCAACTGCATTATCCAATACTGGATGAAACGATTGCTGATGTGTTGGGACTGTCGCCAAAACTGAATGCTTTGCGGGCTATTCTAGCTGGAGAAGTGGATCAAAGCTACTACGACATGCTCGATGATGATTGGAACCTGGAGGAACGTTGCGATCAAGCATTTCAATATTGGAAAATCCCGCATGTTAAGCTGACAGATTCCTTTCATCGCTTAAGCGGAGGTCAACGTACTAAAGTTTTCCTGGCAGGTATTCAAATTTTAGATCCGGAGATTATTTTAATGGATGAACCTAGCAATCACTTGGACCAGCAGGGCAGGGTATTATTATATCAATTTGTACAGCAAACGTCAAAATCCATTGTATTGGTGAGTCATGATCGTAATTTATTGAATCTATTTCCATCTGTTGCCGAAATGAGCCCCAAAGGGATTGAGCGTTTTGGAGGGAATTACGAGTTTTACGAGGAGCAGAGAACCATTCAACGTCAAGCGATGGATCAGCAACTGCAATCCGGTCAGAAGGAATTGCGCAAAGCCAAAGATAAGGAAAGGGAGAGTTTGGAAAGGCAACAAAAGTTGAATGCTCGAGGAAAAAGTAAGCAGGAGAAATCTGGGGTTGCACGTATCATGATGAATACCTTAAAGAACAATGCCGAGAATAGCAGTGCGAAGCTGAAGGGGGTACATCAGGAAAAAATTCAAGGAATTCAACAGCAGCTGCAAGATTTACGCAATAATACCTTTCAATTGGATCAGATGCAATTTGATTTTAAAAGCTCCAGCCTAGCGATTGGCAAAGTGCTTTTGGAAGGGAAGGATTTGCAATTTCGTGTTCGACATGTTGATTTATGGAAGCAACCTTTAAATTTTCAAATCAAGCAAGGCAGTCGATGGCAAATTGCAGGAGGGAATGGCTCCGGCAAAACAACGTTAATCCATCTACTGCTGAAGAAACTGGACCCTAGCTCCGGAACGCTATATTCACGCGATTTTCGTTCCTTATACATTGATCAGGATTATTCCATCATTCAATCCAATCTCAGTATCTACGAGATGGCGCAGTCGTTCAACGATGCAGGACTGGAGGAGCACGAAGTGAAAATCAGGTTAAACCGATTTCTCTTCCCTAAAGATTCTTGGAGTAAACCTTGCCACGTGCTAAGTGGGGGAGAACGCATGCGTTTGTTGTTATGCTGTATGAGCATTGCTCATCAGGTAGCAGATCTGATTGTCCTGGATGAACCCACGAATAATATCGATATCCAAAATATGGATATCCTCGCAAATGCCCTTAATCAGTTTCAAGGGACTATCATTTTAGTGAGTCATGATGATTATTTTAGAAATACCTTGGAAGGGGATTGGGGGAGGATAGTGTTGGGGTAATCAGGCGGAGCCTGACCCAATTCCGCACGTTTTTGCGATGAGGCACGAAAAAGCAATCTCATTAGTATAGTTCGGAGATCGCTTCGCAAGCTCGCGATGACGGTT
>DAIQBS010000064.1:0-17731 GCA_036781025.1 Sphingobacterium sp. | reverse complement strand
GATGGTTCTTTATATGTCATAGACTGGCATAATATATTGATTGGTCATATGCAACATAATGCCAGGGATCCTTTAAGAGACCATGTGCATGGTCGTATCTATCGCGTAACCTATCCGTCTCGTCCTTTGGTAAAACCTGCAAAAATTGCGGATGCTTCTATTGATGAATTACTGGAAAATTTAAAATTACCTGAAGATAGAACCCGTTATAGAACGAGAACAGAATTAAGAATGCGTTCTGCCAACGAAGTGGAAAAAGCTTTGAAGAAATGGGTTACCCAATTGGATCCTAATGATAAAAATTACGAACATCATTTGTTGGAAGGTTTATGGGTTAGTTGGGGGATTAATCGTATCGATCAAAGCTTATTGGAAAAATTGTTGAAGGCGAAGGATTTCAGAGCAAGAGCAGCAGCAGCTCATGCTATCCGATACAATAGTACGAAGCTGAAAAACTATAAAGCCTTATTGCAACAAGCTGTTCAAGATGAGCAGGGAAGGGTGAGAATGGAAGGAATCACTGCTGCATCTTGGTTAGCTCCTGCAGAAGGTCTGGAAGTGTTGGCAAAAGTAGATACGCTTAAACTGGATGATTGGTTAAAACCAGCGTATAAAACTTCATTGGCCCATCTTAAAAATGAATCGGTAGGTAATCCTGAAAGAACGGAAGCCATTGCCAGCCATTTAAAAGGAAATGATTTGGCTCAATTTAAAAGAGGAGCTATTTTATATAATAAAGAAGGTTTTTGTGTGACTTGTCATCAACCAAATGGCAAAGGATTGGAGAGTTCCGGATTTCCGCCTTTAGATGCTAGCCCTTGGGTAACAGGAAATACTGAGCGTTTAATAAAGTTAACATTAAACGGATTAATGGGGCCTATTGAAGTCAACGGAAAAAAATATCCAGGTCAGGTCCCAATGACTCCATTTGGAGGATTGATGAATGATCAGGAAGTCGCGGATGTGTTGACTTTTGTTCGAAATAATTTTGGAAATAAAAGTTCGGCTATCTCTGCAGAAGAAGTTAAAAAAATTAGAGAAGCTATCCGTGATAAAAAAGGATTTTATTCTCCGGAAGAATTATTAAAACAACACCCTTTAGAAAATTAATTTTAAGCTTGTTACGCGCATAATATTTAAGATATAGAATGAAAAATAAAATAGGATTCAATTTGTTGCCCTGGTCTGCTGGAGTATCCTCGCAAACCTTCCCTTTAGTAGATCGCTTGAAAGAAATAGGTTATGATGGAATAGAATGCTTTATAGGTTCAGACAACCAGAAAGAGTATTTGGAACTTGCCAAACATTGTCAATCTTTAGGATTAGACATTACAGGTGTTTTTGTAGTAGACAAAGATCATAATCCAATCGCTTCTGAAGCAAGTATCAGACAACAAGGCTTGGATCGTATTAAGTGGGCTATTGACCGGGCAAATGATATGAATTGTACATTGATTTGTGGGCCTTTCCATTCTGCTCATGGGCATTTTGCCTATCGTCCTGCCACAACAGAAGAGTGGTCTTATTGTGCCGATATTATGCATCAAGCAGGGGAGTATGCTCAGCAAAATGGGGTGATATTGGCTTTGGAAGCTGTCAATAGGTTCGAAAATTACCTATGCAATACCATGGCTCAATTAGCCAGTCTGGTGGCACAGGTCAATCACCCGAACGTACGGGCCATGTTTGATACGCATCATTCGAATATTGAAGAAAAAAGTATAGAAAAGGCAATTCAAGAAATTGCACCCTACCTTGCTCATGTACATATCAGCGAAAACGATCGTGGAACTCCAGGAAAGGGTTTGGTACATTGGGATCGCGTCTTCCATGCATTAAAAGAAATAAATTACGAAGGATGGTATACCATAGAATCTTTCTCTAGGGCAGATGCTGATTTTGCCAATATGATCAATGTTTGGAGAGAATATTCCGATCCTTGGGAAATTGCGGAAGAAGGCTATTCATTTATTAAAAGCAATATCCAGCCTTAGATTTCCTGTAAATAATAAAACCTATTATGTTAAGTCATCATTATTTGATGAAATACTGGGGTAAAATTCACAAATATTAAATTTTATCCCATTTTAAAGAATTAATATTTACGAACTAAATAGTATTTTTAAAAAATAACCAACAAACTGTAAAAAATAAACCATTACATTATGAGTAAACCAGTGAACAATCAAGCACTATTCCTAGGAAGTTGTTTAGCGCTTATTACGACAGGATTAACCTTTTCCATTCGGGCAGGTATATTACCTCAACTCGGAGAGAATTTTAATTTAAATGCGGAGCAATTAGGATTTATAAATTCCATGTGGTTTTTAGGTTTTCCTATATCTATGATTCTAGGAGGCTTATTCTATTATAAAATAGGTCCTGCCAACATCATGCGTATCGCATTTGTAGCCCACACTTTAGGAATTATTTTAACGATCTATGCACAAGGGTATTCTTTGTTATTATTGTCCACCTTATTTATTGGTTTTGGTAATGGTTGTACTGAAGCAGCCTGTAACCCATTGATTGCAGATTTATATTCTGGAAAGAAAATGGATAAAATGCTTAACAGGTTCCACATGTGGTTCCCTGGCGGTATTGTTATCGGTAGTTTAACTTCTAAATTCTTAACCGATTGGGGTGTAAGTTGGCAAGTGCAAATGTGGCTAATTATGATTCCTACAATTATTTACGCCATATTATTCTTTGGACAAACCTTCCCTGCAGCAAAAGCAGCAGCAGTTGAATCCATATCGAACAACTTCAAAGCAATGTTTTCACCAATCTTCATTTTCTTATTCTGTTGTATGGCATTAACTGCTATCTCCGAATTTGGTCCACAACAATGGGTTGGAATTATTATGGCAGAAAGTGGAGCTAGTCCTATGTTGGTATTAGCATTGGTAACAGGAGTTATGGCTGTAGGTCGCTTTTTTGCTGGTCCGGTGATTAAATTGTTAGGTCAAACTGGAGTATTGTTATTCTCAGCGATTTTTGCAACCATAGGTATTTATTTATTCAGTGTGGTAACAGGAGGAATGGTTTATTTAGCAGCAATTTTATTTGCTGTGGGCGTATGCTTTTTCTGGCCTACCATGATTGGTACTACAGCGCAAAGAGTTCCATTGAGTGGGGCATTGGGGATGTCTATTATTGGTGGAGTAGGTATGTTTTCTACTTCCATTTTCCAACCTATTATCGGTCGCTGGATTGATAATTCCAAACAAGCGGTGGCAGAAATTGGTAGCACAACTGAAAATGTTGATCTCTTAGTTGGTCAAATTACTCTAGCTAAATTAGCTATCTTCCCGGCGATTTTGATCGTCTTATTTTTAATATTTTTCTTTTGGCAACGCAAAGCACAACCAGAAGCGGAAGTTGCATCTAATAGCGAATTAGAAGCGTCTTAATAAAGGTAAAATCAATTATATAAAACATGATGATAGGAAATTGTAAGAATTATTTAAAAAAGCTCAGTGTACTTTTATTTTTAGTCGTTGTAACTGTAAATGTAGCCTGCGCGCAAAGGCAGGTGGATTGGCTTTATTTTAAAGCTAAAAATGCAACAACAAAGGCTAAAAAGGTAGTGCTCATTGCCGGAGATCAGGAATATCGATCTGAAGAAAGTATGCCGATGCTGGCTAAGTTGTTATCCTATCATCATGGTTTTGATGCTGTAGTTTTATTTCCAATCGACCCTAAAACGAAGGAAATAAATCCAGATTACGAGCAAAATATTCCGGGACTGCAGGAGTTGAAAGATGCGGATTTATTAATTATTGCAACAAGATTCCGTCAATTGCCGGATGATCAAATGCTACATATAGATCAATATTTAAAAGCAGGTAAACCAGTGATCGGATTACGTACAGCGACACATGCCTTTAATTTCCCGGAAGATTCTAAAAGCAAATTCAAACATTATGGTTATGCCCATAAAGATGGCGCATGGGCAGGAGGGTTTGGTAAATTGGTGCTTGGAGAAACATGGATTAGTCATCATGGAGACCATGGAACAGAAGGTACTCGATGTTTCGTAAATGGTCTACAAATGGTAAAACCTAACCCCATCTTAATTGGAGTCAATGATATTTGGGTTCCAACGGATGTTTATGGTATTCATGCCGATTTAAAGGACGCAGATATTTTATTATTTGGTCAGCCTACTATAGGTATGGATGAGCTTTCGGCTATCAATTGGAAAAAATCCACCATACCTGTTGCATGGACAAAGTCATACCAACTTCCTGGAGGGGTGAAAGGGAAAGCTTTTACAACAACAATGGGAGCATCTATTGATTTTGTGAGTAAGGATATGCGTAGATTATTAATCAACGCTTGTCTATGGGCAGTTGGTCAAGAAGATAAAATTAATGCGGATCTAGTTGTGGATCCAATCGATTCGTATCAACCTTTGATGTTCGGTTTTGGAAAATTTGTGAAAGGTAAATTTCCTAAGGATTATCAATAAGAGTATAATTTTTTCAATACATAAAAGACAAGGGAGTTTCTCAATAGTGGAGAAACTCCCTTGTCTTTTATCAATCTTGTTGTTTTTTTGATTTCAGTGTCTAATGCAAAAATTATTTACCATGCTCAACCATTGCCTAAGACGTTTATTTATAAAAGGAAACTATCCTAGTATATTCATATGAAGTTTAGATTAAATCTGTTCATAGTCCTGATTTTTGTTGCTTCTGCGATGAATCTCTTTCGGATCTTCTCCGAGTTTTTACGTAGTACATCCTCAAGATTTCCGATGAAGGTCCGAAGGAGATCCGTAGGAAAGTAAATGGAAGACTTAAAATTGCTTCTATTTTTCAATACTAATAAGTGATTTAAGTTGAACTTGTCATCATCTGTTTTCCTTAAATACGTATGATTTATTTCATATTTTTTATTGAAAATGAGCATCATCTGTAAGGATATTTTAAAATTATTGAAGGAGGTTTTTGAAAAAAGTATAAATTAGGGATATGGATAAACATGATTTGGGAAATTTGAAAATTAGGAAAGCGGTTATGTCAGATGCTGTTGCCATTTGGTCGATTTTAGAGGAAGCAATAAATAAGCGAAAAGAGGAGGGAAGTAATCAATGGCAGGATGGTTATCCAAACCTTGATGTGGTAAAAAAAGATATTGAACTTGCACATGGCTATGTATGTATACATGAAGAAAAGGTCGTTGGATATTTCGCATTGATATTTGCTAATGACCCTGCTTATGAATATATAGAAGGGGCATGGTTGACCTCTGGAGATTATGCCGTAGTACATCGAGTTGCGGTTTCTCAATTACATTACATCAAAGGCATGGCAACATGGATGCTGACACAATTAGAGGAGATATGTTTACGAAATCAAGTGAAAAGTATACGTGCGGATACGAATTTTGATAACCTGCCTATGCTTAGAATTTTTGAAAAATTAGGATATCAGTTGTGTGGGCAGGTCTATATGAGAGGTTCAGCTCGACATGCATTTGAAAAAATATTATAAGATTAGTCTCCATACTTTAACTATCGCATCAAATTTAATAAACTTTAAAATTTCAAGGATTGTTGTTGCAGCCTGAGATGAAAAAAGTCTTCATTCAAGCTGCATGAATTATCTTTAATTTTAATGCGGCAATTTGCCAACCCGAAGCATAATTTTCCAAGATGCTGTTTTTATGGACGTAGGATCAGCCCATAAAAGTGCAAGATCATCTCGAATTAAATCAATAGGATTGTGGTTTTCTTGGGTTATATATCGTTGTGTGGCAGACCAGCTTAGTAGGTGGCCTAAAAGGTCGTCTAGTTTTAATCGTTTACGAATATAAAATTCCGGGGGTTCTATTTCTTTAAATGGAAAAGGAATCGTAGTATAACCTTGATCGATGGATTTAATTTCTACTGGCCAATAAGGTCCCACAATCTTTTGATAAAAATTTTTTACAATAGCATCAATGTCTGCATTAATTTGAGGAAGTCCATAAGCCCATACAGCAATTATCCCATCTTTTTTAAGAACTGTTTTAACTTTCTCATAGAAACTCTCGAAGTCAAACCAGTGTATCGCTTGAGCAACCGTAATGAGATCAATACTTTGAGGACTTAAATTCGCTTCCTCCGCCTTTTCAACTTTGTAGGTAACTCGTTCATGAGGAAATGCATTGGTTATTTGAGCTTCACTAGGATCAGTTGCATATACTAAATCAAAATAATCAGCTAAATGGATGGCAGATTGTCCATTTCCAGTACCACAATCCCAGGCATAATGGTGTTGCGGTGTTAAACTAGTAAGAAAATCATAAAGCTCATGAGGGTAGGAAGGCCTAAACTGGGCATAGATAGAAGCTTGATTGGAGAAATTGTCGCTGAAAGTTGCCATATTTCTTGTTTTTATACTTCAATTAATGTTAATAAATATACAAATAAATGATGATAAATATTTTTTTTTGAATTCGACTTTTTAGGATAACAGTTTGAAGAAATTACTTCAAAAGCGGGCTTTTTATTTGTTTTTTAATTCCTAACAAATTATTTCACAGGCTTTTTTTTGGTTCGAATTTTGCTAATCTAGTTTTCAATTAAGCCAAATTACATACCGAAGAAAAACATTGCAAAGCTGTTTCATTTGAAATGGCTTTGTTGCTTTTCAAAACCGAGGGGACAAGTTTCCTAATCATCTTCCAGATAAGGGTTTACTAAGTTAACTCACTTTATTTTTAGTTAACAAAAACTGGTTTTGTGGATAAAATTTTGATTGTATGTTTTGAATTGTTTTTGGGAATGTAAAAAGCTTTAGAAGTTTTTAATGAAATGCGTAATAACATTAATTATTATTTAAAATTAAATAATTTTATATTATTTAACAGATTATTAATTTTAAATATATTAAATTTGCTTATTATTATTAATAAAAGAGATTTTATCTTATTTATCAATATTTATAGATTTTATCAAAGTTAATTGCTTTGTTTAAGTTTTAAACTATCAAATTCTTGGTTTAGATTTATGTAAATACATAAGTCATAATCATATTAGTTGTTAATAAAATTGATCTTTTTCTAGATCTTCCTATGAAAGATTAAAGTTGATTGACTGAATTCGAAATCAACATTGGGGAATACAGCGGGAAATTATTATCACAACTATATGGAATTATCAAATCAACTAACGGAACATCTTGAATTAGATGTTAAAATGCAAGAGGTGGCAAGCAATTGTTTTACTTCCTCCAACAATCTGTCCAACCTTAATGCATCACAGCAGCAAGAAATTTATCGATTGTTTGATCAAATTCAGTTTAAAGACATCATCGATCAAAGTTTTTGGAGTCTTGCAGGTGGGTTAAATCACTACAAACTTAGTCTGAGTGAAATTAAGCTAACTTTTATTGAACTTTTATCCAATTGTTCTGAAGAAAGAGATCGTTTGATCCTAAAAGAAATATTTTTGTTTTTGAACATTTTAGATGATCGAAGTTTTTATCAATTAATTGCTTTAAGACAATTGATTAATTGTCCTTCAGAAATTTTTGAGCAAAAATTTGAGGGAATCAAAGGAGATATTTTTAAGTAATCATACAGGCTGTCTTTTATTTTATAGAAAAATCATAAATATTTCTATTTTTTTTCTTTGCCAAATTTAAATATGTTTTAACATATATAATTTGATGCAACTGTGAATTGCTTTGTTGTTTAAAATTAAATTTTAATGCACACAAATGTAATTTAACGAAAAGTTTAACTATATTTATCTTAATCCTAAGAAGTACAGCAATTTTCGATAACAATAAATTTAACTTATTTTAGGGTCTGACAAAACTTGCCAATAGTATTTCTTAAAGTAATTTATGATATTTTAAACCTATCACTATAAGTATGATTAAGAGTCAAATGAGTTCAGAGCATTTGTTGTTTCGTGAAAGTTTAAGATCCTTTATTCAACAAGAAATACTTCCTTATATTGATGAATGGGAGCAAAATAGAGAGGTGGATGTTAAGGTTTGGAGGAAGTTAGGTGAAATGGGGTTTTTAGGATTAAATTTTGCCGAAGAACATGGTGGATTAGCATTAGATTTTTACTATTCCTTTATTTTTTGCGAAGAAATAAGTCAATGTTTTTCTGGTGGTTTTACGATATCCGCGCTAGTTATCCAATTTATGGCCGCTCCCTATTTAGAGAAATATGGATCAGAGTGGATAAAGGATCGTTATCTGAAAGCTGTATTAGCTGGTGATAAAACTTGCGCCATTGCAATAACGGAACCTGATGTGGGTTCGGATGTTCAAAAAATCACAACTTCAGCAACATTTGATGGTGAATTTTATATTGTAAATGGATCGAAAACCTTTATCACAAATGGTTGTAGTTCTGATTTTATCATTACTGCAGTAAAAACCAATCCTGATAAAGGGAATAAGGGAATAAGTTTATTGATTATAGATCAAAATGCTGCGGGTGTATCAAATAGGAAGATTGATAAAATGGGATGGCATGCATCCGATACAGCGGAAATCCATTTTGATCAGGTCAAGGTTCCTAAAGAAAATTTAGTTGGTCAGTTGGACCAGGGATTTAAATACTTGATGGAAGGATTGCAATTGGAAAGATTAGTAACTTCTATTTATTGCTTGTCCTCTGCAGATTGTGCTGTAAATTATACTTTAGATTACATCCGTTCGCGAAGTGCATTTGGTCGAACTATAAAAGATTTTCAAGTTGTCAGGCATCGATTATCTAAACTAATGGCAGAAATTGAAGTGTTGCGATCTTTTGTTTTATATTGTTGTAGTCTCCAAGATCAGCATTTGTACGCTGTTAAAGAATGTACTATAGCCAAGTTGAAAGCCAGTGAGCTTTATATTCAAGTAACGAATGAATGTCTTCAATTTTTTGGAGGTTATGGCTATACAGAAGAATATAAAATTGCTAGATTATATCGGGATGCACGCGCAGGTACAATTATAGGGGGGACGTCGGAAATCATGTTGGAAATTCTTTCTAAAGTCTACATTGATCAATTAACTTATACAAGAAGTTGAACCGTTATAAAGAAATAAAGATTGATGAATTTAAAACGTAAATTATTGGATGTTCAAGTATTAGAGGAAGAACTGGAAGAGGGGAATTATTTATTGAAAATTGTAAATAATATTACAGAACCTGCCATAATTGACCTTTTTTTTCTTAAAATTTTGTTGAAAAGGACTTTAAATTTGATGGATAATCCTTCTTGTGAAGCTGTCTTCTTATGTTTTGATGGTGCTTTTACAGGAGTTCCAATGGATGAATTGTTCGAACAGGCGGCTGAAAGAACTGATTTTAAAAGGAGACTTTTTGATATTTCTGATTTAATTATTCGGATAAGACAGCATCCTAAATATTTAGTAGGTTTAATAAACGACAGTTGTTTAAGTACAGCATTATCCTTGTTTTTAATCTGCGATAGAAGGTTTGCTTACGGAAAATCAGTGAAAGTTGGATTTCCAGAATCTGAATTTGGAATTTTCCCTGGATTAGGAAGTGCCATATTTTTAAAGAATATTGTTGGTTATCAGCAGGCATTTAAATTGTTAGCACAAGGTGTTATTTTTTCACTTCAAGAATCGTTACGCTCAACAATTGTCGAAGATGTTTATGAAAACCTGCAATTAGGAATTCAAAATATTCAAGGATTTTTAAATAGTTCTCCAAAAAAAATACGGTCTATCCAAGAAAATCAAGATATCGTAACCGAAACTTTTAATGAATCACAATTATCTGGTAAAGTAAATTTAAATATTCCAGCTCATGTGGCATGTATTAGTGTTTTTAAATCTGGTGAGTTTTTAGAAGAAAGAGAATTGTTGACTATAGATTTAGTGCAATCTGAATATGTTTTAAATTGTAAAGAAACCAAAGCGATGGTAAGAACTTTACATTTTGGGGTGCAACAATCCATCGCTTTAACAAAATATCCAGATGTACCTACATTTAAAGGAAAAAAGGCTGCTGTCATAGGTGCAGGAATGATGGGGAGTGGGATAGCTTACGAACTTGCCAAGGCTGGCTATGAAGTTTGTTTAAAGGATATAACCGAAGAAGCTGCTGAAAAAGGAAAGGCTACGGTGAAAAAAATAGCCGATAAACATGTAAATAGCCTTAATGATATTGGATTAACCAATCATACCTTGTTGGAAAGAATTCAAGTAGCAAAAAATAATGATTGTTTAAAAGATTCAGATTTAATCATAGAAGCGATTTTTGAAAATGAAGAATTAAAATCTTCCTTAATAAAAGAGACGTCAAATTATGTAAGTGCTCAAGGCTTTTATGCTTCCAATACAACATCTCTACCAATTAAACGATTAGCAAGTGCTACAAATGATGCCTCTCGTTTTATTGGCTTGCATTTTTTCTCTCCTGTAGATCGAATGTCTTTAGTGGAGATAATCCGTTCTAATCAGACAAGTAAGGAAACCTTGGAAAAAGCTCTTTCAATAGTGAGCTCCCTTTCTAAAATTCCAATTGTTGTGAATGATAGCCCGGCATTCTTCACCTCCAGAATTTTCTTTTCTTATTTGATGGAGGGAATTTTAATGGTTTTGGAAGGATTGCCTGTAGCGTATATTGATAAATTAGCTAAAGAAGCAGGTTTTGCCGTAGGACCATTGCGTGTATTGGATGAAATTTCCTTGGAGCTCATGGTTCAGGTCTGGAAACAGCTACCTTCGCTAAATAAGTCTCAACAAAAAGTCTTTCAATATTTAAATTCATTGATTAAAGCTGGTCGTAAAGGTAGAAAGGTAGGTCAAGGATTTTATGAATATGCTGCTGATGGTTCCATGATTAAAGGATGGGCAGATCCTCATATTGAAGTACTTAAAAATTTACCTTTAAAAATCTTCAGTAAGTATCGCTTATTACATATTGTTTCGTTGGAAAGCTTCCGTTGTTTAGAAGAAGGAGTGTTGGAAGATACCATAGATGGAGATATTGGCTCTATTTTGGGATTGGGCTATGCTGTGCAAACTGGTGGTGTCTTCAGTCATATTGACCTAATTGGTATTCAAAATCTAGTCAATGACTGCCAGGAATTTTTAATTTATGGGGAGCATTGGAAAGTTCCTGCTTTATTAAAAAAGTTGGGTTACGATGATTTTAAATTTTATACTGATTTTAAAAGCAACTGGAAAAAAGACCTATTAAAGTGAAGAATTAAACGAGAAGAGCCTGTCTTCCCGTTTAATAGGTTACTTGATCATCAGATCAACTAATTGATCCACCTGAGTTTCATTAAATACTTGAAAATCTAAGGTTTTTGCGAGTATTTCATTCTGTTGATCTTCTGAATAGATCCTTTGGAGATTTATCTTGTATTTTTCGATCAATTTAGGGATTCCTTCTTCCCGTCTGAAGCGATGTCCTATTGGATATTCAACAAGGACTTCATCCAATAAGGTGCCATCGTTCAATTCAATCGTTAAGCCATTTGCAATGGATCTTTTTTCTGGATCGTGGTAATCTTTAGTGAATTCTGGATCTTCGAAACAATTAATTTTTTCTCTCAATTGGTCTATCCTTGGATCTAAAGCTACTTGATCTTCATAATCGGCAGCTGTAAGTCTACCAAATAAGAAAGGGATTGCTACCATATATTGAATTGCATGATCTCGGTCTGCTGGGTTGTGTAATGGGCCATGCTTATCGATTATTCGTATAGCAGCCTCGTGGGTTCTAATACTGATTTTTTTAATATCTGTATAATCTTTACCCATTTCTTTTAAACGATGATGTAATGTCATAGCTGCTTCAACTGCAGTTTGCGCATGAAATTCCGCTGGAAATGATATTTTGAATAGTATATTTTCCATGACATAAGATCCGTAAGGACGTTGAAATTGAAATGCTTTTCCTTTGAATGATACATCATAAAATCCCCATACCGGAGCTGTTAAAACAGAAGGATAACCCATTTCACCTTTTTGAGCAATCAGAGCAAGGTAAACTGCTCTTGCTGTTGCATCTCCAGCAGCCCATGACTTACGACTTCCAGTATTGGGCGCATGCCTATAAGTTCGTAAAGATTGTCCATCAACAAAAGCAAGGGAAAGGGCATTTATCAACTCCTCTCTAGATAAACCTAATAACTTTCCGGTAACAGCTGTGGAAGCAATTTTTACTAAGATAACATGGTCTAATCCGACTTTGTTGAAAGAGTTTTCTAAAGCGATAACCCCTTGAACTTCATGAGCCATAATCATACATTCCATGACGGCTTTCATGGTTAAACCAGGTTTTCCTAAAGCTTTTTGCTGGCGGCTAATCCAATCTGAAACAGCTAATATAGCTCCTAAATTATCTGAGGGATGTCCCCATTCTGCGGCTAGCCAGGTATCATTGAAATCTAACCAACGTACCATAGTGCCTATATTAAAGGCCGCTTGAACTGGATCTAATTGAAAATTGGTACCAGGTACTTTTGCTCCATTTGGTACAATAGTTCCAGCTGCGATTGGGCCTAGCATTTTTGTACATGCAGGGTAAGTTAAGGCTTCAAATGCACATCCAATACTGTCTAAAAAACAGTAATGCGCGGTATCATAAGCAAGCTTACTTTCAATTTTATAGTTTAATACATAGTCAGCAATATCAACTAGTACTTGGTCAGGATTGGGTCTGTTATTGGAAATATGATTCGACATGTTTTTGAAATAATTCGTATAGTTTAATTTCGTTCTTTAATTGGGATAAATATTTTGTTTTCAGGACCTACATAGTTTGCACTTGGACGAATGATTTTTCCATCAATTCGCTGTTCTATGATATGTGCTCCCCATCCAGCTATTCGAGACATGACAAATAATGGGGTAAACATGGAGGTTGGAATACCTAAATGATGATAAGCAACAGCAGAAAACCAGTCTAGGTTTGGGAACATATTCTTTTCTCGCCATAACAATGTTTCTATCCGTTCTGCCACATCATATAAGGTTGTGTCGCTGATGGAATTTGCTAATTTTTTGGCTACTTTTTTGACGACTTGATTTCTAGGATCGGATATGGTATAAACCGGATGTCCAAAGCCAATAATTACTTCTTTGTTTGCTAATCGTGATTTGATATCTTCTTCAGCGCTATCGGCATTGGAATATCGGGATTGTATTTCATAAGCTACTTCATTTGCTCCACCGTGTTTAGGACCTCGAAGTGCTCCAATAGCACCTGTAATGGCTGAATACACATCAGAACCTGTTCCTGCTATTACTCTAGCGGTAAAGGTAGATGCATTGAATTCATGTTCAGCATATAAGTTTAATGTAATCTGTAGGGCTTCAACCCATTCTTTGGATGGGGATTGTCCATGTAATAAACTTAGGAAATGTCCTGCGATGGTTCGTTCTTCTGAGCTTAGATCAATTTCTTTTTGATGATGACTGTAATGATACCAATAAATAAGTGCTGAAGGTAAACTAGCCATTAAGCGATCCAATAGTTGTCGTGTACGAGTTAGTTCATGTTCTATAGGTTCCGGTTCTAAGGTTCCCATTATCGAGACATAGGTTCTCAACACATCCATGGGGTGTGCACTAGAAGGAATTAGTTGAAGGGCTGATTTTGCAGCTGAAGGTATATCTCGGGATGCGATTAATTGAGATTCATAATCTGCTAATTCTTGAGTATTGGGTAGTTTTTCATGAATTAACAAATAAGCGACTTCTTCGAAAGTTGCCTGATTGGCAAGGTCTAAAATATCGTATCCACGATAATGTAAATCATTGCCGCTTTTACCAACGGTACATAAACTGGTGTTTCCTGCAGGAACTCCCGAAAGGGCTACACTTTTTTTGGGCTTAAAAGTAGAAGAATTGGCATCAGTCATAATATTATTTTTTAAATAAGTGATCGAGCTGTTGTTCGTATTTGTAATAATCTATGCTTTGGTAAAGCTCCTCTCTGGTTTGCATTTGGTCAAGAACATTCGCTTGGGTGCCATCTTTCCGTATATGGTCATATACTTTCAGGGCGGCTTTATTGGCAGCACGGAAGGCAGAAAGGGGATATAATATCATGGAAACATTTACTTGTCTTAATTGATCGACGGTAAATAAGGGAGTTTGTCCAAATTCAGTAATGTTGGCTAGGATAGGAAGCTTGGTTTCTTCAGCAAAACGCAGGTAATCGTTTAAATCCGTCACTGCCTCAGCAAAGATAAAATCGGCTCCTGCATCAGCATAGGCTTTAGCACGTGTAATAGCTGATTCAAGACCTTCGGATGCGATGGCATCTGTTCTTGCGCCAATCATAAAGTCAGGGTCCATTTTACTGTTTACGGCTGCCTTAATACGATCTACCATTTCTTCAGAGGATACGAGCTCTTTGCCTGGTCTATGTCCACATCGTTTAGCCCCAACCTGATCTTCTATATGGACTCCTGCGGCACCTGCCTTTTGTAAGGCTTTAATGGTTCGGGAAATATTGAAAGCGGAAGGGCCAAAGCCTGTATCTATATCTACAATCAAGGGTAATGTACATACATTCGTGAGTCTTTCGACATCGGTTAATACGTCTTGAAGATTGGTTATGCCTAAGTCTGGGATTCCTAAGGAACCTGCGGCTACGCTTCCTCCAGATAAATAAATAGCTTTAAAGCCTGCTTGCTCAGCTAATAATGCATGGTTCGCATTGATGGCACCTACAATTTGTAATGGTTTTTCTTCTTCAAGGGCTATTCTTAATCTTTTTCCTGCGGATCGTAAATTCGTCATATTATGTTATGTCGTTTATAATTTGTTGAGCAATATATTTATTTGGGTGACAATATCTTACCTATACTAATGTAATGAATTTATTCCATTTTATGCAGGTAGGGGCTATTTTAATTTTATTGGATTTAATGTGTCTATAAGCTATTTAGAGCTTAAAAGGAAAGAAATACAACTGCTAAGCCTAATAATCATGCAAACAATTGTTTATACTATGATGTTATATAATTAATACCATAGAATTTATTGAAAGAAAAGCTAAATAAAGACGTTTAAATATGGAAGATAAAGAAAAAGATAAAATCATTAACGGGACTGAATCGGTCGATTCAGATGAAGCTCCTACAATTTTAGATAAGGAAAAAGACGATGTTCCAGCAGCGAAGAATATAAGAAGAACCATGGTGATAGCCATAGTCATCTTATTAATTATATATATTATCTATGAATTGATGCTGAAGGACTAAATGAGTTTAGTGTATCTAAATTTTGAAATTGACTTAAGAAATACTTTTGAAAACGTTATTTAGTCCAATAAGAGTTGCACAATATTTCCATTGCTTCCGGCTAAATAGATGTGTTTCGTATTTGCAGAAGCGGCAATAACATTGAAACTATCTTTAGAAATATTTTTCCAATTCATTCCTCCATCGAACGATACGTCAGTACCGGAAGTTCCTGTGGCTATTAGGGTGTTCGCATTGATGTATTTTACACAGGAGCGATATCCGAAAACCGGTGTTTGAGGTTTCTCCCAAGATAATCCGGCATTTTTGGTGAGGTAAATATTATTACTGTTGTCTTGATCTTTTTCATAATTACCGCCGACTACAACACCTTCTCGTTCATTTAAAAAATCAATGGAAAATATACCTGTTCCTGAGCCTCCCTTTTGGATGGGTACATCCAGAATATCTAATTTATTTTCTTTTTTATTCCGTTTAAATAAACTAGCTTGTTGTCCTCCAGTGCCAATGTATAAATTGTTTTGAAGTAATTGAAGCGAGGTTCCACTTGCCGCAAAAGCAGCTTCTCCTTCTTCTGCAAACAAGGCTATTTCTTCTGTAACGTCCTGCCAAGTTTTCCCTCTATCGGTACTCTTTAATAATTGAAAAGCACCATCAATCGGATCGCCTAGTATATAGCCGGTTTTTCCATTGAAATCCATTCCATCGAGGAAGATTTCTTCACGCTCATTTCGATAGACTTCTTTCCAGTTATTTCCGCCATCTTTTGTGTGTAATATGACAGCAGGTGATCCTGCAGATACGATGACAGCTTCTTTCTTACTAAAGACTTCAATATCCCGAAAATCGAATTTCTCATATCCTTTGGGAGAGATCCATTGCCATGTTTTTCCGGCATCTACTGATTTCCCAACGGTTCCTGAACTCCCACTTACCCAAACAACTTTGTTTTTATAGGTTTCTAATCCACGGAAACTGGATTTTGTTCCGGATGATAACGGTACTATAGTTTGTGCAATAACTGTAGATTGTAAGGCTATGGAGCTAAGAAGTAGGAGAGAAGCAATACGCATTTGGATGGAAATTAGGTAAGTTCTGCCATTAATTTATCGAAGTTTTCTTGAAGGGTGCTTAATTGGTTTTCCAATGAAGCTACACGTTGTTCTAATTCAGCAATTCGACTGGATGGAGCTTCTGAGGATGTATTTAAGCTTTCTTCGAAGCTCTCTTCGTCAAAATCACTAAATAAATGAATAAAACGAGCTTCTTTTTGTCCAGGTCTTTTCGCTAATTGTTTTACATAAGGAGTTTCATCAGATCCTAATTTCTGCAAGAGCTCTTGTACTTCTTCTAAGGATTCAAATTCGTAGAGTCTTCCGGAGTTGCTGTTTATTTCTCCTGCAGTTAATGGTCCTCTTAGAAATAGTAAACAAATTACAGCTAATTCTTGTGGTAATAAGGGGTATTTAATAGCGACATTGTGCTTGTATTTGGTAACACGAGATCCGCCACCAACGACAGTGGATATT
The DNA here is from genome assembly GCA_036781025.1 of Sphingobacterium sp. Lineage (GTDB taxonomy): Bacteria > Bacteroidota > Bacteroidia > Sphingobacteriales > Sphingobacteriaceae > Sphingobacterium. The sequence goes on along the minus strand of DAIQBS010000064.1, from coordinate 999 downwards.
AAACCTTTCTTTTTAAGGGTATCTAAGGTGGAAATAATTAAGTTCTCGTCGTATTGAACTACCGGTTTCCTTGAACTTTTTTGATTACATGCGCTTTGTAGAGCGTTTAAGGTCATGGGGTAGTTTTCAGGGGTAGTTTTAGATTTTTCTAATAGAGAACCAAGTACTCTAATCTCTTCAGCATTTAATTGGGTTATTTCTATGTTGTCTTCCATTTTCTTCGAGTCAATGATATGATAGTTGAAGCTAAAGATACTATAAAAATTAAAAATTTGAATATCCGAGAAGGGAAGTTTAAGAATTTAGGCTAATAAAAAACCCGATTTAACACTGTTAAACCGGGTTTTTAGTACGCCAATTAGGGTTCGAACCTAAGACCTACGGTTTAGAAAACCGTTGCTCTATCCAGCTGAGCTATTGGCGCCTCTTTTAGTGAAGCAAAAGTAGGTAAATGATGGTAAAAAGCAAAATAAATTGTGTTTTTTTTATCATTTGGACATTAACTTATTGCCAACCAATCACATATTTTTAAATCTGATGTTCGCCTTAGTGCTTAGTTAGTGAGATGAAATGAATTATTAACTTTTTAATAATTCAATTGCCTTACTGGAATAGGATGGAGGCTGTAATAATGATTGGGTTAATTCTATTTTTTTTAGCTAGCTAAATCTTTAAAAATCAATCTGATTAGCTCTCAACAGGGTATTCATGGATAAAATTTTTCACTTTTAATTTGGAGAACCGTATAGAATTTGTACTTTTGTCGCGGAGAGTTGGCAGAGTGGTCGAATGCGGCAGTCTTGAAAACTGTTAACTGTCACAGGTTCGGGGGTTCGAATCCCTCACTCTCCGCCAAATATATCAAAACCCTTTCATGCAAATGAAAGGGTTTTGTTGTTTTTAGGGTTTATGAAATGTTGGGAATTTTGAAAAATCTATATAACTAAAAAAGCCCCACTTTCGTGAGGCTTTAACCAATGTACCTAGGGCGGGAATCGA
>DAIQBS010000063.1:0-17773 GCA_036781025.1 Sphingobacterium sp. | reverse complement strand
GATGGTTAGTTATAGAATTAATAGTAAAGAATAGTAGGTTTAAACGCTCATAGCTGCGGAAGGCTTTTTACTTTTGAGAAAGCAAAAGTAACAAAAACTCTTTGGCTCATTTAATGCGGCTTTTCACACAAGGCTTCACCTGTAAAGAGCTGTTGTCAATGCAATGAGGTTTTGAACCACTGAGGAAATGATTATAATGAATACACTGAATATGATTTCTAATTAACCTTTAATATTCTTTCCATTCATTAAATTCATTTTATTCAGGTCCTCAGTGGTTCAAACCTCAGGCAAGTACAAGCATCTAACTACTAAATACTCGATACTAACTACTATTTTCCATGTAAGCGCAGGATAGTAATTCCTAAAGCCTTTGATATATTTAGAAATTATTGCAGTATTATAAACCTAACAAATACGTATGAAACATAATCTATCTATAATTGGCTTATTTCTTTTATGCTTGGTTGCAAATCCGGGGTTTGCGCAGCGTAAATTGAGTGATGGGGACAAGCATATCAGTGCTTTGACAAGAGAGTATGTGTATCCAACTAGAATCGTCTGGAAAGAGGGGGATGTGCAGAAAGCAGAAAATTTAATGAAATCTGGTAATGGCCAAGCAAATTTGGTAAATGATGACATTGTTATATTAAAAAATGGGGGAAGTGGTACTTCCTCTGTATTGCTGGATTTCGGTAAGGAAATGAATGGAGCGCTTGAAATTGTTACAGGCATGTGGGGAGGAGGAAATGTGGCACGTAATGTTAGAATTCGCTTAGGAGAATCTGTGAGTGAGGCGATGTCTAATATTGGAGATAAAGGTGCTACAAATGACCACGCGATGCGTGATTTTGATATGAAATTACCTTGGTTAGGGAAAAATCAAACTGGGGAATCAGGATTTAGATTTGCGAGGATAGACTTTTTAGATTCGAATGCAGAATTGCATTTAAGAGAGGTAAGAGCGATTTCTACTTACCGTGATATTCCATATTTAGGAACATTTAAATCCAGTGATGAGCGTTTGAATAAAATCTGGGAAGTTGGGGCATATACGGTACATCTGAATATGCAAGATTACTTGTGGGACGGTATTAAACGTGACCGATTGGTATGGGTTGGTGATTTACACCCAGAGGTTGCTACGGTAAATACGGTTTTTGGATATAACGAAGTTGTCCCTAAAAGTTTGGATTTAGCACGTGAGTCTACTCCGCTAGGAAGTTGGATGTGTGGAATTAGTACTTATTCCATGTGGTGGATTGTGTTGCATTACGATTGGTATATGGCGCATGGCAACCTAGCCTATTTGAAAGAACAACAACCATACTTACAAGGTCTAGTAAAACAGATTTTAGGAAAAGTGGTGAATGGTAAGGAGCAAATGGATGGCACAAGATTTTTAGATTGGCCTTCGAGTGAGGATAGTTTAGCAGTTCATGCTGGATTACAGGCAATGACCATCTTAGCTTTAGAAAAGGCATCTGAAATCAGCAAATTCTTAAATGATCCAGCGACTAAGAAATCATGTGATGACGCTATTGTTCAAATGCGTAAAGTACAACCAAAACATAATAATTCGAAGCAAGCTGCATCATTGATGGCTTTAGTTGGATTAATGGATAAGGATAAAGCTTATCACGACGTGTTAAAAGTGGGTGGTGCTAAAAACTTTTCTACCTTCTATGGCTATTACATGTTGGAAGCGATGGCGAAAGCTGGAAAATATACAGAAGCGATGGACATTATCTCGGAATATTGGGGAGCCATGTTGGACTTAGGTGCAACTTCATTCTGGGAAGATTTCAACATCGAATGGTTACCTAATGCTAGTCGTATCGATGAATTAGTTCCGGAAGGAAAAGTAGATATTCATGGAGATTTTGGTGCTTATTGTTATGTAGGACACCGTCACAGTTTGGCTCATGGATGGGCATCAGGACCAACTAGTTGGCTGTCTGAGCATGTATTAGGAGTAAAAGTTGCTGAAGCAGGTGGTAAAGCATATACCGTTAAGCCTAACTTAGGTAAATTGACCTATGTTGAAGGAACTTTCCCTACAAAATATGGTGTTATTCGTGTAAAACATACGAAAGGTGCTGACGGAAAAGTTAAATCAGAAATCGATGCGCCTAAAGAGGTTAAAATCATAAGATAATCTGGAAAATGATTAGTGTTCAACGATTGTTTTATTCTTGTTTGGCTGTAGCATTATTAAGCATCCCTAACGATTCAAATGCACAGTCCAAACAAGCATCATGGATTAGTGCAAATTTAGAAAAACAAGACACGGTCAATGTATGGACTGCTTATCGCAAATCATTTGCAGTCAATAAACTTCCGAAGTCTGCAATGGCAAAAATTGCTGTTGACAGCAAGTATTGGCTATATGTGAATGGAAAGATGGTCGTGTTTGAAGGAGGGTTAAAAAGAGGGCCAAATCCGAAAGATACCTACTACGATGAAGTGGATCTTGCTCCCTATTTGCAAAAAGGGGAAAACCATATCGCCATTCAAGTATGGTATTTTGGAAAACATGGATTTTCACATAATAGCAGTGGGAAAGCAGGATTATTCTTCGATTTAAAATCTGAAACTTTCTCATTAAAGAGTGATAAATCTTGGAAATTAAAACGTCAGCAAGAATACCTGACTGCAGGAAATCCAATTCCAAATTTCAGATTACCTGAATCGAATATTTTATATGATGCCCGAAAAGCTGAAAAGGATTGGTATTTGCCTGAATTTAAGGCATCCGATTATCAAGAGGCTGTTGAATTAGGTCAAGAGGGCATTGCTCCTTGGAATAAATTGCACAAACGTCCAATTCCATTATTTAAAGATTTTGGCTTGAAGAGTTTTAGCAATGAAGACATTATCAGGAGGGGGGATACCTTGATTTGTAAATTGCCTTATAACATGCAATTTACTCCTTATGTAGAGATGGATGCGCCTGGAGGACAACATGTAAAATTCTTAACCGATAATTATGTAATTTATAATGGATCGGCTGAGAATGTTCGTGCAGAATATATCAGCAAAGATGGCGTTCAAAATTACGAAAGTCCAGGATGGATAAATGGCCATTACTTATACATCGTCGCACCTCGTGAGGTTAATTTTAAAGCGATTAAATATAGGGAAACAGGTTATCATACAGAGTTTACAGGATCTTTCCATTCTGATGACCTTTTCTTTAATAAACTATGGGAAAAAGCTAGACGTACTTTATACATCACCATGCGGGATAGCTATATGGACTGTCCAGATCGTGAACGAGCACAGTGGACTGGAGATGCTGTTTTAGAAGCAGAAGAGGCATTTTATGCTTTAGATGTGAAATCACATGGTTTAGCAAAGAAATGGTTGTATGAAGTGGTCAATTGGCAAAAAGAGGACGGGGCAATATTTTCTCCTGCACCTGCTGGAAATTGGGATAAGGAGTTGCCCGATCAAGTGTTAGCAACAATTGGTTATTACGGAATCTGGACTTATTATTTGCATACAGGAGATAAAAAAATCTTAGCAGATTTATACCCTAAGATTCAAACCTATTTAAAGTTATGGGAGAAATATCCTGATGGTTTGGTTAAACTAAGAGCTGGGGGTTGGCAATGGGGTGACTGGGGACATAATAAAGACATGTTATTATTGTATAATCTCTGGTATTACCTGGCTATCAAAGGCAATTACCTAATGGCATTAGAACTAGGGAAAGCAGCAGATGCTAAACAATTCCAACAGGAGATGGATGTGATGGCCAAATCTTTTAACGAAAGGTTTTGGAAAAATGGCCAATATCGAGATCCAGATTATAAAGAAAAAACGGATGATCGTGTACATGCATTAGCCGTATTGGCAGATATAGCGAAACCAGAACAATATGCGGATATTCAAAAAGTTTTAGCTGAACAGGAACATGCCAGTCCATACATGGAGAAATATGTTTTTGAAGCCATGTTTAAAATGAAACTTCCAACAGAAGCTCTACAAAGACATAAGAAGCGATTTTCTCCGATGGTGAATAACGATTATTTTACAACTTTATTTGAAGGTTGGGGAATTGGTGCAGATGGTTTCGGAGGTGGAACGGTGAACCATGCTTGGAGTGGAGGAGGTTTGACTATCTTATCTTCTCAGGTTTGTGGAATTCAGCCTATTAGCCCTGGTTATAAGACTTTTGCAGTACATCCACAAATGGGAAGTATAACTGAGGCTTCGGCAAATGTGCCTGCTGTTGTTGGAGATATTAATATTCAAATAAAAGAAAACTCCAATGATCAATCCATAAAAATCATTGTTCCTGCCGGTAGTAAAGCAAGGTTGTTTTTACCAAAGAAACAATTGAAGGAGGTTAATATCAATGGAAAAGCTTTAATACAAAGTGAAAAATTAAATAATGCGATAGGGAAGACCTATCAATACCAAATCAAAGATCAAAGTTTATGGTTAAGTCCAGGGACTTGGTCTATACAATCTAGCTATTAATTTTATTAAGAATATGAAGAGAGTGAAATTATTATGGTTGTTATGCTTTACAATGTTGAGTTTACAAAGTTGGGCAAATGCAGATATACGACCGGTTTATTTAAGAACAGAATATAAAGTAAATCCTTTTGTGGAAGAGGCTTCTCCACGATTGAGTTGGGAATTACGTGCTACAGGCTTTAACCAAAACCAACAAGCTTACCGTATTTTGGTTGCAAGTTCTATCAGCAATTTAAATAAGCATGTAGGAGACCTATGGGACTCGTATAAAGTAACATCCAATGCAACAAATCAAATTTCCTATAAAGGAAAGGCATTAAAGCCTGGACAAAAGGTGTATTGGAAAGTTAAGGTTTGGAACGATAAAAATGAAGAAGGGCTTTGGTCGACAATTAATTCCTGGGAATTAGCAAAACCATCGAAAAGCGAATGGCAAGCAGAATGGATCGGTAAAGATTTGAATCACCTAGCTCCTAAAGGGGAATATCATTTACCTCCATCTCCTTATTTGAGAAAAGAAGTGAAAGTAACTAAACCAGTAAAAAGTGCACGTTTATATATCAGCTCTTTAGGTTTGCACAACTTTTATATCAATGGAGAGAAAATAGGTAAAGATTTTTTTGGATCAGGTTGGACAGAATATAATAAACGTGTATACTACAATGTATACGATGTGAGTAAAAATCTTCAACAAGGCAATAATGCTTTTGGTGCGATATTATCTAGTGGATGGTATTCAGGCTATTTAGCTTATGCATTATTGGTAGGTACGCCACAAGTAGATCGCTTCTATGGAAATTTTCCTTTATTAAAGGCGCAAGTTGATGTAGAGTACGCAGACGGTACCAAAGAAGTTTTTTATACCGATCAATCTTGGAAAACAGGTGTTGGAGCAGTCATTGAATCCGACTTTTTGCAAGGAGAAACGCATGATGCAAGAAAAGATCCTAAAGGATGGAATAAGGTTGGTTTTGACGATAGCCAATGGACTTCGGTAGAAGTAGTGGCTGATAAAGCGGATCGTGCATTAGAAATATATCCTAGTAACCCAGTACGTATTGTTGAGGAACTTCCTATAAAATCTATTAAAAAGATTGAAGATGGAAAGTACTTGATTGATTTCGGGCAGAACTTTGCAGGTAATATTCGTTTAAAACATAAAGCAAAAGCTGGAGACAAATTGGTATTTCGATTTGGAGAAATGTTGCACATCGATGGTAAGTTAGTTACTGAAAACTTACGTAGAGCTAGAGCAATTGATACGTACATTTTCAGAGGAGATGCTCAGCCAGAAGTTTGGAGTCCAAGCTTTACGTTTCATGGTTTTCAATTTGTAGAAGTATCAGGTTTGAAGGAAGCTCCAAAAGCGGATTTCTTGACAGGATTGGCTTTAAGCTCAGACTTGGAAACTGCAGGCTCATTTAAAACGGATAATGCGATGTTGAATCAGTTGTACAGTAATATTGTATGGACGCAACGTGCAAATTACATAGACATTCCTACGGATTGTCCTCAACGTGATGAGCGTATTGGCTGGACAGGAGATGCACAAATATATATGCGTTCTGCAACGTTTAATAACGATGTTGCTCCTTTCCATAAAAAATGGATAAAAGATTTAAATGATTCTCAATGGGAAAATGGTACTTATCCTGTTTATGCGCCAATGCCAAAAAACAGCAAAGGTTTAGCGGCGATACGTCCTTCGGATACTTATTCACCAGGTTGGTCTGAAGCAGGAATTATATGTACCTATGAAATTTTTAAAGGATATAATGATCTACGTATTGTAGAAGAGTCCTTACCATATATGACCAAGTTTATGGATTTCTTAAAATCAAAAGCTCCAAATGGTGCCATGGTAGAAGGAATTTGGGAAGATGCTACTCCAAAAGGTGGATTTGGCGATTGGTTGTCTGTAGGTCAAAAAACAAGTCCGGATTTAGTGGCGAATACGTACTATTATTACTGTACCAAGTTAATGGCTGAAATGACACGTGCTATTGGTAAAAATCAATTAGCAGATGCATATACTAAAGAATTGGATGTTATCCGTGCAGGTTTCAAGAAACATTACATGGATGCTAATGGTAAGTTGAAAATTGACGAGAAGGTTTATGGAAATGGAGATGGCTATGTAGAAGGTCAAAACGGTTTTTCAGGACATACCCAAACAGCTTATGCTAATGCAATCTATTCAGGAATTTTAGAAGGAGAAGATGCGGAAAAAGCTGGTCAATATTTAAGAGATTTAGTACAGTCGAATGGTGATAAATTAACCACAGGTTTCTTAGGATTTAAACCATTATTACCTGCTCTATCTAAAACTGGAAGTGGAGATAAAGCTTATAAATTAATTTTAAGTGAGGAGTATCCATCCTTAGGATATGAAGTGGCTAATGGAGCAACTTCGATTTGGGAAAGATGGGATAGCTTCACGAAAGATAAGGGTTTTGTTCATAATGCTGCTATGAACTCGTTCAGTCATTATGCATTCGGATCTGTGAATGAGTGGATGTTCCAAAACTTATTAGGAATTTCTGCAACAGCGAATGGTTACAGTCAAATTCAAATTAAACCGGAAATTAACGCTGGAATCAATGAAGCAAGCGGAAGTTATCATTCCATATCAGGAAAAATTTCTTCCTCATGGAAAAAATCTGGAAATAAAATCGTTCAGCAATTAGAAATTCCTGTCAATGTGAAAGCAACCTGCTATTTCCCTACAGCTAATGCAGGTAATATCTTGATTAATGGAAAACCATTGAATTCACTTAGCTATGTTAGCCAAGTAAAATCAGCTGGAAATCAAGTAAGCGCTGAATTAGGATCTGGAAAATACGAAGTCGTTATTACTAATTAATAGGAAAGTAAATGAAGATAGTTGCTTTTAAAATGAAGCTTTTTCCAGGAAATGAAGCAGAATATTTAAGAAGACATCAAGAGATTTGGCCAAAATTGGCCAATCTCTTAAAAGAAAATGGTGTTTATGATTACAGTATTTTCTTAGATCCTGAATCTTTGGATCTTTTCGCCATTCAGAAGCAACTTGATCATTTTGATGAGGTTAGCTTGCGGGCTGACCCTATAATGAAAGAATGGTGGGAATATATGAAGGATTTAATGGAAACGAATCCAGATAATTCTCCAGTTTCTATTGGCTTAAAAGAAGTTTTTTACTTACCTTAGGATGGAAAAGCAAGTAAACCTGTACCGAATTACAGATCAAGAAATGACTAGCAAGGTAACTGAATTTTTAAAGACGATTCAAATAAGCGACTTTTCTGCAACTCCGAAATATCAACAGTTGGCGAATGCCATCATGGATGCCGTAAAGAATAGAATATTACAGAAAGAGGACATGTTGCCCTCGATCAATGAATTGAGTGTGTATGTTGATATTTCAAGAGATACCGTAGAAAAGGCTTATAAGTTTTTAAAAAACTCAGAAGTCATTGCATCGATTCCTGGTAAGGGTTACTATGTGGCTACCAGTGATGTAAAGCAACGTCAAAAAATTGCCCTATTACTTAATAAACTGAGTGCACACAAGAAAATTGTGTATGATTCTTTTGCACAAGAATTAGCAGATGATGCTGCCTTGGATTTGTTTGTTTATAATAGCGATATTTCTTATTTAAGAACATTGCTTGATAATCTGACGAAAACCTACGATTATTATGTACTTTTCCCACACTTCAAAGAGGGTAGAGATCAAGCCTCTGAAATCATCAATAAATTTATTCCTAGGGACAAATTAGTTTTACTGGGTAAGTTTGTGGAAGATATTCAAGGAAATTTTGCTGCGGTTTATGAGAACTATGAAAAGGATATTTACGGCGCTTTGGAGGAAGCATTGCCTGCATTGAGTAAATATGATACTATCAAGCTTATTTTTCCTGATAACAGCGATTATCCGAAATCCATCATTAAAGGCTTTTATAAATTTGCCCAACAATATGCCTTTAATCATAGCCTTGTAAGTGATTTGGATAAAGAGAAGATTTCTAAAGGTACTTGTTATATCAATATCGCCGAAGATGATTTGGTGAAGTTATTGGATAAAATCATCAGTAGAAAATTGCAGATTGGTATAGATGTAGGTGTGATTTCTTATAATGAGACTCCTCTGAAACAATTTATTTTGAATGGGATTACAACCATCTCTACAGATTTTGAAAAGATGGGTAGAATGGCGGCAGAATTAATAAAGAACCGTTCCATTGATCATGTGGAAGTGCCTTTTTACTTGAAGCAAAGACCTTCTATTTAATTGGTACATATACTTAGTATATAAAATAACAAAAGAGGAAGTCCTAAGGCTTCCTCTTTTGTTATAAAAAACAGGAGGCTCCATTATTGAATACCTCCTGTCTTCTTTGCACAGCCTTACGGCTAAAAATATTTGGATTTATTTATTTTAATTTTGAGGATATTCCTTGAAAATTCCTTTTACAATCTTAGGAAGATCGTTAATAGATTTCTCAGGAGTTCTTACTTCACCAGATCCACGAGCTTGCCATATAACAGATTTTGTTTTGGTATCTAGAGCTTCGATGATGAGATGAGCATAGCGGTATTTTTCCTTACCTAAAGGATACATTGGACCACCGTAATAGCCCCAAGGTCTATACCAGCCCCAAGTGCCACCCCAGCCAAAGCCAGCGTTAGAATACACCATACGGCTTTTGTTGTTTACTATCGTAATGTAACGGAATAAAATATCTGGATTATCTTTGCTATAGCTTAATCCACGAGCTCCTAATTCCTTATTCGCAGTGGATAAAATGTTTTCTCTAGCTATATCATTACTGAAATAGGATTTAGATAGGGAATCAACAGGAGGTAACCAACCATAGGTTTTATATTGGGAAAAATTTAATTCCTGTACCCTTGTCATGTTGTATTTGTAGGTAGAACAAGCACCTAAAAAAACGAGCATGCCTACAAGAAGAAGTGACCAACGCATTTTCATGTTATTTCAATTTTTTAGTAAGACCTGATAAAACGATAAAGGTTTAATTTAAAATGCAAATTTAGCCACTAAAGGCATTGCTCTACCAGGGCCAAAAGCTTTAGGACTTACCCGTAATATGGGAGGTGCTTGGAATCGTTTGAATTCCGCGTTATTTAATAAAAGATTGATTCTTTTAACTAGAAGCTCTTCAAATCCTAAGTGAATCAATTCATCAACAGTTTTTTCTTTTTCGATGAGTTGAAATAAAATGGAATCTAAAATATCGTATTCAGGCAGGGAATCGGAGTCTTTTTGATCGGGTCTTAATTCAGCTGAAGGAGGTTTTACAATGGTATTAATAGGGATAATTTCTCGATCTCTATTGATATATTTAGCTAATTGGAAAACCTGAGTTTTATAGACATCACCAATTACACTTAATGATCCAGCCATATCGCCATATAAAGTACCATAGCCTACTGCTGCTTCACTTTTATTAGAAGTATTTAATAAGATATAGCCAAGTTTATTTGACACTGCCATTAAGAGCGTACCTCTGGTTCTGGCTTGAATATTTTCTTCGGTAATATTCTTCGGTAAATCACCAAAGAAAGGGTCTAAAGTTTGTTCAAAAGCTGAAGCAATTTCTTTGATAGGTAATATGGTATGGAGACAACCCGTATTGTTTACAAGGTCTAAAGCATCTTTTATGGAATGGTCGCTCGAATAAATGGATGGCATTAACACGGCAAGCACATTTTCTGCTCCTAAAGCTTCACAAGCTAAGGCAGCCACAATGGCTGAATCAATACCTCCTGAAAGCCCTAATACGGCTTTTTTAAATCCAGATTTATAGAAATAATCTCTTAAACCTGCGATTAATGCTTGATGAATGAGGGAAATTTCGGAATGAGTTTGTTGTTTTACAGGAGTTTCTGCCTTCAAGTCATTACCTTCTAGGGTAACATATTGTAGGTCTTCTTCAAAAGAGCTTAATTCAGATATGATTTCAGCTTTCTTATTCAATGCTATGGATCGACCATCAAAAATAATATCGGTATGAGCACCTACTTGATTTACATATAAGAGTGGTGCTTGACTTTTAATGACATTTCTGGATAGGACATTTTTTCTATTTTCGAAATGGGTATAATTGAATGGGGATGCTGCGATATTGATGATGAGGTCTGGATGTTGCTTATTTAGCTCCTGCATGATATCTCCTACATAGGAATTAGGTCCGTCATCGTCCCATAAATCCTCGCATATTGTTAAAGCAATGGTTTTGGACTGAAAAGTAATGCAGTTTACTGAAGGGCTAGGTTGGAAGTATCTGTATTCGTCGAAAACATCGTAATCAGGTAATAAACTTTTTTTACAAATATGTTGGATCGTACCACCCTCTAATAAAACAGCTGTATTGTATAAAGATTTCCCTTCGCCATCAGTATTGACAATTGGTGCTCCGATGATACAGGCAATCCCTTGACAATGGTTAGCAATTTCTTGTATACTTTCTTGACATTTTTTCAAAAAAGCAGCGTTGCGTAATAAATCCTTAGCGGGATATCCGCCAATAGCTAATTCTGCAAATACAATAAGATCAGCTTGATTTGATTTCGCTTGTTCAATAGCTTGAATGATTTTATGGTTGTTTTGTTCGAAATTTCCGATGTGGTAGTTTAGTTGTGCTAAAGCTATTTTCATATGCCTGAATTTATTGTAAAATTAATAATTAATTTTGTGTATAGCTAGAAACTATGTGCATGGAAAGATCATTAAACATTCTTATTTATCTTGTTATTACCTTCATTACCTTACAATCATGCTCTTCTGATTCAAAAAAGCCTGATGTTTCGGGCATAGATTTAGTAATAAAGATTGAACGCTTTGATCAAGAGTTTGCGAAGTTAGATAGTCAGGATATATTATCTCAAAACAGAATTTGGCAAAAGAAGTATGCTGATTTTTATTCCGATTATATGTTGCATATGTTGCAAGTCGGGAGTCCTGCCGATACCTTGTATATGAAAGATATCTTGTCAAAAATCATTAAAGAGCAGGATTTTAAAGCTTTATCTCAAGCGGTAAATGAGGCTTTTCCGAATTTAAAGAAACAAGAGGAGGAGCTAACATTGGCTTTTAAATATGTTAAGCATTATTTTCCTGACTATAATGTGCCTAAAATAATCTCGTTCTTTTCGGGATTTATGGTGCAAGTTCCTGTAGGGAATGATTATGTCGGAATAGGCTTAGACATGTTTCTTGGTTCCAATTCGCCTTTTTATCCGGCGTTAATACAATCTGTACCTTTATATATTTCGAGAAGATTTACTCCGGAAAATATTACTCCACGAGTGATTGAATCTGTATTGCGGGAAGAATTGATACCTGAAAAGGATATGAGCAGCAATACCTTACAGCAAATGATTCATCATGGTAAAATTATGTATAGTATGGATTGTGTATTGGATGCTGCAGATAGCTTAAAGATCGGCTATACCAGTCAGCAGATGGAATGGGCAAATCAATATGAAGGAGAGATTTGGTCTTGGTTTTTGGAAGAAGATCTCTTATACAGTAACGATTTCCAACGAATTCAGAAGTATTTTACAGAAGCACCATTTACTCCTGAATTGGGTGAGCATAATTCATCAGCACCTAAATTAGGAACCTATATAGGTTGGCAAATTGTGAAGAAATACATGGATAAACATCCGGAATTAACTTTAATTGATTTGCTGAAAGAAGAGAATGCCCAGAAGATTTTGGAAGGTTCTAAGTATAAAGGAAAATCTTCTAATTAGATTTTATTTTGATTTTAAGATATAAAAAATAAGCCCTTCAACATTTGAAGGGCTTATTTTTTATAGATTTAATGCTTTTGAATATTAATATGGAGCATTCTCAATGTTAATCACTTCTACCGTGAATACTAGAGGTGTATTTGCAGGAATATCTTTAGTTCCTCCTTTTTTACCGGCTTTATCATAACAAATAGGAGAAGGTGCCACAAAAATAATTTTATGACCTTTTTTCAAGCCATTAGGCACTAATCCAGTATGATATGTTTGACCATTGTAAACAACTGTTTTTGGGTAAAAAGCATATAACCAAGCTGAAATAATACTATTACTATTCAAAGTAAATATTTGTTGTAATGAAGGCTCATCGAAAACAGTACCGTCTAAAAATTCACCTTTGTATTTTACTGTTGCTCTAGGAGTAACGAAATAGCCATTATTGATGGTGTATTCATAACTATTGTCAGTAGCTGGTGCTAAAATTTTATACCACATTTGAGTGGAATCATTATAGATGGCTTCTGGTCCTAGTTTTTCAGCAGCATATGCTGCAAGAATAGGTTTTTGAGCTTTATAAACTGAATCAATCCGTTTTGCTTCTGCTTCGTAATCATAATCGTCTTGAATGTCATTTTTCAAGCAAGAGCTCAACGTTGCAACTGATAAAAGAGTTAGAAAGATAAATTTAAGGTTTTTCATAAGTATTGTTGTATTGTATATATTATGAGGTAATACGAGTAAGTTTTATTAAACGCTACAATTACTCAAGTAAATTTATAAAAATTTTAATAATTGCTCTTTACTTAGGTATGTAAATTTACGATCCTTCATGTAAAAGTCTTTGTCTAGCAGAATAGAAACAGGGAAAACTGGTTTATTCTTTTCTCCAATAAGAATTTTTGCCAGGTTATGGTATTTAGCTCTTTTCTTTCTTTTTTCAGGATTAGTGAATAGGGCATGATCAAAACGAATGGTATCAGTTTGTTCTGCATCAAAATTAACTGCATAATAATGTTGATTCATTTTGTTTATTACAGCTGCATCTTGAAAGGTTTCATTGAACATTTTTTTGCAGTATACACACCAATCGGTATGAATAAAAATGAAAACAGGTTTTGGATTTCGTTCTAATGAATCTGTTAAGGCCTCAAAGGTTAACCAATTAATTTCTGCTTCTCTTAAAGATTGCGCTTTAAGAGAAGTAGAAATTAGACATAGGGTCAATATGATTAACTTAATGTATTTCATTAATGGAAATGACCAATTTTCACGCCAAATGTTGCGGTTCTAGGTCTTGAAGGACCATAGATGTAATTGGAGTCACGTAGTGCTCCTTTATCGAAGTCTTTTTGGTAAGCATTGAAGATGTTTTGTACCCCTCCAAAAATTTCTAAGTTTAAGTCTTTCTTCAAAGAGAAGGTATAGCCTAAACGTAGATTTAATTCCATAAAGTTTTTCGTGTCTTTTATCAACATATCTCCGCTTTCCTGGATATGTGGAACTAACATGCCTCCTGTATACACTGAGGTTAAATCAATTGCAAAGGAAGTCACTGGTTTCCAATTAGCATTCAGGTAACCGTACACATTTGGTGTTCTCACAAAACGTGTCGTGCTGATGTTTTTAGAGGGATCGTCACCTTCGAATAATAACTGAGCTTCTTTGTATTCAGAACGTTGAATGGTTCCACCTGCTTGAATGCTGAAAATAGCGGATGGAGCAATGTTTAATTCGATGTTACTTCCATAAACTTTTGCACCAGAACCATTTCTCATTTCCTCGATACGGATGTTTTCATCCTCTGAAGTCATGACGTTGGTAAACGGGTTTTTCAAATCCGTATAAAATCCTTCTACTAATAAGCTTGTTTGAACGGATCCTAAATTTTTGGTAAAGTTGAATGAACCTGTATAGGCATTGGAATATTCATTTTTCAAATTTTCTCCAATTAAAACGAATACTTGTTGTCCTCCTATGGATGTCACGTGCATGTCTTCATTGAACGCTTGAGGAACACGGAAACCACGGGCATAACCTCCTCTAAATTGCAGGTAATCGGTGATGTCATACAATAAAGTTAATCGAGGACTGAATGTTCCGAAGTTTTGTTGAGATTCACGTTTTGTCGTCGCCAAGTGATACTTGCCATCTACTTTGGTATAGTCATAACGAGCTCCGATCAATGATTTTAAATTATCCAAAATATTCCATTCGTATTGCGCATAGCTACCTACACCGTAGGCTTTTTGATCAATGATACGTTGGTATCCTGGGATATTATCTTTGGTTCTGTTGTTGTTAAATTCTACACCTGCTGTAAAGACATCGCGTTCGAAATTGTAGGTGTATTGCGTACCAGCTACCATAGCAAAGTCATCAGTGACACCGTAAGCATTTGCTGCAATAACTGAATCTTGATGCGTTCTGCTACCACCTAATCCGCCATAATAACTGTCGCGATTGGTTTTTTGTCCAGAAGCATAGATGGAAACTTTATGTTTGTAATCTTTGGAATATTGATCAAAGTTAATACCCCCGATAAATGAATTGGTCTGTAGTTGTTCGGTCACATCCGTAAAATGTGGAGATAGATCGAGTCTATCTCCCCCTCTACGGAACTCGTTTAAAACACTTAAATCAAGGGTGATTTTATTATAGTCAGTTGGACTAAAGAATGCTTTAGTACCGAATGTCAGATTTTTTAATTTAGTGATTTCAGAAAAACCATCGTTATTGGCATCAAAGGCCTCTCTATTGCGGTGCATCCCGTAAAAAGTAGCTCCGGCTTTCAAGTCATTATCTACGTAAGAAGTGTTGAAATCAAGGCTGTTATCCCAAGATTTTCCATCTATTAAGGAATTAGTAGATTTTATTTGCCAGTCGTTTTCTACTGGGTCTTTGGTAATGATATTAATGGTACCAGCGATGGCATTAGCCCCAAATAGCGCAGAACCTCCACTTCTTACCACCTCAATACGGTCGATCATGCTGGTTGGGATTTGGTCAAGGCCATAAACAGAGTTTAATGCGCTGAACACCGAACGGCTATTGATCAAGATTTGAGAGTATGCACCTTCCATACCGTTCAAACGAACTTGTGAAAATCCACAGTTTTGGCAGTTTGTTTCCACCCGAACACCTGGTTGGTAGTTTAAGGTCTCCGACATGGCAACAGATTGCGTGGCATTGAATAGCTTTGGACTCAATACATTGACGATAACGGGTGCTTTTTTTCGTTCCATACCATACCTAGAAGCACTAACCACCACTTCGCTAAGGTTTAAATTATCCTCAAGCAGCTGTATTTGAAATGGACTATTAATGGAAGAGGAATTAACTGGTTTTTTTAAACTTTGATATCCAATAGCACTGATGTATAAATTTTTTGGATGTTCTCCAGTATGTTCAATAACGAAATTTCCAAGGCTATCGGTAGCTGTGCCTACAGCTGTCCCATCTATTTTGACCGTAGCATTGGAGATGGGTTCATTTTTTTGATTGGTAATTTGTCCGCGAATTTGTGCGAAAAGGGAAACTGTACTTGCAGAAAATATAAATAAGATCAGTATAACTCTGATTTGTAAAAATGTCATAAGTTTTTAGCATATATCTTTGAAGCATAACATGGATTTCGAACGTTACACTTCGTAAATAAAATAAGGTGATTTCACCTGTTAATACGAAATAGGAGCATAGTTTAATGTGCTGCATACGCATATACCTAGCGCAGGCTAATTCATTAAATTTGCTTGAAAGAATGGATTATGCTAATGAAATAGGAGGGGCTCTTCCGGTATAGAATTGGAGAGCTTGTTTGATTTCGGAGAATGTTTTCTCAGCAAAGTCTATTTCTAAGACTACTTGGAGCACTGGGGCCACATAAGTAACCGATGTCCAATTTAAATAGCTTCCTTGAAAAACAATGTCTAAAAAACGGATTTCCGCATCGGAGTGATGCGTGTGATGTTTCTTTTCTCCGAGATTGTAAGGGTGTATGTGTGTTACAAATTCGCCAGTTGATGTGACTTCCTTGTGCATAAATACCACACCACTGATAATAATAGCGCACATCCAAAATACGAGGAATCTGGCTATGTTTTGGCGGTATGTATTGATGGTATGCATGTAAGGTAATCAGATCAACTGATCAAAAATATGTAATAAAAAATAAATTTCGAATTTATGGCAACAATTTATTGTGATCATCTGGAAATACAACCGAAGGTTTGAAGTTTCTTGCTTCTTCACGATTTAGGGTTGCATAGGAGATAATGATAACGATATCACCTACTTGTACCAGTCTTGCTGCTGCTCCGTTCAGACAAATAATCCCAGAACCACGCTTGCCAGGGATAACGTAAGTTTCTAAACGAGCACCATTATTATTGTTAACGATTTGGACTTTTTCATTCGCTATAATATCAGCAGCGTCCATTAAATCTTCGTCGATGGTGATACTACCCACATAATTCAATTCAGCTTGCGTTACGCGAACTCTATGAATTTTCGACTTCATTACTTCAATCATCATAAGGCAAAGTTATGCTTTTAATATGAATTGCTTAACATTATATTTATTTAAGAAAGGATAATATTATCTATTAAACGTACTCCTTCCAACCAGGCTGCTAGTATAGCTACGTAAGATTTTCCTTCTTCTTTAGCTGTTGCTTCTGTTAAGCTGCTGGATTCACAGATGCTAAGGTATTCTAGGGTTAATTCGGGTTTAGACGCTATAATTTCTTTAGCATCATCTAGAAGTGCAGGTATAGGTTTATTATGGAAATTAGATTTTATGTGATTTAAACTTTTAAAAAGGGTTAAAGCGATTTCACGACCTTCATCAGATAATCTTGCATTTCTGGAGGAAAGGGCTAATCCCTTTTCATTACGAATGATTGGACAAATTAATAGTTGAACAGGTAATTTTTTGATTTCAATCATCTTTTGTATGACCATCACCTGTTGAAAATCTTTTTGACCAAAGCAAGCATAATCTGGTTTTACAAGATCAAATAGTTTATGAACGATTTGAGTGACACCTTGAAAATGACCTGGACGATGTTCACCTTCCCATATCTTATCCAAATTTCCTAAATCAATATCCCAGGTTTGTTCATCTGATGGATACATCTCTTCAACCGTAGGTAAGAATAGAATATCACATTCCACCGATTCCAACAATGCTATATCTTTTTCAATAGGTCTTGGGTATTTTTCTAAATCCTTAGGATCATTGAACTGGGTTGGATTCACAAAAATACTACAGACTGTGACATCGGATTTTGGTTTTGCAAAATTAATTAAGGATAGATGTCCCTCATGTAAAGCACCCATTGTCGGGATAAGGGTAATTACTTTATTATTTAATTTTAAGGCTTCCAACGCTAGTTGTAATTCCTTTTTAGTATAAAAAATTTCCAATTTACAATTTTCAAATGAGGTACAAAAGTGAACAATAATCTTTAAATTATAAAACGATGATTTTTAATCAATTGTAAAATTGATAAATTATGCGTATCTT
>DAIQBS010000062.1:0-18181 GCA_036781025.1 Sphingobacterium sp. | reverse complement strand
CTTCCAATTAAATTTATTTTATTGTTTAGTAAATTGAAATTCTAGTAAAGCGTAAATTCAACGCGTCTGTTTTGTTGACGGCCTTCCGCTGTAGCATTCGTAGCGATAGGTTGGTTTGGACCATAACCTGTAGCTTCGATACGAGATGCGTTAGCTCCTTTAGAAACTAAGTACGCTTTTACAGACTCAGCACGCTCTTTAGATAATCTTAAGTTGGTCTGCATAGAACCTGTGTTATCGGTATGGCCTGCAAGTTTTAAGCTGAAGTTTTTCTCGATTAATAAAGCAGCAACTTTATTTAATGATTCATAAGAAGTAGGTCTGATGGTTGCTTTACCTAAATCAAATTCTAAGTTTTTAATAGCTTCATCAACGACTTTTTTATCTTCTTCGGTTACTACAATTTTCTCAACTACTTTAGTTTCGTGTTTGATTTCTGGTAATGGACAACCGGCACCATCTACTTTAACTCCGGCAGGAGTGTTAGGACATTTGTCAAATTTGTTGGCTACACCATCTCCATCATCATCTTTCAAATCGTTGTTTATACCGGATATTTCAGATTTTAATTGTTCGTTAGCAGCGACTAATGCATCACGTTCAGCTTTCAATTCATCGTAACCTTTTTTCAAGGTTGCTACTGGATTGCTGTTTCCTAAATAAGGTTTGCTTCCATCACCAAGTGCAATTTCTAAACCAGCATGCGCATAAGAAAATAAGTCATTTTTATATTGCGTACCCGTTTGACCATCAAAATCCTGATTAGCCCAATTTAATTGGTAACCTAGATCAATGTTAATTCCTTTCGCCACGGCAAATTTGAAACCTGCGTCGACAGGAACAAAAAGTTTTGTTTGACTAGAAGCAGTGTTTGTGCCAGCAGCATCGGTAGTTGTAGTTTCAAAATTTAAGGCTCCAACACCGATAGCAGCATAAGGCTTGATAAAGCTGTTGAAAAATCTCCAATTCGTATTTGCTAATAAGAATTCACCTGATAAAGCAACAGACCAAGGAGTTTTAGTTTCAAATTCAGAAAGTTGAGTTGCAGAAGCATTTTCATTCACACCTCCAACTTTACCTCCAAGATATTGGGCTTTTAATCCGAAAGAAGGTGAGATTTGCTTTTTAATGTAAGCACTGTATCCAAGATTATGGTTTAATTTGTCAAAACCATCTCTATTGAATCCTAAAATATTTGATTGATTTAAAACACCGGCATTAATACCGATAGACCAAGTTCTGTATTCGGAAGTAGGACCTAAAAGGGTTGTTCCTTCCACTGAAGATTGGTTGGTTTGAGCAAAAGACGCTGCCGAAATTAATCCAGCAACAGCAAGCATGCATGCTTTTTTTACGTAAATTGTTTTCATATTACAGTTATTAAAACCTATGAAACAGGCAAGGCAAATTTTTTGCCAAAACAGTTAAGTTTTAGCAAAAAATTAAAAATATTAAGAAAAGCTGTAGCTAAATTACGATAGTACGCGAGCGAAAAAGGTGGGAATCTGAATGTTAAATGCTAATTTTTTAATTACATTAGATTCAGTTAGTTGGCGGAAAACATTTTTCTTACTTTTAGTTAGTATTAAAATATCTGCCTGTTCATCTAATAATACAGAGGTTATACCTTGAGCTACATTTTCCCTTCTTCCCATAAACAAAGTTTGAGGTTTTATGATGTAAGATATATCAGAAATTTTTAATTCAGTTTCAATTCGTTGAATCCATAATTTAAAGTCTGCATCGATATCCTTAATTTCTCTGTTTTTATCATTGATATGAATTAATATCAGTTGAAAATCTGTGTTGAATAGTGGAATAGCTTGGCTTAATGCACTTAATTCAGCTTCTTTAAAATTGCAAAGTAGCGCTACTTTGTTTTTTTTGAATGACGTAGTCTCAACAGGGACTGCTAATACAGGGGTTTGTGTATTTAAAATGGTATCGTAGGTATTGCTGCCAATAAATACGGCTTCTAAACCTGAGGAACCTTTAGTACCCATAACAATTGCATCATAAGCAGTATTACTCGTTACTGATTTTAGTTCATCGTATAAATTGCCGTCTTTGAAAAGACCTTCAATTTTTAAATTGGGGTACTTTCCTTGTAAGGATTGAATGCAGATTTGCATTTTTTCTTTCGCTTCTGGAACTCGAGGATCCAGTAAGGGAGCATCCTCTTGAACATTTATAAAATTATTGGAGTGTTCGGAAAACACATGAATTAATTCAAGGTCTTGTCCAGCATTCAAAGCTAATTGTGCTGCATATTCTAGCGCTGTGTCTGAATATGAAGAGAAATCTATAGGAATAAGTAATTTGCCCATTATATCAAATTATTATTAAATTTTGTCAAAAAAAGTAGGTTTTTCCAGTTCCAGGGCTATAGCCTTAGATACAGAGGTTTTAAATAACCTCTCGAAAAATGATTTTCTAGAAGGAGTTACTAAAATCATATCTGGATTGATTTTATGAATGATATTACTCACCACTTCCGGGACAGTATCTAAATCCTCATCGTCTTTTTGGATGGGTTCAAGAACATATTCAATTTTTTCGGTGAGGACCATTTCACGAATATTGAAAATCCAGCTTTCAAGAGTTTCTAAAACATTTTGTTTCTTCTGATTTTCTTTATACACATGAATCAAAGTCAATTGTTGAGGAGTACCAAAAAGTCCAGTATACGCTTTAAAGGTATCTAATTCCTCTGATTTGAAGTTTGTCAATAAAGCTACATGTGTTGTGAGGAGCGATGTTTTATTGTTTGGAATCACAAGTACAGGGATGTCTGCTTGAGATGCAACAGCCATCGTTGTGCTTCCCCAATAAATGGACTGATTAGCTCTTGTACCCGAAGCTCCCATAATAATTAGTTCAAAATCATCTTTTTTTGATAGTTCCGTAAGTTTTTCCGTTATTAAACTTCTGGAGCATTCTAAAGTGATGGAAAGGTTTGGGAACATCTGTAGTAAGCGGGTTTTCCATTCTTGGATTTTTTCATCAGCATTTAAAGAATTCGTCCGAAAAAGATCATCATTTTCATCCATGACAGATGAAGTTGTATAGCAATGTAAAAGATGTAGATCGTAATCTTTGGAATTAGCTAATTCGGCAGCATATTCAGCAGCATAACGTGCATTTTCAGAAAAATCTGTTGGAACTAGAATTGTCATTTATTGGATTTTTGTGATTTTTATATTTCTGTGTTAAATGTACTAAAATATTACCTGAATCTTCGAATACTTGGAGGAAACTTATATTAATTCCTCAATTAAGCATGGGTAGATGATGCAAAATTTAAGTATTATGAATCCTCATAGTAGTTTAAAGTATATAATCAAACTTAAATAAAACGCAAATGGTCTATCGAATCTGGCGGTAGATTATTTTGTAAACAGCTTTTTAGATCTGTTTTTTTATTAGGTAATGATGAGGTCAAGAATGATTAAATAAACGTCATAAACAGCCGATTCCTACTGAATAGTTTGCGAATTTTAGTACTTTTGCAAGCAAATTAGATATGAAATAAATGACTAGTAGAGAAATTCGTCAAGCTTATTTAGATTTTTTTAAAAGTAAAGGTCATCAAATTGTTCCATCCGCACCAGTTGTTGTAAAGAATGATCCTACATTGATGTTCACGAATGCAGGTATGAATCAATTTAAAGAATTGTTTCTAAGGGAAGCCACCATCAAATATCCTCGAGTAGCCGATACACAACGTTGCTTACGTGTTTCTGGAAAGCACAATGATTTGGAAGAGGTTGGGATCGATACCTATCACCACACCTTATTCGAGATGTTGGGAAATTGGTCTTTTGGAGATTACTTTAAAAAAGATGCTATAGCATGGGCTTGGGAATTATTAACTGAGGTCTACAAATTGGATAAGAGTAGGTTATATGTCACAATATTCGAGGGTGATGCTACTGAAAGTTTGCAACGTGATTTGGAAGCTTATGATTTGTGGAAAGGATTAATAGCAGAGGATCGTATTTTATTGGGGAATAAGAAAGATAATTTTTGGGAAATGGGCGATACAGGACCATGTGGTCCTTGTTCAGAAATCCATTACGATATGCGTTCTGATGAGGAAAGAGCAGCGGTATCAGGAGCAACCTTAGTGAATGCTGATGACCCTCAAGTGATTGAGATATGGAACTTAGTATTTATGCAATTCAACCGTCTTAAAGATGGTTCTTTAGTAAGTTTACCTGCGAAACATGTGGATACAGGCATGGGATTCGAGCGTTTAGTTCGAGCGATTCAAGGAAAATCCTCTAATTACGACACCGACGTATTTCAACCGTTAATCCAGTTTATTTCAAGTAAATCTGGCATTCCTTATGGTCAAGATGAGAAGACAGATATTGCTATGCGCGTTTTGTCCGATCATATCCGTGCAGTAAGTTTTGCCATCGCCGATGGTCAATTACCCTCCAATAATAAGGCAGGATATGTGATCCGTAGAATTTTGAGACGTGCGGTACGATATGCTTATACTTTTTTAAATTTCAAAACACCCTTCATTCATGAATTAGTTCCTGTGTTGTCAGCGCAATTTAATCATGTATTTGATGAGTTAAAACAACAGGAAGATTTTGTTGAAAAGGTCATTTTAGAAGAAGAAGTTTCCTTTCTGAGAACATTAACGGCGGGAATACAACGTTTTGAAAATTACATTGTTGACCAAAATGCTATTGATGGAAATTTTGCTTTTGAATTATTCGATACTTTTGGATTCCCGATAGATCTTACCGAACTTCTTGCTAGAGAAAAGAATTTAAAAGTAGACATGGAGGGTTTCGAACGAGCTTTATTAGCTCAAAAAGAACGGTCTAGGGCTGCTACAAGTATTGACACTGGGGATTGGATTGTCGTGAATGACCAACAAGAAAATCAATTTGTTGGCTATGATCATTTGAGTTCCATGACAGAGGTCTTAAAGTATAGGAAAGTAAGCGCGAAAGGGAAAGAACAATATCAGTTGGTATTGGCAGAAACGCCATTTTATGCGGAAGGTGGTGGACAAGTTGGCGATACTGGCTACATCACATTTTTAGAAAGCAATGAAAAAATAAGTGTTGTAGATAGTAAGAAAGAGAATGGGTTATTCATTCATTTTATAGATAAATTACCTAGTTCATTAGGGGGGGCTGTAGAAGCTGTAGTGGATGATACAAAGAGACAAGATACGGAGGCGAATCACTCTGCAACGCATTTGTTGCATGCTGCTCTAAAAGAGGTGTTGGGTGATCATGTGAATCAAAAAGGATCTTTAGTATCTGCTGATATATTGCGTTTTGATTTTTCACATTTTGCCAAATTGACTTATGAAGAGATAAAACAAATCGAAGATATTGTAAATCGTAAGATTCGCGAAAACATTCCTTTAAAGGAAGAGCGTCAAGTTCCTTATCAAGAAGCTATAGCATCAGGTGTTACAGCATTGTTTGGCGAGAAATATGGTGATTTTGTTCGCGTAATAACTTTTAATGATGCTTTTTCTAAAGAATTATGTGGTGGAACACATGTGAAAGCAACTGGAGAAATAGGTTTCTTTAAGATTATGTCTGAGTCGGCAGTAGCTGCTGGTGTTCGTCGTATAGAAGCAATCACTGGAACTAAAGCGGCACAAGTAATACGAGAATATTTTGAACTGATGGGAAATTTGAAGGATTTATTGAATAATCCTAAGGATTTTGTGTCTAGTTTGTCGAAATTGATTGATGAAAATTCGGCTTTGAAAAAAGAGATTGAAAATCAGATTCGGGAACGCTCCAAAGGGATGATATCCGAATTGTTAGCTAAAGTCGAAACTAACCAGGGTATTAATTTCTTAGCTACTAAGATTGACTTACCAAATCAAGACGCGATTAAAACTTTGGCTTACACCTTAAAAGGAGCCTTAAATAATTTGTTTTTAGTATTGGGGGCTGATATTGAAGGTAAACCTAGTTTGACAGTGATGATATCAGAAGATTTGGTGAAAACACATCAATTGAATGCAGGAAATATAGTTCGGGAGTTAGCAAAAGAAATCCAAGGTGGTGGCGGAGGTCAACCATTCTTTGCTACTGCAGGAGGGAAGGATGTTTCTGGTTTAGACCGTGCTATAGCTAAAGCCAAGGATTTTATTAAATAAATGATATGAAGAGGATTGCATTAGTTTCCGTTATTTTATTAGTATTCGTATTTGTAAGTTGTTCCAATAAGGAGAGTTTGCTCATTCGCGGAGTAGTAAATAATCCTGGGAACGTGAAAGTCATTAGTTTCTATGAAGGAGATAATAAATTAGATTCTGTTTATTTAGCGGATGGAAATCAATTTAAATTTGAGCGTCCTGCTACGCAGGAGAGACTATTGATGATTCAGATTGGTAATAATAAATTTCCTTTAATCGTAGAGCCTGGGAAAGAATTGACCATCAATGTAGATCTTCAACATCCGGAAAATTATGAAATCAATGGATCAGATTTAAGTAATCAATTAAAGGAATTTGCCCCATTAAAAGATAAAATTGATCATATCCGTGATTCTTTGCAGGAAGTTTTTACGAAAGCAACTGCTGATTTGGATGTAAATCAAGTTCAGAGTCTTCGTGCTGAAATGCTGTTGGAATTTGAACCTTCTTATAAGAAATTCATTGGAGAGGTTGTTTCTTTTGCAAAACAACATCCAGATCTTGCGGGCTTTTATGTGATGAGTACCTTGGATTATGAATTGGCAGAAGCAGAATTAATAGCCTATAGTGAAGAGATCAAAGATAAATTTGTTGAGAATCGCTATGTGAATGATTTTAAAACAGAAATAGAAAAATTAAAAAAATTGGCAATTGGTCAACAGGCACCTGCCTTAGATGGATTTACCCCAAATAATAAAGCCGTTAAATTGAGTGATTTTGCTGGGAAATATGTATTGATTGATTTTTGGGCTTCCTGGTGTGTGCCTTGCCGTCAAGAGAATCCCAATATTGTAAAGCAATATCAACAATTTAAGGATAAGAATTTTGTAGTCTTAGGAGTGTCTTTGGATGATAACCCTGGTTCTTGGATGAGAGCAATTGAAGAAGACAAAATGAATTGGACCAATATTTCTGATTTAAAGGCTTGGAGTTCTCCTTTAGTGATATCCTATTCTATTAAAGGTATTCCAGCATCTTATCTAGTTGATCCTGAAGGAAAGATTATTGCTAAGAATCTACGAGGTCAGGCATTGGAGGATTTTTTAGTTAAAACCTTAAATTAATAAGTATGTATTGTTAATTCATTTTTAACACTTAACAATTATATAATATTTGGTTAACTTTATTTTAGGAATAAGTATATACCTTAGCGTAAAATAAAATACTGCATATGGCTAGTAAACAAAAAATCCTAGTAGTTGATGATGAATCAGATATAGTCGAATTGATATCATACAATCTTACGAAGGAAGGATATCAAGTCTATACTGCTTCAAATGGTAAAGAAGCAATAAAAATTGCCAAGGAAGTCTACCCAGATTTAATCATTTTAGATGTTATGATGCCAGAAATGGATGGTATTGAAGCTTGTCGTATCATGCGTTCTATGCCAGAGTTTAAACAGGTTTTCATGGTCTTTTTAACTGCTAGAAGTGAGGAATATTCTGAAATAGCTGGATTTCATGTTGGAGCTGATGATTACATAGCTAAGCCAATAAAACCTCGCGCATTAATGAGTAGAATTAATGCCATATTGAGAAGAACATCAACAGAGGTTGTAGATGATTACGCAACCGATAAATTGGAGATTTCAGATTTAATTATCGATCGGGATTCGTTTCTAGTATACCGTGATGATGATAAATTTGTACTAGCAAAGAAAGAATTTGAGCTATTATATTTATTGGCATCTAAACCAAATAAAGTTTTTACAAGAGAGCAAATTTTAAAAGCGATTTGGGAAGATTCTGTGGTTGTAACCAATCGTACGATTGATGTTCATATTCGTAAATTGCGAGAAAAAATCGGAGATAACTACGTAACGACGGTAAAGGGAGTCGGTTACAAGTTTGAATTGAACTGATAAAATTTTTTTACATATAGCGAAACCGGACATCAGTTCGGTTTTATTTTTTTTCAATGTGCAATCGATTGCATTTGAATTTTTATATATTTATCCCCAAAATAAACTTAATATTTAAATTAAAAAGAGAAAAATATGTGTGGAATAGTCGGTTATACCGGATCACGTCAAGCTTATCCAATTGTTATTGATGGTTTAAAGAAATTGGAGTATCGTGGATACGATAGTTCAGGTGTTGCATTACAACAAGGTAGTTCTTTGAAAGTATTTAAGAAGGCTGGAAAAGTTGCTGCATTGGAAGAACATATTGGTATTGAATCAACTTTAGGAACTACAGGAATCGGACATACCAGATGGGCAACCCATGGTGAGCCTTCAGATCGGAATGCTCATCCGCATGTATCTAAGTCTGGCAATTTGGCGATGATTCATAATGGAATTATCGAAAACTATGCACAAATAAAAAGTGAACTGATTAAAGAAGGCTATCAATTTCATAGCGATACGGATTCTGAAGTGCTGTTGAATTTTATTGAAGACATTAAAACAAACAACAATTGTAGTTTGGAAGAGGCTATTCGTATTGTTTTGAAACGAGTGACTGGCGCTTATGTCATCTTAATTATAGATGCTGATCAACCCGATACAATCATTGCAGCTAGAAAAGGAAGTCCTTTGGTGATTGGGATTGGAAATAAAGAGCATTTTTTGGGTTCTGATGCTTCACCCATGTTGGCATACACCAAAGAGGTTGTTTACATCAATGATTATGAATTGGCTATTGTGCGTCCAGATGAATTAATATTAAAAAATTTAGGTAATGAAGTGATTACTCCTTTTGTGCAGAAATTAGACTTAGAGCTAGCTGCTATTGAAAAGGGCGGTTATGATCATTTTATGCTTAAAGAGATTTTTGAACAACCGAGTACAATTGCAGATTCATTGCGTGGTAGATTGGTGTTAAATGAATCGAGAATCATTTTAAGTGGGGTAGATGCTATTCAAGATAAACTGATGAAAGCTCGCCGGGTAATCATAGTAGCATGTGGTACTAGTTGGCATGCTGGATTAGTGGCTGAATATGTGATTGAAGAATTATGCAGAATCAATGTTGAGGTTGAATATGCTTCAGAATTTAGGTATAGAAATCCCATTATTGATTCGGACGATGTGATTATTGCCATTTCCCAAAGTGGTGAAACGGCAGATACGCTAGTCGCATTAGAACGCGCTAAGGAGCAGGGAGCTACCATCTTTGGAATTGTAAATGTAGTAGGTTCATCTATAGCAAGAATTTCTCATGCAGGATGTTATACCCATGCAGGACCTGAAATTGGTGTAGCAAGTACCAAGGCATATACAGCCCAATTAGCTGTGCTGATGTTGTTGGCCTTGAAAGTAGCAAAGGAGAAAGGAACTATTTCTGAAGAACGTTTCCAAACTTTATGTCATGAGCTTAATGATATTACTGGAAAAGTTCAATGGGTATTGGATAATGAGGTGGACAATATTAAAGCTATCGCATATAAATATAAGGATGCTCACGATGTATTGTACTTAGGACGTGGGTATAACTTTCCAACGGCTCTAGAAGGTGCTTTAAAATTAAAGGAGATATCCTATATCCATGCAGAAGGGTATCCAGCGGCAGAAATGAAGCATGGACCAATTGCTTTAGTTGATGAACAGCTTCCTGTGGTATTTATTGCGAGTAAAGACGCCTATCATGAGAAAATAGTAAGTAATATGCAGGAAATTAAAGCGCGAAAGGGAAAGGTAATTGCAGTTGTTTCTGAAGGTGATGAAATGACATCAACTATCGCTGATGATATCATGACGGTACCTTTAGCTGATGAAGTAATTGCACCTTTATTGACGGTAGTTCCATTGCAATTATTATCCTATTATATAGGAGTATATCGCGGCTTGGATGTCGATAAGCCAAGAAATTTAGCTAAATCGGTAACTGTAGAATAGGGCTTATGGGGTATATGAATAAAATTCCTTTGTCAAGGATTGGATATGATTTCATACCGAAAAATTATCTACCTGAAGGAAAGGATGAATATTATTTAAGGAATCAACAGTTTGCATCTACTAAAACCTATCGATCACTTACCGCTGAGGAAATTCAAATTCTAGAATCTAATGCAAATGAATCTACAAATTGGAATGATGTATTAGTTACCGATAAATTTTTACCTCATCAAATTAAACGTTCTAAATTTTATGGATTCGTTCGGATTGGTGATATGGAAGAGGTTTATTTGGAATATCGTGATATTCGATTGCCAGTTGGGATTTATAATTCACAAATTATTAGCTGTGATTTAGGGGATTCAGTTTGTCTCCATCAGGTTCGGTATATCGCTCATTTTATTATCGGTAATGAAGTTATTTTGCTGAATGTAAATGAAATGGAAACGAGTTCTAACGCTAAGTTTGGGAATGGAATTTTAAAGGATGGAGATCAGGAAAGTAGCCGGATATTTTTAGAACTCTGTAATGAAAATGGAGGACGATCTGTGCTTCCTTTTGATGGAATGCAAGCCGCTGATGTGTATTTATGGACCAGGAATCGGGATGATAAAGTGTTGCAAAGGCGTTACTTGGAATTGACAGAAAACAGATTCAATACAACTAGAGGGTATTATTCTGAAATTGGTGATCGAACTGTTATTAAAAATTCGCATACCATCAAAAATGTTAAAATAGGATCAGATGCATACATCAAAGGAATAAGTAAGCTGAAAAATTTAACCATCAATTCGACTTCAGATGCTTATACGCAAATAGGTGAGGGATGCGAACTGGTGAATGGTATTATTGGTTATGGCTGTCGGGTGTTTTATGGTGTTAAAGCGGTTCGATTCATATTATCATCTTATTCTCAATTGAAATATGGGGCAAGATTAATCAATTCATTTTTGGGCGATAATTCAACTATTTCTTGTTGTGAAGTTCTTAATTCGCTTATTTTTCCGGCACATGAACAGCATTATAACAACTCATTTCTTTGTGCTTCATTAATCAAAGGTCAAAGTAATATGGCTGCTGGTGCTACAGTAGGTTCAAATCATAACTCTAGAGGTGCCGATGGAGAAATTATTGCAGGTAGAGGATTCTGGCCAGGTCTATGTGTCAGTTTAAAACATAATTCAAGATTCGCTTCGTATACATTAATTGTTAAAGGGGACTTTCTTCATGAATTGGATGTTCGGATTCCATTTAGTTTAGTAAGTAATGATACGGTAAATGATCGTCTCGTCATTGTTCCAGGCTATTGGTTTATGTATAACATGTACGCATTAATGCGTAATACAAACAAGTTTACCAGTAGAGACAAAAGGCAATTTAAAAATCAATATTTCGAATACGATATCTTAGCACCTGACACTGTCAATGAATTGTTTAATTCATTGGATGAAATTAAGAAAGCTGTTCAGAAGGCATTAGGAGCATCTGCAGATGCTGAAGATTGGTTAACTCAAGCTACGGATTCCAAACTAGAAGTATTATTGGATAATACGGAATGTTCTAAGCGTAAAGTGCTGTTATTAAAACCTAGAGAGTCATATCAATTATTTAAGAAATTAATTCGCTATTACTCAATTTGTCAAATCATAGAGCAAATTAATCCACAAGATTTATATAAAGAGATTGAAAAATATAGTGATTTTCCTTTTGAACGATTTGAATTCGAAAATGTAGGAAGCCAATTAATTCCTGTCAATAAATTGAAACAATTAATCCATGAAATTAAGGATGGTTCAATAGATAGTTGGGATCAAGTTCATCTACATTATCATGATTTAAGTCAGGCGTATTTAAATGATAAGTTGATTCATGCATTGTCTTCCTTGGCTGAGGTAACAGAAACAAATCCAAAAACATGGGACAAAGAATTTTGGAAAAAAATATTCGAAGAAGCTATTCAAACAAAAAAGTGGATATGCGATGAGATTTATAAATCTAGGAGTAAAGATTATGCGAATCCATTCAGACTGATGGTTTATGATTCTATTGAAGAAATGAATGAAGTGGTTGGCCGTTTAGAAGATAATAGTTTTATCAATCAGCAAAAAGAAGAGTTCGATAATTTTAAAATTAAAATCAACCAGTTTACAATTAAGTTATAATAAAAAGGCCCTTAAGGGCCTTTTCTATTACTTTAGTTCTTTTATTTTCAAACTTCTGAAAGAAACATTGTCTCCATGATCTTGCAATAAGATATGTCCTTGAGGCGCTTCTCCAAAATTCTTCCAATCTTTATATTTACTACCCGCAACTAATTTTCTGAAATCTTCCGATCCTCTAACAAACTCAAGCATTTTAAATCCATTCAGATAATAAGTCACTTTATTGTTTGGTTCTACCACAATTCTTCCTCTGTTCCATTCTCCGATTGGTTTTCTAGGTCTTGGGTTTCTATCCGAGGTGATTAAATCATAAAGAGAAGCTAACGTACGGTTCCCATTCTTACCTAATTTTGCATCTGGGTGAAGCGCATCATCTAGTATTTGATATTCAGGGCCGATGGCAGAACCTGCAGTTTGTTCATTCAAGGTAACAAAGTATTTAATGCCAGAGTTGGCACCTGGTGTTAATTTGAAATCAAATGAAAAATCAAATGCCTTGAATTGAGCATCAGTGATAATATCACCACCATTAGTAGATTCACCACCATCAGATTTCTGCACAGAAATTATTCCATTTTCAATTTTCCATCCTTTAGCTGGGAATCCGCCTCCGCGGGCGCTTTTCCAACCAGTATTATCTTTTCCATTGAATAATAATTTATATCCAGCAGTTCGTTCATCTGAACTTAAATTGTTTTGTACTGTATTCACAATATAGACATCAGAAGGAAATTTAGTGGGTTTTAAATTGGATGTTTGGATTTTAATATTTTTGAAGTACACCTTTTTACCATCTAATTCATCTGGGATGCTATGAACCTGCAATCCAATGAATCCACTAAGGTCTAAACTATCGACCACATAAGAAGTAGGAATCCCATTTATCCAGGTTCTGGTTTCATTTCCAATTGCTTCAATACGAATATGATTGAATTCTTCGGCTTTATATGCAGATTTAGCGGCAGGGTTTAAGTCCAATGGATATAACCATTGTCTTCTAGCTTCATCATAAATACCACCTGTCCAAGCCCTAGACGTGGGATCTATTTCAACCTGTCTTCCATAAACTTTTCCTTTGCCATTATTAGCTTTTGGATCAATATGGCTTCTCGTTTGAATTCCCGAATTTGTGGCATTACCTTCCAATTTAACATCCAGTTCTAATATAAAATCAGTATATTCTTTTTCCGTTATTAAGAAAGAATTCGGAGTTTTCTTGGTCATAACTCCCACGATACAATTATCTTCTACCAGATATTTCGCATCTCCAGCGACAGATTTCCAACCGGTCAAATCTTTTCCATTAAATAAGTTTTCCCATTGTCCGCTACTTGTCTTAGCAGATTTACAAGAGAAGGTAATTGAGGCGATAGCGATTAAAATAGTTGCTTTAGAAAGAATTGATTTACTCCAGGGTTTACACATAATATTAATTGTTTGTAACAGGTTTATTGATAATTCTGCAAATTAAGCAATGAATTTAGGATTTTTTTTTATTTTTAGGATATATTCATAAAATAAATATAAACCTTTATAATAAAATCGATGGATCATCATTTTTCTCGAAGAAGTTTTATTAAAAAATCAATTCTAACTGGGGGAGCTTTAGCTTTTGCTAGTAGTAGTTTTGCTGATGTCATCATGGCAAAGCCAAATGAGCGGGTTAATCTTGCTGCTATAGGAATTGGAAATAGAGCTGCAGAAATACTATTAGAATTTCATAAAACAGGACTTTGTAATATCGTGGCCCTATGTGATGTAGATATGGGAGCAAAGCATACCTTGGGTATTTTAGAGAAATTTCCTGATGTTCCTAGATTCCAAGATTTCCGACAAATGTTTGATAAAATGGGAAATCAAATTGATGCGGTTTCCGTTGGTGTGCCAGACTTTTCGCATTTTCCAATAACGATGATGGCTTTGGATTTGGGTAAACATGTTTATGTTGAAAAACCTATGGCAAGGACATTTCAGGAAGTAGAGTTGATGATGCAGAAGGCGAAGAAGAATCCTAAGCTAGCTACACAAATGGGTAACCAAGGTCACTCCGAAGCAAACTATTTTCAATTTAAGGCTTGGAAAGATGCTGGTATCATCAAAGATGTGACGCAAATAGTTGGACACATGAATTCACCTCGCAGATGGCACGGATGGGATGTGAACATCAAGAACTTTCCTAAGTCGGAAGAAATTCCTAACACATTAGATTGGGATTTATGGCAGGTGCATACTATGGGACATAGTTACAATAAAGATTTTGTGAATGGTCAATGGCGCTGTTGGTTTGATTTTGGTATGGGTGCACTAGGAGATTGGGGAGCACATATTTTAGATACTGCACATGAGTTTTTAGAATTGGGTTTACCAACATCAGTTAGCGCAGAAAAATTAGTAGGACATAATTCCTTTTTCTATCCCATGTCAAGCACTATAAAATTCAGTTTTCCTAAGCGTAAAAAAATGCCTGCCTTGGATATCATATGGCATGATGGATTAGATAATTTACCTCCTATTCCTGAGGGGTATGGGGTATCAGGTTTAGATCCAAATATTCCACCTCCAAGTACTGGAAAATTAGAGGCTGTAAAATTAAATCCAGGTAAAATAATTTATTCGAAGGAATTAACGTTTAAAGGTGGTTCGCATGGCAGTACCTTATCTATCATCCCTGAAGATAAGGCGAAAGATCTAGCCTCCAAGCTTCCGGAAGTTCCAGCTTCACCTTCCAATCACTTTGCCAATTTTCTTAAGGCTTGCAAAGGCCAAGAGAAAACGAGGTCACCATTTGATATAGCAGGGCCATTAAGTCAGGTGTTCTGTTTAGGGGTCATTGCTCAGCGATTGAATACAAAAATCATTTTTGACCCTGTAAAGAAAGAAATTGTAAATGATAATTTTGCAAATGGATTATTATATGGACCTCCACCTAAAAAGGGTTGGGAGCAATATTTTGTTGTATAAAATAATTTAAAATAAATAGACATGATCAAACAAGTAGCTTTTGGATTAGTACTTAGTAGTATGCTAGGCGTTTCGTTGACCTCTTGCGAAAATAAGAGTCAAGAAAAGAAAGAAGAGGAAGTGCATAATCCAGCTTCGCAAACTATTCCGGAAGAATCCAAAGATTTAATCGGGAGATGGGACTTAACGGTGGATAAAGCTGGAAATTCAGTTCCTTCTTGGTTGGAAATCAAACTTTCGGGATTTAGCACCTTGGTTGGAGCTTGGGTAGGAGATAGTGGTAGTTCTCGCCCGGTATCTCATATTAAATTAGTAGATGGTAAATTTTCTTTTGCGATACCTCCACAATGGGAAGGTACTGACGGAGATTTTGTTATCGAAGGTGAATTAGCAGGTGGAGCATTGAAAGGCACGATAACCAGCAGTAAAGGTGATCAATATAGTTTCACAGGAGTGAAGGCTCCTTATTTGAATAGAACAGGTGAGTTTGCTTGGGGAGAGGCTATTAATTTATTCAATGGAAAAGATTTAACAGGATGGAAACCTTCCAACGAGAATAATAAATGGGTAGTGAAAGAAGGTGTATTAACCAATGAATCTGCAGGTGCCAATTTGATTACAGAGCAAAAATTTGAAGATTTTAAATTAAGCGTAGAATTTAAATATCCTGAAGGAAGTAATTCTGGACTATATTTAAGAGGTCGTTATGAAGTTCAGATTGAAGATTCACCAAAAGATAGGCATCCAGGATCTTTGTATTTTGGAGCGGTTTATGGATTCTTAACACCAAATGCTATGGCAAATTTAGGAGCTAATGAATGGCAATCGATGGATATTACGTTAATTGGTCGATTAGTGACAATCGTTGTTAATGGTAAAACAGTGATTAATCAGCAAGAGATTCCTGGAATTACAGGTGGAGCTTTGGATAGTAATGAAGGAGAACCAGGTCCAATCTATATTCAAGGGGACCATGGGCCAATCGAATTCAGAAAAATAACGATAACACCAGCTAAATAACAAGAAAGAGCCCATAGGGCTCTTTCTTGTTTATATTATAATCCTATACTTACTACGACTATATCTTCATTTTGGTAAGAGGGATAAAATTGACTTATAACTCCTTGTTCTTTGTAGATTCTTAATTCTTGATATACAGCTTGTTTTAAGCTGCCTTTTCCTTTACCATGAATAAATTTTATTTCAGGATATCCCCAGTATATGGCTGCATCTAAGTTTTTCCTTAGAATATCGATAGATTCAGCTAGTAATTCACTCACATCAAAATCATCTAGATTAGTTAAAAAACTATCAGCATGTAAATCTACGATTTTTGCAGGTTTGAATAATTCCCTTCCCATGTAGCAAAGCTAATGATAAATCTTGAAGCGTAAAATGATTGTTAAAAAGTTAAAGAATAGGTTTAAACGGATCTTTTCTGATATGTTCTAATTTGATTTGAAAAAGTAGTGCCATTTTCTCCGCTCTAGATTTTGCTTCTTCAGCTACAGGTCCTTCGAAAAGACGGTCAATAGTAGCTCTGAATAGTAATAACCAATGTTCAAAATGATTTTTATCTATTGGGAGTTTCGCATGAGGAGGAAAAGGTCTTCCATGGTAGGTGTGTTGATCGAAAAGAATTGTTTGCCAAAATCTATACATGGTCTCCAAATGAGTTTCCCATCGATCTTGAATGACTCCATTGAAAATAGGACCTAATAAATGATCCTTCTGAATGTCTGTATAGAAGGAATTAACAAATAATTTGATGTCTTCGATACCATTAATGTCTTTTTTGTTTAGATCCTTTGTATCAGAAAGTTGACCAGGTAATTTCATGTTTATTATTCATTCGTAATCAATCCAGGAACAAGATCTTTCGCTTCTTGAATTTTCTCTTGCTCTAAAAATTCAATATATGGCTTCAAACGCTGATAAGTCGATGAATTTGGAGCAAATTCCTTCAAATAGTTGTATCCATCTTGAAAATATGCTGCAATTTGTTCACTTTCAATCGCAGGTGTATTATCCATTCCAATACATAAATTATTGAAATAATAATTATAATGTTCTTTAGCTTTAACGCCAATTGCTGAATTTTTAGTACTATTTGCGAAATCTTCCCACCAAATTGTTCTTTGAACTAACGTTTGGTATGGGATAATAATAGCGGCGTCTTGAGCAAATCCTTCAATATTTTCTTTTCCTAATTGTTGGAGGTATATTTCAAGGTTTTTACTGATATAAGGGTAGAATTCTTTTTGAATAAATAAAGGATTGACTTCTAACATGAACATGCCCTCAGTTTCTTTCACTCTGAAACCATTTTCATTAATTGCCTCATAAGTACTTTCCAATTGATCGGGTATGTTTTTTGAGGTATTGTTGAACTCGATGTCAACTAATGGGCTATAATCTACTTTATCTTCGAATACGAAAGAATTTGCATAAAAAGATACTTTGTCGAAATAATCTAATATAGTTAACACAGCTAAATCATTCTGTGAGCTATCCTTATCGTCAAATAATTCCTTAAATTTTTTATTTGCTTTTGTAATGCTATAAATGTCATTTGAATCTAGCGCCAACAAGTAATCTTCAAATTTCTCAACATTCGTCAATACATACTCTTTTCCATCAATGATTTTAACATTTTTTGCATGCTCTTTTTCCTCCTCTGTATTTGAAACACAGCCAAATAAAAGTATGCTGATTAAAAAAAGTAAAAAAGTCTTTATGTACATATTGTTATTGATAAACAAAGTTTATGCTAAATTTAAATTCAAATAAACATCTTTTGTTAATACAATGCTAATATAAAAACTCCTGTAGTTTATTAGCTATTATTTTCGGTCAAATTTTTAATTTAGAATCAAGATAGAGAAGAAGATTTAAGTAATATCAAATTATTTATCAAGTAATCAGTGGGTTAATTTATTGTTATATTAAAGATTTTGATGATTTGCGATAAGATTGTATATTTGTGCCACACAAAACAAAGGTGATACCTTTTCGGGGTGTAGCGTAGCC
>DAIQBS010000061.1:0-18483 GCA_036781025.1 Sphingobacterium sp. | reverse complement strand
CAATTAGTACATCAAGAAGGAATGCGTTGGGGACAAATCTTCGGAAACGGTATCAAGAGAAATGAGGACGGAGTTCCAATCATTGGATCTGACGGTTTGCCTGAAAATGACAAAGAAGTATTTTTTGGTTCGGCATTGCCTAGATTCACTGGTGGTGTTCAGAACTCTTTCCGCTATAAAGACTTTTCTTTAGCTGCGAATATCGACTGGGGAATTGGAGGAAAATTCGTTTCCTTATCGAACATGTGGGGATCTTATTCTGGTTTAACTGCTAGAACTGCAGGAATTAATGATAAAGGAAATCCTGTTCGCGATGCTGTAGAAGATGGTGGTGGTATACGTGTAGATGGTGTAGATGCTGATGGTAATGCAGTTAGTAACTACATTGGCGCACAAGATTATTTCCATGGCCTATATAACAAATTATTATTTGATGATTACGTTTACGATTTAACATTTGTTAAACTTAGATCGGTATCTATTGGGTATAATATTCCTGTAGCGAAATTAAATTGGAGCAAATTCATCCGTACAGCAAATATATCTGTAGTCGCAAATAATCCTTTAATAATTTATGCTAAAACCAAAGATTTTGATCCTTCAGAAGTATCTTCTGTCGATGGTGAACGTGGTCAGTTACCTTCTACTAGAGGGTTTGGTTTTAATCTTCGTATAGGATTCTAATTTTAAAAACATGAAAAAGAGATTTATATATATGTTAATAGCATCTGGAATTTTTGCTTCCAGTTGCGATAGTTTGCCTGATTTCGGAGATATGAATGAAAATCCGAATGCGACGACAAATCCTACACCTTCTGCCTTACTGGCAAATGTATTGGCTGGATTTGGAGGCTATGCTTCTACTTCTCAGACCAGACCGGCTTTATATGCGCAATATTTATCAGAAACTCAATACACTGACGCTTCGTTATACTCTACACCTCAAGTAGCTTTTGTAGGTTATTACTCAGGTCATTTAAATGATTTGGTTGATTATAAAGCTAGATTAGAAGGAAATAATAATGCCATCGCAGTTGCCAATATTTTGCAACAATACATTTTTGGTTATTGTACAGATTTATGGGGTGATTTACCTTATTCGGAATCTTTACAACAAATTGTTCCAAAATACGATACACAAGAGGAAATTTATAAAGGTATTCTGAGTACGTTAACAGCAGCTGAAGGACAGTTAGCAGTAGGTGCTGGGGATATTCCTGGTGATTTTGTTTTCGGTGGAGATGTTGCGAAATGGAAAAAATTTGCTAACTCCATCAGATTGATGACATCTTTACAATTATCTAAACGTTATCCAGGAGCTTCTGAATATGCTGCTACTGAATTTAAAGCTGCTTTAGCAGATTCGGATGGATACTTGAAAGTAAATGCAGACAATTTTGTGATTAATTATCCAGGAGAGAATTTCAAAAATCCTTGGAGAGTGATTTACGATGGGCGTAAAGATTTTGCGGAAAGTAAAACCATGACAGATCTAATGAGTTCATTAAATGACCCACGCCAAAATGCTTTTGGTGGTAAGAGTGAATTAGTAAATTCTCCAGATTTTCTATTAACATCTAATGTAGGTTTTCCTTACGGATTGTCAAGGGCAAATGCTGAAAAATTTGCTAGTGATAATACTGGATTTGCACGGGTCTTAAGGGGCGATTTACGCGCAGATAAATCTCCTTTAGTAGTGATGAGTGCAGGACAGGTTGCATTAGCCAGAGCAGAGGCTGCAAAACGAGGTTGGACTTCAGAAGTGGTGAATACCGTATATCAAGATGGTATTAAGTTGAGTTATGAACAATGGGGTCAACCTGCTCCTACAACAAGTTATTTGGGCTCTACTTCAGTTGTTTTAAATGGAGGTTCTGGAGATTTAAATAAAATTATCTTACAACGCTATATTGCTCATTATCCTGATGGTAGAATGGGTTGGAATATTTGGAGAAAATCAGGTGTGCCTAGTTTGGTTCCTGCGCCTGATGGTCAACAGGATGAAATTCCAAGACGTTATATGTACACCTCAGCAGAATATTCTACTAATCAAGCGGGTGTTTCTGCTGCGGTAGAACGTTTGGAAGGTGGAGATGAAATGCACTCAAGAATATGGTGGGATAAATAAAATTAAACATATGAAAAAGTCATATTTATTATATACAATACTATTCTTGGTTGCTGTAGTTGCATTACAAGGGTGTAGAAAAGATTCCTTCGATGGGGAGGATTTAGGTGATAAGGGTACAACGTTTATCAAGACTCCTAAAGGTTCTCAAGTTGTACAATGGTTAAGCGAGTTCACGGATAAAAGAAGGCTTACTTTATTTAATATTTTAAAAGATGCACATAATAACGCCGAGCTTAATAAAATCAGTACTATAAAATTGCTTCAAGATCCAGGTATTATTGAGGATTATAACGAAGAAAATGAAACCAATTTTGTGGAATTGCCGAGCTCATTTTTTGAATGGGTAAGCCCATCAAATGTTTCATTTGCTGGAAAAGAAGCAACCATACAGTTTGATTCTAAAAACCAATTTGGTGAATTTGATATCTTGTTAGATGGTTCTAAATGGACTGATATCGGTATAAGATATGCCTTGGCATTTAGAATTACTGATTATGGAGGGGTATCGCCTAGTGCTGTTTCAGCTGATACGATTATCGTTCAATTAGGTATTAAGAATATTTACGATGGTATTTATTCGGTTGAGGACGGTAATGTTCAGCGTTATTCTTCTCCAACTGAGCCAACCTCAGGAGATGCTTTAAATGGTAGTCTGGCTGGAAATCCGGATGTTACTTTAGCAACTATAGATGAAAATACTGTGGAAGTATCAGGATTAACTTGGGCAGGAGGAACATCAGGTATTGCTGGTATTGATCATTTGCAAATACGTGTAGATCCAATAACCAATAAGCTGACCATATTCTCTTTAGGAAATCCTACCGCTACAGTCATTCCAGGTGCTGAGAATTCCTATGATCCAGAGACTAAAACATTTACCATCAACTTCCATTGGAATACTACGGCTAATAAGCGTGAGATTACCAATCTGATTTTGAAATTTAAGGAAGGAAGATAATATGCTCCTCTTGAATTAATAGACTTTAATTTATCAACACTAAGGGATGGCTGAAAAGCCATCCCTTAGTGTTGGTTATAATTTCCTTCTTTATTCCCATCCTGAACATCAAACATCAATACAAACTTTATCCAGTTTCCTTCATATTCCCTGTATGATTTTCTTTTAGGTAAATAACATGTTAATAAGATATAACCTAAAAATTACTCCTGAAATGTCTTTCAATTTTAAATTTTGAATCGAGATGATTGCGATTTATTATGCTGGCATAAAAAAGTTACAATTTTATGACTTTTCACAAAATAGGTTAATATTTTGTTGCATTCATAAGAATATGGCTTTTTCAGAATAAAATTTGGACAAAGACCTTTAATTATAATTATTTGTTGGTATTATGTTGTTTTGTTTGTATGCTACACAAATTTCATTTAAAAAATGAAACAAAATTTTGCTATAAGCCGATTTATTATGTCTTTAATATAATTTAAATATTAAGAGTTTATTAACAACTCTTAAAATCAATTAATATGCTAGCATACAATTACTTATGCAACTAAAAATATACAGGAATTTACCGAATTACAATAAATAATTACAATATAACAAATGACTTAAATGAATAATTAAATAAACATATTTATATTATTGAAATAACAAGCAAAACTTACCGATATCAATAAAATTAATAGCTAAGTGTATGTTATTTGTTAAATATTTAATCAAAACCTATATTTGCTGAATGTTTAACAAATTTTAACATTTTATTTACTCAAACATTTAACTAATAGAAAAATCTATGAAACACAAATTACTCAGCTTTTTCTTGTTGTGGACATGCCTTATCGGCTTCTCGTTTGCACAAGAACGTCAGGTGAGTGGAAAAGTAACTTCCATTACCGACGGAAGTCCACTTGGAGGAGTTTCTGTTGTTTTAGTGG
Organism: Sphingobacterium sp.; assembly: GCA_036781025.1. Taxonomy (GTDB): domain Bacteria; phylum Bacteroidota; class Bacteroidia; order Sphingobacteriales; family Sphingobacteriaceae; genus Sphingobacterium. The sequence continues at coordinate 14,456 of DAIQBS010000061.1, read as the reverse complement.
GTAGCACCAGTGCAACTCAAACAGACGCAACAGGAAATTTCAGCATTCAAGTAGGACCTAATGCTACTCTAGCATTCTCTTATGTTGGTTATGCAACCAAACGAGTGAATGTTGGAAATAACGCTGTAATCAATGTACAATTGGAAAGTGATGATCAAGTTCTAGATGAGGTTTTAGTTGTTGCCTATGGTACTGCTAAAAAATCTTCATTTACAGGTTCTGCATCAACTATTAAATCTGAAGTTATTGAAAATCGTTCTATTTCCAGTATTACTAAAGCGCTTGATGGAGCAGCTCCAGGTGTAAGTTCTACGCTTGGTGGTGGTCAGCCAGGAGCTAATGCTACGGTTAGAATCAGAGGTTTTGGTTCCATCAATGCGTCAGCGAATCCATTATATGTTGTGGATGGCGTTCCTTTCGACGGTGACTTAAACTCCATTAACCCAAATGATATTGAGAGCTTAACGGTATTGAAAGATGCTGCTTCATCTACCTTATACGGTTCAAGAGCGGCGAATGGTGTCATCATGATCACTACGAAAACCGGTAAAAACAGTGCAGGAAATATCAATGTAAATTTCAAAGCAAATGTTGGTGTGAACTCTAGAGCTGTAAAACGCTACGATGTAATGAACCAACAAGAGTATTTGGAAACGGTATTTCAGTCATATAAAAACAGAGAAATCTTTCAATTAGGTACTCCTGAAACGGACGCAGCTTTAAATGCTGTTAATAAAATGAAGGGTACTGTTGATCCAATCTTCGGATTAAACGAGCAATACAATCCTTATGATGTTCCTGTTGCTGATCTTTTTGATTTAGCTACTGGGAAATTAAATCCTAATGCGAAATTGAAATGGCAAGACAATTGGTTAGATGAAGTCATGGCAAAAAGCCCAGTTAGACAAGAATACCAATTTGATGTTTCTGGAGGTACTGATAAATTCAAAGGTCTTGCATCCATCAATGCATTAAAAGAAAATGGTTTATTAAAAACTACTTCTTTCGATCGTTATACTGGTCGTTTAAATACAGAATTTAAACCAGTTGATTGGTTTAAATCATCTTTATCTGCCAATTTCTCTAAATCAAATTCAAATTTATTAAACTCGACAGGTTCATCTACTTCCAATGTATGGTATTCTGCGGAGCAAATGGCTCCAATTTATCCAATTTGGGAACGTGATGCAGCTGGTGCATTTGTATTAGATGCAGCTGGTGAAAGACTTTTTGACTATGGAGATAACAGAGCTTCAGGTGCTCAGCAAAACTTCAACTCCATTGCTGTTTTGTATGATGATAAATATTTCGACTTAAGAGATAATGCTGGAACAAGAGCAGGTATAGAATTTAATACACGCGATGAGAAATATGGCGCTTTACAAGGTTTTGCTTTAGCATTCAATTTAGGGGCAGATTATATTTCTAATTCTTACACCTACTACTACAATCCATATTTTGGTAATGCAGCTGGTTCAGGACGTTTGAACAAAGAGTGGACTAAAACTTTCTCGTATACATTCAACCAGTTGTTAACGTATAACAGAACCTTCGGACAACATAATATTGATGCCTTATTTGGTCATGAGAGCTACAGCTATAAATTCAATTTATTGAGTGCTCAAAAGACTGGTTTCCCATTTGGTGGAATCTATGAATTAGCTCCAGGATCTTCAATTTCCGAAGCAACTTCGTATGAGGACAATGAAACGCTAGAATCTTATTTCTCTAGATTACAATATGATTATGCTAATAAATACTTTTTATCAGCTAGTTTCCGTACCGATGGTTCATCTAGATTCTTTAAAGATAACAGATGGGGTAATTTCTGGTCTGTTGGTGGAGCTTGGAAAATTTCTGAAGAGCAATTCTTAAAAGAGCAATCTTGGATCAACAGCTTAACCTTGAAATCAAGTTATGGTGAGCAAGGTAATAATGGTTTAATGAGCGGTACGTCTCAATCATTCTATGCTTGGCAAGCTTTCTACGATATGACTTATAACAATGCTACCAATAATGGTGCAGCGGTTGTATCTGTAGAAAACAAACAAACTTCTTGGGAAAGAAACTTCAACTTCAACGTAGGTTTAGATGGTCGTTTCTTAAACGATAGGTTATCCGTTGGCTTCGATTGGTTCTCTAAAAAGACGACCGATATGTTGTTGAACAGACCATTAGCATTATCCCTAGGATTTGATGGTTTCAATGACAATGTTGGAGATATGAGCAACAAAGGTTTTGATCTTTCTTTAGGTTATGATATCATTAAAAACGAAGATTTAGTTTGGAATATTACCGCTATGGGTTCCAAAGTAAAAAACAAAGTGATCAAATTAACGGACGAAAGCAATGAAATTATAAGTGGTACTTCCATCATCCGTGAGGGAGAGTCTGTGAACTCATTCTTTATGGCAAGAAGTGCGGGTGTAGATCCAGCTACTGGTAGCCAATTGTATTGGGTATTTGATAGTAAAGAAGATGAATTTGACCTAAGCAAACATTACATTTCCAGCGATAAAAGCAAAGCAGCAGCTAGCCGTGTAATGTTAGGAAGTCGTATTCCTGATTTAAATGGTTCCATCTCTACTTCAGTAAACTATAAAAACTTCGATTTTTCAGCCATGGCTACTTATTCTATTGGCGGTAAGATCTATGATGTCGTAGGTTACAATTATTACAATCCTCTATATATCGGAAATAACTATTCTCGTGAATTGTTGAGAGCTTGGCAACAACCAGGTGATATTACCGATGTTCCTCGTGTTCAAAAAGAAGAAACACATACTATTACTGATAGAGCTTTAGTAGATGCTTCTTATTTCGGAATCAAAAACATCGCAATCGGTTATTCATTCGACATTCAACGTTTAGGATTGAAATCCGTAAGGGTATTTGCTCAAGGTGATAACTTAGCGATTTTCTCTGCTCGTCAAGGTTTGAATCCTCAGTTGAATTTCTCTGGAACGACAGATTATGTTTACTCTCCAAACAGAACTATCTCTGCTGGTGTAAACATCAAATTCTAATTTTTTAAATTGATAAGAACATGAAAAAATTAATATACGGATCTGTAATTGCACTAGCACTAGGAATGACTTCTTGTAAGAAGGATTTTTTAGAGACTAGTCCTACAGATAGAATCGACGCACCGACCATGTTGAGTACAACGGATGGTGCTCAAGTAGCAATGAATGGTATTTACCGTATGCTATTCACTTCTGGTTGGACAACTGCAAATACCGGACAAAACTTTGGTATTATGTCGACCAAGCTATATACTTCGGTTATGGGCGAAGATTTACTTCAGGATGCACAAGGAAATGGTTGGTTTTATTTTGATTACAAGTACGATGTACGCAGCCGATTTACAGCAACTTCATGGAGACCATATGCTACCTGGAATTTCTACTACACATTAGTAAGTAATGCCAACTACATTCTTTCTGCAGAGTCTACATTAACAGGCGAAAAAGAAAAAATTGATAACATCATGGCTCAGGCTTATGCTATGCGTGCTTATGCTTACTTCCAGTTGATTCAGTCTTTCCAACAAACTTATATCGGTCATGAAAGTTCTCCTGGAGTGCCATTGTATACTGAACCAACGACCTCAACTACCCAAGGTAAAGGTAGAGGAACAGTAGCGGAAGTATATACTCAAATCAATGCAGATTTGGATAAGTCTATTGAATTGTTTTCAGCTGATAAAAACTCACAAGCACATTTATCTAATTTAGATTACTATTTAGCGAATGCCATAAAAGCAAATGTTGCTTTAGTACAAAACAAATGGGCAGATGCGGCTAAACATGCTACAGAAGCATTAACCAAACCAAGTTTGGCAATGATTTCAGGAGATGATTTATATTCTGGATTCAACAACAAAGGCTTAAAAAATGTGATGTGGGCTGCTGAGGTAATTGCAGATCAATCTACGATCTATTCTTCATTCTTCTCACACATGGACGCATCGGCAGATCGTTATGCGAAAAGTTCTCGTAAATGTATCTACAACTGGTTATATGATCAGATCCCTAGTACTGATGCTCGTAAAAAATGGTGGAACGGTGCTACAGATGGTGGTACATCTGACAAAAAACCATACAATCAAGTTAAATTCAGGTACTCTGATAAAGCAGCAGATTTAGGAGATTATATCTTCATGCGTGCTGAAGAGATGCAACTTGTAAAAGCGGAAGCTTTAGCAAATGATAATAAGTTGACTGAAGCAAAAACTGCTTTAGAAGCATTATTAAAATTAAGAAACCCTACAGGTTACCAAACTACCCTTGCGAATGCGACTATGTCTAAAAACTTAACCATGGGATCGATTGGTACACCAACTACATTGATGGATCACATTATCCTTCAAAGACGTATAGAATTGTGGGGTGAAGCTGAAAGGATTTTTGATATTCTACGTTTAAAAACTGGTTTCGACAGAAATGCTTCTGGTTCTAACCACTCTTTTAAACCAACTTTTAATACGTTAGATCCAGCAAACAAGGAGTTTATTTTAACGATACCTCAAAAAGAATTTGACGGTAACAAGAGTCTAGATGCTACAAAAGATCAAAATCCTTTGTAATCATAAATAAGATTTAACATGAAAAGAAATATATTATTTTCAAGTTTTTTAGCAATCACAAGCATGATAGGTTTATCCTCTTGTGAAAAAACTGAAGGAGCTCTATATTCAGGGCCAGAAAACAAAATTAGCTTTTTTAGCGCAAGTACTGGTTTACCAATGTCAACAGGAACCATTAATGTCCCTGTTGGTAGATCATCAAGTGAAGGAGATTTATCGGTACCTGTAGCATTATCAGCTACTGGTGCAGGATATACCGATGTATTTAAAGTAGATGGCCCAGTTTTATTTGCTGCTGGTGAAGCAAAGTCTTACGCCAAGATTACTTATGGAGATTTTTCTAAAATTGATCCAAGTACGCTATCGGTTACAGCAGTTGGTAATGATGTAAAAGTGGGTTTAGCTTTTCCTGTAACATTAACCATTGCAGACGATAATGCTTCTTTAAGTAATATCAAAAAAATCAGTGTGCTAGCTTCAAGTACCTTGGAATTTGAAGATTTAGGTACAATCACGATGAATTCTACTGCTGGTTGGGCTGAAGAAGATGTTCAAGCTAAAATTCAAAAAGCAAAAGGTGTCAATGTTTATAAAATGGTAAGTCCATTTGGCGGAGGATCTTTTGCCTTTATGGTGAAATCTGATGGTAAAACAGTGATTTGTCCAAATCAAGTTATTGCTGTTAGTTCACAGTATGGTCCTGTGACTATGGGTAATGTCACTGGAACAATTAGTGGTAAAACAGTTACACTTAATGTAGGTGGTTATACAGTATCTGCAGGATCTTTCGGTTCTGGAGTGGAAATTATTACGCTACCGTAATAAATTTTAATAAATCACACAATAAAAAAACTCCCAAACTTCATTGTTTGGGAGTTTTTTTTATTTTCTTTAGTTTTTTTTACTACTAACTATTTGCCAAAATACTCAATTCCTGTGCTACCTTTCCTGCTAATAATCCAAAAGCTTTCGCTACAAGATCTTCCGCATCTAACGCAATAGGATAACCGTTATCACCAGCATCAGAAACTGATTTCACCAACGGAATTTCTCCTAAGAAAGTGACCTGATTATCAGCAGCCAATCGTTTACCTCCATCCTTACCAAAAATATAGTACTTATGATCAGGAAGTTCTTGAGGGCTGAAATAAGCCATATTTTCCACGACTCCAATGATAGGTACTTTGACACCTTCCATTTGGTACATAGCCATCCCTTTAATTGCGTCAGCAAGTGCCACCTGTTGTGGCGTAGTAACAATCACAGCTCCTGCAATGGGATAATTCTGCGCAACGGTAATATGGATATCTCCAGTTCCGGGAGGCATATCTACCACTAGGTAATCCAACTCTCCCCAATCCGTATCATTAAATAACTGTTTAATCGCTGAAGTAGCCATTGGCCCTCTCCATGGAATAGGTTGATTCGGATCGGTAAAGAATCCTATGGACAATAATTTTATCCCGAAGCGTTCGATGGGTACAATTTTATTTTTCCCATCAGCGGTTTGTGTGGACTCAGGTCTGGCGTTTTCTACACCAAACATAATAGGTACTGAAGGACCATAGATATCCGCATCCAATAAACCAGTTTTAGCTCCTGAATTTGCTAATGCTAAAGCTAAATTTGCAGCTACGGTGGATTTTCCTACTCCACCTTTTCCGGAGGAAACTAAAATAATGTTTTTCACATTTTTTAATTGCGCAGCATCGGCGGCCTTAACCCTTGCTGTCATATTGATTTCCACGTCGATTTCTTTGGAAATAAATAAACCTATTGCATTTCGACAGGCATGTTCTATATGTCCTTTCAATGGGCAGGCAGGGGTGGTTAACACCACATCAAACTTGATTTTATTTGGAAATATTTCAATGTTTTCGATCATGTTGAGCGTCACCAAATCTTTTTTCAAATCTGGTTCTTCTACATGGCCTAAGGCATCTAAAATTTGTTGTTTTGTAATCATCTTGACGAATTAATGATACAAAACTAATTAAACCCTTCCAATATCGTGTCATCAAGATGTTTTTAATGATTTTTCTCTATTTTTACTGAATTATACCTGAAGGTATGCTATGAATGATATAAAAAAAATTAAACTTCCGAATTTCCATTTTTTGAAAAAAAAATGGTTTATAATTACGTGCTCCAGCGTCATCTTAGTGTTTTTAATAGTACTTATTTGGGGTCTTTCCGTACGAGGATCTATCCTTGAAAAAGCGATTGTTAAAGTAAAAACTAAATTAAAAAACGATTATTCTTTAAATCTGGAGATCGGGCAATATCGATTCTCTGGTTTAGCAACCGTAGATTTTAAACAAATAAAATTATTACCAGATTCCTCTGATCAACTGGCAAAGATTGGCGAAGCTCAAGTTTCCATAAGTTTATTTCCACTATTATCAGGTGAAATTCAATTGGGCGATTTAAAATTGGTCAATGCAGATTTTACCTTAGTTAAAAAAGACAGCACCTCAAATTACGATTTTATCTTTCGAAAAAGCAATGTAAAAACCGTAGATACAGTGACTACAGATCAACGCTCATTAGCCGAGAAAGTGGATGGTTTATTAAAGCAGGTATTCTTAACGATTCCCAAAAATTTGACCTTGAAGGAAGTCAGTTTGTCGTATCAAGATTCAAATTCTCGTCAAGTTGTTTTAGTTCCAAACGGTATAATAGATGATGGAGATTACGATATCGATGTGTTTTTAAATAATAAAGAAGCTAAATGGAATTTTAAAGGAGAGGTAAATCCAAGCAAACAAACCTTGAATGTGACGATCTCCTCTGAAAATAAAGAAGCAGAAATACCTTTTATTAATAATAGGCTTGGATTAAAAGTAAGTTTTGATGAGATGTCATTCCATCTGGACGAAGTGGCGAGACAAGGCAGGGATTTTTTAGAAATTTCAGGAGGATGGGATGCAAAGAATCTAAAAGTGTACCATCGAAGATTATCCGAAGAGAAGATTCTATTGCCTCAAATTACGGCTCAAGGCGGCTTGCTAATTTCAGAAAACACCCTGGAATTAGTAAAAGGTACCGATGTTCAAGTGCAAAAGTTTAGTTTCCAACCTCAAGTAAAATACAGCAAGAAGCCTAATCAACTATTGAATTTAGCTATCCATACCGGCAAATTTCCTGCACAACATTTTTTTGACGCCATTCCCAAAGGATTATTCGAAAATCTAGATCAGATTCAGGTCGAAGGAGAGGTCGCCTATGACATGGATTTTCAGGTAGACCTAGCGAAACCAGATGACTTAACATTCCAGTCTAGCATTGATGATAAAGGTTTAGTTGTTAAAAAATGGGGAATAGCGGATATAGCTGCGCTCAATGGTCCAATGGTGTACGAAGCCTATGAAGATACCTTGAAAATGAGGGATATTCAACTTTCTCCTGCCAACCCCAATTTCACTCCGTTAAATCAAATAGCAGCCATTTTAAAGAAGACTGTGCTCAATACAGAAGATCCTTATTTCTATTCTCATAAAGGTTTTGAATTAGAAGCTTTCCAACTTTCCTTGATTACGAACATCAAAGAAAAGAAATTCAAACGTGGAGCAAGTACCATTTCCATGCAATTGGTGAAAAATTTATTTTTAAATAGAAATAAAACGATGATGCGCAAGTTTGAAGAAATCTTGTTGGTTTGGTTAATGGAACAATCTGGTCAAGTAAGCAAAGATCGCTTGTTTGAAGTTTATTTAAATATTATTGAATGGGGAAAAAACGTCTACGGTATCAAAGAAGCAGCTAAGTATTATTTTGGAAAAACACCTGCAGAATTGCAAATTGGCGAAAGCCTTTACCTATCCAGCATTATTCCTAGACCTAAAACAGGATTGTCATCATTTGATTATACCGGACATTTAAAACCTTGGGTATTGAAACATTTCAACACCTATGGATATATCATGACCAAAAGAAATCAGTTGGAGGGAGAATCTGTACCTGGCAATTATGGTTTTTATGAAGTCCTATTGCAGCCAGGTTTGAGACCTGCCAAACCAAAAGGGGTGGTAGATAGTATGCTGTCTCACGATGATATCAAGGACATGGTAGATGAAATAGATCAGGAAGAAGCCATTAGAAGAACTTTGATTGAACGATTGTTAGGTCGTGATCCAAAAACAAATGAAAATTAAGCCATGAAGAGAATACAAATTGACCAATTGAAATTTGAGTTGATGATCGATTATGAGCAGATTCAAAAACGAATCCGTTTAATTGGAATAGATATTAATTTGCGTTATGAAGATCAACATCCTGTTTTTGTAGGTGTATTAAATGGATGTTTTATGTTCATGGCAGATCTGATGAAGCAAATACATATACCATGTGAAATGTCCTTTGTTAAGTTAGCCTCTTACCAAGGTACACAACAACAAGGAATACACGAATTGATTGGAGTAGGAATGTCTTTAAAAGGTCGACATGTCATTATAGTAGAAGATATAGTAGATACTGGGAATTCCTTAGTGCATACTATTGAAGCCTTAGAAAAGCTAGAGGTAGCCAGTATCGCTGTCGCAACCTTATTGTTGAAACCGGATTGCCTGCTTTATCAATTGGATAACATCATGTATGTAGGGTTTGAAATTGAAAAAGAATTTGTCGTAGGCTATGGCCTGGATTATAATGGACAGTGCAGGAACCTACAAGATATCTATAGAAATATTTCTGATTGATTCTACGCACGAAAGCTACAACTTAATACATGATCATTTACCATACCTACAGCTTGCATAAATGCATAGCAGGTGGTGGCACCAAAAAACTTCATTCCTTTTTTCTTTAAATCTTTAGCTATGGCTAAGGAAATTTCTGTTTGTGCAGGTACCTGCCTTAAAGATTCAAATTCATTAATAATGGGCTGTTGATTCGGTAAAAAAGAATAAAGGTAGGAATAGAAACTTCCAAATTCTTTTTGAATTTGCATAAATATCTTGGCATTATGTACCGCACTGGCAATTTTCAAGCGATTCCTAACAATCCCTGGATTTTCTAATAATTCCTCGATATCTTGATCTGTAAATTGAGCCACTTGTTCATAATCAAAATTGGCAAACGCATTTCGATAGTTTTCCCTTTTTCGAAGTATCGTAATCCAGCTCAATCCCGCTTGAGCAGATTCTAAAATCAGAAATTCAAATAATGTCTGTTCATCGATGACTTGTTTTCCCCATTCAAGATCATGATACTGCTGATATTGTTCATCTTGACCACACCAACCACATCGAATAATTTCTTTCCTACTCATAATTCAATATATAAAGCAATTTATTTGTTCTAACTTTGTTGCATCCATGAAAAAGTCGATTCTTATCCGTTTATTCATTCTCCTGTATTTCCTTGTTGGATCTGCTGTAAAGCCTGTTATTGCACAAACCACTGCGACAGACTCTTTACAATATATAAATTCCACTAACATGTTGGATTCTGTATCAGATATAACCCGATTTCAGGCATTGGATACGGTTTTTAAATATACTTATATTATTGATAATCCCCTAGCTAAGCAATCCATAATTCAACAGCAGGTAGAAAAAATTTGGAGAGATGGAAAGCATGATCTATTATTTCATATTCCATTAGACGTTTCCAAGGAAGAACAGGTTTTACCTACAGATGGACAACAAAAAAACTCAAGACCTATTTGGGTGTTATTTGTCGTAACCTTCTTATTTATAGTCTTAGGTGTATTAAGGATCGTATTTCCAGTAGAGTTAAAAATTATAGTGGATGCCTATTATCGGGAGCGTCTTTTAATTCAAGTAAGTAAAGAAGATAACCTGGCTACTTCCTGGCCTTACATCTTTTTGTATGTTATCTTTAGTTTATCATTAGGTTTATTTGTTGTTTTGTTAATTTCTAATTTTAACGATTATAATTACCTTACTTTTGAGAATTTTTTAAAAAATTCAGGTTTTATTGCCTTACTTTTTATAGCTAAAATTCTACTTATTCGATTTGTTTCTTTTGTTTTTCTTTTGGAAAAGATTGTGCGTGAGTACATTGCTATTTTGTACTTGATCTATTTCAATAGCATGTTTATTCTATTGCCATTCCTATTAGCAGTCGTTTTTTTACCAACAATTTATTTTAGTACAATTGCTGTAATATACGCCATTTGCGTGTTTTTTTTGTTTTCTTATCGTTTCGTTCGAACGGCATTTCACCTGTTTGGAAATTTCAAATTTTCTATTTTTTATTTAATTCTTTATCTTTGCAGTCTCGAACTCGCACCAATTTTAATTTTAGTGAGGTCTCTAAGTAATTAAGAAAGTAATTATGCAGATTGATGTAGAAAGATCAAAAAAAGTAAAGAGTGTACTGGTTACTTTACCAAAACCTGATAACGACAAATCCCCTTACTTTACAGTGGCTGAGAAATACAACTTAAAACTTGATTTCAGAGGCTTTATCCATGTGGAAGGTGTATCGGCAAAAGATGTACGAAAAGAGCGCATCAATTTTGCGGATCATTCTGCTGTTATCTTTACCAGTAAAAATGCTGTCGATCATTTTTTTAGGGTTTGTGAAGAGATGCGTTATGAAGTCTCTGCAGACATGAAATATTTCTGTATTTCAGAAACGATTGCCTTGTATTTACAAAAGTACATTCAGTACCGTAAACGTAAAATTTTCTTCGGTAAGCAAACTGCTAAGGATTTGGAAGATGTGTTGAAAAAACATAACAAAGAGAAATTTTTATTCCCGTGTTCCGATGTGGCTAATGAAGAAACTCAGCGTTGGTTACAAGAAAACGGATATGACTTTACTCCTGCGGTGTTGTTCAGAACAGTCATCAGCGACATTAAGGATTTAAAGGATGTATTTTACGATATCATCGTGTTTTTTAGCCCTTCCAGTGTCCAATCTCTTTATGAGAACTTTCCAGATTTCGTTCAAAACAATACCCGTATTGCGGCATTTGGATCGAGCACACAGCAAGCTCTATTAGATCATGGACTTATTTTAGATATTCCTGCTCCAACACCTTTAGCTCCAAGTATGACCATGGCTATTGAGCAGTATATCAAAATAGTCAATAAATAAAATCCTATTGATTACGTATTTTTCTTTTTTGAAAGAAAGATTCAACCATATTTAGAATAAAAAATAAGGGAAATTTGCCAAACAAGTTTCCCTTATTTTTTTTACATGACCAATCGTAATAGCATCACATCTTCCTAGATTAAAAACCATTTTTCATTTAATACTTCTCAAAATCTATCAATAATAGAGCAGAATTTGCAGGCCCTAATACAGCTCTTTTTAGGATCTTAGAGGGATCTCCTTCGGACCTTCTTCGGACATCAACTGAAAAAATTCGATGAAGATCCGATCATGATCCTATGAACACTCGCAGATAACTGAAATTAAGATCATAGCTATCCATGATTTGCTGAATTAGATTTTACAACTAGGGCTTCAACATGCACAAGCCTCAACTTTTTTTGTCCGAGAAACTGTTTGAAATTTAGGAGGTTTGTAACAGAAGTTTCATTTGAATGAAAAAAAATATGTAAGAATTTTCTAAGGCAGATACTGCTTTTCTGTAGATTATAGGTGATTTGCATACGATAATTTGTTTCGATTACTCCATTCAATACAAGATGGAATAAAAATTGCTTAAAAACATCTGCCGTTGGATGATTCTGATTGCTAGGCTAATATTAAATAGAATCATTTTTATTTGTTAATTAATATTTCGATATTCATACTAATTGTTTAGTTAGATATTTATTTTATTAACTAATCCAATTACATATACTGATTTAAGCATATAATGACACTTAAACCATCTTATAAACATCTACCCTTAGTACTCTTAGTTGTTGTTTCCTTCATTGGATGTAATAGGCCTGATAGTTCTGGAGAATTAGTAGGGACCCGTTTGAATCGATTGAAAGCAAATAAAACTCCATATGGAATGGTTCTGATACCAGGAGGTACTTTTATCATGGGTCAGTCGGATGAAGATATTACCTTTTCACAAACTGCTCAAAACCGACAAGTGACTATTGCTCCATTTTATATGGATGATACAGAAATTTCCAATAGTGAATATCGGCAATTTGTACATTGGGTTCGGGATTCAATCTTATTGTACAATCACTTAGCCGATGAATCGTATTTTGTGGATGCGGGTAATGGGAATCGACACATTGATTGGGAAAAAGTGCGCAAAAATTCACCTTGGGACACGAAAGATGCTTCCATAAGAGAACGTTTAAATGCGATGTACTATCAAGGGGAAGACCGCATTTTTGGAAAAAATGAATTGGATGTTCGTCAATTAACCTATCATTATGAATGGTATGATCTTCGCGCAGCAGTTGCCGCTAAAAATGATCCTACTAAAAAACGGTCAGATTTTATCTTGAGGGATACCATGTTAATTTATCCGGATACCACAGTGTGGTTAGCGGATTTTTCTTATGCTCAAAATGAGCCGATGGTAGAAAGTTATTTTTCGCATGCCTCCTATGATGAATATCCTGTGGTCGGCGTTACATGGAGACAAGCACAAGCATTCAATACTTGGCGGACGTTATTATTTAATAACGTTGCTGGACAGCAGAAAAAAGAAGAGCGTGCTCCTTATCAGTTGCCTTCCGAAGCGCAATGGGAATATGCTGCACGTGGAGGTAAAATAGGGATGCAATTTCCATGGGGAGGACCAACAGCTCGAAATGCGAAAGGATGTTTAATGGCGAATTTTAAACCAGGTCGTGGAAATTACATGGATGATGGTGCAGCCTACACTGCTCCGGTATATTCTTATTTCCCTAATGATTATGGCTTATACAATATGGCTGGTAATGTAGCGGAGTGGACACAGTCCAGTTACAATGAATCAGCCTATTCATTCGTTCATGATATGAATCCTACGTATACCTATCATGCCGATGCGAATGAAAAAGAAACAATGAAAAGAAAAGTCGTTCGTGGAGGTTCTTGGAAAGATGTAGGCTATTTTCTGCAAAATTCTACCCGTCAATATGAATACCAAGATACTTCCAAATCCTATATAGGATTTAGGACTGTGCTGGCTTATAAAGGCGTCACAAAATAATACTAGCTCAAAAAACTTACAACCACAAATAAAACTTAACATGGCAAGAAAGAAAAAATTCAAATTTGGAATAAACACCCTAATCAATTGGGGTGCGACCGTCGTAATCATTGGTTTGATGTTCAAGATTCTTCATTTTCCTTACGGAAACTGGATGATTGGAATTGGACTCGCGGTAGAAGCATTATTATTCTTTATTATGGGGTTTTTAGCTGCCGAAGAGGAAGTGGATTGGACTCGTGTATATCCTGAATTGGATGAAGAATATTCAGGCGAATTGCCAAGCAGGTCTGTACAAGTAAATCAAGTGGCTCAACCCATTGCGATTGGAAATACAGCAGCACTGGATAAATTGTTGCAAGATGCGAAAATTGACGAAAATTTAATCGGCAATTTAGGGGATGGATTAAGAAGCTTTGGCGATAAAGTGTCCGCAATTTCAAAAGTTTCTGATACAGCAACGGCAACCAATCAATTTGCAGATAAACTAAATGCGGCTTCTACAGGTGCTGCTCAATTAAGTCATGCTTTCGAACGCGCGGCAGCGGACTTACAAACATTCAATGAGTCTTCGGCAGATATGCAACAATTTAAAGAGCAGGTAAGTACATTCAATAAAAACTTAGCTTCTTTAAATGCGATATATGGCAATATGCTATCGGCGATGAATACTACTGGAAATAGATCATAAAGAATTTAACTAGATCAATAAATAGATAATTACTTTATGGCTGGTAAAAGAGAAACACCTAGGCAGAAGATGATTGGCATCTTATA
>DAIQBS010000060.1:0-18605 GCA_036781025.1 Sphingobacterium sp. | reverse complement strand
TTGAAATAATGAATGGATAAAAATTCTTGATCGATTGGTTTTAAGAAGTTTTATAGTTGAGAAAAAAAGAAAGGTTTAGGATAGCTCCTAAACCCTTACTGTCTAATATTAAATAATCATTCCTATTTAAATACGATGGAAGATCTTCCCATGATGGCATTATCAGCGTATAAAAGGACGGTATATGCTCCTTTTTCAAAGCTGTGTTTACTATCAGACCAATTCATCTGATACTCTTGTCCATTATTGGAAAAATTGATTTTTTCTTTAAAGGTATACTGAAGCTTTTCACCGTGAACTAAAAATATATCCTCTGAATTTGCAATTAAATTACCTTTAGGATTTATTATTCGAACAAATATTTCTTTACTTCCTAATGATGCTAAAGGATTATCAGCAATAGTAAAATTTATTTGTAGAAAATCTATCCTCTTAGCTCTGGTTTCAATGTCCGTTTCCCCACTTCTCTTTTGCTCAATTCCTACAATATGAATGTTAGAAATTTTTAAATTAGAAGCTTTAGATATTTTATCATTTAAATTTCGACGTTCAGCTTCAGAACCATCCGCGCGATTTTTATTGATGGCCACTTGATCTTTTAAATCCGCATTATTTTGATTTAACAATTCGTTTTTAATGCGTAGACTAGTTATTTCATCTTTAATTTGGGACACTTGATTTTTCAATTGAGCAACAGCTAATTTTGCAGACTCAATTTGCGCATCATTTACATCGCCACTCTCTAAACTCTTTCTAAGTTCCTCAATTTTCAAACGAGCAGTTTGCTCTGCTGCTTGCATAGCAGGATCTGGAGTTATACTTTGACTTTTTAAATTGTCTAGTTCAGCTTCTATTCGATCAATTTCAGTTTGAAGATTCTCTTTCTGAAGAGTAACTGTATATAATTTCTCTCCAGAAGATTTAAATTTCACATAGAAATATATATTCGTAGCTAAAAGAGCAGCAATAGCAATTATAAAAAAATAGACTTTTGAATTGTCACGTTTTATAGTCGGAATAGCAGATTTTTTTTGCTCTGATATCTTGATATTTTCTTTATTCATCTCAATAATACGATCGTTTTAATGTAGTATACACACTACATAACTTATTAAAAAACGATTATTTAATATTTTGGTAATGTTTAGCAAATATTGTTCCAACTTATATTATTCAAAATAATTAAGTGTGTCAAAACCAGCACTTTTCAGATGTTCTTCTTTTTTCATGAGTTTAAGATCTGCATAAACCATTTCATGGACTAAACTTTCTAAATTGTACTTCGGTTTCCAACCTAATTTATCAAATGCTTTGTTAGGATCGCCAATTAATAAATCTACTTCAGTCGGGCGGTAATATTGAGGATCAACTTTGACAACAGTTTGTCCCAATTTAATTTGTTCAGGATCAATTCCACATTCATGGAGTTTATCTACATTCACATCGATAACAACTCCCTTTTCAGCTTCCTCTTTACCTGAAAACTCCACTTCTACCCCTAGCTCAGCAAAAGCTAGTCTAACAAAATCTCTCACAGTGGTCGTAATACCAGTAGCAATAACAAAGTCTTCAGCTTTTTCTTGTTGCAGAATTAACCACATTGCTTCAACATAATCTTTGGCATGTCCCCAATCCCGTTGGGCAGATAGATTTCCTAAGTACAATTTATCTTGAAGGCCTAATACTATTTTTGCAACGGCACGGGTAATTTTTCGGGTAACGAATGTTTCTCCGCGAACCGGACTTTCATGGTTAAATAGGATTCCATTACAAGCATACATATCATAGGCCTCTCTGTAATTCACGGTAATCCAGTAACCATATAATTTAGCTACGGCATAAGGACTTCGTGGATAAAATGGAGTGGTTTCACTTTGTGGAACTTCCTGGACTAAACCATAAAGCTCGGAAGTTGAAGCTTGGTAAATTCTAGTTTTTTGAACAAGGCCTAGCAGCCTTACAGCTTCAAGAATACGCAATGGCCCTAGCGCATCTGTATTTGCAGTATACTCTGGGGTATCAAAACTTACTTTAACATGGGATTGTGCCGCCAAATTATAAATTTCGTCAGGTTGAGTTTCCTGAATTATTCGAATCAAATTGGTTGCGTCGGTAAGATCTCCGTAATGAAGAACAAAATTTCTACTTAGCTCATGAGGATCTTGATATAAATGATCAATACGATCCGTATTAAAGGAAGAACTTCTTCTTTTAATCCCGTGGACTATATATCCTTTTTTCAATAAAAACTCAGCTAAATAAGCCCCATCTTGACCTGTGATTCCGGTAATAAGGGCAACTTTACGATTATGTGGAGTCATTCTACTAATAATATCAAGACAAATATATTTAAAAATACCGCAACCGTTTGATAATAATTAAAAAAGCCACAGAAAAATCTGTGGCTTTATTCAATTTCTTACAATTTAAAGTCTTATTCAGCAACTCGACTGAATTTAAACAATAAAGAACCTTGGCCTTGTTCCAAAGGAATTGGCATACGCATTTCTAAGGCATTTGCATCTGCAAAGGAAAGATCCAAACGATATCCGCTAGTTACATTCGCTGCCTTATCACCAGCATAGATCTTCTTAAATTGGAAAGCAGGTTGTCCACCTGTATTACCTGGATTAAAAATAGACCAAACGATGTTTCTAACAGCGCCATTTGCACAAAGAGTTCCGTCTGCATTGAAGGTTATCGTTCCACGTTGAGCACCACCTGGAAGATTCCAAATTGATCCAATAAAACAATCAACTGGAGCTTCATCAAAAATATTTTTTATAGTATATGAACTTGGGATATTTTCACGCTCTACTGCATTAAGAACCCACTTACCTTTTACACCAGCACGCCATTGCGAAGCAGAAGGACCTTGGGAAGAAGTTGTTGAAGTTTGTCCTGCTACAGAACCACCTTTTTTTGGCGCTCCACAACTAGCCAATATTAACGCAAAAGTTAATACTGATAATACGGATAAAATACGTTTGTGCATATTTGAAAATTTTTAAATAGTATATTAAATGTATATTAGTGATTTTAAATTACAATGTACAATTTTGATGATGTCCACATCCAAAAATCATACCATTAGCAAAATCGTAGCAAAAGCACTATTACGGTTAGTATTAATTATACTCGTTTTAGGGATTGTTTTTGCTTATAGCAAAGATGCTAATTTACTCAAGAATATTCCGTTATTTTTTCCACATAAATGGGCTATATTTGCACCCATATCCTTATTTATTGTATTTGTGATCCTCATGTTCATGATGTTAAAGGAAAAATATGGTCGAATGGATTTAAATTGGTTATTTAGTCTTAGTGGGATTTTTTTAATAGTTTACCTGTTAATGCTCTATTCCAGAATTTATCCGGCCATTTAATTTGAATAATAAAGAAGATTGATGAAAGAATCAAAAGTCTGGGCTATCCTTAAAAATGTCATAAAAATCATCATCACGGTGGTTGCATTATATTGGGTATCTACCAAAATATCCTTTATAGGATTGAAAGAAAACCTTCAGGATAGTAATCCACTATATTTAATCTTGGCCTTACTATTTTATATATTGTCTATCCTGGTAGCTTCCTCACGATTAAATTCTTTCTTCAAAGCGATAGGCTTGGAAATAACGGAACGCTATAATTTTAGGCTATACCAATTAGGATTACTTTATAATTTCTTTTTACCAGGAGGAATTGGAGGTGACGGCTATAAAATATTCTTTCTGAAGAAAAATTTTCAAGTATCTCGACGTAAACTCTTAGGCGCTATATTTTTCGATCGACTGAGTGGATTATGGGCATTAGCGATTATTTCCGGAGCATTAGTTATTTTTATGCCACGTTTAGCTATACCTAATAGTGTCACAATCGCAGCAATAGCCATTGGCACAATCAGTTATTTGTACCTCATAAGAACCTTTTTCAAGCAATTTATAAGTAATTTTCTAATTACACATTTCAAAGCATTATGCGTACAAGGCTTACAAACCTGCAGTGCTATTTGTATTTTGTATGCGATGAATTATGACGGAAAATTCTCTCCCTACATTTTCGTTTTTATGGTGTCGTCGTTAGTCGCTATTGTACCATCCGTTGGAGGTGGTTTTGGCGTTCGAGATTTAGCCATATTAACCTTAGCTAGCTATCTTCAACTAGATAAACATTTAGCGGTAAACATGGGGATTATATTTTATGTGATATCCTTAATTGTTGCGTCTAGTGGAATTTATTATATTTTTAGACCGAAGCGATTAGGAACAGAGAGATTACCAACAGCAAAAGAAGTAGAACAAGAAATAGATAATCAGGAATAATGGCAAATATCATCATCACAGGAGCAAGTAGCGGTATTGGATTTGAGGCTGTATTAGATTTAACTGCAAATAAAAACAATCAAGTAATTGCCCTTGCACGTTCAGCAGATAAGCTAAGAAAATTGCATGAAATTGCTTCATCACTAAACCCAGATGGAGGCACCTTATACCCTGCAGCATTTGATATTGTTTATGACAACTATCCTGATTCCCTCGTTCCCTTCATCAAATCAAAATTTGAGCAAGTTGATATATTAATCAACAATGCTGGAGAGTTGATCAATAAGCCATTCTTAGAATCTAGTAATGAGGATTTCGTTCGAATGTTTCAATCTAATGTATTGGGACATGTTCAGATGATCCGCCATATTGCACCATTCATGCCAGAAGGTTCACATATTGTTAATGTAAGCAGTATGGGTGGCTTTCAAGGATCTAGTAAATTCCCAGGGCTTTCAGCTTACTCCAGTAGTAAGGCTGCATTAGCTGTATTAACTGAATGCCTGGCTGAGGAGTTTAAAGATCGTAAGATAAAGGTGAACTGTCTAGCTTTAGGTTCTTCTCAAACAGAAATGTTTGAGGCTGCATTCCCCGGTTTCGAGGCAGGAACATTAGCTTTTGAAATGGGACGATATTTAGCCGAATTTGCACAAAACGGCCATAAGTATTACAATGGCAAAGTTTTACCAGTTTCTAATACAACTCCTTAACCACTAATTTCTTCAAAAAAAAAGAATTAATAATATTCAATTAAGATACTTTGATTTTCTAATTTCCTCAAACAATAAAATAAGACGTATAGCCGAATTATATTTAATTCAAAGCTTGCTTAATTTTCCATTCACAGACTAATAATTAAACTTTCGCTATTTTAATCGAAATGTTACCGCTATATCCTAAAAGGCTATTTTTTTTATATAAATTTATATAAAATACTAATCAAGTTTAGTAACCGAACTAAGCATTAAACTACTGAAACAAACATCTATGAAAAAATTGCTACACGTATTTGTGATGTTAGTAATTTGTGCAGCCCAAGGATTTGCACAACTAAAAACCATTACAGGCAAGGTCACCGATAGGGAGACCAACCAACCGATCGCAGGCGCTACGATACTGGTCGTAGGAACAAATTACGCCGCACAAACCAATCAATCTGGAGAGTACCAAATCGAGCTCAAGCAACAGGCTACCTCATTAAGCTTTTCTTCTATTGGTTATGCTACTCAAATTATTGACATTGGGAACCAAAGTTCCATCGATGTGGCATTAATTGCATCTGCAGCCAATCTGGAAGAGGTTCTAGTCGTAGGTTATGGTACTCAAATAAAGAAAGATTTAACGGGTTCTGTTGCCAGCGTTAAGATGTCGGATTTGAAAGATGTACCCTTGCAGACGATGGAAAGTGCATTACAAGGTAGAGCTTCCGGTGTTTTCATAAACAGTGGAAGTGGTAAATTAGGCCAAGCCTTGCAAATTCGTGTACGAGGAACATCCTCAATTTCTGCTGGTAACCAACCCCTATTTGTCATCGATGGAGTTCCAATCATTACGTCAGATATGGGCACTTACGATGAACCAAGTAATCCATTAGCGGCCATCAGTCCGGATGACATTGAATCGATGGAAGTATTAAAAGACGCTGCTTCAGCTGCCATATATGGTGCTCGCGCCTCGAATGGTGTGGTATTAATTACGACCAAAAAAGGAAAAGCAGGTCGCACAAACCTTGATGTAGGCTATTACACCGGCATTAGCAATCCTACCAAAAAGGGCGAATTTCTAAATGCAGATCAATACCGCCAATTGTTAACAGAATCTGCTACCAATGCCGGATTAATTGGAACTGGAAATAGATTTGCTGATATGAATGAATTTTGGGAATATTGGGGAGAATCAGACGACTGGAACAACAATTACAATTCCAACTGGGTTAATGAGACTTTCCGTACTGGAAATGTTCAACAAATCAGTGGTTCAATGAATGGAGGGGATTCGAAAACTCGTTTCTTAGCTTCAGGTAGCTATAATGACAATAAAGGAATATTAATCGGAAATCGCTTCGCAAGAACTTCAGGCCGATTAAGTTTGGATCATAGTGCCAACAACTGGTTGGAAATTGGTGGATCACTCAATGTAAATAAGGCGGATAATTACCGGGTGAGTAGTGATAATGCATTCTCCAATCCTCAACAATTAAATGCCCTTCCTCCTATTCAACCTATTCGCATAAATGGTGAATTAAATAGATATACCGTCTATTATAATAACCTGATAGAACTTGAGGACAGCAATAATATATCTTCCACCTACCGAACATTTGGTACAGCCTATGCCAATGCGCGTATCACTCCAAATTTAATTTTCAGAAGTGAATATGGTGTGGATTTCCAAAACTTAGAAGAAGATTTGTATTCCGGAATTCGTACCGATTTGGGAAGCGCTGGTGGATACGGATTTAGTTACCAGGCCAGGTCGATTAATTTCAACACCAATAACACATTGACATATAGCAAAGTTTTCAATGACCTGCATGATGTATCTTTAATGGGAGGTATGTCTTATCAAGAAGGCCAATTTAGAACGACGACGGCGGAAGGAGAACGTTTTCCATCCGATCGATTTAAGAAAATAACAAGCGCCGCAGTCAAATCAGATGCCATATCTTCAGAATCTGACTTTGCATTCTTATCGTATCTAGCAAGAGCCAATTACAAGTTTAATGGAAAATACTTATTAGATGGATCGATTCGTGTTGATGGATCTTCTCGATTTGGGAAAGAAAATAAATATGGATTTTTCCCTGCAGCAGGTTTAGGCTGGGTTATTTCTGAGGAGTCTTTCCTCAAAGGAAATCAAACATTGAATTTCTTAAAATTAAGAGCTAGTTTAGGAAAAACAGGTAATGCTGAAATCGGCAACTACCGTTGGAGGACTTTGTATGAAGGAGCGAACTATGCAGGCACTCCAGGAACTGTTCCTTTTCAATTAGGAGATGAATCTCTTACTTGGGAAAATACACTTTCATCAAACATAGGTTTAGATTTTGGTTTAATCAGTGACCGTCTATCGGGATCTATTGAAGGGTATTTCAAAAAAACAACTGACTTAATTTTAGACGCTCCAATTGTTTCCACCTCTGGATTTGAATCTATATTCAGAAACATCGGAAATATGGAAAATAAAGGTTTGGAAATTACCTTAAACAGTAAAAACTTGGTTGGAGAATTCAAATGGTCTACTTCCTTTAATATTTCATTTAATAAAAACAAGGTATTGAAATTAGTGAATGGTCAGCCAATCTATGATGGTGGCCGATACTTAGGCCGTGTGGAAGAGGGACAACCCTTTGGTGTATTTTATGGAGTTGCCTACGCAGGAGTAAATCCTGATAATGGAGATGCACTCTATTATTTAGATGAGTCTCGTACCTCGACAACCAACGATTATTCTGAGGCTGGATTACAATATTTGGGAAGTCCACATGCTAAATTCTTTGGAGGTTTTGGAAATAAATTCTCTTATAAAAATTGGGATTTAGATATACAAACTCAATTTGTTTCGGGTAATAAAATTTATAATGCTGCTGGAGGATTTCAATCAACCAATGGAGATTATTTAGACAATCAAACCATTGATCAAATGAATTATTGGACGGTTGATAATCGCAATACAGATATTCCTCAACCTCGTTTCTATGATGAGAATGGCACAAATCCATCATCTCGATACATTCAAGATGGATCTTATTTCCGGATAAAAAATCTGGTACTTAGCTATGCTCTTCCTTCATCGACAACGAGTAAGTTGGCAATGCAAAGAGCTCGTATATTTATCACTGCAACCAATTTATTGACCTTGACCAAGTATCAAGGTTATGACCCAGAAATTAGCACTTCGTTTGTAAACGGATACCAAATCGGCACCGATTTTTACACCTCTCCACAAGCGAAAACGATCTCCTTTGGACTTAATATTGGATTCTAACAAAACATTAAAAGAACATGAAAACTCTAAATAAATTTGCCATCCCACTTCTTGCCCTTGTTTTAACGGCAAGCTCCTGTGCGAAAAAATTGGACATGGAACCTGTGGATAATATTTCCTCTGATGTGGCATTGGAAAATGCAAACGATGTCAATAATGCCTTAGTTGGAGCTTATACCATCATAGCAAAAGGATCCCTGTACGGCACCAATTTAGTTATGGTTCCTGATTTATTCGCCAGCCCCAATTATGTCTTATGGACCGGATCATTTGATACCTACAGGCAATTTTACAACCAAACATTATTGGCACAAAATGAAGATGTAACCCGCACTTGGACCGATGCTTATCAAGCGATTAATATTGCGAATACGGTATTAGAATCATTAGATGTAGTAACTGATGAGGAGCAAAAAGCGGAAATTGAAGGTAAAGCGCATTTTATCCGCGGGATTATGTATTTTGAATTGGTCCGCTTATATGGATTACCATATGAAGCCGGAGCTGCAAATAGCCACCTGGGTGTACCTATCAGTTTGACCGCAGTAAAAGCATTTGAAGATATTATAGGAGATGTGAAAAGAAGTACAGTTGAAGAAGGATATACCCAAGCTGAGGATGATTTAACGCAAGCTATTTCCTTGTTAGCTGACTTTCCTTCGGATTTGAATGCTGCAAAAGGGATGTTGGCTCGATTATATTTACAACAAAGTAAATATGACAAAGCAAGAGATTTAGCAAATGAAATCATCACTTCCGGGGATTATAGTTTAATAGACAATCTGGAATCTCCTTTTCGTATAAAAAACTCAAATGAAGGAGTTTTTGAAATTGAACAAAACGAACAAAGTAATGCTGGATCCGCAAACGATGGATTATCTACCTTTTATTCCAATTACCTAAACAATAGTGGTGGTGAAATAGGACGTGGTGATTTAAGTATTGAGCCTGTATATATAAACAGTTTCGAAGCGGGTGATAAGCGAGTAAGTGCCTTAATGTATGCAGGTATAAACTCTGGAACCTACAGTAAAAAATGGTACAATTATTTTGACAATATACCTGTAGTAAGACTTACAGAACTTTACCTGACCCGTGCAGAATGTAACTTTAGATTAGGCACATCTGTAGGTGACAGCCCATTAGATGACATCAACACCTTGCGCAGACGTGCTGGAGTAAGTGTGTTTAACAGTTTAACTATCAACCAGATATTAACAGAAAGAGATCGGGAGTTGTCCTTTGAAGGTTATCGTTTACACGATTTAAAAAGAACCAAACGTAATGTTGGCACATTACCTTATAATGCTAACAAATTAGTACTTCCAATTCCTGCTCGTGAGCGAGCCGTAAATCCTCAATTGGATCAAAACCCTGGCTACGCCAACTAAAAGCTGGCTCAAAACAAAAAAGAAATCCACCTGGTCATCAGGTGGATTTCTTTTTTGTTATGATTTTTATTTCAAAGCTTTAATCCAAACAACGATATCTCGCAATACTTCTTCATTCAATGTTTCTTCGATTTCGCTGTATTCTGCTACCGCTCCTGTCTTCGCTTTTTGGAAAAGATGATTTAAATCCGGATAAACTTTTATAACATTGGATTTACCTTTTGGCAAGTTATCTGTTAAGCTTTCCGCATTTTGCAATGCAGGAACTTGAACATCTTTTCCGCCAAAGGCTGCAAATACTGGTATTTTTATTTTTTTGATTAAAGGAATCGGATCTATTCTTAAAAAGTAACGATACCATGGCGTTAATAGGGTTGCTATTCCATTAGCAAATTCAGCATTTTGGCTTTCAGGTATCGCTTGCATATTTTTCATTAATGCGTCCATCGCGTCGTTGCTGGATAAATCACTTTTGACAATGTTATAATTTATTCTTTGAATTGCTAATTCCTTTTCAGTCATTGTTTTGCCCATACTTTTCATCACAGCTTGACTTTGCAACAAGAGTAAAGAATCCATTTGAATGGTTGGACCTGCTAAGGAAACCATGAATTTTAAGGTTGGGAACTTCTGACCAGCTAGGAGTGTCGCAATTAATCCTCCTTCACTGTGACCAATAATACCTACGCGTTTCGGATTTACGAAGGACTTAGTTTTTAAAAAATCCATCGCCGCCATGGCATCTTTTGAAAAATCTGCACTTGTACCTGTTTTAAAATCACCTTTAGACTGAGCAACTCCTCGATCATCATACCGTAATACAACAATGCCGTTCCTGGTTAAATAATCAGCTAAGATCTTGAACGGTTCATGCCCCATCAGCGATTCATTTCTATCTTGAGGACCACTCCCTGAAACCAGAATTACCGCAGGGTATTTTCCCACTTCTTTGGGATAAGTGATCGTTCCTGCCAGGTCTATCTGATCCAGTTCATTTCGAAAAACTACATCTAAAGTATCGTAAGAATATGGAAGATGCACCTGTTGAGTTCGCTTTACTTTGATGGTGCTTTGTATATCCTCAGCATTAGAATGTTCGAGTTGCATGGCAGTTTCAAGGGAAGCTTGTTTAATAATTCCTTGAATCTGTTTATTATTTTCAGCTAATTTCCCTGCATATGTTAATCCTATGGAATGAACTTCAATATAAATGGAATCTTCCTTTACCCGCACTGAAGATAAGGGCAATTTTGTTAAGGATTGTTTTGGACTTTGCATGGTTCCTCCCCATTTATCGGAATACTTAAGTTCAAAAACAAGGGGTAAATTGAGACCTGAAATACTCAGGTCCCCTTTCCAAATGCCTTCAAAGCTTTGTGCGCTCACTGAAAAATAACAAGAAAATATGCTGATAATAAGGATGATTTTTTTCATACTATACGAGATAAGGATAAGAGAATTTTAAAATAACATCTACAATTAAAGTAATCAAAATGATAAGTATACCATGTATTGTTTTCTTGGTATATATGGCAATTTTCATTCCTGTTATTAACAAGTAGAAATAATATACCAGTCCAAGTATGGCAAAAATGCCTATAGCTCCCATGATTACTAATTCATATACAGGAACTGTTTTGAGTTGAAAATCATGGTTTTCTATTGCAATTTGAATATTCGAAGTAAATTTTTGGGAAATAGGATTAAAAATGATAATCGCTAATAATACTTGAACCAATTGAGCAAACCATACCACATTCAACACATCGATAATACGTGTTTTCGTATAAATCATCTTTCCAAAAATGAATAAGACTCCGGTTAGTACAAGGATATTTATAGCATTGTTTACAAAGGGATACCAAAATGGCATGGATGAAATTTGATGGAGTTGAATTATACCATCAGCGATATAATTCCATTGACTGCTGAAAAATGAATGAATTAAGTAGCCTAACATTCCAAAAAGCAACAATTGGTTATCAGTAAGGAAATCAAATGGGTTTTTAAGTTTACTAAACATCGGAATTGGATAAATATATATCAATCATTTTTTGAACTTCTTCAGGATGCTGAGTGCCAATTAGAATCTTACGCCCATTCATTAATATCAATTGAATACCATGTTTTCCTTTGGCATTAATTGCTGTTCCATTCCATCCGTAGCGATAACCCCAACCTCCAAAATCCATCAAATTATAGGTACGCATATATCCTGTTTGTACATCCTTCCAAAGAATGGTTTTGTTCCATACCAACGGAATAAACCGAATATGAATACCGTGCTCATCATATCTGGTTCTTAATTTTATAAGAAACATAAGTAAGAACACTACAAACAAAATCCAAAGACTAGGATTACTTATTAAATCATCTATATTGCCATTCATTTGGTATAAAAAGATAGCCCCTATCAATAAAAAGATACCGACTACCCATATACTTAGCATATTTTGAACTTCCTTAAACATCATTTATTTTCATTTAGGTTTTTTATTTTTTCGATTAAGTCGTCTAATTTATTGCGTACAGTCGGGTAGCTTTTCCCCAATTTGATAGCCATTTCTTTTAGACTCCCAGAATTCAACAGGAACTGAATAATAAATTCTTGATCTTCTTGATCTAAACGAGATAAATTGGGTAAACTAAATTTGCCAGCCACCTCCGTTTCGCAGGATGGACAAGATAATTTAACCACATTCATTTCTGAATCGCAAGAAGGACAATGTAAGGGAAACCTCATAACATTCATTTGAATTTTAATAAAGTTAAAAATAAGATTAATAATATTAAAAAATAATTTAACAATATTTAATAATAGGACTAAAATCGGTTGGAAATATTCAATTTTGTATATTTGCTCAATTTATTTGCAATGAGAAAAATTTTAGGCTTTATCCTGACCCCCATATTTTACATTTGTTTTGCTTTATGCTTACTTATCTTTCATCCAATCCAATGGTTATGTTTAAAATTAGGTGGATACAAAGCGCACAAAAGAAGTGTTGATCTATTAAACGGCTTACTTGTTGCTTGTAATTATACCTTATTTAATAGAACTCAATTCATCGACAACCCTAGTCTTCCTGTTGGAAGAGCAATTATATTCGTTGCAAATCATCAAAGTACATACGATATTCCACCATTGATTTATTTTTTAAGAAGATTTCACGGGAAGTTCATTTCTAAAATAGAGCTAGCAACGGCAGGTATTCCTAGCATTTCATTTAATTTAAAACATGGTGGAGCTGCAAATATCGACAGAAAAGATCCAAAGCAGTCTATCGCTGAAATCTTAAAACTTGCCAACAACATGAAGGAAAAGCAATGGTCTTCATTTATTTTTCCGGAAGGTACCAGAACAAAAACAGGTAAAATGAAATCCTTTTCTGTTGGCGGCATTGCAACTTTATTAAAGAAAAATCCGGATGCTTTAGTAGTACCTATTGCTATTAATGGTTCGTATAAAATGGTTGAATACGGAGCGTTTCCGTTGCGTCCTTTTACCCATATGACCTGGGAGGTTCTTAATCCCATTCAGACAGAAGGTTTAAACGTGGAAGAAATCGTTAAATTGGCCGAAGAGGCTATACGCAGTAAAGTGAAAGAAGAGAATAACTAATTAAGTTATTTTACGGTTCTCCCCTTCCAATCGTACTTCCCAATATTACCAATCATCCCGATATACACTAAATAAATAGGGTGAATAAGCGTTAGTAACGGAAGATGAATTAATAGTTCTTTTCTTTTAATGAAGGATAAAATAGGATATAGAAAAACCAATTCTACTAAGAATTTAAGGGAAATAGATATCCATAGTAATTTAAAGCTTTCTTGTTTATAGAAACAGAAAAAAATTAAGCTTAATACAAAAGCTAGATTAAATAACCAGATACAAATCCCCAATAAGACGACTTTTTTATCTTTATATTTCGTGCTTTTAGACGCCCATCGTTTACGTTGACTTAAAAATGCAGATAAGTTTTCTTTTGCGTCGGTATAAACCACCGCTTCTCTGGATTTACAAAATCCAATTTGTTGAGGGTTTGCTGCTGCAACCTTATGAAGAAGCAATTCGTCATCTCCAGAGGCTAATTCATCAATTCCTTTAAATCCACCCATCTCAAAAAACAAGGACTTCCTATATGCTAGATTGGCTCCATTACAAGTAGTAGGGTTTCCATTTCCGATTCCTGCAGCGCCTAAACCTATCAGGTAAAGAAATTCTAACGTTTGCAATCGCTCAAAATAGTTTCTTTCCTCATGATAAGAAACAGGTGAAGAGACCATATTTTTACCATGTTGTTCCATATATTGGATGATCGTCCTTAACCACAACACCCCCATTCGACAATCAGCATCTGTTGTGATGATCACATCTCCTGAGGAACAATTAATAGCCCGATCGATTGCCAGTTTTTTATAAGAGTTTAATTTATCGCCCTCATTCAATTGCAGCAACTTCACACCTTTATCTTCATAAGAACGAACGATTTGAGCAGTCTCATCCGTTGAATGATCGTCTACAACGATAATCTCAAGAAGTTCTTTTGGATATTGCTGATTAACTATACAATCTAATGTTTTACTGATGTTTTCTTGCTCATTTCGAGCAGCTATGTTCACCGATACCTTGGTTTTAGGCTCAGAATTATTGGGGGTAAAATAAGGTAATTTTATCCAACCATTGCGCATATATAGTACTAATACCACATACACAACAGTCATGATCAGAAGAAATAAATTAAGATGGTCGATCACTTATATAATTTACATTAAATACGAAAAATGAACCTATAATGGCTGGTAAAATCAAATTGACAAACCAAACACAGGATACAATTGCCATTACCGCAATTTCTTGCGTAGTAATATAGGCATACAAATTACTAGCCACAAAACTTCGAACAGAAAAATCAAATATATCTAAGGAAGGAACGGCAGATTGCACAAAGAACATGATAAATATCATCAACACCATAGATACCAAAGGTAAATCAGGTATGATAATCATCATTAATAGAATATATTGAGATGTAAATATGCAATACCGTAATGCGGAAATAGCTAATACACGGGTCAATTCTTTTAACGTGAAGTTTTCCAAAACCGCGAAATAAGGTTTTATTTTTGCTAGGAATTTGACTTTCCCTACTAAATAATCCACCCAAGAAACGTTGAAATATAGTACAACAAAGGCTAATGCATATATGCCAGCCAATACCCATACTCCAAATTTAACAGGAGTAGGTGTATCTAGAAACGTTGTTACAAACCAAGCAATTCCTAATGCCCCAAATACACTCGCCAAGACCAACTGACCAAATAATCCTACACCCATCGCTACAGCTCCAGATGCTCGATTCTCTGGCTTTAACAACAATACCCGCCCACCATATTCACCTATTCGGTTAGGTGTAAAAATTGCCCAGGTCAATCCGCAAAATACAGATTTAACAGCTTTCCACCATCCTATAAGCTCTATGCGTTTACTCAGAAATTTCCATTTCACAACCTCCAAAAACCAATTCATGAGCATTAAAATAAAGACAGCAAGCATGAGTAACCTAATCGTTAATGGATCTATTGTTGATATCAAAATTTCAAACTCTTTGAGATTTTTTTGATTATTAACCTTGCTAACTACAAACCACATAGCCAATGCAACGATAACAATTTTGATAAGTAGATTGAGATATTTTCTTTGTGTCTTTGTCAATTTCCCGAATAAAAGCACAATTTTAATAATTTTTTAATAAATAATGGATTTTGAATGCTATTCTTTAGAAAATCGTATTATTGTAGCATGCAAAAAGAGCCAGCGAAGGAACTTATTATTTTAGGGATAGACCCGGGAACGGTTGTTCTGGGGTATGGAATTGTGAAAG
The DNA here is from genome assembly GCA_036781025.1 of Sphingobacterium sp. GTDB lineage: Bacteria > Bacteroidota > Bacteroidia > Sphingobacteriales > Sphingobacteriaceae > Sphingobacterium. The sequence goes on along the minus strand of DAIQBS010000060.1, from coordinate 3,017 downwards.
AAGTAAATAAAAAAATTAGTTTAATTACGCTTGGAGTAATCAAAATGGGGCATTTAGATGATCATGCACTTAAACTACAACGAATCTTCAAAAAAACAGCCGCATTAATTGCAGAATATCAACCAGATTGTGTGGCATTAGAAGCTCCATTCTACGGAAAAAATATTCAAGTGATGCTTAAACTCGGTAGAGCCCAAGGAGTAGCCATGGCGGCCGCTCTAAATGCAGATATCCCTATATTTGAATATTCCCCCCGAAAAATAAAACAATCCGTTACAGGCAATGGAAACGCTAGCAAAGAGCAAGTCGCTTCCATGTTGCAGACCTTATTGGGCTTTAAAGAAACTCCCGAATTTTTAGATGCCACAGACGGACTTGCAGTAGCAGTATGTCATTCATTTCAACAAAATCAAAGTGCCACAAGTAAAAGTTACTCTGGATGGGAAGCTTTTGTTAAGGATAATCAAAAAAGAATCAAGTAGATTTCTGTTATAATTGAACTTGCCTGATGACATTCTTCACGTTCAATTCTATAATATCCGTCATAGATTCGCAATTAAAGTAATTTTCGTTATCGTAATATTTCGCATAGCTCTCCCTTAATTGCAGGATATTTTCACGAGTAGACAACTGCTGTGTTTTAGAAGCATCTCTTAAATCTTTGATCCGATGCCTTTCACTTCGAACCCTGTGCACAATAGAAGATCGTTCTTCTTGTTGATATTGCAACACGGTCTTCTCATTCAAATGCTCCATAGATAATTTCACGTAAGGAAAATTTTCTTTAAAAAACTGAGGCATATAAACCTTAATGTTGCCCTCATAAAATTGCTGATCAAAATCTATCGCTCGAATTCTAAATTGAAAATCATCAAAGTCTGGAGTAATCTGCATCACAAAATTATAGGCGCGCATATCCCCAAGTAATGAAATCACACAGCGTTCGTTAAACTTCACAAACTCTTTTGCTATTCTGGTCAAATTATAATCCGGAGTATACATCCTTGTCTTAGCGAATACATCACCAGGTATACCAACAATATGTTCTTCAACTAAAGTTTGCCGATCATATAAATAGTTCACTTGATTAGGGGAAAGTATTTCTTCTAATTCCAAGCCATAGATTCGGGAAGCATCCGCTTGCTTGATGTAGAAATAATCATAAACATCATTTAATTGGTTGACGATTTTAATTCTGAAAGGATGCGTATTTCCAAAAGCACAAAATTCAATTTTTTCAATCACTTTATGTTCTACTATCCTCGTATTCCCTGATGCTTTTAACTTGGCATATACAATTTTCAATTGACTGTATAAAGCATCTTGAACATATGGTGGATAAATAGGAATCTCCCACAAGGTATCATTTCCAAATTTATCAACAGATGGAATAGTTTCATGAAAATTCAATAAATCTTCATACGCTACAGGCAATTTGTCCTCTCGTTGGTATGCTTTTAAATACTTGAATAAACCTGGCCCGACAGGATAAATAGGCTTTTTCCTTGAAATTTTAACATCATCTTCCATCCACTTACAATTAGTATTATAATAGTCTAATGTACAAATTATAGTCAAATATTGAGATAATTGACTAATGCGAATATGCTAAAAAAAATGACATTATTTTATTAATTAATTATTAGATTAACAATTATTGTTGTTATTTTTGAAAAATCATAATTCGTTATAACATACATGTAATTACATATAAAGAGAAGAAGCTCCCCGGGCGAGGAGCTTCAACGCTAACCAATTATAAACCTATGTTATTTTGAGGGAAGTAATTACAAACTTTAGTGTTTTTTACCTCGTTTGTTATAACAAATTTAAATTTTATTGTAAATAAATAGAAATTTATTTGATTTTTTTAGATATTTTTAAAAACCTTATTACAAATTAACACATAAATACCATTTTTATGGAAAAAAACTATTCAAATTACGATTTAGACAACCTAGATGTTCAAATTTTATCCATTTTAATGGAAGATGCATCAATTCCTTATACAGAAATAGCCAAAAAACTGATAGTTTCCGGTGGAACTATCCATGTTCGCATGAAAAAAATGGAAGAATTGGGAATAATTAAAGGATCAAACCTAATTATTAACCCTCAAAAGGTAGGATTTGACATTACAGCATTTTTAGGGATCTATTTAGAGAAAGGATCTCAATATGTAGATGCAGTTGAACAATTAAGACAAGTGAAAGAGGTGGTAGAACTTCATTATTGTACTGGACAATATAGTATGTTTGCTAAAATTGTATGTAAAGACACTTCTCACCTGCGTAAAGTATTGAATGAAGACATACAAGGCTTAAAAGGAATACAAAGAACGGAGACCATTATCTCCCTTGAAGAAAGCATAAAAAGACAAATAACCTTATAAAATGGTTATTAACACATTAAAAAAGCCCTGAAAAACAAATATTTTCAGGGCTTTTTTAATGAATTATTGAAATTTCCCGCTTATTAATCGATTTTATTATCAATTTTTATCAATTCACTCAAAATATTGATATAAAAATGAATTCCATCGGCAATTTCCTGCACATAAATAAACTCATCTGCTGCATGAGATCTGGCAGAATCACCAGGACCTACCTTCAAGGATGGTATGGGCAACAAAGCTTGATCACTCATCGTAGGACTTCCATAAACTTTTTTTCCTAATTTCTGACCAGCCTGTACTATTGGGTGTTCAACCGCAATAGTAGAAGGGTTTAATCGAGTTGATCGTGCTTGAACTTTACATTGAACATTATTCTTGATGATATCCAAGACTTCCTCATTGTTATACACATCGGTCGTTCTTACATCCACGACAAATTTACAAGAAGCAGGAACCACATTGTGTTGTGAACCAGCTTCAATCATAGTGACAGACATTTTAATTGGACCCAAGAACTTGGATTGCTTTGGAAACTGATATTGTTGGAACCAGTGAATATCCTCTATGGCTAAATAAATCGCATTGACACCTTCCTCTCGGGCTGCATGTCCAGACTCCCCTA
>DAIQBS010000059.1:0-18866 GCA_036781025.1 Sphingobacterium sp. | reverse complement strand
GAACTCATGGCCTTCCCTTTTACCCGATTTATGATAAGTTGAGTCCACGAATCCGGAAAATCTTTCGTCGGAAAATACCCTTCTGGTTCTGTAATTGAATCGCCGTAAATCAATAAGGTTAAATCACTGTATTTTGATTCTACAACGATTTGTTTTACGAAAGCTTTAGTTCCCTTTGTTAAACCAAAACAATAATAGTCGCGTTGAAGACCCATATATTTACCTGAATGTTCTACTCCTCGACCTACACCACCTTGCCCATCCATGTGACCAAATATTTCTGTTGATTTTCCAGTATACAAGTCAATCAAACGCATACCTGAGTGTTGATTATCGCGGATAATCTCTACTAAATATTCATGATTAGCATCTAAAAAATCCACATTCTCAAAGATAACAGGTGATTTTCCGATACGTATTTGTTTAGAAGACATATCGAGTGAAGCATTAAAATCTCCCTCATGACTTCTAAACGTCATTTCGGCATCTTCAGATAATTTCAGATGGTATCGAATTAAGCGATTCGCCAATGAATAATACTTATTTAACTGAATTAACTTTCCTTTCTCAGTCAGTTCCAATCCTTCTTGATTTAAGGTTAAATTGGATTCAGATAATTCAGGATAACTTTTCCCAGCCGAAAAGGTTTGATTGTAAAGGATAGCAGTAGAGTGCTGTTCTTGTGCAAATGACAACAGTGAACTACATAAAAAAAATACAAAAAATAGTTTGCGCATGACGATTAGGTTATAAAATTAAGGTTTAAGTTTTTTGGTAAATGTTTTCAGCACAATATACGGAGAACTTACGGAAGTCATATACACTGGGCCACGATTATAACCAGAAGGATGAAAACATTCCAACGGACCTTTAAATTCTTCCCCTTTACGATAATCCGATTCTTTTAATCCTGCTATATAATCTTTCGTTAATTGAGATGCTAACTTCGGATCCACCAAATGTATAGCATAGATAACCCAACCTGTAGGCGTATACCAATATGAACCATTCTGATACACATCTTTTGGAACTATCGCATCTTCCCATGCCGTATGATCGCTAAAATCTTCACCAACAATGATATGTCGAATAGCACCTTTATAAGCTAATTGACCTGATGAATAAGCCTTCGCCAAATGCTGAGCAGCGCGAACTGCGTCCTCTCCTTCTATCAATTTCTCGACGATGGCTAATGCTGTACCCCAAACATCTGCTTGTGCACTTTTTAAGGTTGAAGCCTTCACCATACCATCCGAGTTGATAAAGGTCGATGCAAAAGCTTGTTTTATTTTAGCAGCAATCATTCGATAAGACTTTGCTTTATCTTTGTTCTGCAATTGATCAAACAGGTCTGCCATTTGCAAAGCGGCACGATATTTTAATATGGAAGAATAACTGAGGTCGCCTGTAATACGGATTGCATCTCTAAAACCAAAATCCTTTCCTCGATATAAATCAGTAGTGTAAACCAATTCGTTATTTTGTCTAGTAGGAGGCACTCTAAACGCTATTTCTAAGCGATCAATTAAGGTTAACCCATCAATTTTCTGTTTTAAAAATGCCACATTCTTAATCGTTTTCCAATAATAATGAGCCATGGTCACGAAATAAAACTGATCACAATAAGGAGGCATTCGACCAAAATCTTCTATCCCCTGTTCTTCATTATCGTATGTTCCTGGAAAAAAGATAGGATTCAAATCATCTACTCGAATATGATCTGCAATTGCTCCAAAAGGAACATAGCTTCCTCCTTTGCTAATCCAAGTTTGATCATTCTGTGTTTTTGCGGTTAATAGCAGCATGTGACGTTGCTCAGAAGTGCTGACCATCCCCGTTTCTAAAGACATCGCATAATCACGAATCCAAAAGGCAGGATAGGTAGCTTGCCCACCAGGACGTATCAAGGTTCCGCCTGTATTGTTTTTTCCAAAAGGTGCTACTAGTTCCTGATTTGGATAGATTCTGGAACTTTCAATTACCGATTGAGTTAAACCTTTCAAATAATTTAAATCATCGATTGAAATTAATTCTTGACCAGTAACCGTACTGGCCAAGAACATTTTTAAAAGTAACAACTTAACAACTATGATGATCTTATTATTCATAAGCTAACTATTTAATGATGATGCTAGGCAGGAGTAAATTGATTCTTTAAACTTGCCTATAATTTTATTGAACGTCTCCTTTAAAACTCAACTCCATGACGTGGGCACTAAACCTACCTGGTTTCCAAATTTCTAAAATTTTAAATCGTATATAACGAACAGCGGTTTTCGGGTTTGTAAAAGTGAAGGTTTCTCCACCTCCAGCTACAGCCCTATCACTATCATCCAATTGGCCAAGAGGTAATCCCGACGGTTTTACGGAGGTAAATTCTCCTAACTTTGCCCACCCCGCATCAGAACCATCACTATTTGGATCATTAGATCCCCATATTTCAATCCTTTTAGGAATTTCCCTCATTGAAATAGCTATTCCCTGCTTCTCGCTGCCACAATTTAAGTTGATGTATAATTGCTGTGACACCTAAGTCAATAGTAAACTTCATTGGAAATGTCGCATCAGGTGTATGAAAACCCCTACCTTCTCCAAGTTGACCATCCCATGCATAAGGTAACAACCAACCATGGGCACTCGAAATATCGCCAGGCAATACGTATGAGCTAAATAAACTCTTATTTAAATCCGGATAAATAACCAAAGGTGCATCTATATGAAAAACTTCGGTATAGAATAGATCAATGGATGTTAATTCAGGGGAATAAATGGTACGGTAGGATAAATCTGTTCCCGGTTTATAATTTTCAATAATTGAAATATCATCTGTCGATCTTGGTATGATCATGGTTTTTGATATCCCGCTAGTTTGGGTATAGGTTACACCGACAGAATCTTTAACAATACCTTTGATTTCAATCTCTGATTGAATATAATCACTATGGCTAAAATTATCCGCAGCTGAAACATGCTTTGGCGGATACATTAGACATATCATGAAAAATACAATCAATTTAATGGATCGTTTATAATCCTTGAATTTTTCTTGTTCCATAAAAAATGGCTTTAGGTTTAAGTTTTTACTTCTAATAATTTGGCTATTTATTTTATACTGGTTATTTTAAAATAATATAGAAGTCACCGGATTTAGGATAACTTATCAATTTCTCAAAACTAGATTGAAAATTGAACACTTAGTAGTACTAGATTATCGACAATCTGTACAATTTTGACTCAAGTGGTTTGAAATCAGCTGAAATATGGCAATTGAATACAACCCCAAATACTTAATTAAGCATTTTTGATTTTGATTTTGAATAAACTAAATCCATTAAGTTGTTGATTTATAATTTTTTAAAATAAAATTTCAGTAAAGCAAAATGCCAGTCAACTGTTTTATAAAACAAATTTGAGTAATAGCGATTTCTGGCTAATATTGGGAATGGATAGTGTATAGGTTATTTACAATTTTGACTTATTTAAATAGTTGAAATAACCAAAGGCTATAATTAAAGTATTTGGTCAGACTAATTTCCTTATTGGATTGTAAAATGTCTTCAAGGAGCAAAAGTTGAACTGGTAATTGTGATTTTTTCCATTCGTTCCCTCGACGTTTAGGGTCCATCTTGATGAGTTTAAATAGAAACTTTTCCAATCGATAACTGTACTCACTTTTAAGATAAATCCGTTTATAGGACTTGATTTCAAACTCCACAAATTCGGAATCATGAACTTCATAAATGCTCAATATATATAGAAGTCTTGCAGCACGGTAAGCCTCATAATTCTGACCTTTTTTAATGGATTTGAATAAATTAGTTAATATTTTTTTTGAGCTTGTGAAATTTGCATTTAAAAAGTAACTCAATGCTTGAAAATAGTGATTTTCCAAGGTCATTTCTATATCTACAAAATACCATTCTTCATCCAGCTTATTGGCCTTCATGTAAACTAAAGCCAGTTCTGTTTTTCCAAGACCGATGATTGAATTTAATTCAAATGTATATGCCAATAAACTGGCCAAATTATTAAAGTGCTCTGTGTTTTTCCGTACTAACAAACGCTGTATTTTTTGAACATATACAGCCATTTCCTCATATCGTTTCATACTCCGAAGACTATTTAAAATTCCTTTAAGGGTGATTAAATAATCATAAGGAGGCACATCCCAAAGACTAGGAAAACATTCAAAATGGGCAGTTAATTCTTCAAAAATCAATAAGGCTGAGGGATAATCCTTCTTCAAAACAAAATAGAAAGATTGAAATAATAAATGCTTCTTTTTTGTCTCAAAATTATTCCTCAAATTCTTGAACGATAGATTCAATTCCGCTAAAATTAAATCATTGTTATTGACAGAAATATGAGGATTTTTAAGTAGGCGAAGATTCAACAATTCAAATAAAGTAAATGAATCGTGCTGTTCATTCAATGCTCTCAACGTATTTTTAGCTTCTAACTGAATATTGATCAAGGATTGCTCAGCCATTTGTTCTGGATAATAGTTCTGTAAAAAATTCAATTCCATCCGTTTGGAAAGATATTGAGATACTAAATTTTCACTTTCTAGAGCCAAATGATGAACCTCTTGGGTCTCCTTTATACCTTTAAGTGGAATAGATCGTTCAAAGCATATTTGAGCCCTCATCAGTCCCTGAAATTGTTGGTACCATGAATTCTGTTCTATACGCATATTCACTAAAACTTCCGTAAGCACTTTGTATAGGTAATTCACTGCGCTGTCTAAGGAGACTCGAGGATAATCGCGTTTGAAATCCTCTTGCCAATTTTTCCCTTCATTTTCTTTAGCCTCTACTATATAGGAAAATACGATCTGATAGTATTTTTTGCTAGAACTCGTCTTGCAATGCTTTAAAAATTGCTTTGTTTCTGAGTTTGATAAAGAATATACGAGCTTCTCAATTTCCAAAACATTCATTAAATTCTTATTTTTAGGCTAAAAGTAAAATCACAATCAATTAATAATCAGTATTATATAAAAATAATAGTAAATTTTTATAAAACAATTAATCTGTAATATAGCAATTAAAGGTGTATTTAATAACCAATAATCCCATACTTTTATAGTTATAAACCTAAAAATCAATCTAAAATGAAAAATCGAATAATCGTGGTAGGCAGTACCAATATGGATATGGTGGTAAAAACAGATCACATACCCAAGCCTGGAGAAACTGTATTAGGAGGTACTTTTCTGATGAATCCTGGAGGTAAAGGAGCGAATCAGGCTGTAGCAGCTGCGCGATTAGGAGGACAAGTTTCTTTTATCACTAAAATAGGTCAAGATATCTTTGGCAGACAGTCATCGAAAATTTTTAACGATGAAGGTATTGATGTCGGTGGTTTATACACAGATGAGCATAATCCATCTGGTATAGCACTAATTACCGTAGATGATAAAGGTGAAAACAGTATTGTTGTAGCACCTGGAGCAAATGCCTGCCTTCATGAAGATGATGTAAACAAGGCTATTTCAAAAATTGAAGATGGCAAAATATTATTGGTCCAATTAGAAATTGAAATTTCTTCGGTAAAAATGGCAATTGAAAGAGCTAAGGAAAGAGGATTTACCGTTATATTAAATCCAGCTCCTGTCAATAAATCCGTTATTCCTTTATTGAACAATGTAGATATCATCACTCCGAATATTCACGAAGCAGAAACGCTATCCGGTCAATCAATTCAAGGTTTAGAAAGTGCTGTAGAAGCTGCCAAAAAAATCAGGGAGCTGGGAGTAAAAATTGTCATCATCACCTTAGGTGAAGAAGGAGCATTAATATGTCAAGAAAATGATGTCAAACACATCCCTGCCCCAAAAGTATCAGCAATGGATACAACAGCTGCCGGAGACGTGTTCAATGGCGCACTAGCTGTTGCTTTAGCGGAGGAAAAAGGATTGACTGAGGCCGTCAATTTTGCCTGTCGTGCGGCAGCGATTGCTGTGACCAGGATGGGAGCTCAAAATTCCATCCCTTACCGCAACGAAATTACATTGACCTATTTAAATGAAAGCAATCCATTATAAACCCTAAAATTAAAAACCATGTTTATAGTAACCGATTATTATACCGCAGTATTCTTCTGCATCATCACCATGCTTTGTTGGGGATCTTGGGCAAATACCCAAAAAATGACGCAAAATAAATGGCGATTTGAATTATTCTATTGGGATTATGTGCTTGGAATTTTATTCTTTTCCCTATTAAGTGCATTTACCCTTGGTAGTTTAGGAGAGAGTGGAAGACCCTTTTTAGAAGATTTATCTCAAACGCATCATTCCAATATATTAAATGCCCTAGTCAGCGGAGTATTATTCAATTTAGCTAACATTTTACTTACCGCGGCAATTGCTTCCGCAGGTATGTCCATCGCTTTTCCTATAGGGATAGGAATAGCATTGGTCGCCGGGGTATTTTTCAATTATTTAATTCATAAACAAGGGAATGAACAATTGTTGATTGCCGGTGTTGCTTTAGTAACTTTAGCTATCATCGTGAATGCTATTGCTTATAAAAAGCATCAAGCTGCAAGCCCTGCAGCGGCCATTGGAAAATGGATTACTGTTTCTATTATCGCTGGGGTACTCATGTCCTTATTTTATCCATTTTTAGCTTCTGGAATGGATTTAAATAACTTTGAACAACCTATGGAAGGTAAAATGACTCCATATACTGCCTTTGTCATTTTTGCCTTCGGGATTTTTTTGAGCAATATCCTCTTCAATAGCATATTAATGAAACGTCCTTTAGCAGGACCTCCAATCAACTATAGTGAATATTTTACTGGCAAGATTCAATATCATATGATTGGTTTATTAGGTGGTGCCATTTGGGGACTTGGTAATATTTTTAACCTGATTGCAGCTGGAATGGCTGGGCCTGCCATATCCTATGGCCTAGGTCAAGGAGCGACATTAATTGCGGCTCTATGGGGAGTGTTTGTTTGGAAGGAGTTTAAAAATGCGGTACCAAAAGTGAACCTTCTACTCCTATTGATGTTCCTTTTCTTTATATTAGGTATCGGATTAATTATCTGGGCAGGAAGTTAGACTTCGATATCCCCTATACCCTAAACCCTGAATACTTAATATTTACCATGATGAACAACAAATTCTTGAACCTTAGTACCGTGATAGTATGGCTACTTTGCATCAGCTTTAGCCCAGTACTTGCCCAAAAATCGACCTTTGCTATAAGTAAACAAGATTTAATGGATAAAATAAAAGGAGGTTGGGCGGGTCAAACCATTGGAGTTACCTTCGGTGGACCAACTGAATTTCAATATCGAGGGGTACATATGCAGGATGATGAAATTATTCCTTGGTATGATGGGTATTTGAGCCATTCCATGTTGCATAGTCCACATCTATATGATGATATTTACATGGATTTAACCTTTGTAGAGATCATTGAAAAATTAGGTGTTGATGCTCCTGTAGACTCCTTTGCACATGCATTTGCTCATGCCGAATACCCACTTTGGCATGCTAATCAAATTGCTAGGTATAATATCTTAAACGGAATCAAACCGCCAGCTTCTGGTCATTGGAAAAATAATCCACATGCTGACGATATCGATTATCAAATTGAAAGTGATTTTGCCGGATTAATGAATCCTGGCATGCCTAACTCTGCCTCTGAGATTAGCGATAAAATAGGCCATATCATGAACTATGGGGATGGTTGGTACGGAGGTGTGTATGTGGGTGCCATGTATAGTATTGCATTTCATTCGCAAGACATCAATTACATTGTGAATGAAGGATTAAAAACTATTCCGAAGAAAAGTGAATTTTATCAATGTATCAATGATGTCATTCAATGGCACAAGAAATACCCTGAAAACTGGAAATTGACATGGACAGCAATTCAGGAAAAATGGGCTGATGAAATTGGTTGCCCTGATGGCGTACATGCTCCTTTTAACATCGATGCTAAATTAAACGCAGCATATATTGTTTTAGGTTTACTCTACGGTCAAGGAGACTTCACAAAAACGCTAGAAATTTCTACACGTGCAGGTCAGGATTCCGATTGTAATCCTGCCAGTGCTGCTGGAATTCTCGGAGTGATGCATGGCTATAACCAGATTCCTACACATTGGAAAATGGGGCTTCAAGAAGCTGAAAAATTAAACTTCATGTACACCAGCACATCTTTAAATGATGTGTATGAAACCAGTTTCAAGCATGCTTTAGAAATGATTAAAAGAAACGCAGGGAAGGAAAATGGCAACACCCTAGAAATCAAGCTGCAGAAGCCAAAACCTGTACGTTTTGAAAAAAGTTTTGACGGCATCTACCCTACCCAGAAAATTGGCATAGGCAAAACTTTAGAGCAAGTGTATGAATTTGAATTCGAAGGTACTGGCTTTGTATTATCGGGTGGAGCTAGGAAATCAGATCCTAATTCCAAAGATGAAATCTTAGAAGTGCAGGTACTAATTGATGGTGTTGAGCAGAATACTATTAAAATGCCTAGCAATCAATTGACCAGAAAGGATGAAATTTATTGGAATTATGATCTAAAAAGAGGAAAACATAAAATTAAAGTCATTCAAAAGAATCAAATTTCAGGCTACTTAATCGCTTTGAACCATTATATTGTTTACGATAATAAACCTCTGAAAAAGCAATCTGCTCATGCACATGTTCATAAATAAAAATCTTGGTTTCATTAGCGATGCAATAGTTATGTAATGAAATAAGGCATAAAATACATGAAGTAAACATTATTGATTTGCTTTGAAAATCCATGCTTCTTCATTGGATCTCCTTCGGATCTCAAACGGTGATTCCATGAATCTCTATTGAAAAATTCCGAACAAGATTCAAAGGAGGTCTGTAGGAAATCCATCGTTTAATCAACACATCTAAAATCAGTTCGAAACCTTTTCAGTGGAAATTTTGATTATGGAATTAAATAGATACCTTTAATAGAAATTTATTACTATTTATTATGAGACTTCATTTGATAATTGTTGTAGTAATTATTATCCTGTTAGTGTTATCATTTTGGCATCAATCTCATTTTACGGTGATTTTATCACTAGGTATTTCTTTAATAATTTTTGGCAACAAAGCATTTGGCAAGGAAAAAAAAGGTTGATTCAGATTTTCAACTAGAATTAGAGAATAATAATCGATAATCAGTTAATGTTTCATTTTTTAAAGTCTAAAGACCTAATTGTTGGAAAAGTAAAGATTATCGAACATACATTCCAAATCATAAGACTAACAAAGAGATTTAGGCTCATTTTTGCAACAGATTTTTTTATCATTACATACTGGAATTACATTGCCAATTAGTCAGCATATGCCTTTGAGTGGCTTTGATAGATAATTCTTTACTTTTTAATAGACCGTTTTGAGGAAATTAAAAAGGTAGGTTAAGTTTTAATCATAAAAAAAACCTAAACTCTTTCAGATTCCACATTTCAATAAAGAAATGTATAGAACTCAAAAAGTTTAGGTTCAATTAACGCTTTATATTACTATAAGTTTATTACTTTCATTCTTGGAACTAGCATTCTCATGATAGACCAGGCTACTAAGTAGGCAACAGAACAACAGGCAAAAATGATGAAATATCCTGCGTCAATTCCTTCGAAACCAAAAAATTTCATATTGGACTGTTCTGCATAATCAAATAAAACACCAGAGGTTTTATTAATTAAAAAGGATCCTAATCCTCCTGCTAATCCACTGATTCCTGTTACGGTAGCGATGGCTTTTTTTGGAAACATATCACCTACTGCAGAAAATATATTCGCAGACCAGGATTGATGTGCTGCAGCGCTGATACCTATCAATACCACTGGGAACCAATAGGAATAAGAACCAAGCGGCTGTGCCAATAGAATCAATAGAGGAAAAAATGCAAATATCAACATGGCTTTCATGCGACCTGCATATACTTGCATGCCTTTCTTTTCGACAAAATATGTCGGCAACCAGCCTCCAATGATGGACAACATGGTAATCGCATATAACACAAAAATAGCAAGCTTGCCTTCGGTATCTGATGATTTAATATCGTACACGGAACTTAAATAGGCCGGAAACCAAAATAATAAAAACCACCATACTCCATCGGTAAAAAACTTACCAAAGATTAATGCCCAGGTTTGCTTATATTTCAGATAGGTTGATAATGGAACTTTGCTCGATGTTTCGACCTTCGTTTCTTCTACCTGCTGTTGTTCTACATCTTGTTGGATATAGTTCAACTCTTCCGCATTCATTTTAGGATTGTTTTCTGGCTTCTTATACATAAACTGCCAAAAGCCCATCCATATAAATCCTAAAGCACCTATCAAAATAAAAGACATTTCCCAACCATACGTGGCAGCGATAAGTGGAATAGTTAAAGGTGCTAATAAAGCTCCTATGGTCGTCCCAGAATTAAAAATACTGGTTGCGAAGCCTCTGTCTTTCTTAGGAAAATATTCTACCGTAGCTTTCATCGCCGCAGGAAAATTACCTCCTTCTCCAACTGCCAAAACCACACGGGCAATGATGAAAATGGTGACAGAAATATTGACGATTCGAGAAATATCCTCCAAATTGGCAATAATTTCCTTGGATTCAGCGAAGCCAACTAGCCAGTTCCCCGTCAACATACCGGATGTTACTATACCACAAAAAGCATGTAATATAGCGCCAATAGACCAGACAAATATAGCCCACATATATCCTTTCTTTGTACCCAACCAATCGATGATGCGTCCTGATAGCAACATGGATATGGCATAAACAATGGAAAATATAGCAGCTACATTTCCATAATCGTTATTTGTCCAATGAAATTCTGGAGCGATAAAGTCTTTCCAGGTCAAGGATAAAACTTGACGATCTAAATAGTTAATCGTAGTTGCAAAAAATAGCAGGGCACAAATGGTCCATCTATATTTTGTTGGTTGCTGAGCGCTCATAGTGTTGGTTTAAATTGGTATTTGATGGATTAGGCTCGAATAATTCCTAGTTCTAATCCTCTTAATTCTGCTAATCCTCTTAATCTACCTATTGCAGAATAGCCTGGATTGGTTGTTTTAGTTAAGTCATCTAACATTTGATGACCATGATCAGGTCTAAATGGTATTGGAGTAGACCTATGTTGGTTTTCTTCTACTAATATTTTGACCACTTCATACATATCAACATCCCCATCCAAATGATCGGCTTCATAAAAACTGCCAAGCTCATCTTTTTTGACGTTTCGAAGGTGTACAAAATGTACACGATGTTTGACTTGCTGTAAGATTTTAGGTAAATCATTCGCAGGTCCAGCTCCTAAAGAACCGGTACAAAAACAAAGTCCATTAAATTCTTTGGGTTGGTTTTCCAATAAATACAACAAATCAGCTTCTTTACTGACTATGCGTGGTAAGCCTAATATGGGATAAGGTGGATCATCTGGGTGAATGGTCATATGAATACCTAGTTCTTCACAAGTATCTGCTATTTCTTGTAAGAAATATAGCAGATTTGCTCTTAATCCATCGAAACCTATGGATTGATAAATCTCAATACTATGGGCCAAAGATTCTAGCGAAATATCGCCTTCTCCGGGAATACCCATTAATATATTGTATTGCAATAAATCTAAGTCCTCTCGTGTTAAAAAGGATATTTTCTCTTCTACCTGACGTAAAATATCTGCCAAATAATCTTGTGCAGCATCTTTTCTCTTCAGAATATAAAGATCAAAAATGGCTAAGTCTATCCAGTCAAAATACAAGGCCTTGGAACCATCTTTCATCACTAAATCTAATTGGGTTCGGGTCCAATCTAATACCGGCATGAAGTTATAACAGATGGTCTTAATTCCTGCCTGCGCTAAATTGATTAAGGATTGCTTATAATTAGCGATGTACTCATCGGCTTGATCGTTTCTTGTTTTGATAGCTTCATGAACAGGAACGGATTCGACGACTGACCAACGAAGTCCTGCCTCTTCAATAATACGTTTACGTTCTAAAATATCTTCAATAGGCCATACTTCTCCATGCGGAATATGGTGTAAAGCGGTAACGATACCTGTAGCTCCGGCTTGTTTTACATCCTGAAGTGAAACCGAATCTTTCGGCCCATACCATCTCCAGGTTTGTTCTAAATATTGTTTCTGCATATATAAATGGAATTAAACACCACACCAAGAATTGAATCCACCATCGACAAAAATGGTTTCACCAGTAACAAAAGCGGAAGCATCACTTAACAAATAAACTAAGGTTCCAGATAATTCTGAAGGATCTCCTAATCGACGGAATGGAGTTCCGTTGATAAACTTTTGCGCACGATCGGAATAACTTCCATCAGGCTGCGTAAGAAGGGTTCTGTTTTGTTCGGTTAAGAATACACCTGGTGCGATCGCATTAACCCGCAATTGATCACCATAACGAAGGGCTAATTCTGTTGCCATCCATTTGGTAAATCCATCGATGGCATGTTTAGCCACAGTATATCCCAGGACACGCGTTAATGGCCTGCTGGCTGCTAAAGAGGAAATATTAATAATGGATCCTTTGCCTTTATTGGCAATCACCTCACCTAAAACCATCGTAGGAATAATGGTTCCATAAAGATTGAGTTGAATGGCTTGGATGGTATCTTGGATTTTATTATCGAATATGGATTGATTGTCGGCAATTGTTGCTCCTGGTATATTTCCACCTGCAGCATTCACCAATCCGTCAATGGTTCCCCAGGTATTTAAGATGGTTTCCTTTGCTTGCTGCATGGATTCTTCATTCATGACATCTGCGACAACTCCCATAGCCTCAGCTCCTAAGGAATTAACCAAGGCGATGCGCTCATTTATTTTTTCTTGATTACGACCAATAATACAAACTTTGGCTTGTGCCTCTGCTAAAGCTGCTACAAAAGATTTTCCTAGAATTCCGGTACCCCCAGTGATGACAATGACTTGATTGCGAAGAGAGAATTTATCTAAAATGCTCATAAAGTGTGGTTAGTTTATTTTTCAATAATAGTAATTTTAATAGACTTTTTGTGTGTTTCTGATAAGTAAATGATAAAATTTATAAAATTTATTGCCTTAGATGATAAAAAAATCTATCTTGTGATACTTATAAACACATGAAAAAAGTCCTTACATTCGGAGAGATCCTCATTCGTCAACAAAGCGTTTCCAATTCATTTTTTGAATCTCCGCATAATCTATTGAAAATATTTCCTGGTGGTTCTGAAGCTAACGTAGCTGTTGGATTGGCACTAATGGGTGACCAGGTGGAATATGTGAGTGCATTTCCTAATAATCAATTGAGTGAAGAGATCTTGCGTATGCTTCAACAATATGGAATTGATCATTCTAAAGTGCTGCGTATTGGTGATAGAATCGGAACTTATATCCTGCTTTCTTCAAATGGATTGAGCAGTGGCGATGTGATCTACGATCGAAAGTATTCTGCTTTTAGCCAATTAACGGTTAACGATATCGATGTAGACGTATTGTTGGAAGGTGTTGATTGGTTGCATTGGTCAGCCTTGACGCCTGCTTTAAATGAAAACATGGCCGAGGTTTTATTATATGTATTGGAAAAAGCACATGCAAAGGGTATCGCTATTTCTGTGGATTTAAATTACAGAAGTAGGCTGTGGCAATACGGTAAAAAACCCATCGATATCATGCCTAAGCTAGTGAACTATTGTGATGTGATTATGGGCAATATATGGGCTAGTCATCAAATGTTAGGAACACATATCGATGAAACTTTTAATAAGGAAACATCCAAAGAAACCTATGTCGATTTTGCTAATCAGGTGGCCTTGGAAGTGTTTGAAAAATATCCTCAAGCGAAACATATCGCTCAAACATTCCGCTTTATCAATGAACCTACCCATAATTTATTCTATGGTACTTATCATAATCGCATAGCGAATGCCTACTCTAAAACGTATGAAACGAATAAGGTGGTTGACCGCATTGGTAGTGGTGATGCTTTTATGGCGGGATTGATTTATGGAATTAGACAGGAAAAGGACGAGCAAAAAATCATTGATATCGCGACTGGGGCAGGCTATGAAAAACTTTTTGTAGAAGGGGATTTTGGAAACGGTAAATATTAATAACATGAAAGATCAATTAATTCAACATATCGAACAGTATCCGGTAATTCCGGTATTCTATCACGATGATTTAGCCATTTGCAAGCAAATATTAAAATCGGTATACGAAGGTGGTATTCGGGTTTTTGAATTTGTGCATCGAGGACCTGCTGCAGAAAATAATTTTAAGGAACTTTTAGCCTATAAAAATGAAAGTTTTAAAGATATGAAATTGGGTATTGGTACCATCATGAATGCTGATTTGGCTAGTAGGTATATTGGTTTAGGTGCTGAATTTTTGGTGAGTCCTATTTTTGCAGAGGATATCGCAAATATAGCGAATGAACATCGTATTCTTTGGATTCCAGGCTGTATGACTCCTTCGGAAATTGCTCAAGCTCAACGGGCAGATTGCTCCTTTCTAAAATTATTCCCGGGCGATAGTCTGGGTCCGAACTTTCTGAAAAGCATAAAACCTGTATTCCCTGGACTTAAGTTCATGCCTACAGGTGGTGTAGAAGTTAGTGAAAACAATATTAAAGAATGGTTTAATGCAGGAGTTTCTTCGGTAGGATTAGGCTCTAAATTATTCGTTAAGTCAAATCTGGACTATGACTATGCTGCTATCAAAGAAAATTGTGCTACGCTATTAAATTGGGCTAAAAAGGGTTAATAGAAAGCGGATTAGAGTTCTACTTCTTTGATGTAAGGATTTTTAACAAGAACATTGTCAAATTTCCTGATAGCACTTTTATTAATTAACACCTCTAATTCCAACGTTAAATCTTCCTCATTGAGAAAAATACGTTTGATTTTAAGATGCTTCACCAAAGGCTTAAGCTCGTCAATAACTTGATCTTTATGATGGCCATCTGCCCTATTGAAGGTAATTCTAGCTTGCTTACCTACATTTCTAATAATGTATTTATTAATTAACTTACCCGAAATGATGATGATAAAACAAGCAAATAGAAAAATAGCAGCTGTTAAAAAAACACCAAAACCTATAGCCATACCTACTGCTGCCGACATCCAAATAATACTTGCTGTGGTCAAACCGTTTACATTTACCCCATCCTTGAAAATAACTCCAGCTCCAAGAAAACCTATACCTGAAACCACATAAGACGCTATTCTTGTAGCATCTTCCGATTCTCC
This sequence comes from Sphingobacterium sp., assembly GCA_036781025.1. GTDB lineage: Bacteria > Bacteroidota > Bacteroidia > Sphingobacteriales > Sphingobacteriaceae > Sphingobacterium. The sequence goes on along the minus strand of DAIQBS010000059.1, from coordinate 3,619 downwards.
AGCACCCAATTTATAGGATAACAAAGAAAACAAGGTACTTCCAAGACAAATGATAGATATCGTCTTAAATCCTGCCGATTTATCCTTCCACTCGCGCTCAAATCCCAATACAAAACCGGCAAACAAGGAAAGACAAGCCTTCAACAAATCATTCCAATCCCAAACAAACTGATTAAAAACTTCTATATCCATTTTTTTGTCTTAGTTAGTACAACGAATTAACAAAATAAATATTAAAATGTTACCACTGGGATAAATTAAAATAGTATAAGGCATAAAAAAAGCCTGACTAAATGAATAGTCAGGCTTTTTTTATATCTGTTCAAGAATCCTAATTGGATTACAGAACTTGTTCATCCTTAATAGTGATTAACTACTAATCTTCTTCTTTAGAAGCTAATAATTGATCGTACTCTTCACGTGAACCAACAATAATGTTGCTGTATTTACGTAAACCAGTTCCCGAAGGAATTAAGTGACCAACAATTACGTTTTCTTTCAATCCTAATAAGTTATCACGTTTACCTGCAATAGCAGCTTCATTCAATACTTTTGTAGTTTCTTGGAAGGATGCAGCTGAGATGAATGACTTCGTACCTAATGAAGCTCTTGTAATACCTTGCAACAATGGACTTGAGGTAGCTGGAATTGCGTCACGCACTTCTACTAATTTCATATCTTGACGTTTCAAGCTTGAGTTTTCTTCACGTAATTTACGAAGATTTACGATCTGGCCTGGACGCAATGATTTAGAATCACCCGCATCTACAACCACTTTCTTGTCGTAAAGTGAATCGTTTTCTTCCATGAAGTCCCATTTGTTTACAGCTTCTTTCTCTAAGAAACGAGTATCTCCTGGATCTTCGATATTCACTTTTTGCATCATTTGGTGAACAATAGTTTCGAAATGCTTATCGTTGATTTTTACCCCTTGAAGACGGTAAACCTCTTGAATTCCATTTACGATATACTCTTGTACAGCCGCAGGACCTTTAATGGATAGAATATCAGATGGAGAAATTTGACCATCAGATAATGGCATACCCGCTTTGATAAAGTCATTATCCTGAACTAAGATGTGTTTCGAAAGTGGTACTAAGTATTTCTTAACTTGACCATCACGAGATTCGATAGAAATCTCACGATTACCACGTTTAACACCTCCTAATGATACAACACCATCAATCTCAGTAACAACTGCTGGGTTTGAAGGATTACGTGCCTCGAATAACTCAGTTACACGAGGTAGACCCCCTGTAATATCTCGTGTTTTACCTGTAGAACGAGGAATTTTAACAAGGATTGCTCCTTCTTTCAATTTCTGACCATCAGATACGGAAACGTGAGCACCCACTGGAATGTTGTAAGAACGAATAATTTCACCCTTATTATCCAACACCTTAATCATTGGGTTTTTCGTTTTATCACGAGTTTCAATAATTACTTTTTCTTTGTGTCCAGTTTGTTCATCTGACTCTTCACGGAAGGTAACACCTTCAATAATTGCATCAAACTCAACTTTACCTGCAAATTCAGAAATAATCACTGCGTTATATGGATCCCAATCAACTAATTTCTGTCCTTTTTCTATTTTCTCACCTTCTTTTACATAAAGGTTGGAACCGTAAGGGATAATTTGTTGATATAGAACTTTGTTATCTGAGTTAACAACTTTAATTTCTCCAGAACGACCTAGAACTACTTGATAAGGACCTTCTTCACCTTCTTTCTCAACCGTACGAACATTTTCAAATTCAACACGACCTTCATATTTAGCGATAATTGCAGACTCAGCAGCAATGTTTGAAGCCGTACCACCCACGTGGAATGTACGAAGTGTTAACTGTGTACCTGGCTCACCAATGGATTGAGCAGCGATTACACCTACAGCTTCACCCAATTGAACTCGCTTACCTGACGCTAAGTTACGTCCGTAACAACAAGCACATACACCACGCTTAGATTCACAGGTTAATACAGAACGAATTTCTAATCCTTCAATTCCTGCATTATCAATTGCTTCAGCAACTTCTTCTGTAATATCTTCGTTCGCAGCAACAATTAGTTCGTTTGTTTCAGGATTAAATACATCATTTAATGGTGTACGTCCTAAAATACGATCGTATAATGGTTCAACAATATCATCGTTATCTTTTAAAGCAGTTGTATAAATACCACGTAGACCAGCACAATCTTGTTCTACAACAATCATATCCTGAGCAACATCATGCAAACGACGTGTTAAGTAACCTGCATCCGCTGTTTTCAACGCCGTATCCGCAAGACCTGTACGAGCACCGTGAGTAGAGATAAAGTACTCTAATACAGACAAACCTTCTTTGAAGTTTGAAAGAATAGGGTTTTCGATAATCTCACCACCTGAAGTACCAGATTTTTGAGGTTTAGCCATCAAACCACGCATACCACATAACTGACGAATCTGCTCCTTAGAACCACGAGCTCCAGAATCCAACATCATATATACAGAGTTGAAACCTTGGTTATCGTTAGAGAGGATATCCATTACGTGTGCAGTTAAACGGTTGTTGATACGTGTCCAAATATCGATGATTTGGTTATAACGCTCATTGTTAGTAATGAAACCCATGTTATAGTTATTCATTACCTCTTCAACCTCATTCGTTGCTTGTCCGATAAGTTCTGCCTTAGCAGCTGGAATATTTAAATCTTGCAAGTTGAATGACAAACCTCCTTTAAAGGCCGTTTGGAATCCTAACTCTTTCATATCATCTAAGAATTTTGCAGCACGAGCCATACCCGTGTTCTTCACAATTTCTCCGATGACATTTCTTAAAGATTTCTTAGTTAACAACTCATTGATATAACCTACTTCCTCAGGTACAATCTGGTTAAAGATTACACGTCCTACTGTAGTATCAATAATTTGTTGTTTAAATTCACCTTCTTTAGTTTTAACTTGAGTTTTAACCTTGATAAAAGAGTGTAAGTCTAGTTTACCTTCATTCAAAGCAATAGTTACTTCTTCTGGAGAGTAAAACGTACTTCCTTCACCTTTCATCACCAACGTTGAATCAGTTTTACGGCCTTTAGTAATATAATAAAGACCCAATACCATATCTTGTGAAGGTACTGTTACTGGAGAACCGTTCGCTGGGTTAAGGATATTATGTGCAGCCAACATCAAGATTTGGGCTTCCAAAATTGCCGCATTACCTAAAGGTAAGTGAACAGCCATCTGGTCACCGTCAAAATCGGCGTTGAATGCCGTACATACTAATGGGTGTAATTGAATCGCTTTACCTTCAACCAAGGTAGGTTGAAACGCTTGAATACCTAAACGGTGAAGCGTAGGAGCACGGTTTAATAATACAGGATGTCCTTTTAAAACATTTTCTAAAATATCCCATACTACCGGATCCTTACGATCAACAATTTTCTTTGCAGATTTTACAGTCTTTACGATACCTCTTTCAATCATCTTACGAATGATGAATGGTTTGTAAAGCTCTGCAGCCATATCTTTAGGTAAACCACACTCGTGTAATTTTAAGTGAGGTCCAACAACAATTACCGAACGAGCTGAATAATCCACACGTTTACCTAATAAGTTTTGACGGAAACGACCTTGCTTACCTTT
>DAIQBS010000058.1:0-19384 GCA_036781025.1 Sphingobacterium sp. | reverse complement strand
TTACTAACTAATGTCAAGTCATTCTTAAACATTAAGTTTTTAATACGGTAGGACAAATAGGTGTTACCTGTCATGGTTTGTCTATTGGATCCTTTCATCACACCAGAGTTGTTGAAATAAGTTAAATTAACCCCGTATTGAATCTCTTCCTTACCACCTTCCAAATTTATGTTATGTTTTTGACCGATACCGTTTCGAATAGGTTGAGCTAACCAATCCGTATTTACTCCGGAAGTAACGGCTCTCAAGCGTTCGTTATAAATGGTTTTTAATTGTTGGTCTACCGCATTCCAGCTGTATTTATAAACCCCAATTTTTTCTTCAATGGCTAATTTTTCTGATGCGTTAAGCACATCATAACCACTCAAATCAGGCGCTTCTACCGTCATGTTTCCAGTGTAAGTCAAGTTTAACTTACCAGCTTTTGGACGTATAGTTTCGATAACAATTACTCCATTCGCTGCTCTGGAACCATAAATGGATGTTGCAGTAGCATCTTTTAATAAATCTATACTTTTAATCCTAGTAAGATCTAAATCATTTATACGAGCAATGGAAACTTCAAAACCATCCAATATAAACAACGGAGTATTAGGGTTATTAGAATAGTTAAAAGGATTAGAACTGGATGCATTAGGATCTATTAAGCTATTTCCTCCTCTTAGTGTAACATCAGGAATAGCGTTTGGATTAGAACCTAAATTCAAGTTCTCTGGCATTTGAAAGGATGGATCTAAAGATTTAATCGCAGTGAAGATATTGTCGCTAGAAACATTTTGAAGCTCTTCTTGAGTAAAAGACCGTGCCGCACCAGTATACATTGCTTTAGGACGTTCGAATAAACCTGTAATTACGACATCCTGAATTTCTTGAGCTTTAGCCGCTTTAAGAACGATTTTCAATTCGGTCTCATCGTTAATAGTTACCTCTTGTGTCTCATAACCTATCATAGAAAAGATAAGCGTTACTTGATTTTGAGGTAGTATTAAACTCCAATGTCCATTTTGATCTGTTGCAGTATTTAATTTGTAATTCGCATCATTATTCCTCAAGTTTTTCACTTGTACAGTTACTCCCGCAACTGGTGTATTGGATTCATTCAAAACGATACCTGCAATAGCTTTTTGAAAAGAGGCTATATCAACAACTGTTGTTGATGCATTTGCACGATTAGTAACCGACAGAATGATGTTTTTACCTCGTTGTGTATACGTTAACGGTGTATTCTCCAATAATTGACCCAATACCTTCGACATGGGAGCATTGGATGAGCTGATAGTTACTTTATCATATTGTGCTACAATATCACTAGGATAGAAAAATCGTAAGCCAGATTGTTTTTCCAACTCTTGAAGAGCCTCTTTTAATGTAGCTTGTTTAAAGCTTATTTCAACTTTTGTAGTATGTACATTTTGTCCATAAGTGTCTGGTGCTGCAAGTAGATTGAGAGAAATTGCAGACAGAGCAGCACAAACCAATTTTACCTTCATAAGAAAAAGAAAGTTAGCGCGTTTATGCAAGGTGCTAATTAGGTAGTATTTGCCCCTTGCAAAAAACCATAGTTTTTGCATTATTTGTAATGGGTTTAAGTAAAACAATAAATTAAATCTCTTAACTCCCTTTAGCTTCCGAGGGCGGGGGAGTTTTGCTTAATTTTTCAATTTTTATTATGGGTAATTCTGCATCATATTCATATAATTTAATGGTTAATATTTAACTAGTTACAAGTTGACTTTCCGTCAATTTCGTATTGGTTATCAGCAGTTTTCTTAAAAGTCGTATTACTTGTTAAGCAAAGATTTGTGAGTACTTCCTCTACTATTTCTGTTCCTTGAAAAAATCCAGACATCTTGCATTTCTCTAAATCCATGTTTACAAAGTCAATACTAACTTGATATCGGCGTTCTAGCTTTTCAACAATTTCACCAAATGTCATCGCATCAAAATGCATGTCTTGATCTTTCCAAATTAATTCCTGTTTAGAAACCTGTTTTAAAGTCTTTACGGAAGTTTTAACTTCCTTCGGATCTGAGATAATTAGCTTTTGATCAGCAGTGATTATTCCTAATACTTCTTCTTTATTTTCCACCCTTACCTTTCCATGGTCTACTAACACCTCGATGTTTCCGCTATTTGGATGAGCTTGGATAGAAAAGGCTGTCCCGAGAACGGTGGTTTTTACATCGGCTGTGTTAATGATGAAAGGTTTTGATTTATTTGGAGTAACATCAAAATAGGCTTCTCCAATAAGTTCTACCTCTCTATTCTTGTTACCAAAATCTTCTGAAATAAGCAATTCACTTCCAGGTCTTAGAATGACAACACTACTATCCGATAAAAGTAAATGCCTGTTTTCAATTTGATTTTCTGAGGTTACAGCAAGAGAATGGTATTCTTTTTCCTGACTCTTATTGTAAAAAAGTACGATTGCGAATATTAATACCGCAGCCGCGGCTATATACTTAAATAAGGTGTTTCTTCTATTATGCGATTGGGCAGTAACTGTTTGGTCCCAAATCGAAGACTTCATACGATCTTTTAAAGAAGTTATTTCTTCATCCTCTAGCTCCCAAACTACATCCTCTTGCTGTTTTGAGAGGTACCATTTCTCAATAATAGCAGTTTCCTCAGCGCTTGCTGTTCCAGATAAATATTTTTGAATTAGGATATGTATTTGTTTCTCTTCCATAATTGCTGGCTTCATTATACATGTTCCTTCTCGAGGAACCTAACCCTATATGGATGTTGATTATTTTTTGGTTTTTTTAAAAACCAATAGTTTAAGAGGAATGAAGGAGATCAGCTAGTCTGGAAATAGAAGATTAGAAAAATAACGTCATTAAGATACTCAAACCTACTTTATGTAAATTGACACGAAGAACCTTAATTGCACGAGTGATATGAGCTTCTACTGTTTTCTCAGAAATATTCAAATTCGAGGAGATTTCCTGATTACTTAGTTGCGATTCTCGGCTTAATTTGAAAATTAATCTGCATTTCTCCGGTAGGGTATTGACAACCCCATCTAAATAATCTTTTAAAAATCTAGCTTCAATAACTTCATCTTCTACATAAAAGTCGGAAGTCGATACACTGCCTTCTACTTGAGTGTGTCTGTTGTTTTTATGAATAGCTTTAAAGGTGCTGTATTTTACGGCGGTTGCCAAGTAAGACTCCAAGGTTTCTATTTCTATGATTTCTCGTTTATTCCAAAGAGAAATAAAAACTTCTTGAACGACGCCTTCTGCTAAGGTTTTATCTTGCAAGTAACGATAAGAAATGCTTAGTAATTTCTTCCAATATTGATTATAGATTTCTGTAAAAGCTTTTTCAGACCCTTTTTTGAGTGCCTGAACCAATTCTTGATCATGTAAGTTAATTTTCACAGAAATATTGTAGCTTATTTGTTGCCAAATCTCATAAAAAAAATAATTAATCCAAAATTTCAAGTAATTTTTGACAATTTTCTTAAATGAAGGCAGCTTTTCTTGTTGAATTAAAAATGTAATGCCCTGCAAAACGTGGTTTTGATGTATTATTAATCATATTAGGTACAGCTAACTTTCTTTCATGTCATCGGCTAAATATTACTGAACTAATTTCTATGGTTCTTCATCTTATTAGAAAATTATATTAATCCGTTAGGACTTTTCTTGTTTTCTCAGTACCTTAATTATCTTTGATAAATAAAATTCTACCTATGCGTCAATTCCTATTTATACTTCAATTAACTTTTTTCAGTACCGTATTCGCGCAGCAGAAAAAACCGAATATTGTCATTATTATTTCCGATGATCACTCCTATCAGACCATAGGTGCCTATGGTTCCAAAATAGGAAACACTCCAAATATTGATCGAATTGCAAAAGAAGGAGTCATTTTCAATAAAGCTTATGTAACTAATTCTATTTGTGGTCCTAGTCGTGCAAGTTTATTAACAGGAAAATACAGCCATCATAATGGATTTAAGGACAATGAAACTTCCAATTTTAATTTCAATCAAGATTCTTTTACCAAGCAATTGCAAAATCAAGGCTATCAAACCGCTTGGATAGGTAAAATACATTTGGGAAATAAATTGCAAGGATTTAATTATTACAGTGTTCTTGTTGGACAAGGTCAATACTTTAATTCAGATTTTATTTCCGCCTATAACGAAGGAGAGGAAACAAGAATAAGAGAAGATGGATATGTTGCGGATGTGATTACAGATAAGGCCTTAAATTGGATTGCTGAACAAAAAGATCAAGAACCCTTCTGTTTAATTATTGGGCATAAAAATACGCATCGAACTTGGATGCCCGATCCTCAAGATTTTGGTAAAAACGACCAAAAAGAATTTCCACTTCCGGAGACCTTCTTTGATCAATACGATACCCGCAAAGCAGCAAGTGTGCAGGAAATGAGTATAGATAAAGACATGCGCTTAGATTATGATTTGAAAATGTTTCCAAATTGGGATGAGGTCAGAAAACAGGGTGGTTTTAATCGAATGACGGATGCTCAATTTGCCCAATATAGATCCTACTATGAACCTATATACGAACAATTTAAACAAGCAAACCTTAGTGGAAAGGAACTCGCGGTATGGAAGTATAACCGATACATGACTGATTATTTAAATACCGCTGAATCCATGGATAGGAATATCGGTAAGGTACTGGATTACTTAAAAGAGAATAATTTGGAAGATAATACCTTATTGGTCTATTTATCCGATCAAGGATTTTATATGGGTGAACATGGTTGGTTTGACAAGCGATTTATGTATGAGGAATCTTTTAGAACGCCTATGTTGATGAAAATGACCGGATTAACACAAAAGTCTGAAGCCATCAATCAGATGGTTTTGAATGTGGATATCGCTCCTACTATTCTGGATTTAACCGGAACTCCAATTCCTAAAGACATGGACGGGAAATCTTTCCTTGGTCTCTTAAAAGGCAAGAAAAAAGCCATAAGAAAACAATTGTTCTACCATTATTATGAAAATGGAGAACATGCTGTATCACCTCATTTTGGTGTGACAGATGGACGTTATAAACTGATCCGTTACTATAAACGAGTAGATAATTGGGAGCTATTTGATTTAAAAACAGATCCTAGAGAACTCAAAAACATTTATGATGATCCATCTCAAAAGCAGGTACTAGCCCGTATGAAGAAATTACTACTGAAGGAAATTCAAGCGGTTAATGATCAGGAGGCTTTTTCCCTACTAGATTGATGATTGGATAAAAAGCTTCCAAGGAAAAACCCCTTACTTGCACTCATAGCCAAGTAAGGGGTTTTCTATTAGCGGTATTTCCTCCTTAAATATTTATTTTCTTACTTTCCCCCAATCTTTATTTGCTTTATCTCCCATAATAAATTCCAAGGTTCCCCCTTTCAATACATCTTCATGACTTATAGTTGCTTCATGTAATGGCTTTCCATTTAATTTGGCTGATTGAATATACTTGTTTATATCAGACGCATTCTTAGCTATTACTGTAAATGATTTGCCATTCTCCAATTGTATGGTTGCTTTATCAAAAAATGGAGAGCCAATGCTATATATAGGAGATCCTGGGGTTACAGGGTAAAAACCTAATTGTGAAAAAACCACAAAGGAGGATAAACCGCCACCGTCTTCATCACCAGGAACACCCATTAAATCGTTTCTAAACCATTGCTTGATTAAGGTTTTGATACGCTTTTGCGTCATCCAGGCAGCATCAGCATAATTGTAGAGGTAGGGGATATGTAGGGAAGGCTCATTAGCCATGGAGAATTGACCTACATTCCCTGTATGATCTGGCAATTGCTGATAGAAGTCAAATTTCGATTTCCCTAAGGATTGAATGAACATATCATCTAAGTTTTTTACAAACTCCGCGTTGCCACCCATTAACTGAATTAAATCCGGAATATTGTGTTGTACATCCCAACGATATATCCAGGCATTGTTTTCTCCATAATAACCGCGTGCACCTTGTCCTCCTGCGAATACATAATCAAATGGTTCTATGAAATTTCCATTTCCATCTTTCGGATGAAAGAATTTCGTCTTTTCGTTGAATAAATTTCTATAATTAAAAGACTGTTTTAAGAATCGCTGATAATCCTCTTGATGACCTAAATGTTTCGCTAGCTGTGCTAAACACCATAAATCATAGGATGTTCCTAAAGTTACCGCTACGGGTTGTCTTTTTTCAAAGCTATGTACTTCCGGATAGATCTCTTCTTCTCCAGGATGAAGAGCAGGAATATAGCCTTTCTCAAAAAAGAATTGATCCATCTTACCCGCAGGTTTTCCTGACCATGGAGCTAAAGTTTTTTCGGTTATTGCTCCTTTGGCTGCGCGATAAGCCGATTGATAATCAAAGTTTCGAACACCTTTTTCATAGGCATCTAATAGTGCAGCAACACCATGATTGGAATTCATGCGTCGACTATCTCCATTAATTTCCGGAAATGTAGGTAACCAAAAACGATCCATCTGCTCAGACATTCTTACAAAAGATTGTAAAATCTTGGCTTCTTTGCCAGGTTCAATAAGAACATTCAAAGGATGGTGCGCACGGTAAGAATCCCAAATCCAATCATCGGTAAAAAAGGAAGTGCCCTCATCTTGATGTACTTGTCCATCGAATCCACTAAAGTAGCGTCCATCTTCTGATATGTTGACTGGCCGTTCAAAAGTTCGGTAAAGAGAAGTATAGAAAATACTTTTATCATTTTCATTTTTACCTTCTACCTTCAGTTTGCCTAATGCTTTATTCCAGGTTGCTTTGCCTTGTTGCTTAACTTTCTCTATATCAAAATGGGCAATTTCTCGCTTTAGATTAGCCTTAGCCTGTTGCTCATCAATAAAAGATATACCATATCGAACTAGAATCTCACGGTTTTGGTTATTGAATGATAATACGATGGCCGCTTGATTTCCTTTTGCTGCTTGATCTTTTATTTTCTGGCCATCCTTTAATACAGCTACCTCTTGAGGTACTTGATTAAATTCTGCATAAATATATACTTTCGTGCGATTTCCGATATCCTGACTTCCTGAAATCGCGTTCTCAGACCATTTCATTTCTCCTCTTCTAGAATTGAAAATCAATTGGGGAGTATCCTTGCCTTCAAATTGTAGTTTGTAGATGGCCGATTGATGGGAAACAGCAAAATCTACATCAATATAATCTTTATCCAAATAAACAGAATAACTGTATGGATTTATTCGCTCTTGATCGTAACTGTAATGCAATACGGGTTTAAGCTCTTTGCTATTGTTATTTACTGGACTTAGGTTAAAAGCTGAACTTCCACGGTGGCTCGTGACTATAAGCGGTAAGCCCTGAATTCTGTCGGAAGTAAAATCACCTCGTTCAGGATAAACTCTTAAAAAGCTATTCGGTAAATGTACCGTAGGGTAAGTTGGTACCAATAGATGAGATATATTTCCCATATATGGATTGACATAATCTACCTCCGATTTTTGAGCATGGAGATGCTGCACAATCGAATTGCAGAAAAATAATACCAGGAGTGAGGTTGCCTTAATCCAAATTTTGTTCATTGTCAATAGTTGGTTATGCTGCATAATTTAATTTTTTATTAGGTCAAGTGGATAAAAAGTTAAAAATACAAAACCTCACTAATTATTGAATAACCTAAGTGCTAAAACCTTCAACTAACTTGTTAAGGTTTGACTGGAAAGTTTTTTTTAAAAAGAGATGGAATAATTGAATGGTAAATAGGCAATCTAACTTTGCGACAAGACATATTGCATATGCTTTAATCTTTTACCGACTAAAGTTTTCTCCCCTACAATTTCAAAGCCTTGACGGATATATAGTTTCTCTGCCTGGGGATTATTATAATCCACTAATAAGCCTAAAGTTAAATTTTGGTTAGATGCATATTCCTCTTTGAGGAATTCCAGGATTTTAGAGCCTATCCCTTTTCCTTGTTGATTAGGTGCTACAGCAATACAATCAATATAAATCTCTCCAGCCTGAGTTTCATCTTCGGGGTTAAAAGGCTTATCGAAATTTTCTTGAATATACTGTGCTACAGGTTCTCTCAATTTGGACAATAATGCCCCATCATATAAAAGAGCCAAACCAAGTATCTCATGCTCTTCTTCAAAAATCCAATGATTCTCAAAAGTGTATTGACTCTTAGGATGCAGAACCATTGCAGTTAAAAAAGACTTGGCTTTTTCGTGGTTTTGCTCTCCAATAAATTCGTAGGCGATCTCTTCCATCGCTAATAATAGCAAGGTTGCTATTAAATCAGCATCAGACTCTTTCCCTTTTCTGATTTGCATGCTTTAAATTATTTAAATAAGAATGCCTGTTAAGCAGTTTAATGCTTTTTCTTATTTTTCTTTTTCTTGTCCATCAATTCTATACGTGCATTTAATGCCGATATAGTAATTTCTTGAGATTGGATGGTTGCTTGCTGCGCATTAATAACTTTTTCCAAGGCATTCACAAATTGTGGCGCAGATACATGTTTGTCTATCTTGGAGGGTAGAGTGATGGCGACTTCTTGCACTTCATTATTCAAAGATTTTAACATGTCCCCTTGTCCAAAAATTAACCATTCCAAACTAACATCATCGTAAGTAGATAGAATAGTAGCTACTGCATCCGATCCTAATGCAGAATTTTTTTGGACTCCTTTAAAATTAGCGTAAGATAATCCAAGGCCTTTAAAGAATTCAACTTTTTGAATGCCTTTTGCTTCTGCAATTAGTAGAACACGTTCTTTGATGTTTGCCATATATATTTTGTTGTTGGATAAAATTCAATCTAATATATTAAATTATTTAAACATCACAATAGCTGGGTAAATATTTTACTTAAATATAATATTATTCTCTCCTGAGTGTTTCAACGCAGAAATGGAATTCAAATAGCAATTTTCAATCTCTATGAGATGCTAATTAATTAAGTGTTTGATATTTTGTGTTCTATAATCCTAATTATTTCTTCATGTTTGGATACAAATATTTCCTCAATGAATGTCGATAAATTAATTAAACAGCTCTCCTTAGAGATTAAGGTTTTATTATTAGGAAAAATATTAGGCTATATAAGTATCTTTTTTACCTTTGCCAAGTAACCAATACAGAATTTTATGAACTTACCTTGGGCTGAACCCTACAAAGTAAAAATGGTGGAAGAAATCTATTTGTCAACCAGAAAACAACGCGAGATTTGGATTGAAGAAGAGGGATTTAATCTTTTTAATTTAGCTAGTGATCGTGTTTATATTGATTTGTTGACAGACAGTGGCACTGGTGCTATGTCCGATCGGCAATGGGCTGAAATTATGATGGGGGATGAGAGCTATGCTGGTTCGCAATCCTACTTAAAATTAAGAGAAGTGGTACGCAACGTGCTTGGTTTTCCTTACTTTTTACCAACCCATCAAGGAAGAGCAGCAGAAAATGTGCTTTTTAGTATTCTTGTGAAAGAAAATGATGTGGTACCTGGCAACTCACATTTTGATACCACCAAAGGACATATTGAATTTCGTAAAGCTCATGCGATAGATTGTACTATTGACGAAGCTTTTGATATAAATAAGCTACATCCCTTTAAAGGAAATATAGACCTTCAAAAATTAGAAGAAGTTTATCAAACATATCCTAAAGAACAAATCCCCTTTTGCATGATTACCGTAACTTGTAATTCATCTGGAGGGCAACCTGTATCGATGGAAAACATTAAAGCTGTTAAAACTTTATCGGATCGCTATGGAATTCCGGTTTTCATTGATGCGGCAAGGTTTGCTGAAAATGCCTATTTCATAAAAGATAGGGAAGAAGGATATCATCAACATAGCATAAAAGAGATTGTCAAGGAGATGTTTTCCTATAGCGATGGATTTACCATGTCTGCCAAAAAAGATGGGTTAGTCAATATTGGAGGATTATTGGGCATGCGTAATGAGCATCTTTACAAAGCCTGTGGGAATATGGGGATTATTTACGAAGGCTTTATTACTTACGGAGGATTGGCAGGTAGAGATTTGGCCGCTTTAGCCCAAGGTTTAAAAGAATCGACAGAGTTTCCTTACCTTAAAGCTCGTATTGATCAAGTAGAATATTTGGGAAATCTGCTCATTTCATATGGCATTCCAATTCAAAAACCTATAGGTGGGCACGCTATATTTGTGGATGCATTGCGGTTTTTACCACATGTGCCAAGAGAAGAATATCCTGCTCAAACATTAGCTATCGAGCTCTATAAAGAAGCTGGAATTCGGGGGGTTGAAATTGGCACCTTATTGGCCGATCGTGATCCTGAAACTCGAATGGATCGTTTTCCTAAACTCGAATTATTGCGTTTAGCCATTCCTAGAAGAACTTATTCCTATAAGCACTTGGATTATGTGGCTGCAGCATTAAAAAATATATTCGACCGAAAAGAAGAGATTCGTTCAGGGTTAGAGATTGTTTGGGAGCCCGAAATTTTAAGGCATTTTACCATTCTTTTAAAGAAGAAAGGATAAATTATTTTAAAGACCATGTCAAACAAAAAACCAGGATGAATAGGTTCAGTCCTGGTTTTTTTATTAATTATGCGGAATGTTATCCAAAGAATTTATCCGGATCAAATCCATAAGATTTCAATACATCTGCAGGAACTCCATTCCATACGCCTGGTACATTTCCTACATATCCAATATCTTTTACTCCCATCTCACTTGTATAAAAACCTGAAGAAGTTAAATCACGCATCAGGTTGAAGAAGTTCACACCTTGTGTCATATTTGGACCAACTTTTCCTGGATAGGCAATTTCATCAACTAAGGCCAATTGCTCTTCTTTTTTGCATTTTATAAAGGTGTTGGAATATCTTTTCTGGCATTGAACATCCATCCATTTTAGTCCACCACGCATGGGGGTTTTATAACTTGGGATATCTTTCACCATAAACTCGATAAAAGCAGGAACTCCAGCATCTGAAGCGCTACCAGACAGTTCATCTTTTGGAATAATAATATCTGCTAGCACGGTAATGGTTGCCATTTCATGTTCACTAAAGAAAACTTCTTCTTGAAGTTTAGTATTTCTTTCGTGCTCAAAGTCCTGTACTCCTGGTAGTTTTTCTCCGCTATTTACTACTGCTTTTTTAGATGTTTTATCGTCTTTACAGGCTCCCGCAACAACGGCAGATCCTGCAGCAATAAGCCCTAAGGCTTTTAGTGATTCTCTTCTATTCATGGATCAGGATTAACTGTTTAACTTATTTTTTTGTTCCAAGACATATTCCGCTGTTCTCATGGAAAGCGCTAGAATGGTCCAGGTTAAATTCTTATCTCCTTGTTGAACAAACGGACCTGCATCAACCACATATAAGTTCTTACAATCATGTGCTTGACCCCATTTGTTTAAGACCGATGTTTTTGAGTCATCCCCCATTCGAGTGGTTCCACCCTCATGGATAATTTTTCCTGGTGCCTCTAAACCGTATAAGGATTCAGGTCCAGGGATTCCAGAAGTAATAATTGCACCCATTTCATGCATGATGGATTGAAATGTTTCTTGCATGTGTTTGGCTTGTTGCACTTCCTCATCGGCCCATTTATAATGGAAGCGAAGCACAGGGATACCAAATTTATCAACTTGGTTAGGGTCAATTTCACAATAATTTTCTTTTCTTGCGAGTGCGGTCCCTCTACCGGCCATACCAATGCTTGCTCCGTAAAATCTCCGGTAATCTTTCTTTAGTTCAGCACCATATCCACCTGCAATTTTAGTTTCATTATTTGGTCCGGGTACCATACCATTTACATGAGGAACCCAATTTAAAAAACCATACGATGGCATGTGAAGACCACCACCATATTCAATATGATATCCTCGAGGGAAATTGAGTTTACTATGATCTCCCCACCAAGGAGAATAGATGTGCACACTTCCTGCTCCATCTTCATTATAACGTTTACGATCTAGTAATTCTGGTAAAAAACCTCCTAAACTAGCCCCTGTAGAATCGTGCAGGTATTTACCTACCAAACCGCTGCTGTTTCCTACTCCTGCAGGATGCGCTGCAGATTTAGAATTCAACATTAACCGAGCACTCTCACAGGCACTTGCTCCAAGAATTACGGTTTTTCCTTTTACTACATATTCTTGTAGGTCAGTGGTGTTGACATAGGATACACCGGTTGCTAAGCCCTCTTCATTAGTGAGTACCTCCCGCACCATCGCGTTATCTATTAATTTTAAGTTTCCTGTTTTTATTGCAGGAATCACCAAACAAGATGAAGAAGAGAAGTCCCCATATACTTTACAAGATCTTCCACATTGGCCACAATAAAAACAAACTCCACGTCCTTTTATTTCAGAAGAGACTTCCGTTAATACAGCTCCTCTTCCTGGAATAACTGGTACACCAGCTTTTCTTGCACCCCTAGCTATGAACAATTCATTCAAGCGAGGTTTTGGTGGCTTCATAAAAATTCCATCGGGTTCATTTCGTATTCCTTCTACGGAACCGTAAATACCAATCATCCGATCTACTCGATCATAAAATGGTTTAACTTCTTCATAACTAATTGGCCAGGCATCGGTCACCCCATCTGTTGGTTTGAAATCGTCTGGCCCCATCCTTAAAGAAATTCTACCCCAATGATTGGTTCTTCCACCAAGCATCCTTGCTCTAAACCATTCAAATTCTGTGCCTCCAACTTTGGTATAAGGTTCTCCTTCTAATTGCCAGCCACCATATGCAGCATCAAAATCTCCAAATGGTCTAGTTACTCCGGCACCTCGTCTTGGCGATTCCCAAGGCCAACGCATTTGTAAGGCATCTTTTGCTGGGTCAAAAAATGGACCTGCTTCTAGCATTAAAACTTTTAGTCCAGCATTGGCTAAGATATATCCAGCCATACCTCCTCCTGCTCCTGAGCCCACAACAATGGCGTCAAAAACTTCAGGATTTTCCTTAATTTGAAAAACACTCATTCTTATTTTATGATGATAGTTAAGGTTTATAATAAAAACTATGATGCTAACTCAATTTAGCATTTTTTGAATATAGTAAATCATTTTTTGATTACGGTATTAAGAATATAAAATTTTTGATACCTAAATAGATGGATACCTCAAACCTGCTCTTAACAATTCTATGAACTAACTGAAAGGAGTAGGTTTCTGTCTTCATTTTTTGCATTTGAAAAAATATAATTTCTTTTTTCCTACATGACACCACATGATGGTTGAAATAGATTTGTTGGTTAACTTGTAACATGCGACTAACCAGTATTTTATTCCTAACCCTTGTTTTGTTAACTCAGGCGTTTGGACAAACCAGCAATAGTAAAAAGCCAATTGGACCAGTTCAATTTAAGAAAGTTCCTATTTCTTCAGAGACCTATGAATCTGTTGGCGCCATAGATGTGAATGCTGATGGTAAATTGGATTTAGTGTCCGGTGCGTTTTGGTATGAAGGACCAGATTTTTCAAAAAGGTATTTTATTGCAGAAGTGAATCGTGTGCAAGAATATTGGGACGATTTTTCTACGATTGTGATGGATGTCAATCGCGATGGTAAAATGGATGTTATTACTGGAGGTTGGTTTGAAGGTACCTTATTCTGGTTGGAAAATCCAGGGAATGAAGGGCCATGGAAAAAGCATGTTATTGATAAAACAGGTAATATTGAGACCGTCCGAGCTTTCGATTTGGATGGAGATGGAATCGATGAAATAATACCCAATACCCCAGAACTTTCTTTGAAATATTATAAGTTGAATGCTAAAGAAGATGTCGCGAATAAGGGTTATTTCACGAAGGTGGATGTTGCTGAAAAACACGGGCATGGTTTGGGGTTTGGCGATGTCAATGGAGATTCGCGCATTGATATCATTGTCAATAACGGATGGCTTGAAGCTCCAAAAAAATCAACAGATAAATGGATACTACATACAGAATTCAGTTTTGGTGATGCTAGTGTTCCTATGATTGTAACAGATATAAATAAAGATGGTTTGGCGGATTTAATCGTTGGTCAAGGACATACCTATGGCTTGGATTGGTATGAACAGCAGAAAGATAAAAATGGAAAAAGAACCTGGAAAAAACATAGCATTGATGATAACAATTCCCAATACCATTGTTTAGCTTGGGAAGATATAGATGGAGATGGCGAGCCAGAGTTAATTTCCGGGAAAAGATATCGTGCACACAATGGACATGATCCTGGAGCGAATGATCCTTACGGTTTATATTACTTTAAATGGAATGGGGAGTCTTTTACAAAAAATATCATCAGTTATGGTCCTTTTGGTCAAGGAAAGGGAGCAGGTATTTATTTTTCTGTAGTAGATTTAAGGAATACAGGTCGTAAAGATATTATCGTCGCAGGAAAAGATGGTTTGTGCATATTTTTTAATGAAGGTGTAAGATAATAACTATTTCTTGACTAATAATTGAACTACATTTTCTGAAGTTCTTGCCTGCTGGATTTATGTATTAATAGCTTAAAATAGTTAAAAGTTCTGAAAATTATTTTCAAAATCTTGAAAATAATTAGCTATTGTCTTTTGTTTAATCAAAAAAAACAAGGAAGTTTGTGCCTAAATTCAGGAACTTTATGAAACTTCTCTTAAGCATACTATCTTTTCTATTACTAAGTCATTACTCATTTTCACAATCCCAAGTCTATAAAATAGATTATACCATCTCTTTAGGAGAGGAACTGCTTGCTGCGATGGATCAAGCTACCGAGGAGGATGCTGCTGAATTAAGTAATTTGAAAGCTATGATGCAGGTGTTAGAAGGTGGTAAGCCTGCTATTGAAGCCTGGGTAACCAAGGATTTTTATCGATTGAAATCCATTTATACGGATGATTGGGTTCTTGTAGGGGATAAACTTAATAAAACACTTTATAACATTAATTATGCTGATTCTACCTATGTCAAGGTAGAAAATCCACAAGGAATATTTGCCTTAGATGATTCGGAAGCGGAATTGGAAGAATTCAATATAGAATTCGTTCCTGGTAAGACTGAAATGGTAGCTGGCTTTCCTTGCAAATTGGCTATTTTAACGCCTTTGGATTATGATTTTTCTCAAGAAGAGATGCCATCTATCGAACTTTGGTATACCGAAAAAATTGAACCTTTTGTTTGGGGACAATTTACTTTTTTACGCAAGCTGCCTGGAGCTGCTCTCAAACTGAATTTAGGTGGTGTCAATTTTGAAGCTACTAAGATTTCCTTACAAGATGTTGATGTTCAATTTTTTCAGGTACCAGCTCATTTTAATGAAGCAGAACAAGAAGCTTATATTGGAGATATGGAGGACATGGAATTAGGAGAAGATCTGATCGCTTACTACGATACAACAAGTGGTTATTATGGATTGAAAAATGTACATGATACCATCTTGACTCCTGCTCATTTTGCATCTATTGGAGAGTTTCGTTCTTCTGTTTCGATTGTTGTGGATACGCTTGGTATGTTTGGAATGATTAATACGAAAGGAGAAACAGTATTGCCCTTCTCTTATCAATTAATTCAATATGATGAGGAAGTTCAAGCTTATAATTATTGTAAAGATGATCAATTTAGTTTAATGGATCTATCTGGTAAACAAATCTGGAAAAATAGTTTTGAATATTTAGGTTCATTTATTGGTGATTTGGCAATCATTACCTCCAATGATTTAAATGGTTTGGTCAATAAAAAAGGGGAAGTAGTAGTAGCTCCTAAATACGAATCTATTTTTGAATTTAATCCAACTCATTTTACAGCAATTGATGGGGAAGAATATAAATTGTATGAGTTAAAAACCCAAAAATTACTCATAGAAGGATTCAAAGAATTGTATTTGGCTAATGATGAGAATTTATTTATTGCATCAAAAGATGGTCAAACCTATGGCTATGTAGATGCTAAAGGACAAATGGTTATCCCTTTTATTTATAGCATGGTCAGTGGTTTCGTTGATGGCAAAGCTGCGGTGGTCAAAGTAGGTTCTGAAGATTCTATTTATATTAATGTAAAAGGAGAAGAAGTACAAGAAGAGGAAGATTAATATGATTGAATATAAAATCCATACCCTGCATCGTGCTCGTTTTATCTGGATTCTATTAGGCTTTTTGTTTTTAGCCGGTTTCCTACTCTCTTTCTCCAATTTAGGGGAAATAGCCAAAATTATTATTTTATTGTTTTGCATTCCCGTTATTCTTTATACAGCAGTAAGAGTGAGCTATCAAACCTCTATTTGGAAAGTTGATGAGGAAGGAATAACCATTTCCAGACCATCCGAAGAACATCAATTTTCGTTTTCCAACATCGCCTATATTAAGAATCATATTCGTTCTGGTGGAAATTTAATAGCTATTCATCAAAATAATAGCAGAAAAGTTTATCGCTTGTGGAGAAATAAGCTTTTTATGGGTGAAGATCAGTATGATCAGTTGATCCATAGGATCAAAGAGGCTCAAATAGAAATTATTATTGCATAATCCATATTTGTCTTCTCAGGTGTGGTAAATTAATTATTACTCATTGTTTTCAACGTGCTAAATATGTAAATTTTATATATTTGAGCTATGAAATTGAAACAAGTAATATCTATCGTGACCTTGTTCCTCATGGCATTGCCAGGAATGGCGCAAAGACCAGGCTACTGGCAGCAACATGTGGACTATAAAATGAATATTGATGTCAATGAGTTGACTTTCCAATATGATGGGGAGATGACCTTAAAATACAGCAATAATTCCAACCAAGATCTTTCCAAAGTTTACTTCCACTTATATTTTAATGCTTTTCAACCAGGGAGTATGATGGATGAACGATTAAAATCTATCGTTGATCCTGATGCCCGTATGGTGACTAATGTTGGAACCAAAGAAAAACCTATTCTAGAAAGTCGAATTGAGAAATTAAACCCGAATCAAATAGGTTTTCAAAAAATTAAATCCGTGAAATTTAATGGTGTCAAAGCTTCGTTTGTTGAGGACGGAACAGTCCTGGAAGTTACTTTACCTAAAGCATTGAAAGCAGGTACAACAGCGGTATTTGAATTAACTTGGCAAGCTCAAGTGCCAGAACAGATTCGTCGAAGTGGAAGAAATTCCAAAGAAGGTGTTGCCTTATCTATGACGCAATGGTATCCAAAAATGGCTCATTTCGACGATCAAGGTTGGCATTTGGATGAGTATGTAGGTAGAGAGTTCATTGCTCCATTTGGTGATTTTGATGTGCAGATTAAAATCAATAAAGACTATGTTATTGGTTCTTCTGGAAAATTGCAAAATCCTAAGGATGTTAAGGGTTATGTGAAAAACCCGCAGATTAAAGTGAAGAATGATAAGGCTACTTGGCATTTTAAAGCGAAAAACATTCATGATTTTGCTTGGGCTGCTGATCCGAAATTTATCGTAGACTCTGCAAAAACGAAGTCTAACGTAACGATATACAGCGTGTTTTTGCCAACGAATCCAGAAGTAATTGCAAACTGGAAAACGGCATTAAATTTAGCTTCCGAGTTTTTTGATTTAACAGGTAAGCAGTTTGGTAATTATCCTTGGAAGACTTATAGCATCGTTCAAGGTGGTGATGGTGGTATGGAGTATGGTACCGTAACGCTTATTACCGGTGGTAGAAACCTGAAAGGTCTAGTCGGAGTTATTTTCCATGAAGCCGCACATTCGTGGTTCCAACATCTGTATGGTATTAATGAAACTGTAGATGAATGGATGGATGAAGGATTTACCAGTTATATTGAAGAGTTAGGGATGACCGAATTGTTTGAAAAGCCCGCGGTAAGAGCTTTAAATCCTATCGGGATGGCATATAATGCTTATTATAAATTAGCAAAATCAGGTAAAGAAGAGCCTATGAGCTTATTAGCAGATTATTATCAAACGAATTATGCCTATAGCAATGAAGCGTACAACAAAGGAGCTGTCTATGCAGAGCAATTGGGTTATATTATTGGTCGTGATAATTTACATAAAACATTCTTGAAATTTTATGATTTATGGAAGTTCAAACACCCTACACCCAATGACTTCAAAAGGGTAGCTGAAGAAGTGTCAGGAATTAATTTGAAATGGTACAATAATCTTTTTATCAATACCACTCGGGTAATTGATTATGCGGTTACTGCTCAAGACTCTAAAAATATATTGATCAGCAATAAGTCTAATTTTGCTATGCCTCTGGATATTTTAGTGGAATATGAAGATGGAACAAAAGAGCTATTCTACGTTCCTCTACGTGAAATGAGAGGGATTAAGCCGGCTGAGAATTATGATATTTACTCGAACGCGAAAAGAACAGTATTGACCGATTGGTTTTGGACGAAGCCAACCTATAAAATACAGTTAAACAAACCTGCTAAATCTGTGAGAATTGATCCTACAGAACGATTAGCTGATGTTAATCAGGAAGATAATAGCTTGAAGTTTTAAGTTCTCTTTATTTAACTTTATAAAAACATTCCTTAGTAATGCTAAGGGATGTTTTTTTTGTTTAAAGGGAATTGTATTAGGATTTGACGAATGAAGTTGCATACGGATGAGTCACGTTTCGAACCACTGAGGAAATGATTTACCTGAAAAAAACTGAATATAATTTCTTAGCCTAGTTGCAAATGTCTAAAGTCTCATATCTCATGTCTCAAATCTAATTCGAACCACTGAGGAAATGATTTGCCTGAATACCCTGAATATGATTCCTCAGCCTAGTTGCAAATGTCTAAAGTCTCATATCTCATATCTCATGTCTCAAATCTAATTCGAACCACTGAGGAAATGATTGAACTGAAAAAAACTGAATATGATTTCTTAGCCTAGTTGCAAATGTCTAAAGTCTTATATCTCATGTCTCATATCTATTTCAAACTCAGCCAAGTTCAGCATCTAACTACTAAGTACTCAATACTAAATACTATTTCTATCTCCGCTCATAGCCGCGGAAGGCCTAGTTCCTTTTGAGAGAGCAAAAGGAACCAAAACTCTTTGGCCCATTTAAGGCGGCTTTTCGCACAAGGCAATTACACACAGCCAAAACATCGTTGATGGCTGGAATTCGCTACGCTCTTCCTAGGCCAATCCCAACGCTCGAAGGCCACGATGTTTTTGCTGCCTTTCCGCCGCTAGAAATGGGCCGAATGTGCACCTGCTCCGCAGGTGGAATCAGGCTTCGCCTGAGCAAGTTCCACATTGCGAAGAGGTTTCGAACCACTGAGGAAATGATTTACCTGAATACACTGAAAATGGGTAATAATTGGCTTGAGTATTCTTTCAATTCATTAAATTCAGTTTATTCATATCCTCTTGGTTCAAAACAAGCCAAGTTCAACCTCTAACTACTAACTACTAACTACTAATGCGAATTAAGGGTTAAGAATAGGCTCTAAGAAGC